>JACKGE010000005.1 GCA_020632155.1 Candidatus Nomurabacteria bacterium | reverse complement strand
CACAAGGGCCTATAGTTTAGTGGTAGAATTCTGGTCTCCAAAACCAGCGGCCGTGGTTCGAGTCCACGTGGGCCCGCAATATAAAAACCGCCTCTGGGCGGTTTTTATATTGCGGGCCCAAGCACGTGACCTTCGTCACGTGCGTCGTGGACTCGAAGCGGCGCAGTATATATTTTCTCTCTTCCCAAGAGAAAATATACGAGCCGCCGTCCAGAAGTCTTAGTATAAATGTTTATGAAGTAAATATTTTACTTAGAACTTCGGGGACGAGTCCTGTGGTTCTAGAGTACTAACCAAAATATTTACAAGGTGAATATTTTGGTTAGTAACTCGTGACCGCACGAGGAAAGCGTCTACTATAAAACCCCTCAACCTCCTCAAAAATCTTTTTGTCATCTTTATCAAACCACCTGATAGTTTGGTCTCGTTTCAGCCACGTCAGTTGCCGCTTCGCGTACTGCCAATTTTTTTCAATAAATTTCTGAGTAAATTGCTCTTCGGTAATGCCGCCATCAAGTAGTTCTAACGCTAGTGTGTATTCAAAACCTATTTCCTGCAGTCTGCCTTTGGTTATTCCCTGAGCAAGTAATCCCTCAACTTCTTGCAACAAACCACCTTCAAGCCAGTTTTTGGCTCGCAGCCCAAAGCGCTCGCGAAGGGTTTCTTTTTCAGTTATCAGACCAATTGTAAGTACTTCATACGGACATTCAGTTTTCTCAGCTGAGACGCTGCCGAGTACCTCCGCAATCTCAATAGCGCGGATAAGGCGCCGCTTATTCTGAGCGTCAATGGTCTGTGCACGTGTTGGGTCGAGTTCGGTCAGTAACGCCAGAAGCTCAGTAATGTCTTTTTCTTCAAGCTCAGCCCGAAGAGTCTCATTTGGCGGTACTTCTGGTAACTGTACGTTACCCAACAGTGCATCGACATAAAAAAAAGTACCGCCGGCAATGATAGGGAGTTTGCCGCGGCTGGTAATGTCGGCTATAGCGGCACTGGCGCCGCGCTTAAAATCAGCGGCGGTGTAAATAGTTTGTACGTCAGCAACATCAATCAGGTGGTGCGGTATGCCAGCCATCTCCTCGGGGGTGACTTTGGCGGTACCAATATCGAGGCCGCAATACACCTGCCGTGAGTCAGCGGAAATAACCTCACCAGCAAAATGCTCGGCAAGTTTAATAGTAAGGTCGGTTTTGCCTGAGGCTGTCGGTCCGACCACCGTCACGACCTTTGGTTTTTTTCTATTACTCACAAGAGTGCCTCGGGAGGGAGTCGAACCCTCAAGCCTTGCGGCATACGATTTTGAGTCGTACGTGTATACCAATTCCACCACCGAGGCAGGTGAGTGAGAGTCTAGCAGAAAAAGACCAAGTTATAAACACTCCCTAAAGTAAGGCTGTGTTAAAATGCAAGGAATGAGGAGGTGGGCGCGAAAAAGCTGCGCTTTTTCGCGCAAATACGTTAATTTTCTATGGCATTTCAAGGAGATTCAATATTTTGGGTAGAGGTCGAAAAGATCGTAGCTAATCCGTTTCAACCACGGCGTGAATTTGACGAGAATAAACTCCAAGAGTTGGCAGAGTCGGTCCGTATGTACGGTATCCTCCAGCCACTTACGGTAACGCGTAAAGAGGTGTCGCGAGAAGACGGCACCTTCTATAGTGAGTATGAACTCATTGCCGGTGAACGGCGTTTGCGCGCCTCAAAATTGGCTGGACTAAAACAAGTGCCGGTCATCATTCGCGAAGGAGAGCAGACCGAACAGGAAAAGCTGGAACTGGCAATTATTGAAAACTTGCAGCGCGAAGACCTCAATGCTGTGGATCGCGCCCTAGCGTTTCGTCAGCTGGCGGATGTCTTTGGTCTTTCACATTCACAAGTGGCGAAGAAGGTTGGTCGGAGTCGTGAGTATGTCTCCAACTCGATTCGTCTTCTTATGTTGCCGGACTATATGCTGTCCTCCCTCAAACAAGGGGACATCAGTGAAGGCCACGCCCGTACCCTTTTAATGCTTAACGATCGGCCGGAAGAGCAAGATACTATCTTCCGCGAGATACTGCTTAAAAAACTTTCGGTGCGGGAAGTGGAACGTATCACCCGCAAACTGGCTCAGGATAAAGTGCGCAGTCGTAAGTGGAAGGATACTGATCCGGAACTGATTGAAATAGAAAAGCAGTTTACGGAGACCCTAGGCACGCGAGTGCAAATATCAAAGACCGACTTTGGCGGCAAACTCACCATTGATTATTTTTCGGTTGATGAACTTGATGAACTACTAGAGACCATTCGTCACAAAGCAGTGACGCGAGATAGTGGAGTGTCTGCTATAGAAACGGACACGATAGCAACACAGACTCTTGAAGAACGGACACCACTTGAATCGGTTTCAATTGAAAGCGATGAGAAACCAGTGCCGGCAAAACCAGCTCAAGAGGTTGTGCCAAAAATCTCACCTGAACCAAGTCAAAGTGGGATTCGAAGTTCTTTAGCTGCAGCTCTTGGTAGTCTTGTTACATCAACACCTGCACCAGCTGTACCGCAAGAGCCAGCTTCAAATTCAAATGAAGATATCCCAGCCTCAGCTTCAACAGAAGAAGGTTCGGACGAAAGCTCACTCTACTCGATCCGAAATTTTGGTATCTAAAGCAAAAACAGCCGCGGCTGTTTTTAATGTGCACCCAATTCTTCAAGAGCGCTGCGTATCTTGCGTTTAGCAATCGAGGTCTTAGCTACCTCGAGCCACTTATGGGTAGGCTTGGCCTTTTTACTGGTCACAATTTCGACGATATCTCCGTTCTTTAGCTCCGCAGCAAGACTAACTAGTTTACTATTTACCTTTGCTCCAGAGGTCTGATTTCCGATCTCAGAGTGAATAGCGTACGCAAAATCAATCGGCGTAGCACCAAGTGGTAAGTCAACCACGTCTCCTTTAGGAGTAAAGACGAAGATACGGTTATGAAAGAAATCCTTTTGCATGTCTTGCATGAACTCATGTCCGGTACTTTCTTCGTCAGTGTACATTTCACCGATCTGCTTGATCCAAAGTGGGACCTTAGACTGCGGTGGTATGTCCTTAGTGACACTGGCACTAATGGTCCTTCCAGCTCTCCACGCAAATGGTCGAAAGAGTGACGGTATGAGGTTAGCAAACCACGACTCACCATTTTTCTGCGCACCTTTTTGACCACTTTGGCCAATCTTATACATGACGTGTGAGGCCACACCATACTCCGCTTCGCGGTGCATTTGAGCAGTACGGATCTGTATCTCCATAATGGTGCCAGCTGGCGAGGTCACCGTGGTGTGAATCGACTGATAGCCGTTTGGCTTCGGAAAGGCAATGTAGTCTTTTACTCGCTTCGGGAGCGGTCGCCACATTTCGTGAATGATACCAAGAACACGGTAGCATTCTTCAACGTTCCCAACGACCACTCGAATCGCCAAGAGATCATAGATGCGATCAATATCCCATTCTTTGCGACGTAGTTTCTGAAACAGGCTATAGAGGCCCTTAACGCGATAGGCGGTTGAAAAATCACGTAATCCCGCCTCGGCTAAGCGCTTCTGCAGAGCTTTGCGCTCTTTCTCTAGTTTATCCTCCGCTTTACCAGCCCCTTGCTTCATGAGGTTGAGCACTTTCTCGTACTCGTTTGGATAGACATAGGGAAAGGCCAGGTCCTCCAGCTCTTTTCGGATACGACCGATACCGAGGCGGTGGGCTACCGGTACGTATATCTCCAAGGTCTCGCGGGCGATACGCACCTGCTTTTCTTTAGGTACGTGACTCAGCGTCTCCATATTGTGGAGGCGGTCGACAAGCTTGATGATGAGTACGCGAATATCCTGACTGGTGGCCACAAAGAGTTTGCGCAAACTTTCATTGTGTCGATCCGCTCCGTAGTAGCGGACGGAAGAAAGTTTGGTCACTCCTTCAACCAAAAAAAGTATTTCGTCCCCGAATTCGCGACGTATATCCTCAGCAGTCACTTCGGTGTCCTCAATGGTGTCGTGCAAGAGTCCAGCGGCAATAGTGCGCGGCCCCCAGCCCATTTGGGCAAGACGAAATGCCACTGCAGATACATGCATGAAATACGGCTCACCCGAATAGCGCGTAGCACCCTCGTGAGCCTTTTCTGCCAGCGAATACGCCTTCTCAATCAGCTGCTTGTCAGCTTCGGTCGGGTCGTTCATCTGGGCGATTATCTCCTTGACGGTGGTCATAGAGTCAGTATAAAGCGGAAAGAGGAAAGTGGAAAGTTTCTTGGCCGCTAACGACAAAGGGTCACCCTTCGCGAAGGGTGGCCCTTTGTTTGCTAGGCAGACTGAAGTAAGACCATGGCGTCCTCAATGGTGAACTTTTTCATATCGACATTGTCCGGCAGGGAAATGCGTTTAAAACCTTTCTTGAGGTATTTACCTGACTTGGACTCGTAGACATTGATGAGTTTTTTTGTCTTTGGGTTGACGCCCAGTTCCTTCACAAGTTTCTCACCTTTACGTAACTGTTTTGGCTCACTTAGTATTTCAAGCGCACGTTCATAGGTGATGGTATACGGATCGTCGCCTCCCTTAAGGGAACGGAAGTCACCGGCATGAGCGATATATGGACCGAAGCGTCCGGTGTTAGCCATGACTGGCTCACCGGTCTTTGGGTGTTCACCGAGTTCTCGTGGTAGTAAGAGGAGTTTGACCGCTTCTTCTACGGTTACATCAGCCGGTTCAACTCCGTCTGGTAGCGCGGCGCGGCGCGGCGCCGGACCGCGTTTCTTAACGGGAATGGTCTTTCCGGTCTCAGGATCTTTGGTCGGCGGGGTAGCGCCGAGCTGTACGTACGGGCCGTAGCGGCCAGTGAGGACAAAGATAGGCTCACCGGTCTTCGGGTGTTCGCCAATCGGCTCATCATCTTTCATTTCGGTTCCGTCAATAAGACGCGCTCCGTGACAATCAGGGAAGCGGGCACAGGAAAGGAAGGTGCCAGTGCGGCCGAGTTTGATGACCATTTCACTACCGCACTTTGGACACGGGAACTCTTTTGGTCCAGCGCCGAGGTTCGTCAGCTTTTCGATATCTTCTTTGGCAGCCACGTCTTTGGCAAACGGTTTATAGAAATCAGCCAATGTCTTCTTATAGGTACGTGTACCAGCTGCGATCTCATCAAGTTCGTCTTCCATCTCACTCGTGAAGGTGTCAGAGATGTAATCAGCAAAATGCTCCTCAAGGAAGCTTGAAACTACGTCACCGGTATCAGTTGGCATAAGGGTGCGACCTTCTTTAAGTACATAACCGCGGTCGATAATGGTTTTCATTATCGAAGCGTAGGTTGATGGACGGCCGATACCACGCTTTTCGAGTTCTTTGATGAGTCCCGCTTCTGTATAGCGGTTTGGCGGCTGGGTTTGTTTGGCTTCAATGGCCACTTCTTTCACTATGACAGTGTCACCAGCACGTAACTGTGGCACCTCGGTGTCTTCACCGCGCGCCGCTGGATCGGCCTGTAGCCACCCATCAAAAATAACGCGGGAGCCGTTGACAGCAAAATCGGGAATAGACTCTTTCTCATTAGTAATATTGGTTGTAATTTTAGTTCGCTTTAGTCGCGCATCAGTCATTTGCGAAGCAACTGCTCGCTGCCAGATAAGCTCATAGAGAGCTTTTTGGTCAGCAGTAGCACCGGCCATAGTGGTCTTACAATTGGTTGGTCGCACCGCTTCGTGCGCTTCTTGGGCTGATTTGCTTTTGGTGCTGTACGTCCGCGCGGAGACATACTCTTTGCCGTACTCTTTTTCTATCATAGCCAGTATCTGTTTTTGGGCGATGGTGCTCATATTAGTAGAGTCGGTACGCATGTAGGTGATATGGCCGGCTTCATAAAGTTTTTGCGCTGCACCCATAGTACGTGACGGTGAAAAGCCAAGCCGAGTAGAAGCAGCTTGCTGTAGTGTCGAAGTGGTAAACGGTGGTTTTGGTGAGCGCTTGGCCTCGGTCTCTTTCACATCTTTAACTGTCCAAGAGCAGGCTTCGCCAACTTGTTTTATCCGAGTGGCCTCTTTTTCTTCTGCTGGCTCAGTAGTGCAGGTAAAGGTGACGGTACTTTTATCTGGCAGTGTACTCGGCGCGGTAAGGACAAAGTAGTCGTCGGGGACAAAAGCGCGAATCTCGCGCTCGCGCTCCATAAGGATACGAAGGGCCGGTGACTGCACGCGGCCGGCTGAGAGGCCATAACGCACCTTCTTCCAAATAAGACCAGACAGATCGTAGCCAACAAGACGGTCAAGTACGCGACGAGCCTCCTGCGCCTCCTTGAGGTTGAGGTCGATAGCACGCGGATGCTGAAGGGCTTCTTTGATAGCTGGCTCGGTAATTTCATGAAAGACGATGCGCTTGAGGTCCTTGTTTTCATCTTTTATAAGCTCAGCTACGTGCCACGCAATAGCTTCTCCTTCGCGGTCGGGGTCAGATGCAAGTAACACAGCATCAGCCTTTTTGGCGGCTACTTTGAGGTCCTTAATAACTTTGTCTTTACCAGGGGAGTTTATGTAGCGCGGCACAAAACCACCCTCAATGTCGACCGCGTCTTTATTGCTCTTCGGGAGGTCGCGCACATGCCCAACAGACGAGAGGACTGTGTAACCAGCACCAAGATATTTTTCAATAGTCTTAGCTTTGGCGGGTGACTCTACGATCACGAGCGTGTTTTTTGTTTTGGTCTTAGTGGCCATAGTTTGTGCTACACAAATACTAGCTTTAGAAACTTCTGTCAAATTACAGCTTAATTTTTGTAATACATATCAGCTTGTTCGGTGATGAGTCCGGAAAGTTCCATTTGCATGAGAAGCGTAGCTGCTTCGGACACCGGCAGCCCCAAGCGGCGGATAAGTTCGTCGCGCTGGAGTGGTTCGCCAAGAAGGGAAAGGACTTTGGTTTCAAGTGGGGAGTTGGTACTAGCTGACAGGGTTTTGCTCGTGGTTACTTTCTGGTCAGGATCAATGCCGAGTGCAAGGAGTATGTCATTTGCATCAGTCACCGGTGTTGCTCCGAGTTTAAGAAATTGGTGAGTTCCTTTTGAATTGTCACTAAAGATACTGCCGGGGACCACAAGGAGTTCGCGATTGTAGTCGCTAGCCATGCGCGCTGTGATAAGAGAGCCGCTCTTCTCACCAGCTTCAATGACCAGTGTCGCGTGCGCGATACCGCAGACAAGGCGGTTGCGAGCAGGGAATGACCAAGTAGTGGCGCGGAAGGTTGGTTCGTATTCTGATAAGAGACCACCACCGCTTTCTAGGATGCGCCGAGCGAGCGGTTTGTGGCGGGCGGGATAGATGACGGAGTCATCTATCCCGCCCCCAGGGATGGCAAGGGTGTAGAGCGAAGCAGTGAGTGCAGCTTCGTGTGCCAGAGAATCAATTCCAAGCGCGAGGCCTGAGACGATACCTATATTGTATCCAGCAATCCCGCGGATGAGATGTTCGACGGCCTGTTTGCCGTAGTTTGTGTAGTGGCGAGAGCCGACCACAGCGAGGAGTTTTAGGTCTGGGGGAGGAAGCTCCCCACGATAATTAAGCTGCTTGGGTGGCTGGGGAATTTCCCGCAAGAGCGGCGGAAATTCCGCCACCGGCAGCTCTCTCACTGGAAAGGACATAACCAAAGTTTATCATGCAGCAAAAGACTTTATTTTAAGCCATATAAAACACTTGACAAATTTTTAATACATGCTATTCTTACAGGGCAAGTGGGTTATCGGAACAAAATAAACCCCCAATTGCCACCGGAGGCGAAGGCGTCTCCTATGTCTGAAAGGCAGGTGTTTTAGAGCGGCGAGTTTGACTCCGATAAAAAGCGCCGAATCAGGCCGTCCGGTTGACGGCACAAAATGTAAGTCGGGAAACCTTCGCGTTTGCTCGGCTCTATGCTCTCGGGATAAGGTCCTTATTTTGCAATTTGGACTCCGGAGTGTTGGTGAGAATCCTGTCTTGCGTGCAAGGCAAGAACGAACACAGGGTTCAGAAAAGCGACGTTGTTCCGTCGTAAAAACAGTTCCGGCTGCTGTCGGAACAGCGGGAGTGACCAGATGTGCCTTGTGCCTTCTCGGTCCCTCCCGTTTTTTATTTTTTTCAGCCACCGTAGGTGGTCTTTTCTTTTTTATAAATCACGGTATTGTATAATTCTCGAACTGAAACCTAACACCTATAACCTAACACCTAGAAAATGCTCGACATAAAATTCATCCGCGAGAATCTGGACATCGTTAAAATGGCAGCCAAGAAGAAGCACATCACCGTTGATCTTGATCGGTTGGTGACAATAGACGACTCTCGTCGGACTATTTTGACTGAACTTGAGGGTAAGAAGGCCGAGCAAAACCGCGTCTCTGATGGAATTGCGAGTGCAGACGCAGACAAGCGCCAAACACTCATCGCAGAGATGCAGACCCTCAAAGCTGACATCCAAAAAGACGAAGAGAAACTAAAGCCGGTCATGGAAGAGTGGCAGGCGCTTATGTTGCAGGTTCCGCAAATACCGGACATGACCGTACCGGAAGGTGATAGCGACGAAGACAATGTCGAGGTGAAGCAGTGGGGAGAGCAAACGACGTTTGATTTTAAGCCAAAAGACCACATTGAGATCATGACCAAACTTAAGATGGTCGACTTTGAACGTGGTACCAAAGTACACGGCTTTCGGGGGTACTACCTTATTGGTGACGGCGCGCGCCTCTCGTGGGCGATTTGGAATTACGCGCAGGATTTTTTCAATGCCAAGGGCTTTACGCCAATGCTACCACCGACCATCGTTCGTAAAGAAAATCTCTATGGTACTGGACATCTTCCGAACGACGCGGAAGATGTATACAACACGCAAGACGGCGACTATCTCATTGGTACCGCTGAAGTATCAGCGATGGGCTTTCATTCTGGTGAAGTGCTCGATAAGGCGGAGTTGCCACTTAAGTACCTCGGCTTTTCACCATGCTATCGCCGCGAGGCTGGTAGCCACGGCAAAGACACCAAAGGTCTTATACGCGTGCATGAATTCTATAAGGTTGAGCAAGTCATTCTCTCTGAGGCCTCACATGAGGAAAGTGTGAAGTGGCATGAGTGGCTAAATCGCAACACCGAAGAATTCATCGAGTCGCTGGGTATCCCGTACCACACGGTCCTTAATTGTGGTGGTGACCTCGGTCAGGGTCAGGTCAAGAAATATGATATTGAACTCTGGGTACCGGGGGAGCAGAAATACCGTGAAATAAGCTCCGCTTCGTACTTCCACGACTTCCAAACGCGACGCTTCAATATTCGTTATAAAGATGAGACCAGTAAGGTGCGCTACGCCCATTCACTCAACTGTACCGCTATTCCAACGCCGCGCATTCTGGTCTCTCTCGTAGAGAACTTTCAGCAGGCTGATGGGAGTGTTCGTATTCCTGAGCCGCTGCAGAAGTATCTTGGTAAGGACACAATTAGTCCTGCTGTCGAATAATTTTGTAGTCGCGGACGGTCTTGATTTTGGTCATAATAAAAACTGTACTTGTGATAGCATAAGTGGCACATGAAACTGTGGCCAAAGAAAAAGCGCGGCCGTCGGCAAAGCGACTCACCGCGGCGGGTGCTTATCAAGCAGATCGTTTTTGGTGTGCTACTCATCACACTTCTCGCAGGGTTGCTCTACGGCGTGTGGTACGTCACGAGGCTCCCGGCCCTTACCATCAATACTGTCGAAGTGGTGGGCGGAGAGACCATCTCACCGGAGAGTATCCAGCAATTAGTGAATGATGGTCTGCGCGGCGATTATTTTCGCCTCATTCCACACCGCTTTGTATGGTTCTATCCGCATGACGATATTGTGGCGTCTATCGAAGCTAAGTCGCGCATCAAACACGCTCATCTAGAGCGCAACAAACAAACGCTTATAGCCGCCTTTGAAGAGTATCGACCAAATGCACTTTGGTGTGAGCGACTGACCAGCACCGAGTGCCTCTTTCTTGACCGTGACGGCTACGCCTTCGCACCGGCTCCTAAGCTCCAAGGCTCGGCATTTTTACGGTTTAGTATCACCGACCGAGCGCCGGTTGTGGGAGAAACTATTTTTGACAAAGAGTTTATCGAAAACACAACGGCGTTTATTGATACGGTCTACACAGAGCTTGGCTTCAATATCATTCAGGTGGAATACACACCACCAGATGAACTTACGTATCACGTCGCTGGGGGCGGCCTCATCAAAGTGTCGATGCGTATGAGCGCTGAAGAAACCTTTGATAATCTCGTCACTATTTTGACTTCTGATGACTTCGCTCATTTAAAGCCCGGTAACTTCAAGTACATTGACCTTCGCTACGGCAACAAAGTCTTTATCAATGAGGAGATGGACGAACCAGAAAACAACGAAGCCGCCACGTCCAGCGAGGACGGGGCGGCTCAGTGATGACGTTGTCGCAGTAGCAACAAAAGCTCGGCGGTAATGCAGTAGACGGTTGTTATTCCCAACACGCCTAACCAGAACCAAAAGCGCCAGCTGAAACTGTAGTCAGTGCCTCCCCAAAGGAGAACGCCAATCTTAAACCACAATCCCCCAAAAATAACGAACGCACTCAGCAGGAAGAGTGCCGTCGCGATCGGTTTGATCATGGAACCCTCCCTTGCGAAATGTTGATTCAACGGTAAAGTACCCCAGTAATGAATTTTTGGCAACAACTACCTAAACCAATTATGGCCGTAGCGCCGATGGCTGATGTCACCGACGCAGCTTTTCGTAGACTCCTTGCCAAGTACTCGGCCCATACCCGCAAAGACGGCACGGTTGGTGGTCCCGATGTGATGTGGACCGAGTTTGTCTCTGCTGATGGTTTGCTCTTAGCTACGCCAGAGGGTAAGGAGAAGCTACAAGCTGACCTTATCTACAGCGAAGCTGAGCGACCGATCGTGGCGCAGCTCTTTACTGCCAATCCTGAGCACATGGAGCAGGTAGCGGCGCTCTGCCGTGAGCTTGGCTTCGATGGCGTTGATATCAATATGGGTTGCCCTGACCGCTCTATAGAAAAGCAAGGTTGTGGCGCGGCGATGATTAAAACCCCAGAGGTGGCAGTGGAGGTTATCCGCGCCGCTAAGCGCGGCGCGCGCCATGGAGAGAAGGATGGCATTCCGGTATCGGTAAAGACCCGCCTTGGTTACAAAGAAGACCAAGTAGAAGAATGGATAGTAACTCTGCTTAAAGAAGAGCCAGCGGCCCTTACGGTACACCTGCGTACTCGCAAGGACCTGAGTCAGGTGCCAGCGCGCTGGGAGCGCCTTACGCGTGTTGTGGAGCTGCGTGATGAACTGAGCCTCGAAACGCTCGTTCTTGGCAACGGTGACGTCTTATCTCTTGCTGACGCAGAAGAGAAAGTGGCCGCATCAGGAGCGGACGGTGCTATGATTGGCCGCGCCCTCTTTGGTGATCCGTGGTTCTTTCATCCTACTAAACAATTACCTATACACCTTACTGCACTACCGACGCATGGCGTCGACCGTGAGACCATTATCAAAGCCGCTACAGAGGAGGAAGGTGTTGAGTACATAACTCTTGCGGAGCGCCTGCGGGTTCTTGTTGAGCACACCAAGCTCTTTGCTGAGCTATTGCCGCACAAACATTTTGCAATTATGAAAAAGCACTACAAAGCCTACGCTAATGGATTTCCGTACGCTAAAGAGCTACGAATTGCACTAATGGAGACCAGCTCACCGGCGGAAGTAGAGGCGGTAGTAAAGGATTTTTTGATAAAACAACATTAATGTTTCTTGTCAAACAGGTGAAGCGGGTGTAGGGTAGATGTTGGGTGGCGTACAAGTAAAAAAAGTCAGAAACTGAACATCGCTCAGAAACGGAGGACTGCGGTGGAAACATTCAGGGGAATTCTCAAGGCAACGACCGAATTCGGCAACCGCATGTTTCGCGTAGCCACGGTGCCGGTACTCGCTCTCATGGTCGCGCTGATGATTTTCGGCGCTGGTCACTTCTTCAACGTCGTGACCAGTATTCCGGCAGGGTACAAGACTGCCACGATCACAAAGCGTCCCGATACCGGCCGTTACCTCGCCCCGTGGGGTGAGGAGGTGGTCAAGGAAACTGCCGAAACACACGCTGCGGCAGAGAACATCTGACCGCATGCGACGGAGATATGAGAGGGCTGGCAGCAATGCCAGCCTTTTTCTATGCCTTTACACACGTATTTTGATATGGAAGGCAATGCTACGGTATACTGTATCTACATGAATGAAGTCTTGCACGCCAATATCTTTTTTGTCATTACCTCAATTGCGGTGGTGCTCTTTACGATACTGGTGTGCCTCGTCTTATATCATGTGCTCAAAATAGTGAAGGCAGTGCGACGCATTGTTGATCGAGTAGAAGCGGGAAGTGAGGTGATTGCAGAAGACCTTGAGAATCTGCGTGACAACCTTAATCCTGCGAAGCTTATCGGTCTCGTGATGAGCTGGATGCCGAACGCACGACCTCGTCGACGTACACGCCGAAAAAGTGATGATGAATAGTTTTTTAATACATACCTATGGCCACTAAAAAAACAACTAAAAAGTCTGCTAGTACAAAGAAGAATCTCAGTGCAGCTGAGAAGATGGGGATTGGTGTCGGCCTTACCGCTGCCGCGGTAGGTGCTGCCGGAGCTTACTTCCTCTACGGAGCCAAAGACGCTAAGAAGAACCGCGCCAAGGTAAAGAGTTGGACCCTCAAAGCCAAAGCAGAGGCGCTTGAGGCGCTAGAAGATGCTAAGGAGATGTCGCAAGAGGAGTACGAATCCCTTATTGAGACCATTGGCGCTACGTATGCGTCAGTCAAAAGTGCCAGTAAGAGTGACATTGCTTCCTTTAAGCGGGAAATGAAAGAACACTGGAAAGATATTGAAAAGTCAGCCAAGCCGCTTACCACTAAAGCCAAAAAGGTAGCTACCAAAGCTATGAAGAAGGCTACCAAGAAAATGAGTGCCAAAAAGGCAGTTAAAAAAGCGACCAAGAAAACGAGCAAGAAAGCAGTAAAGAAGACCGGTAAGAAGAAATAATTGTCTCTATAGAAAACAGCGGCGTTTTCGCACAGTGAAAACGCCGCTGTTTTCTTGCCTGCACGATACAATACCTACATGAAACGCTTTCTCGGTAAGGTAACAGTGGCCATGCTACTCACACTCGCCCTTGGTGGAGCGGTGGTGGTCGCTTCACTCCTACAAGCAGTGGAAGTGTTGGTGCCGCCGTCGTTTAGTATGTCGCTCGCAACCGTACAGAATGTCTCTGCCAAGGCGTGGTTGGTGTTTGACTTAGAGACCGGACAGACGCTTTATTCATTTAACGAAAATAAATCCTTACCGATTGCTTCAATCACTAAGTTACCGGCGGCCAAGATGATGTATGAACAGGGAGATATCTGGGCTACCACCATGGTCAGTTGGGCTGATGTCGCTGAAGAGGGAAGAGCAGGAAAACTAACCGCCGGTGAGACATACCTCATGCACACGCTGCTCTTTCCGCTGCTCTTAGAGTCCTCTAATGATGCCGCTCACGTCTTTTTACGTACACATCCAGAGCTGGTTGATGAAATGAATGCGTACGCCAACCACCTTGGACTTACAGCCACTACGTTTGCTGACACTTCCGGCCTCTCAGATGACAATGTCTCTTCCGCTTCTGACCTACGCACAGTACTGCGAGATATGTACGAGCACAGTCGACAGCTTATTGCTATCACGACGTTACCAGCCTACTACTCCCTTGATAATGGTTGGCTAAACAACAGTCCGTATATTGATATTCCAGAGTATCGCGGTGGCAAGCATGGCTATACGTATGCTGCTGGTTATACGGCCGCCGTGCTCTTTGAGGAGCCGCTCCAAAACGGCAGTGTGCGTACGCTCGGCTACATTCTCTTAGGAAGTGGTGATTTGCGGCTTGATATGAAGCTTTTGCGTGACCATGTGCAACAGCACGTCCGCTTTGAGTAAATGGTATACTGGTGCCGATGAGTGAAAATCTAGCCCTATACCGCAAGTACCGACCGCAGTCCTTTGCTGAAGTACGCGACCAAGATCATATTGTCAGTGTTTTAGAAGGCGCTATTAAAAAGGACGATATTCCGCATGCACTCTTATTTTGTGGTAGTCGTGGTACAGGCAAGACTACCCTCGCGCGCATCTTTGCCCGTGAGATAGGTACCAGTGATGTTGACCTCTACGAGATAGACGCCGCTAGCAATCGTGGTATAGACGACATTCGCGAACTGCGCGAAGCGGTGCATACGCTACCGTACGAGTCAAAACGTAAGGTGTATATCATCGATGAGGTCCACATGCTCACCAAAGAAGCTTTCAATGCACTTCTCAAGACTCTCGAAGAGCCACCGGCACACGTTATTTTCATCCTTGCCACTACGGAAGAAGAAAAGCTTCTCGATACCATTCGCTCGCGCTGTCAGGTGTTTCGCTTTCGCAGTCCGTCGCGGCCAGTGCTGGCTCAGATGGTGCTTGATATTGCCAAAAAAGAGAAGTTCAAACTTACCCCAGACGCCGCTGACCTCATAGCTGTGGCCGCGGACAGTTCGTTTCGCGATGCACTTGGTATTTTGCAAAAGGTCATCCTTGCTTCGGGCGATACTGTTGGCGAGGCCGACGAAGTAGCTGCCATCATTGGCGCACCAAAAGGGCAGCTTCTTATGGATGTACTGGCAGCGCTTCATGAAAAAGACACCGAAAAGGGCCTCACCGCTATCATGGCAGCAGCTGAAGCGCACGTCGAGATGAAGCTTTTTGCACGCCTATTACTGGAGCGGGTGCGGGCAGTCATTTTGGTGCGTAACTTAGCTTCCAAGAAAGAACTCGTACTGGCTCCTTTTAATGACGAAGACACCAAAGTGATTGAAATGTATGCGGGTGATAGCGCAACACCACTTAATTCGCATTTGCTTCTGCGCCTCCTTGAAGCGGCTGACCAAGTAAACTATTCACAAGTACCGCAGTTACCGCTGGAGCTAGCGGTTATTGATGTATGTCAGACGTAACCACAAAACCAAAACGGATTTATTTTGTTCGCCATGGCGAAGCCCTTGGTAATGCAACCAACATTTCGCAGGACGCAACAACGCCACTTACCGACACTGGTCACGCTCAGGCCAAGGTTGTCGCAGAGCGGGTGGCAGGACTCGGCATCGACCATGTCTACACGAGCAATATGGTGCGAGCGATTGAGACCGGTAGTTATATTGCAAAAACGCTTGGCTTATATCCTGAGGCTTCAGAACTTTTTCGGGAGTGGTCCACGCCAGAAAGTGTACGTGGCAAACACCACGATTCGCCTGAGTACGAAGCATGGCTTGAGGAACTCACAACAGGCTATGATGATCCAAGTTGGCGCTTTGAAGACGCCGAGAACTTTGCTGACCTACTAAAACGAGCTGAGGAAGGAGTAGAGCTACTTGAGAGTAGCCAACATCAACACATTCTGGTTGTCTCACACGGTAAGTTCCTTCGTTTTTTCCTGACCTTTATTTTGCTTCGTGACATGTTAACACCTCGCATGCACCTGCAGGCAGACGCCGCATTGCGGATGTCCAATACTGGTATTACGGTGTTTGAAATCACTGGAGGTGTATGGCGACTGGTAACATGGAACGACATCGCTCATTTTGCTGAATAAGATATGCCAGAAGGGAATGTAAAACGGGTGTACTTTGTGCGGCACGGTGAGACGTGTGCCAACCGAAGACATATTCACCAAGCACCAGAAGAGCCGCTGTCAGACTTAGGGCGCGCACAAGCCAAGGCAGTAGCACCACTTTTGGCAGAGGAAGGTATCGACACATTGGCTTGTAGTCCGTTTGTGCGCGCTCGTCAGACAGCTGAGATTATCGGACAGGAGCTAGACATACCACACACTATTATTGACGGAGTGGAGGAGTTTCGCCGGCCGCGGTCACTCTACGGCAAATCACACTTTAATTTTGGTTCCTTTACGTACTTACTCTCACTCTATCGGCACCGCACTGAGCCAGATTGGGACAACGAAGGAGCAGAGAACCTCTTTCAGGTTCGCAACCGTATTAAAAACGCCCAGCAAGCCATTGCGTCACTCCACGGGGAGCGGGTAGCGGTGGTCTCACACGCTGTCTTTATCGATATGTTCACGCAGATGGTATGTGCGGACCGTGACCTTAAACTGCGAGAGTTTGTCAGCGGCCTCCTTGGCGCTAAAAAACTCCCGAACACGGGCATTGTAGCTTTTGATGTCGACCTTATGGCTCCCGATGGGACCTGCCGCTGGTGGTACGTTGATCCAAATACAGCGGTTGAGTAATTGCCTATAATCTGGCAGTATAGAGGCCACTTAAATAAAGGTTGTGTTCATTGCTGCCGGATCATCTAGTGGTATGGAATAAAATGTGAACAGTTTCACATTTTATCCGATGCCGTTAGGCAATCGTTGATATTTGTTTATAGAGCTGCCGGATCATCTAATGGTAGGATGCAAGTTTCTGGCACTTGTCATCTAGGTTCGAGTCCTAGTCCGGCAGCTCTGTAAAGAAATGAAAGGATAGGGTTTCTGGCTTGATAGTTTGCTTCGAGTCCTAGTCCGGCAGCAAGCTTGAGACAAGTTCAGAGTATGGACTGTATCTCAATAATTTATGGCTAAGAAAATCAAAAAGAAGAAAGTTAAAAAACCAAGTAGGCCAAATCATTTCTCTACTCCAGTTGAATGCGTCAATCTTCTTAAAAAATCAGTATATTTGATTGCTCGGGGGAGAGTATTGGATGCAACAAAGCCAGAGCAGATGAACTGGGTCTCTCTTGGGACTGGTTGTGTTGTGGCGCCCAATAGAATGATTACAGCAGCTCATGTGATTAACGATACTAGTAGTGAAAATGAACTTCTGCAGCATAAAGTCGGAGATAAATACTATTTAATTAAACACGATGACGAAGGTAGTTGGCACTACAGATGGACAGAACTAAAGTTGGATAAAGATTTGTTTATATACCCAGACGTTGATTTAGCTGTCATCTATCTGGATGAGAAATTCTACTCCATAGACGGGCAGGTGTATGTTCATAAAGATGACTTTATTAGGATTGATAATAAATTCAGAAATATAGCAACTCAGATCGGTGTTCTTGGTTATCCTCTCTGCAGTCTTACTTTTAACAACGGTGATGTGAATAGTCCCAAAGTGGCAAACGTTTTACTGCGTGCTGATGTTGGAGTTGTTAATTGTCGTTACAAAACAAGCGAAACAAATCATCTCTATGAGTTTACAGTAGCGTTCAATCCTGGTAATTCAGGAGGTCCAATTTTCGATGTGCGAACAGGCCAGTTACTTTCGATCGTACATGGATATAGGTCACAGTCTATAAATCGGAAAGAAGTCTTAATCAATGAGCAAGATAAGCAAAAAATAGGAGTAAATACATATA
>JACKGE010000004.1 GCA_020632155.1 Candidatus Nomurabacteria bacterium | reverse complement strand
TCATCAATGACTTCCTTAGTGTCTCTAAGCTTGAGACAGGTACGTTTGCTACCGAGGCAGAGAATCTGGAACTCAAATCCTTCTTTGAGTCAGTTATTGATGAAAATATGCCAAAAGTGGCTGAGAAGTCGATTGACCTCAGGCAGCACTACGAACCGGAAGGGCTGTCACTTAAGGCTGACCCTCGTTTGTTACATATTGTCATCAACAACTTGCTTTCAAACGCCGCCAAATATACACCAGAAAAAGGCACGGTTGATATTGGCTATCGTCTTGTTGGTTCGCAGCTAGAGATTACCGTAACGGACACGGGTATTGGTATTCCTGCTAGTGAGCAGCCACGCCTCTTCACCAAGTTCTACCGCGCCTCAAATGCCCAAACACACCAGACGGAGGGTACCGGTCTTGGTCTCTATGTAGTGAAGCAGTCAGTAGAAAAACTTGGCGGTACTATCAAAATGAACTCCGAAGAGAATGTCGGCACCACCTTTGTGGTGACGCTTCCGTATCATACCTAAACACAGCTCCCTACCTACACACCTGCGGGTGTCTGCTATCATGGTGGGGAAATAAGTAACCAAAATTATATGGCACGTATCTTTGTAACTCGAAAAATACCTGAGATTGGTATCACGATGCTTCGCGAAGCAGAGCATGACCTCACCATTAGTGAAAAAGAAGGCAATCTCACAGCAGAAGAATTACAGAGCGCCATCACAAGCGCTCCGTATGATGGCCTTCTTACGCTTCTGTCAGACAAAATCAATGGCGCCGTACTTGATACAGTACCGAATGTAAAGATCGTTTCGAATTATGCTGTTGGCTTCAATAACATTGATGTTCCGGCAGCCGCCTCACGCGGCGTTACGGTCACCAATACCCCAGGGGTGCTTACTGACAGTGTGTCTGAGTTTGCACTCACACTTATTATGGCAACAGTAAAGCGTATCTCAGAAGCTGAACGCTACGCTCGCGCTGGCAAGTATGAGGGGTGGGCGCCGGAGCTGCTTTTGGGTGGCGACCTTAAAGGGCGTACGCTTGGTATTGTTGGTGCCGGCCGTATCGGGGCCGAAGTGGCCAAGAAGGCGCAGCTCGGACTTGGAATGAAGGTGGTCTATTACGACATCAAACCATCACCAGAACTTGAGGACAGTATTGCTTGCGAATACATGAGTGAGCTTGATGAACTTATGGCTGTTGCTGACGTGGTTTCGGTCCATGTACCGCTCCTTGATGCTACCCATCACCTTATTAATGCGACGCGACTCTCTAAAATGAAGTCAACCGCCTACCTTATAAACACCTCACGCGGGCCGGTGGTAGATGAAGCAGCACTAGCTGAGGCGCTGAAGAACAACGTCATTGCCGGAGCCGGTATTGATGTGTTTGAAAACGAACCAGCTATCAACGCTACACTGCTGGAGCTTGAGAATGTGGTCCTTACGCCACACATCGCGTCTGCCTCCATAGAAACGCGTGATGCAATGTCACGCCTTGCGGCTGAGAACCTCATTGCCTTTTTCAAAGGTGAAGAGCCACCACATGTAGTGAAAGCCTAAGTTAGTCAATATTAGTATGAAACAAGTTTCAGTTGAAGCGTTTAAAGAAGTAGTAGCTGATAAAGCAAGTGATCCGAGTGTGGACTTTATTAATGTCTGCACTGAACCAGAGTATGAGGAAAAATACATCAAAGGGGTTCGTAATGTGCCACTTGATGAGCTCGATGATCGTGTTGCAGAGTTTAAAGGCAAAAAGACCATTTACGTACACTGCAATACCGGTAACCGCAGTCGCCGCGCGGTGGAGATGCTTGCTGACCTTGGAGTAACGGCAGAGGTCATAAATGTCGATGGGGGACTTACGGCGTGGGACAAAGCTGGGTTTGCCACTGAGTCGGACACCACCCGTATGCCAATCATGCGTCAAGTTTTTCTCACTGCCGGACTTATTATCATCGCCGGCTACGTACTGGCGGTCTTTGTGCATCCGTATTTCGTTTTTGTACCACTATTTTTTGGTTTTGGCTTCACTCTTTCAGGCCTTACGGGTTGGTGCGGACTACGTTACCTGCTCGCTAAAATGCCGTGGAATAGCTAGGTTAAAGTGGTTTTGTAAGAGTCGGGCAGCTACTCCGTCAAGGAGGGTATTATGGCCCGCAAAGTTGCCCGAAAAACCGTTGGAGTATTCTCAATCTCATTTGGAGTGCTTTTTGGCATTTTTCCATTCATTCCGGGGATTCTGCTGATTGTTGCTGGCCTTGAACTCTTAGGCTATCGCGAAGGTGTGTGGAATTGGCTTCGTCCACGCCTACAACTATTCTCGCGTCGCCCAGTTGAAGTCGCGGAACTTACCCCTGAACTCTAATGGATTATTGATACGGATCTTTTTGTAGATACACCGAAATAGTGCGGCGTTTCCGAGCTTTGCCTTTGGAACGGTGCTGGTGCGAGCGATACACCTTGTGCACAATAAAGCGCTCCTCATAGAACTCTAAGAGTTCAGACTCAAAATAGACGTGTTCAGGCACACCGATGACGGGGTGGATATAGGTGTTTGCTTCCTTGGCAGGGTAGTCCTTTAACAGTCGCTCGGTGTGGAGGTCCTCATCGCGCAGGAAGGTCTTCAGAAAGAGCCAACCCCCCGGTTTTAAAACGCGGTGAATTTCATTTCGCAATTGTGTTCGTCCTGCTTCATCGAGAAAGTGTGAGGCCATCATATCAAGGACAAGGTCTTGGGATTTGTCTGCGCAGAGTAGTGGCTCGGCCATACTACTCACTGAAAAAGAAAGGGGGAGCGCAGCACCGAGCTCCTTAGCCTCTTTAATGGCAGCGGTAGAGCTATCAAAACCAGTGCCTCGTATCCGGAATTCTTGTGCTAAGAAGACAAGGTTACGGCCATTACCACAGCCAACATCAAGTACACGAGCACCTTGGTGCAGGGACTCAATGTTTTTTTGCCGTCCCAGCCAACGAGTGAATTTTTCTAAGTCTTCTCCGGGGTCAGTGGACAGCGCTAAATTGCCGCCACCAGCAGCGTATTCATGGTCCCAGAACGAGGTGCCGTGCCGGCGGCGCTTGGGTTTGCGAATAAAGTTACGTTTAGCCATATTTTGCTCAGCATAAGCTATTGTCACGCAGAGTACAAATTATATTTCAGGCACATACACCAAGCTGTGGTACTATAGGTCTCACTTATTGAGGTAATCACTTTGGTATGAAAGATCATTTTTGGAAAATAGTTGGACTTATAGCGTTGGTGGCTATTATCGGTTCGGTCGTGTATTCGCAGCAAGTAAAGAGTAAGGCTAATGAAGGTGTCGTCATCGAGGACCATGTAAAAGGCAACCCTGACGCATCGGTGGTATTGGTGGAATACAGTGACTTCCAGTGTCCAGCCTGCGCCCAGTTCGAACCGTATGTCGAAGATATTATGGCCAAGTATGGCGATCAGATTCGTTTTGAATACCGACACTTCCCACTGTTGAACATTCACCCCAATGCAGTACCGGCAGCACAAGCGGCAGAAGCAGCTGCGCAGCAAGGTAAGTTCTGGGAAATGCACGACAAGTTGTTTGCTAATCAGACAACGTGGTCAACCTCACCAACACCAATTCGCTTCTTTGAGCAGTATGCTGAAGAAATAGGTCTCGATATGGACCAGTTCAAACTCCAACTAAACTCCTCAGTCATCACCAATGCTATTCGTGACTCCTTCAATGAAGCCCGTGGTCTTGGGCTTTCGAGCACTCCAAGCTTCTTCCTCAACGATGAGAAGATGACCTACGAGACCTTTGATGACTTTAACACCGCTATCGAGAAGGCTCTCGGCGTAGCTCCTTCTGCTGACACAGAAGCGGGAACTGAGGTTGAGTTTGGGATTTAAGGAGTCTGACATTGTCTCTATGAAATTTGGTTTTATTGCTGGAAAGCCGCAGAAGAGTTTTGAGTGCTTGGCAAAAAGAGCAGCACTGCGTGGTCATGAAGTGGAGCATATTCCTCTGGCAGACATGCCACTGTCTCTTAGTGGTGTGACGGCGTTTGTAAACTCCTGTGCAGCAAACTATGATGCTTTGCACTATTATGCTGGTTTGGCAGACCCAATTGGAATTGCTTTTGGACAGGTGTGTGATGACCTTGGTATCCCACTACTCAATAATCGTTCACGCGTTCCACACCTGACACACAATAAGATGTTTCAGACACTTAGTTTTTCACGTGCTGGACTACCGATACCTGCAACTGAGTTTACGCGCTCTCCGGATTGGGAAACACTCAGTTCTAAACTGGGTAATCCGGTAGTCGCCAAACGAGTTCGAGGAACCCATGGTGACCACGTTCATATTATCCGAAGTCAGGAAGACTTGAGTGTTGTTGAAGGTCCTTCAGACTATTTGTTTCAAGAATATCTTCCGCACCGCAACGACGTTCGTGTGCTCGTTCTTGAGGGTAACGCTATTTGTGGGTACCGGCGCGTTCCAGCAGAGGGTGACTTTCGGGCTAACTTAGCCCGTGGCGGATACGCTGAACCACTTGCTGATGATGGTGAAAAAGACACAGTCTTTAGATTAGCCGAAGCTGCAGTTACGGCGATGCCTCATGATTTAGCTGGAGTTGATATTATAAAATCAGAAACGGACGGCCAGTATCGTCTCATAGAAATCAATACCAACCCAAGTTGGTATGGTATTGCTGAATCAGCAAACACACAATTTGAAGACATTTTGTTAGATACGTACGAAGCCTTGGCCGCTAAACGATAGTTTGGCCGCTACCATATGGGTCCAACTAAGGCATATTTGCCGTTACATAATAGTGTGTCGTAGCGTGTACAGCTATTAGTTTTTATGGTATATTAGCCCAGTAGTATTCTGATATTCAGACACGAGAAACATGCGTCTTTAACGCATTTTATTTTTGAGCTTACTTAGAATGAAGAAAGTAAAGAATATATTGGTTTTCACCATGAATCTTTCCCCTCGCATGGTGGATGACGTGCGGACGTACGAAAAGAGTCATGGTACGAAATACCGCATTATGCTGCTTTGGGACTCTCGTATCCGCCTTCCGGAAGGCAAAGAAGGTTACGATATTTTGGTGCAGTGTGACTTTTCCAAACCCCATAAGATAACGGAGGCGCTGTTGCCGTATCAAGATGAGCTTTTGGCCATTACGTGTCGTAGTGAAGCTAATATTGCTCGCTTTGCAAAGATTATTCCGCACGTGCCGTATCTGCGAACACCAACCAGTGAGTCTCTTCTCTGGGCCACTGATAAGTACGAAATGCGCAAGCGTTTTCGTCTTTACAATTCAAAGATTGTACCGGCGTTCACTTTGGTCAAACACAATACTAAGACCGAACGAGACCGCATCAAAGAAAAGGTTGGTTTTCCAATGGTTATCAAGCCAACCAACCTAGCCGGTAGTTTGCTCGTAAGTGTGTGTTATCACCCAGAAGAGCTCGACAAGACATTGCGGGCTGTCTTCCGTAAATTACGCGCAGCGTACAAGAAAGACGGTCGTCTTGAGGAACCAAAGGTAATTGCCGAGGCCTACATGGAAGGTGATCTCTACTCAATCGATTCTTATGTCGATGCCCGTGGGGGTGTCTATCATTGTCCACTTGTGCGCCAACGAACAGCTCGCGAGAGTGGTCGCGATGATTTTTATAACTACCTACAGATTACACCAACAGTTCTCAAAAAAGAGTCAGTTGAGCGCGCTCGCGCTGCCACTGAGTCGGCTATACACGCGCTTGGCCTGCGCAGTACCTCGGCACATACAGAACTTATGAAGATTGATGACGAGTGGAAGGTGGTTGAAGTCGGACCACGCCTTGGTGGTTTTCGCGACATTTTGCATTCGCTTAGCTGTGACATCAATCACACTATGAACGATATTGCCGTGCGTATACCGCGAAAGCCAATCATTCCTAAAAAGTGTAAAGGGTATGCAGCTTACATGAAGTACTTTGCTGAGAAAGAGGGCAAGATAACCGGCCTTACCGGCATTAAGAAAATTGAAGAGCTTGAATCCTTCTACAGTATCAAAGTCAACAAAAAAATTGGCGATCGTTCGGTCTTTGCTAAGAACGGCGGGCGTTCGATTTTTAACGCAGTTTTGTATAACGCAGAACGCTCCCATCTCCTTGCTGACATCCGTCGCATTGAACAAATGGTAAAGATAAAAGTTGAAGGACGAAATGGTAAAGCAAAGGCGGTAAAGGCTCCGGCGAAAAAGACAGGAGTCAAGAAGGCAAAAAAGAAATAAGTTATACAAACAGGGCCGGCGCAAAGCGCCGGCCCTGTTTGTTATGATTAGCAGTAATGATTCGAACGCGCGATTTTTTCCTGTACATGCTTGTCTTGCTGTTTTTGTGTGTCGGTATCGGTATCACAGTAGTTAAAGACCTCATGCAAGACCGTCAGTTACAGAGGTCACTTCAGGTCGATTTCTCAGATGCTTCGCAAAAAGATTTGGGTGCTTGGTCTTCAGCCCCAACTAACAACCGTGAATCACTTATTGCAGCGCTAAAAGCCAAAATTGCCGCGGGAGAAGGAATAGTGGGTGGCGGTCCGGTCCTTACGTCCGTTGATGAAGGTACTGACGAAGGTGAGGAGGGAACAGATTCTCGTACACTGTTGCGATGTGCCAACTACGAAGAAGAGCCGTCAGTATTAGCAAGTTGGCCTCAGGCAGGGGTTACGATGTCGTTTGTCGAAGGTGTTAGACGAGTATCGGTAGCAGAAGTGAGTACCGAGACGGTGGGTACAAGCACAGAGCAGAAGGTTAGCAATCGCGTACTCATTGACTTGCCGTTTACGTTGCAACGCCGTACCTCTGATACGTGCATTCCTTCGGCAGTCATTGGTATAGCTAGTGATGGTAGTTTGATGCATAACAATGATGCAAAACGTTTTTCAGGCTACACCGAGTCAACCCTTATCGGGTATGCGCTTGATGGCCTACCTATTTTTGGTGTAAAAAATGATACCAACGACCTCGATACCTGCGGCGGCAAGGTCACTGCAACCGGTTATCAGTATTATGTACGACCGCAAGAGCCATTTCTCATAGCCTGTTTTGCTGGTGCGCCAGCTACGTTTCGATAATCACTATGGCTACCCTTATCTTTGATATCGAAACGATAGGTGAAGATTGGGATGCACTCGATGAGACCACGCAACATGTATTGACGCGGTGGGTGGAACGTACTGCGGGAAGTGATGAGGAAAGGGAAGCGGCCCTGCGAGACATCCGTGAAGGCCTAGGCTTTTCACCGCTAACGGGGCAGGTAGTAGCAATTGGCCTCTACGACTTAGAGCGTCAGCAAGGCGTGGTCTATTACAGCACCAATACAGACACAGACGCGGTTAGTACGATATATCGTACTAAAGAGGAGAAGGTAGGAGAGTACACACTCAAGGAGCGGACAGAAGAGGAAATGCTAAGTGAATTCTGGGATGGCGCGCAGCACTACGACACGTTTGTGACCTTCAATGGCCGCGCGTTTGATGTGCCATTTCTTGTGCATCGGGCGGTGATACTTGGCATCAAGCCCACGGTAGATATGATGAGTGGCCGCTATCTCTATCAACAAAAGACCGTTAAACATATCGACCTCCAAGACCAATTGACCTTTTACGGCGCTATGCACCGCCGGCCCAATTTACACCTCTTTTGCCGCGCCTATGGGATTGAAAGCCCTAAGGCAGAGGGTGTCGCCGGTGACGATGTGGCGCAGCTCTATAAAGACGGCCAGTTTCTTGATATTGCTCGTTATAACGTGCGTGATGTGGTAGCAACAACGGAGCTGTATAAAAAATGGCTTCAGTATTTTAAGATATAGATATGAAAAACATATTAGTTTTATTGGCGGATTGGGCGAACGGTATTTTTGCCGTTTTGCTCGCCAGTTGGTGTACAGGTGCCGAAGTGGTGTGGTGGTACTTCCTAGTGGGTATTTTACTTGCCATGTGCCCAGACCTCGATGCAATTCCTGAACTCTGGCGGCGGGGCAAGCTAGCAGCTAGCAGTGAACATCCAACCGACCACCGTGACGGCTTACATTACCCGATAGTCTTCATTGTGGCAGGTACACTTTTAGCATGGTGGCTTGGTTTCTGGGGCTTTGTCTTTTTGTTTGCAACTTTGCTACATTTTATCAATGATCTGTACGGCACTGGCTGGGGTATTAAATTATTGTGGCCATTTACCTCACACAATTACAAATTTTTGGGTCGGAGAGTAAATCGACTAAAGTTCTTACTTGTTTCGGATGGAGATTGGGCGCACATAAATACTTCTGAACGTAGGCTCCGTTTGCTGGTCTCGTGGTCCAAAGATGAACTCCCGTCTTATATAGATCGTTGGGGTGATGAAGACTGGATTGAACGCTGGTACTTGCGACTAAACTGGATCAGTTGCATAGAATATGGGTTGTTTGGTATAGCATTGATTTTGGCGGTCGTTACTCTGCTATACTAGCCCTATTATGGCAAAAGAAATGCAATTTCCAGAAGGATTTTATTGGGGTGAGAAAGCATGGCATGCTTTCGCAAGACCTTGCCTGATGTTTTTGGAAGTAATGAACAAAAACGTCGACAAGGTGTACCGCACCTGTAAGGTGCTGCAGCAACGCGTATGAAAAAGTTTCCAGAAAATTTTTATTGGGGCGCTGCAACCGCCTCCTACCAAGTAGAGGGAGGAATAGAAAATACCGATTGGGCCAAGGCAGCCACCGAAGGCAGAGTGCCACCATGTGGTCGCGCTTGTGATCACTACCATCGCTACGAGTCTGACTTTGACCTAGCTAAAGAACTCGGGCATAACGCCCACCGTTTTTCTCTTGAGTGGGCGCGCATCGAGCCGCGGGAGGGTGAGTTTGATATGGAAGCAGTTGAACACTATCGGAACGTCATTGCTGCCCTCAAAGCTCGCGGTATGCGACCGTTTATAACCCTATGGCACTTTACCTTGCCGCTCTGGTTCTCAGAGTCTGGTGGCTTTGAACGAAAAGACTCACCGCAAGTATTTGCTCGGTATGCTGCTTTTGTGGCTAAAGAATTGGGGACAGACCTTGTTGGTATCTCAACTATGAATGAGCCAAATGTTATTGGTTCCAATGGTTGGCTGCGCGGCAGTTGGCCTCCGTTCAAACGTTTTAGCTTGACTGATATGGTCTCTATAACCAACTCTGGTCGCACCTATGAAGCCAAAGCACAAAAGGGAATAAAGAACCTATGGCTATACCTGCGTGTAATGAAAAATTTAGCTCGTGCTCATAACGCCGCCTATGATGCCATAAAAGCCGAAGCGCCAGCCGTAGAAGTGAGTGTGGTCAAACACGTTATCTTCTTCCATGCTAACTGGAATCCAATCAATAAAGTGATTGCGTGGTTTGCTAACTATTTCTGGACGTCTAAATTCATGCGTCGGACATATAAAAAATGTGATTCGGTTGGACTTAACTACTACTTTCATAAAAAGTTTGGCGACAAAGCTGTGTACGAGAAGACGGACATGGATTGGGATATTTATCCTGAAGGTATTTACGGTTCACTCAAGTTACTTTCCAAGTACAAGCGGCCGCTATTTGTCTCGGAGGCAGGTTTAGCAGATGAGGCTGACAAATATCGCGCAGATTACATTACAAGACAGGTAAGAGCGGTTTGGCAAGCAATAGAGGATGGTATGGATGTGCGCGGTCACATGTACTGGTCACTACTTGATAACTACGAGTGGGCACTTGGCTTTGAGAAGCGGTTTGGTCTGATTGAAATAGACTATGAGACTCTGGAGCGAAAAGTACGACCGTCGGCGTACGTGTACAAACAAATCTGCGAAAACAACGGCTTATTTCCACAAAACTAGGCGACTGCTTCGTTGTTCACCGTAATCTACTCGTCACCGTATTCTTATACGACTCCTCATATATTACTTGTACGCCTCGCATTCATCCCAGTTTTGTGGAAATAACTGACACCTACCCTAGGTGGGTAAGTGATGTGCTTTCTAACTGTTTAAATGAGATAATTCCAGTATGTCATGGATATTACTGACTACTGCCGCACAGTTTGTTAATGCGGTGGTAGCGATTATTGATAAGTATCTCGTCACTGATGAGAAGGCGTTGCCGCGTCCGTTTGTGTACGCGTTCTACTCTTGTATCGTTACCGGCTTCTGGGTGGTTATTTATTTTCTTGGCTGGATACCCGGCTTAGAGAAATACGGCTTTCCGCAGCTTAGCAATGTAGAGACACCAACCATTCAAGTGGTTGGTATGTCTATCTTGGCAGCGTACACGTTCTTTATCGCTTTGGTATCGCTCTATAACGCGCTCAAGCATGCCGACGCTTCTGACGTGATGCCAGTGATTGGTGCGGTTTCTGCCATCTCAACCTTCGGCATGTCGTATCTCTTTCTGGAGACTCGCCTCGCTCCGAACTTCATTTGGGGCATTGTCCTTTTGGCCATTGGTACCTTCTTGGTGTCGCAGGTACGATTCACTTCGTCAATTGCACTTCATACCGTGCACAGCGGACTCTTTTTCGCCCTGCACTACATTTCCATGAAAGGTCTCTTTCAGGAAACTAGTTTTGATGATGGATTCTTTTGGTCACGTATCTGTTTTGTATTGTTTGCGCTCTCGCTCCTTTTGGTGCCGGTCTACTTTGATAAGATCAAACAGCAGACCAAAAACACCACACGCAAGATAGCGATTCTTGTGTTCTCTAATAAGATCATGGCCGGCGTGGCATCGTTCATGATTCTCAAAGCCACTGACTGGGGTGACGTCGCGGTCGTGCAGGCGCTTGATGGCTTGAAGTTCGTGTTTATCTTAATCATCAGTTTGCTGATCGGTAAATATATTCCCGTAGCGGCAGGTGAGAACGAGCACGATATCAAGACCATCTTCCGTAAGTTCTTGTACGTAGCCATTATCTGTATTGGCTTCATTATCTTATTCCACTAAGGCATGTCACGCTGGAAGAAACTAGTTATATACACAGGAGTCGTGCTGGTACTGCTCATGGTAGCGGTAGTTTTCTTAGCGCATAAATCAAAACCAAAAAATATAACGTATGGTATGTCGTTTAATACCATGTACGCGCGGGAACTTGACCTCGATTGGCAAGAGACCTACGATGCCATCATTGATGACCTTGGAGTACGGCATTTTCGCTTGGCAGCGCACTGGCCGATGATCGAACCTAGTAAAGGTATCTATAACTTCTCCGAACTTGATTACCAAGTCCGTCGCGCTGAGGAGGTACATGCGGATGTGGTCTTGGCGGTTGGGAGACGTTTGCCACGTTGGCCTGAGTGCCACATCCCCGAGTGGGCTGCAGGTATGTCATGGGAAGAGCAAAAAGCGGAACTACGTGAATATATTAAAACGGTGGTTACGCGGTACAAAGATAGTCCAGCGGTAACGTACTGGCAGGTTGAGAATGAACCGTACCTGTCACTGTTTGCCTACGAGCATTGCGGTACACTTGATGAGGATTTTTTGCACGAAGAAGTGGCATTGGTTCGAGAGCTTGATGGAACGCGGCCGATCCTTGTCACTGACAGTGGTAACCTCGGTACGTGGCTAGGCGCGTACCGAGCTGGTGATGCGTTTGGTACCAGCGTGTATGTCTACTTTTGGAATCCGGAACTCGGCCAGTTTCGTACCGTCCTTCCACCGTGGTTTTACCGTTTTAAAGAAGGTCTCATATCATTATTCTTTGGTCACAAAGAAACGATGCTTATAGAGCTTTCTGCTGAACCATGGCTGCTTGAGCCGGTCACTGATGTTCCACTTGAGGTGCAGTATACGCGTATGGACCTCGATAAGTTCAATGACATCCTTGCGTATGCAGCCAAGACCCGCTACCAAAAACAGTACTTATGGGGCGCTGAATGGTGGTATTGGCTAAAGCTTCAGGGTCACGAAGAATTGTGGCAGCGTGGGCAAGAGTTGTTTAAATGATAGAAAAAGCATGCGTTTTACATCATTTGTATTTCAATTTTTATACACCCGTAACTGGCATACCGGCAAACGTGAGTTGTCGCGCGCAAGACTCATTGTTTTTTTGGCGGGTTTGTTTCTAGTGCTGCTTGGGTTGGCGCTGATCGCGCTATTACAAGCCCCAGTAGTGTATGTAAGTGCTCTATGAGGTCTCCACGATTGTTTCTTATCATTACTGGTTTGGTATTATTTGGGGCTATCTGCGCTACGACACTGGTCTTTCTCTATATCCAATCCTTATATCAAGTTGAATCGCCCGAAACCGAGTCAAGCGTGAGGGTAGCCTCATGATATACACCAAGTGCGTGAGTTACGTGGGCTTTCACGGTATACTATACGGTACTTACTAAACCAATCACCACTGACATGTCTATTTTTGCCCGTTTTCGCGCTGTTGATGATAAAGATAAAGCAGCTTTGGTCCGCAAGCTTATGCAGTCCAGTACGCCCGACTTTGACTTCTTTTACTTTGTTGCTCTTTCGGTCCTGATGGCCACGCTTGGTCTGTTGGCTGACAATACCTCAATTGTTATTGGTAGTATGCTCATTGCACCGCTACTCTATCCGATCCTTGGTCTTTCGCTTGGTCTTGTGATGTCCAACCCGAGTGTGTTCAGTCGTTCGGTCTTTACTATTACCAAGTCATTTCTGATAGCCATTGGCGTTGCGGTTGTCGTAACCTTGTTGTTTTCAAATGGCGATCCACAAGCTTCGAACGAGATCATGATCCGTACTGATTATGACCTCCTGCACTTTTTGGTAGCCGTGGTGGCGGGCGCAGCGGTGGCGTATGCTCTTGGACAACCGGAGTGGAGTGAGACATTGCCGGGTATTGCTATCTCAGTAGCGCTTATCCCGCCACTGGCGGTAGTTGGGGTTGGTGTTGCGTCTCTTGATATGGAGATCATTGCTGGCTCGGTGGTGCTACTTCTCATTAACTTTGTTGGCATCATGTTTTCAGCCATGGTTACGTTCTCACTGATGAACCTGTACGATAAACAAAATATCGCTGAATCAACCATTAAAAAGGAGACAGAGCGAGTAGAAGGAGAGCAAAAAGCCATTGAACAACTGGACAATAGCTTCAAAAACGGCCAGAATAAGCACATATGATGAAGAATAGATTTACGGTATTGGTAGCGCTGGTCGCTATTGCTTTGCCGTTTTGTGCGTCTGCTGAGACGGTTGTTCGTACTGGAGAAGAAGTTGGGGTTGCTAGAGACCAGATTATTGAGAATGATTTCTATGCACTAGCGGGGACCATTGCAATGTCCGGTGAGGTAGCGGGTGACATGTATGCCGCTGGCGGCTCGGTTACCACTAACGGTGAGGTAAAAGAAGACCTCGTTATTGTTGCTGGCAGTGCCAATGTACATGCGCCAGTCGCAGACGACGTACGTTCTTTTAGCGGCGAGACGATTATCGCTGAACATGTTGGCGGTGATGTGTTTGTGCTTGGTGGCACACTCAAGATCCTGTCTACAGCGAGTGTCGACGGTAATGTGTACTTTCATGGCGGTGAACTCACTGTAGAAGGAAATGTGGCCGGATCGGTCATCGGAGCTGCTGGTGATGTGCGTATTGATTCAGCTCTCGGGGGTGACATTGATATGACCATCGCTTCGACGCTCACACTCGGTGACCGCGCATCTGTCGAGGGTGATGTAAAACACACGGGTGGGCAGCTCAATCGTAGTCAAAATGCGGTTGTGGTAGGGGATGTCATCGCTCAGTCACTACCGACTCCTGACACCACCCCAAATACACGCATGGTTTGGCTACCATTCATCATCTCACTATTTTCAACATTGGTCGTATACCTTTTGGCAAAGAATGAACTCACACAGCTGGTTGCTACTACCAAACGATCTACCGGTGTGGTGAGTCTTGTTGGTCTGGCAGTACTTTTGTTTGCGCCGGTACTCGCACTCTTCTTGCTGGTGACGGTCTTAGGCTCACTACTCGGTCTCTTTACACTGGCGCTGCTTATGCTGGCACTCTTGCTCGCGTTTATACTTATGCCAGTTGTCGTCGGTGGTCTTATTGCCACTGCTTTTAGTGCGCGCGAACCAGTCAACCTCATTTGGATTGTCGTTGGGGCAGTAGCTGTTAAGATAACCGGTCTTATTCCAGTCATTGGTCCTTTCGCACTCTTTGTCATCTTTGTGATGAGTTTGGGAGCTATTGTCTATCGGTTGTACACACGGATAAGTAAAAAGTAGTTTCGCGGCTAGGCCGCTCCTGATATATGAATGCACTTACGGCAGCACTACAGGAACTAGCACAGTTTACGTTTGTTGAGTGGTTTGGCTTTGCCCCCAAAAACAAGCCGGAGACATTGAAGCCTTTGTATCTTACTACACCGGTACGTGAGCTTTTAACCGGCAGCACTGTCTCTTCAGAAACGGTTGATACGCCTGCTCCCATGGCGATACAGTACGTAGTTAGTGAAAAATCTTATGTCTATGAACAACCTACGCAGACATTTGACGGTGCAGTATCGGTATTAACGGCTGGCCAACAAGTGGAGGTGCTGGTAAGTAGCGGTCGCTGGGCACAGATACAGACACCACAAATTCTTGGATGGACGTTGCGCGATGAATTGGGTCAAGCAAAAAACTTTGAAGAATTTAATTTTTTAGTCGGGGAGTACTATGGACCTGAGCATTCAGTAACAGAGCAGGTTCGGTCCTATATTAGCGATACGTTTGCTGCAACACCGCTTGCGATGCCACTTCAAGCCGTTGAGTATGTGTATGCTCGGTTACTACAGTCAGGACGCGCTATCGTTTGGCCAGAGGTGAGGCCACGACTGGCGGGTCGTTGGCAAACTATTTTAGCCGGACAGCCACACATACATATCAGTATCGCCCCGACGGTAGGTTCTGTAATGGAGTGGACGGATGAAGAAGACATCGGACACCTAGCGTACGTCGAAAACACATTTGCTGATCAGTCACTGATTATTTCGGAAATAGGGCTTTACGAAGCTGGTCGCTATAGTGAACGTACGCTTCCATACCGAGAGTGGCGTGAACTTAGGCCAATTTTTATTGAGGTTTTATAGCGTTCACTACTTGCGGTATAATAGAATTATGTCCAAGCAAGTAGCCTTTTTTGATATTGATGGAACGGTATTTCGGTCCAGTCTCCTGATTGAGCTGGTGGAACAGCTTATTAAAGATGGAGTTTTTGCCCCCGAAGTTCGTGACGAGTACGCTACTGAGTTTGCCGCATGGCGCGACCGTGAGGGTAGTTACGAAGAATATATTGGGGCGGTTGTGCGAGCGTACATGAGGCACATCAAAGGCGTCTTTTATGGTGATTTAGCAGATATTGGCCGGCAGGTGGTAGCGCGCCAAAGTAAACATGTGTATCGCTATACCCGTGATCTCATTAAAGAACTCAAAGAACAGGACTACTATGTGGTTGCAATATCACAGTCTCCAAAGACCATTCTCGATGAATTCTGTAAGCAGTATGGTTTTGATAAGGTTTATGGCCGTATCTATGAAACTGGCCCACAAGACCTTTTCACGGGTGCGGTCGCAGACGAGCATCTTATTTCCAATAAAGCCAATATTGTGTCTCGGGTGGTAGAGCGTGAGCAAGTGTCCCTTACGGGTTCAGTTGGAGTGGGTGATACTGAAGGTGACATCAGCTTGCTCGATTCAGTGGAACGGCCGATCTGCTTTAACCCTAACAAAAAATTGTACGAGCACGCCAAACATGTAGGCTGGGAGGTGGTAGTGGAACGCAAGGATATGATCTATACGTTGTAATGTTTCAGTATGAAAAAATTGTATAAAAGTAAAGACAATCGCATGTTTACTGGCATTCTTGGTGGGCTTGGTGAATTCAGTGGACTTGATCCGGTGGTGGTGCGACTTCTGTTTGTGTTTATTACTTTGGTGACGGGCTTTTTTCCGTTTGCCCTTATGTATTTACTGGCCATTTTTATCATTCCAGATGAAGACACCTATAACGGGGAACGGGTAATTGATGTTGAGTGAGTGATGGACAAAAGGGCAATACGTCGTTTTCAAAAGCAGGTTTGGGATCACTACCGTGCGCACGGTCGGCACACGCTGCCGTGGCGTACACACATCACCCCGTATCGGATACTCGTTTCTGAGCTAATGCTACAACAAACACAAGTTGATCGAGTGGTGCCCAAGTTCACTGCGTTTATTAAAAAATGGCCAACTGTTAGCGCCGTATCCAAGGCTACACTTGGAGAGGTTTTGCGTATGTGGCAAGGGCTTGGCTACAACAGGCGCGCCAAACATTTACATGAATGTGCCAAAATAATTATGGAGGCACATAGCGGGCGCTTTCCCAAAGACCAACAAACCTTACAGACACTTTCTGGCATTGGCCCGTATACTGCCGCAGCTATCATGAATTTTGCGTATGAGATACCAACGGCACTTATTGAGACCAATGTGCGTACAGTCTTTCTGCATCACTTTTTTCCAGACGCCACTAATGTCAAGGACGTAGACTTAGTACGATATATCGAACTAACTATGGATAGTGATAAACCAAGAGAGTGGTACTGGGCACTTATGGATTACGGGGCCTATATCAAAAAACAGCATGGTAACCCAAACCAGCGCAGTCGACACTACACTAAGCAGTCACCTTTTGCGGGCAGTGATAGACAAGTGCGTGGTGCGATCGTGAGAGCGCTTGCCAAGGGCCCACTTTCAAAAGACAAGCTTGAACAGTTGGTGCAGGCTAAAACACGGACTCAATTTAGAACCCAGCTTGAATCGCTGTGCCAAGAAAAATTGGTAAATAAAACTGGTAATCGTTTTACCCTCCCGTGAGAGTTATTTTGTGTCTGTGAGTTGTAGCGCGAAGACTGCTCCGGAGAGCATACAAAGACCAAGAACCACAAAAGTGAGATTAAATGGTACGTAGAGTAAAGCCAGGCTCACTACCAGCGGTCCGGCAATATAGGCAAGCGGATTAGCCATACGGAAAAAACTGATGATTTGGCCGTCGGAGCCTTTAGTGTGTTTAAAAAAGTAACTTTCGGTCGTGACCTCTATGAGACTGGCACCCATACGGGTGATAAACATGGCTATAATCCACAGCCATACAGAGTCGTTGGTCAAGTAAGCGAGAAGGGCGCTACTGGCACTAATGATCAAAAAGCCAAAGATCATCATTTCTTTTTCACCGATGTATTTGTCAGCAAGGCGTCCGATTGGATATTCAAAGAACACATACGCCAACTGACCACCAAAGAGAATAATGCCAATGGTGCTCCATGAGAACTGCATCTCGGTGGCGAGATATAGTGGGGTATAGACCACCATAAAACAGAAGAAGAACCAAAGCAGGAGGTTGCTCAAAAATACAAACCTAATATTTTTTTCAATCCAAAAACTGCGAATAGCTTCGATGATCTTAACCTCGTGATTCTTTGGATTGCCGATACGTCTGAAGCCAAACATGACCACAGCAAAGAGGGGAATGAGCATGAGTGCTCCAGTGTAATACGCGCGTTCAAACGCGGCACTTTCACCAACCAGATAGCCGGAAAACAGCGGTGTACAGGCACCAACAAAACTGGAAAGTGCTAAAAGTAGGCCGCGCCGTGAGCCGGTTGAGTCTTCTTTCTTTCCAATCGCCTCTTCAAGAAAGATATCAAAGTTAAAAAAGATGAGAGTGACTACAGTAATATGGACGATAAATAGTGGTACAGCAGTGCGCAAACTGTCTGCAAAAGCCATACCGATGAGTACACAAAAATCTAACAACAGAAGGCCTAAGACAGTGTAGTAGTTACCGACTTGGCGCAGTATTCGAGAGACAAAGAGAAAGATGAGTATCGTCAAAGCTGCACCAATCGTATACATAAGTCCTATGCCCTCGCTTGAGACAAACTGCTCGATGTATGACGAGTTAATGTAATTGGTTATGAACGACGAAAAAATCAGCAATAGTATGGCTACATTCACAATGAGTACGTTAGTACTGTAAGCAGCGGCTTTGCGCGCCAGACGTTGAGGCATAGGTGTAGTGTACGTTTCTGCGTCCAAAGAAGAAAGTTACTGTGTGTGGAATAGAGTAGATAGACAAACAAAACAAAGGGCCACCCTTCGCGAAGGGTGGCCCTTTGTAGATTTGGGGGTCAGTATGGACTTAAATGCCGATCAAGACCGGAATGACCATTGGGGTCTTCTGGGTTTTTTGCATCAAGAAGCCGCTCATGACGTCAGTCAGTTCGTCTTTCACAAAATCAAGATCAAGCGGATGCATACGGTCGGTATGCTTTTCGACAGTCTTCTTGATGAGGATACGCGCCTCAGACAGAAGCTGCTGGTTTTCGCGTAGGTAGACAAAGCCACGGGAAATGATATCCGGAGACTTACGTAGTTTACCGTTTTTGGTATTAACAGTTGCGATAATCACAAACATACCATCGTTAGCCAAGGACTGGCGGTCGCGCAAGACCACCTCTTGTCGTGCACCAACAGTAAAGCCATCTACCATAAGCAGCTCTGTCGGGGCTTTTTCTTGGCGGACACTGATTTTTTCACCGTTTTCGATCTCGATGATACTACCGTTGTCCGGTACCACGATGTTCTCACGGTTGAAACCATTTTCGATGGCGCTGTACATATGACTCTTAAGGTGGAAGTGGTGTCCGTGGACTGGTACCAAGAACTTAGGGTTGACGCGTTGTCGTACCCAATTAAGCTCACCAGCGTTGCCGTGCCCAGAAGAGTGCACACTAGCACTCTTGTAGTTGATGACGCGGACATTTTTGCGGTAGATGTTGTCTTTTAGTTTCTGAACCGCAATCTCGTTACCAGGGATGACTGACGAAGATAGTACCAACGTATCACGCTCATTAAGGGTGATGTACTTGTGCTTGTCAGTGGCCATACGCATAAGGGCAGCAAACTCCTCACCTTGCGCGCCCGTTGCCAAGACCACAATGCGGTCAGATGGGTGATCTTCGATTTCTTGCCCACTGATGATGACACCCGGCTTTACTTCCATCATCTTGGCCATAAGCGCGATGTCAATATGGCTTTTGATACTGCGTCCTTCTGGTACTACAAACTTACCGTACTTCTCGCACATCTTGATGACGTGGATAAGACGTTCAAACTGTGAAGCAAAGGTACCGATAATAAGACGTCCAGTGGCGTTCTTTATGATGTTTTCAAGGGCTTCAAACACCATTGATTCTGGTGCTGAAAAACCTTCGCGGTCAGCATTGGTTGAGTCGGCGAGCATAAGCAGGTTGTTGTTCTTACCAACACTTTCCCATGACTCACGTTCTTCTTTATCTACCTCGCCATCCTCGTGAGTAAGGCGAATGTCGCCAGTTACCACAACGTCACCATGCTTGGTCTCAAAGGCAATACCCATAGCGTCAGGAATTGAGTGAGTGACAGGGAAGGTCTTCACTTTAGTCTTACCAACAGTGAACGACTCGCCTTCTTTAACCACGTGCATATCAACTGGGTCGAGGTGCGGAAACTCCTCTTGTCGCTTGGCGATCATAAGTGAGGTTAGGTATTGGGTGTAAATTGGAGGGTTACCAATACGTTCCATAATGAAGGGAATGCCACCGATGTGGTCGAGGTGCCCGTGTGTAACCACGAGAGCGCGGATCTTGTGTTTGCGCTCCTCGAGATACTGAGTGTTAGGCAGGATGTAATTGATACCGGGAGCGTTTGACTCTTCGGAGACAAACTGGAAACCGGCATCTACCACTACAATGTCATCTTTGGTCTCAAAGACAATCATGTTACGGCCGATCTCTTCTACACCTGAGATAGGAATGACGCGTACGACGTCTTCGCTGGTCACTTCAGGAATGACAACCCCGTTTTTTTCATCGGTAGTGGTGATACGGTGTTGCAGCGATGGGTTGGTGCCGCGGCGGCGTTGGTTGGCCATACGACTACGTCCCCGTCCGGAACGTTTGGCAGGACCTTTTTTGCCGCTCGGCTTTCGCGAAGTAGCACCGGTCTTTGGTCGGCTAGGAGAACCGTCTTTTTGCTGACCTCGGTCAGTGCCGCCGGTGCGCTCGGTAGGGCGCCTGCTTCCATTTGGTCGACCGTGGTAACTCCGGCTGTTTCGATTCGGTTTGCGGTTGTTGTTTTGTGTGTTCATAAATTGTTTTCAGTTATTCTGTAGGTTGTACTAATTTCTAATTATCGGTAAAAAATGGCCATACCTGATCTTCATTCATATACCAATCGGCAATGGTACTAAAGCGTTCACTTGCTCTGGCAATACGCTGCAGTGGGATCGACATGATGTTCTTGTTCACAACAAAGGTAAACGTTGGGGTGTAGAGGAAAATGGCGGGATGGTCTTCTTCTATCTCCTCATTGAAAGCTTGGAGGGCATTACGACGCTCATTTTCATCGGTGCTACTACGCAAGACCTCAAGTTGGTCGTCGGCCGTGATGTTGGCGTAGGCAGCGATATTAAGACCAGGGTCTTCACGCTGTGATGAGTGCCAAAATGGATACAGGTCAAGTGAGCGGCCAATATCTGTACCAAACAAAAGGGTTTGATAATCACGTGGGCGGATTACCGCCTGTACGAGATCGGTCTGTTCGTATTTTTGCACTTCAACTGCTACACCGAGTGTTTCCCATGCGTCTGCGATAAAGGCAGCAGTGTCGACAAAAACGTCAGTGTTACCAGTCGCCAAGGTTAGCGATAGGGTAGTGACCGTATCATCAATGTCTTTTTGCCAGACGCCATCCTCGCTTTGCACCCAATCTCCGTCTTCCAGTATCGCTCTTGCCTTGGCAATCCGGTCGTCAGTTCCGGTCGCAGTGGTTTTTGTGCTGGTCGATTCTAACGTACTGAAGCCAGCTGGCACAGGGACATCTGTGGGTATGCCGTGTCCGCCAAGCACCGTGGTGACTAAGGCCTCTTTATCAATGGCAGTATCGAGCGCTTCCCGAACCGCACTATCACGCAAGACAGGGGTTTTATTTTGGTTAAAAAAGATAGTAAAGACGCGCGGCAGAGCCATGTCATAAACAGAGAAACGTTCCGTATCAAGCACCGCCACATCTTTTGGATCAAGGTATGCAGTGCTGGTAATTGCGCCGCTTGTAAGAGCGGTATTGAGGTCGCTCTCGCTACTGAAGAAAGTCACTTCAATCTGATCGATGTTCGGTGTTTGTCCGTGCTGAGAATACGCACGCAACACGTAACTCTCGATCAAACCGGACTTTGTTCGCTTCAATGTTTCCAGTTCGTAGGCGCCGGAACCAACTGGCTCGGTATTGGTTTGACTAAACGGTAGCTCTTCAATAGATAGGCCTCCCCAAAGATGTTTTGGTAGGATGCCGACCGTCAGATTTTCCATGAATGGAGTATACGGAGTTTCAAGAATGATATTGAACTCTCGCTCACTAATTTTTTCGGTACTGACTCCGCTCCAACTGCCCCTCAGTGGACTCTTAAGGTCAGGGTTTTGTATTAGAGCAATCGTAAACAAAACATCGTCGGCAGTGACCGGCACACCGTCATGAAATGAAATGTTTTCTTTAAGCACTACGTTGTATATGAGCCCATCGTCTGAAACGGTGATTGACTCAGCTAGGTCGTTCTCAAGGGTGCCCTCAGCGCTTAATTTGAGCAGTCCACTATAGATAAGGCTGGAAAGGTCCATATCAGCACGGGTAATAGCCAAGACCGGATTCACAAACCGTGGTGCACCAAGCACTCCTTCTTTGAGAATGCCACCGCGCTCCGGTATGGTCACTAAATTGTCTTTACTCAGCGCATGCACACTGCAAAGGGCAGCAATAATGAACACGAGTCCGGCTGCGTATAACACAAACCGATCACTTGTCTTAAGAGCTCGTAGGTAGCTGAAGAAGCGATCAAACCATGATGGTCGCTTCGGCTGCTGTGATGATCTCATGCAGAAAAAAACTAAATAAACAGATTAAAGCGGACGCGCCCAATACATCGCGTCTAGAATCCAACAAATATCCGACCTACACTACCAAGCTGATGATGGCTGACAATACAAAGAGTACTGCGAGAACGACTGAGGCGCGAAACAGAAACAGTTCGCCACCACGACGCTTATGAAACGCTGCACTGAAGTTGTCACCTCCAAAAGCACCACCGAGACTCGAACCACGCTGCTGTAGTAGCACAGACGCTACGAGGAGAATGGAGAGGGTTATCTGGATGTACGGTAGTACTGGAAGTACGATAGATCGTATGAATTCCATGTGCCGACGATAGTACCAAAAAGCACACTGACTGGCAAGAGGATAAGAAAAGTTCACGTAAGATTGCAATCACTACTACCTTCAGTATAATAACGCGCGCAGACACATGAACGTCTGTTTTTGGAGATTTTAACCGTAGATAGGAGGAAAATGCGAAGCATTTTCCTCCTCGAAACTACATTTATTACATAACTAAGCAATATATATGTCAGAGACATGTCCAATCAAACCACTTGCTGACCGCGTTGTGGTCCGCAAACTCACCGATGAAGAGGCTGGTAGCGTTTCTGCCGCTGGCATTATTATTCCTGACACCGCCAAGCAAGAAAAACCGGAACAAGGTGTGGTGGTTGCTGTTGGTAGCGGTAAGTGGGATGAAGATGGTGAAAAGCGTATTCCAATGGAAGTGAAAGAGGGAGATCGCGTAGTCTTCTCTAAGTATGGCTATGACGAGGTCAAGGTGAAGGATACAGAATTTGTGATTGTCAGTGAAAACAGCATCCTTGGCGTTATCAACGCGTAACTCATTATTCAGCTAACTAAAGAATGGACGTATGGCAAAACAAGTAATATTTGATGAAGAAGTAAAGAAAAAACTTAAGAAGGGCGTTGATACGGTAGCTAACGCCGTTAAAGTTACGCTTGGCCCACGTGGTCGCAACGTCATTCTCGACAAAGGCTACGGTGGTCCAACCATCACTAATGACGGTGTTTCCATTGCAAAAGACATCACCCTCAAAGACAAGTTTGAGAACATGGGTGCTGAAATTGTTAAAGAAGTAGCCAACAAGACCAACGAACTCGCTGGTGACGGTACCACAACCGCGACCGTACTCACTCAAGCACTGGTGCATGAGGGCCTTAAGCAAACCTCAATGGGTCTTAACGCTATGGCGGTGCGCAGCGGCATGGAACACGCCTCATACGATGTGGTGGAGGCACTTCGCGCTATGGCCACTCAGATCAGCAAGACTGAGGAGATCAAACAGGTGGCTACTATCTCAGCCGAGAGTGCTGAGATTGGTGAGAAGATAGCTGAGACCATCGACAAGGTAGGCAAAGACGGCGTGGTTACCGTCGAAGAAGGGCAGTCGTTTGGTATCGAGACCGAGCTTACCGAAGGTATGGAGTTTGACCGCGGCTACGTGTCACCGTACATGGTGACCAATCCGGAGCGCATGGAAGCAGAGTATAAAGACGCTCAGATACTCATCACTGATAAAAAGGTGGCTAGTGTACAAGAAATACTGCCACTCCTTGAGAAGATCGCGCAGTCAGGCAAGAAAGAGCTCGTCATCATTGCAGATGAGATAGAAGGTGAGGCACTTACCACCTTCATTGTGAACAAGCTCAAGGGTGGTTTTTCAGTCCTTGGTATCAAAGCACCAGGGTACGGAGACCGAAAGAAAGAGGTTCTGCAGGACATTGCAGTGATGACCGGTGGTCAGGTTATTTCTGAAGAACTCGGCCTTAAGCTTGAGAATGCTGAACTGTCACAGCTTGGCAGTGCTGACCGCGTCGTATCCACCAAAGACAACACTGTTGTAGTGGGCGGACAGGGAAGTAAGGCCGATATCGACAACCGCGTGGCCGCCCTTAAAGCGCAGCTTGATAGTTCAAGCAGTAAATTCGATAAGGAAAAGCTTGAGGAGCGGATTGCCAAGCTCTCTGGCGGTGTCGCTGTTATTAAAGTTGGTGCCGCTACCGAGACTGAGATGAAGTACCTCAAGCTTAAAATTGAGGACGCTGTTAACGCTACTCGCGCCGCAATTGAGGAAGGCATCGTACCAGGGGGTGGTACGTCACTGGCTAAAGCGGCAGCTATAGTAGAAGCGCAGCTGAAAGACAAGAAGGAACTCAGCCAAGAGGAAATGGTCGGGTACACCATTGTCCTTAAAGCGCTTGAAATGCCGCTGAAGCAAATCGCTGACAACACCGGCAAGCACGACGGTGCGGTAGTAGTTGATAAAGTAAAGGCTGCTGGCAACAATGCGGGCTACGATGCTGCTAAGGGTGAGATGATAGACGACATGATAGCAGCCGGTATCATTGATCCAGTTAAGGTAGAGCGCGCTGGCGTTCAACACGCTGTTTCTGCCGCTGGTATTCTTCTTACGACTGAATGTGCGGTGGCCGATGAGCCAGAAGACGATAAACCTACCATGCCGGATATGGGTGGTATGGGTATGGGAATGTAACCGTTTTTTATCCAAACTATCTTACAAGAAAACCAAGTGGTACTTACCACTTGGTTTTCTTATGGTAATCAAAAC
>JACKGE010000003.1 GCA_020632155.1 Candidatus Nomurabacteria bacterium | reverse complement strand
GTTCCTCCCTGAAGCCTTTCCCGTCTATACTATAGCGCACACAAGACCGGAACATGCCGAAGCAATGCACTTTACGTAAAGAGGCAGTAGCCAATAAGGAGGACAAGTACTAGATAATACGCCGTCCAACCTCGTGCCAACGGAAAATGTGTTGCTAAAAAGGGCGAAAGATGGCGCCACCAGTGCTGTTTGCCACCAAAGGCGAGTAGGTTGGCTATTACAGCATCTGCTAAAAGTAGGTAAAATATGTAAGTGATCATTGTTTTAGTATAGCAGAGTGGTTGCTGATTCTGGCAGCTGTGTCTGAATCACTATTTTAGAAAGAGAAACACATTTTGAACGTCATATCGCGTATGAAACAAATATTCGCTTTTATGTTATTGGCTGCAGTTGTACTGCCGCAAACGGCTGCTGCGTCACTTGATTATGCCGCATGGATACCGTGGTGGCAGGACACAGCGGGGGTAAAGAGTGCGACTAAACACATTAAAGACCTTGATATCGTTTACCCATTTGTATATGAGGTAAAAAGCGATGGCTCTCTTGTTGATAAAGGAGGGCTCACCGATTCTAATTGGAAAAAGTTCATTAAATTAGCTGACCGCAAGAAAGTAGAGGTGATACCAACAGTGGCGTGGTTTGATGGACAGGCTATTGATGCTGTCCTGAGTGACAAGAAAAAACGAGCGGCCCATATTGATGAAATAGTGGAGATGGTGGAAAAAGGAAAATATGATGGAGTCGATATTGATTACGAGTCGAAACTTTCCGCCACCATCGATAACTTCTCACTCTTTCTTAAAGAGCTCAAGAAGGAACTGGGAGATAAATACCTCACCTGTACACTAGAGGCCCGCACGCCGGCAGACTCTCTCTATCGTGATGTGCCAAAGGTTATTAACTACGCTAATGACTATACCGAGATTGCTAAGTACTGCGATTGGGTTGAGATCATGGCCTACGACCAGCAGCGTGCAGACCTTAAGCTCAACAGCTCAAAAAAGGGTGAACCATATGTGCCGGTGTCTGATGTTGACTGGGTGGAAAAGGTCATTAAACTGGCCCTGAAAGATATTCCAGCTGAAAAGATCATGCTCGGTGTTCCTACCTACGGCCGTGCGTGGGACCTTACGGTAGAACCAGATTGGTACAAGGAATATAAAAATGTCGCGGCCATTAACCTACCAGATGCTGAGCGTCTAGCGAAGAAGTATAAGGTGGAACCGGGGCGTAATCAGGCAGGAGAGCTCAGCTTCTCATATTTCCCTGAGGATTCTGCCTTCCGTATTCTAGAGGTACTACCAGTTCCAAAGGGTACACGCCCAGGGTTTGAAAATGCTGCGCGGGCACTTCTCTTTGCCAACGCTACCGGTATGCCGGTCACCGTGCGTATCGCGTGGTACTCAGATGCCAAGGCTATTGAAGACAAGATCGATCTAGCTGAGAAGTATGACCTTAAGGGAGTGGCCATATTCAAAGTTGATGGGGAAGAGGCTGGCGATATTTGGGATGCTATTTAAGTAGGTATACATAAATCGAAAACCGGCGCGTCCCCACGCCGGTTTTTGTGCTTCGTCAATCAAACACCACCATCTCTCGCCAGTTTGCAACAGGTAGCTCCTGCCGCTTCTGCACAATTTGGAACTGTGATGATAACCAGCGAAGCCGATCAAGAGTGGGTAGTTCTAGCCGACTACCTGCAGGACGCACTAGCTCGATGGTTCGCTTTGGTCCGAGGCGAACAATAATGGGGTGCGCTTCACCTCCATCAAGAGTGCGCTCGACCGTTAACATGTCAGCGTAGTGACGGCGAAACTTCTTCTTGAGAGGGTAGTTGCTACGGCCGACTTCAAACAACCGTCCGAGCACCTGCTGCAAACAAGCTCGTTGTTCCTGAGTGGATACTATCCGCATTTGTTATCTCCCTGTACTATTTGCGTTCAAGCAAACCGCAACTTACATAAAAATGCAAGTCACCACTCGACTGGTTCTAGCTTGTGTTCTTTAAGATATTGATTCGCTTGGCTGAAATGTTTGCAGCCCAAAAAACCGCGGTGGGCCGAAAGCGGAGAAGGGTGTGGTGCCTCAAGGACCAAGTGTTTCTCCCAGTCGATAAGTGACGCTTTACTGCGCGCATAACTACCCCAGAGCATAAAGACCACGTGCTCCTTGTGCTCAGAAATGGTCTTGATGACAGCGTCAGTAAACTCCTCCCAGCCGAGGCCTTGGTGCGAACCGGCCTGTGCCGGTAAGACCGTGAGTGTGGCGTTAAGGAGTAGCACTCCTTGCCGTGCCCAACGCTCTAAGTTGCCGCTTGCTGGTACCGGCGTACCAATGTCGCTCTGTATTTCTTTATAGATGTTCTGGAGCGATGGCGGCGTTTGTACACCGTCTGGAACTGAGAAGGAGAGGCCGTGCGCTTGGTTCGGTCCGTGGTATGGGTCTTGGCCGAGAATGACCACTTTTACGTTATCAAACGGGCAGAGCGTAAAGGCATTAAAAACCTGCTGGGGCGGGGGATAGACCGGCCCTTTAAGGTAGGCGTCGCGCACCGTTTCAGCCAGTTTTTTAAAGTATTCCTTTTCAAACTCGCTCTTTAGCACGGCCTCCCAACTCGGCTCTATCTGTACCTTCATCGTGAATATTGTACTATATTAAATACATGAAAGAACTTACACTGATTACCGGTAACCCCAAGAAAGCCGAGCAGTTGCAAAAACTAATCAATTACCCACTCGCACACCAGACACTTGACCTTATCGAAATTCAAGACCCTGATGTTGAAGTGGTGGCAAAAGATAAGGCGCTACGTGCATATAACCTCTTACAAAAGCCGGTACTGGTTGAAGACACGTCGCTTAGTTTTCGTGCACTAAATGGATTACCGGGACCATTTATTAAGTGGTTTTTGGAGGCAATCGGTAGCGAGGGCTTGTGTCGACTTTTGGCAGACTACGAAGATCGTACAGTGACCGCAACCGTTTGTTTGGCCCTATGTGATGAAAATGGAGTAAAACTTTTCACTGGTGAAAGCATTGGAACGGTGGCGCTAAAACCACAAGGGGAGACTGATTTTGGTTGGAATAACATTTTTATACCTGATGGTTCAACTCAAAGTTGGGCAGAGATGAAGCATAATGGAGAACAAAATGACACTATGCGTTCACGTGCAGCTACGAAACTACAGACCTATTTACAGGAGCAGTATCAATAATTGAATCAGGTTCTAGTAAGACATAATCTTGCCTACTTATAACTATCTACATTGAAAGTCTGCCTAAAATATGTAAAATAGGGCCTACTCACGTAGTTGAGTAACAAATACACATTCCGCCGTAGCTCAGCGGTAGAGCAGTCGGCTGTTAACCGATTGGTCGTAGGTTCGAATCCTACCGGCGGAGCTTGTTAGTAAAAATGCCCGATGAGGGCATTTTTGCGTTATAAGCTCCCCGGAGAAACAATCTGGGAGACTGTTTCGTTAGGATTCGAAGACCTTGCCTAGTATTTTGTAACGTAAGGAAACAAAATACTGACAAGGTGTACTGAAACTGTAAGTTTCGAAATTTCTGCCGCCGGAGCGCATAAATGATTCTCGTAATCAATTGGTCGCAGGCTAAAACAGTCCATACGGACTGTTTTAGGAGGTTAATCAAATATTTCAGGAATACTTGGATTTGAAATATTGAAAACCTATACTGCTCATGTAATGAAAGAAATTCCTGCCGCCGGAGCAAAAGTATCGCTTTTAATGGCGTTTAACTTCATTCTACCGAACTAAGTCAACTGTTCGGCTTGCAATATTAACTAGTCTGGGGTTACAGTACACATATCGAAGGAGGCATCCATGGTCGATAAAAAGTTCCTTGGTATCCGTATCACCGATGACGACGACTACGGCACCATTCACCTGCGACTTGCCCTTGATCTGTGGATGAGTGTTCGCGATAAAGCCGGAGACGTCGTCGTTGAAGAAAAAGCTCGCAACATAATTAAGGTGTGCTGTGAGCCTATGTTCGACGACTTGATTGAAGCCTACGACTGGAATCCCGACGAGACTGACTATGCTGATCAAGTTCTAGTCCAATGCATGGACGTCGCAGTTGCAGGATTAATCGAGCTTGTGAGGCGGCGGGTCAAACACACACAAAAGCGCGAACGTCGCACGAAACTCCAGATTGACGACCTCAGAGTGGCGGCTGTCATGGCCTATGTCATGATGGTGCCAGAAAATGTCAGTGACCAACTCGAAGACACGTTCCTCGAGGATCATGGAGCAATGTACTTCAGTCGCTCGAAATAATACCGCCATGAGGGATCGCCTTCGGGCGGTCTTTCATTTTATAAACTCAAAATCAAACTCCGGTATCGAATCCCTAGGTTTAACCTAGGGGTGAACACTAAAATCTAAATTAGGACACATTTTCCTCAAAACAAAGGTGTCTGACCCAATTTTCCTTAAAGGTGTCTGACCCAATTTTCCTTAAGGATAAACAGCTCAAATAGGGAATTGTAATTCTTGTTGATTATATTTCTGCAAAGCTGACAGAATATACTTTTATGGTATTGTGTCCTCGGTTTAACCTAGGAGGTGAAGATGAAAGAGTCACAACTCTTTGCCCTCCTAGAAGAGGGTCGAAAAAACAACAACATCTATTTGGTGGCGCGAGCAGCCCTATTGTTACGTGGTATTGGTGTTCCCAACTGCTTAACGGCGGACGAAAAAAACCTGATTCTGTATCGGTTACAGTGTGCCAGGGAAGGAAAAGGCACACTAGGGCTCGAACCGGGATACGAGCTCGCTCGGTGGATATTGATCTGCAGGTACATTTTTCCAGAAAAGTACATCGTGCCAAGCCTTGATGATATCAGGATGATTCAAGAAGCCTGTGACTCCTATTGCAAAGACAGGATACTCAAACAGGTCGCCTCACTCGTTCATATGCAAGGTTTACTGAATATCCCGCTCAGCATCAACAGGCTCCCGCCCAAAAAAAGAAAGTACGTGATGAAGCTTGCCGCTGCTCTAAAATGAGCGGCGGTTTTGTTTTATAAACTCAAAATCTGGTATCGAATCCCTAGGTTTAACCTAGGGGTGAACACTAAAATCTAAATTAGGACACATTTTCCTCAAAACAAAGGTGTCTGACCCTGTTTTCAACCTGTTTTTCAATTATTTTGAGTAACAAAAACCGCCACGCAGTCTTTGCATGGCGGATGAGGGCGGCCGGTTTGCCGCCCTCTGAACTCGTTGCGATTACCTCACAAGCACGAGCCTTTTACGACCGCGTTGTCGCTGCTCGTGGAGTCGAAGCGGAAGCCTTCCGAAGGGGTGTGTATAAGGAACGGCTCTTGTCGTTTCATGTGAGAGGAAGGGGATTGTTTCGGTTGTGATCGTCGGCGACAACCAAGCATCATTGCATATGCTTTTGAGGATCTCCTCCATCTGCTCCAAGGTCTTTCTTGGTTCATAGAAACCCCCGAGATTGGCAGTGGCCTCATACAACAGAAGCCGAACGTTCGTTGCGCCAGAGACTTTCTCCCAGATACGCTTGACCAAATTGGCGCCGAAATCCGTCGTGTTGGATAAGGCGTGGTTGGAGGATTCTCTCAGCGGGAAGTCGAAAGTTTCAGCCCGGGATTGCGCAAGTAGTGGCGATTCGCTTTTCAGTACGAGCAAATTGTTACGAGTGCAGACCGATATTTTATACTGACGGGGTTGACGTGCATCTTCCAAGGTACTTCTCCTATGTTCGCTCATCATCATCAGACACTTGGTGCGAACAATCCAAGCTGTCATCAAAAAAGATACGATATTTTTTTATAATGTCAAATATCTCGTAATGGTTCAATGCTTGTAAACACTAGTCACTTAAACTAGTTTTATATATACCAATAATCTCAAAAAGCCAAAGCTTCGTCTCACGGGGTGGTGGCTTTTCTATATTTCATAGAATTTTGAACATTTTCCACCTAGCGGAACACACCAAGATATAAATTAGGACACATTTTCCTCAAAACAAAGGTGTCTGACCCTATTTTCCTTACAAAACAAAGGTGTCTGACCCTATTTTCCTCACTACAAGAACGGCGTGTGCATCGGCAACAGTGGTTGCTACTACACGGGTCGCTATCGCTAATCGCCACTTCGGTGAGATGAAAAGCCAAAGCTTCGTCTCACAACGGGGTGGCGGCTTTTCTATATTTCATAGGATTTTGAACATTCTCGTATCCCAAGGTTAAACCCAGGGGGTGAACACTAAGATCTAAATTTAGAACACATTTTCCTCAAAACAAAGGTGTCTGACCTATTTTTCTGTTTTTCCTAAAGAGCCAATTTAGCTCTAAAATGATAAAATCGCTTTAATGGCCGTGATGAAAGCGAACCTGATTAGCTGGTTGCAGCGAAGGAAAATTTACTGGCAATTTAAGAATTGGTTTTTAAATGTGCCTTATTTCGCTTTCTGGAAATATTCACACCTAGAAGATGAAAGGCAACGCAAGCGAAAAAGTGACATTCGACTACTTCGTTCTACCTTGGTAGGCTTCATACTCTCGGCACTCTATGCTGTGGTAATCTTTGCGGTACTAGAGTCTTACCACATATTCGTATACCAATTTACTCTCCCAGAAACAATTTCAAGTGAAGCAATCGATACTTTTTTGGGTGCAGTTGCGAGTATTGCTGGAGTTTTCATTGGTTTATATTTTACTGCCATATCGAGTATAGCCAGTTCATTGCTCGTAAATGCTGACCAAGATGTAAAAAATCACTTTTTTACTTCACCACATGGAGTTCAATATGTAAAAACAATCGAGATTACAGGCATTCTATCCCTCTACCTTTTAGTTGCCAAAAGTCTTGGTCACCTACCTCATCCAGCGAGTTTGATTTTTCTGTTAATTTGCGTGAGCTATATTGTTCTTCGCTTCTGGAAAGTTAGCAGTGAAGTGTATAACTTCATAGAACCTTCAACAATCTTCCCAAGGATAACAAAAAAGATAACTGACTCAGTCAAAAGTGTTCGGCCTCCATCTAATTCTTGGAATAAAAACTTTTTGCAAAACTATCACCGCCAACAAGTAGTGCAATCCTTTCAATTGGCGGAGAAATACTTGGATTTCGGTATAAATAAAGTCAAACTCAACGCACATGAAATTGGAGTCGCAGTGCGCTACCTTGCTTGGTTATTTTATGAGTATTCAAGGTTAAAGTCAGGAATACCAACAAAAAGTCTTTGGTTTAAAACTAAATATCAATACGGTAACTGGGCTTTAGCTGATGATATTGAGAAACGCATAGCAATTGAAACTGGAACAAGTATTAACCCTAAAACCGTTATAAATCACACATGGTTTGAAGAGCAATTAACTAAAATGTTTGTGGCTCTACTTAAAAACCACTTTGACAATGAAGACTTTGAGGTTCTCTATAGTCACCATGAAATAATAGTTGCCATACCAGAATTCTACGGAGAAAGACTCGACGTTGAAGCTGCAAAAAAGATATTTGAAGATTTCTTTATTCTTGACGAGCACTTTTTTGAAAGCCTTAAAAAAGATAAGCAAAATTCTGTCACTAAAGGAAAGATGGCTTTTGTTGACTCTAGAGGAAGGGTAGCGCTGTCTTTCTTACTTGGGTTTGCGAAATATTTAGATACTGAACCGGGTAATATATTTTTGAGAAAAGTTGAGAGAGTTAAATGGCGAGAAGGGATAAAAAGTGTCTATACTTCAGATTTCCCAATTGCAACCATCGAAAGAATGGAGGTTCTTGCTTCAGAGTTAAGTAATGAGTTTGAAATCGAAGGTAAATTGATAACAGCTGAGTGGTACAAAAAAACCTATTCATTACAACGTCATCAATATGCAGTCAAAGAGTACTTTGAGTTTGTTAAAAACATACACCAAGGTTACTTCAACAAAACAGTAAATAAGCTTATTGAACTTGAACAGTATGGTTATTCGGTGCAACTTTTACAAAGATGGTTGGAGTTTACAAAAAAATATACAAGTATGGTACACCGATTTCGTGCAGAATTGGAAAGATGCGCTGAACATCAGACTTTGTTGGATCTACCATGGCCAGAATTCAATATGGATGAAGAGTTGGATTGGGCACTCAGTAAAGAAAAAACTGTTTCCGAGATTCTCGTGTTATTACTTCCCCGAATTCAAACACTTGTTACAACGGACGAGGTGCCTGATTATTTCAGCCATGCACTCCGAATTGGAATAGAGGAATGCTATGAGGCTTGCGCTGACAATGACCATGAAAGATTTGCGAGACTTTTCCCGGTAGTACTTAATGCGTCTATTATCCACCAACAAAGAACTCGGGATGAGATTGATGCTTGGGGAGAAGAGGAAAGTAAAATTATTTACTCAACAGAGCCATTGGTCAACTTATTTGAACTGTCTGGTTTCGCAATTTTATATTCCGAACTCCATTCAAACGAAGAATTACGCAATGTAGTAGAGACGGCTTGGAATACATATTTTCAATCAATTCCTGATGCTCGCGCAGCTATAGGTTTTATTCTTGCTATCCATATCTACAGACACAATATTTTCAAAATAATGCCTGATGCATACCTGAGAGCTGCTTGGCAACAAAGATTTAATCATGAAATGGCTGAACTAGGGCTGAGGGTTTTTCCTGATATACGACAACCCTTTGACGATGAGGAACCGGCTCATGAGAGTGAATTAATTAGATACCTTTCCAATATTGGGGGTATGCAATTGAGAACAGCCGAGGAAGTCTTTTTAGAACTATTTCTTGCAGGCAAAGAAGAAGCGGCAGGGCTGGAGTTTCCAAATGACATACGTGAAGGTTTGGAGAGGCAGAGAAGGCGTCAAGAATAATATGAGAAACTTAACCAACCATTTAGCATCAATCTACGAGCGAGTCGTCTCGCGTGTGTTCGATGGAGCTTGGTACACCAAACTTGTTGTTCGCCTGTTTAAACTAGACCGATATGCACAACCATATATGGCCAGGCGAAGAGCATCAGATCAACTTTCAATTTGGACTCACAGACCATCTAATGGGGTTATGCATGGAAACTATAATGCTTCAGGTATGTTTGTCGACGACATTACTTTGGGAATAATGCCAATGACTGGCTTTAGGAACGGAGACAGGTACATTACGCACTCAGAACCAGCATTGACCAGAGAGGAAATCCAAATAATTGCTGAGGGTCTTTCAGAAAGAAGGGGTTACGCTCACGATTTAACATATAGCATTTGTGATTTTGTCCAAAGAATGTCTAAGCAACTACTCATGTACGGTGAAGTTTACTTTGAGGTTGTTAAAGAGCTTGATGAGAATGGAAGCTTAGCTGGGTTTGAGCTCAAAATAGTTCCAAGTCACAACCTCTATCGAATTGGGAAAAGCTACTTTCAAATAATTAGTCCAAGAGACGCCAAAGAAGCACACGTTGGAATTCAAGTAATAAAAATTCCTGCTGATAAAATACTTGTACTTAATTTACCTAATGAACTTGGCAACAAAAGAAAGCTCTATAAAAATCTGCAACGTCTCTACATGGCAAGTAAGGAGACAATCCCAGAGTTTCAAATGCAAGCAATGCAGAACGAACAGAACATTGGTTTTAATGCTGAAGAATTCCAAAAAAACAAGTACATCCAGGCAGCTATCCTAACTAAAAAGTTTGGTTGGGATCAGCGCGAAGGTATTACCAGAAAAAATCACACCACGGAATACTATTCAATTTACAGATATATAGTTAAGAAAAAAGCTCAGTTAATAATCCGTGATAAATTGATTGATTTTATAAATGAAGCTTTGGAACGCATGGAAATCAATTCAAAAGTAAGTATTGAAAATCTCTACACCATGGAAGACGTGGAAAGACAGTTTCAAAGACTCCGTGAAGGAAATGTTAGATTTATAGATATACACAATGAGCTGAGCTATTTTGATACTTGATAAGCACTAGATATCTTATTAGCCAGCCTGTCTCAATCTATTGTTCTGAATACGTACAACGAACGGAGCAGAAATTTACTAACCCCCTCAGCACAGGTACAATAGACCCATATGTTGATGTTTTATTTGCCGCAGCTTAACTTTTTGCTGGCACTCGCAAGCCTAGGCCTCTTGGCGGTAACTGTGTTTCTTGCGGTTGATCTATTTGTATTAAAAGGGAAGTACGCACGCCCATACGTAGCGCAGTACTTTTGGCCGGTGGTGCTCTTTGTCACGATTGGCAGCGTGGCAATGTCGCTGCTGTATTCTGAATACTTTGGCTTTATCCCGTGTTCGCTCTGCTGGTTGCAGCGCATCGCTATCTACCCGCAGGCGCTTATGGGCCTTATGGCCTTTAAACTGCGTGATGAGAAATACGTATCACTTTACGGTATCGGCCTCTCCGCTTTTGGTCTTCTGGTCGCTATCTACCAATACATTTACCAGATGATCCCGCAGGAGAAACTGGCTACCGGCATTTTGCCGTGTTTGGCGGACGGTAGTAACGCCGACTGCGCCGCAAAGATAATTGATGAGTTTGGCTTTGTGACCTTCCCGTTCCTCTCGGTCGTTACCTTTGCATTCCTCATCGTGCTCTACCTCTATCGCCTCCGCCTTCGCTAGAGGTTAGTCATCATCCTCTTCCTCGTCATCGTCGTCCTCGTGATGGCGTTCATCTTCATCGTCCTCGTATTCTTCTTCCTCTTCATCGTGGTGCGGCAGTTCGGGTGTTATGGTTTGTACACTAACCGGTTCGGGCGCGACCGTTTCGGTGGTGGCTGCCGGTGTCGGTTCTGGAGCTTCTTTGGTTACCGTTACGTGGTCTTCGACAATGATGTGCTCCGGTTCTTCCATAATGACAAAGTCCTGAAACGGAATATCGCCGTAATGGTCAAGCTGCGCTGCAACGCGGTATACCCCCGGCTCTCTAAATAGCTGTGGCCAGTCGTCAAAATTGTAGCTGCGGGAGCTTTCGCTCTCGATAGCTACATTGCGCTCTTCTTCGTAACACTCAGCGTCGCTGTCGGCGGTGGCGTGCAGCTGTTTCCAGTGCCCGTTTTCATGGCGGTAGACATTGAGCGGTTCGCGTGGGCACTGGTTGGTCACAAAGACCGGCGCAGGGAAGTGGTTGGTAATGGTAAAGACTATTTGCTCACCGAGTTCGTACTTGGTCTTATCGAGATTGAGTTCGATGTATCCAGACGGTAGGCGCCGTTCCTCGTGCTTCTCGAGCCACATATGAGCGGAGGCAACACCGGCACCGATAATAAGCGCGTAGAGCATAATCCACGGCACGTAAAAGGGAAGTTTAAAAGGTGAATGTGTCATATCGTGTTTCTACAGCGTGAAGGCTCGCCACGCGCGCACAAGTGCAGCTACGAGCACTAGTACTCCAAGTCCAATAAAGATAAACCGTAGTGCGCCAGCAGCAAGGTCGGTACCGATAGCAATGGCGTGCACAAAGACAAACGCCATGGCGAGGTAGCTGAGCAGGTGCACCACTTTCCATTTGTAGTCTTTGTTATTCACCCAGAGCAGTGAGACAGCGACAATGAGCGCGATGCAGTAAAAAGCCAGTACACCGAGCGCCACATAGAGTGAACCAAGTGACAAGTTGCCCCACGTCACGATTTGATACTCTGAGGCAAATGGTACCAAGAGGTCGACGACACTAAACGGTACGAAGTGATCGAAGTAGAGCGCCACCATGTGAAGGGCTAGTGCAATAGCCAGCACAATACCAAGGGCGCGGTGCGTGGCCCACGCGGTGAGTGGCTCTAGAAAGCGGTAACTGGTGCCGGTGATAAAGCCAATACCAGATAGCATGAGAAGTATTAGGGCGCCGGCCGCCACCAGTCCTGAAGCTCTAGTGAGGTACCATGGCCATGAATCAGCGACCTTCTGCAACACTTCAGCGGCAATGGAGGTACCGGCAGAATTATCGACAACAATATTGGCGCCGGCGGCGTAGAGGGTGCCGCTCAGTAGCGTGAAGGTTATCAGTGCAAATACCCCAGAGAGAATAACTGAACGATATCGAAAAAATTGTTTCATACGTAAATCAAGAAATAGTGAACCCACTAGCATTACCATTACCACTACCGAGCAGCAGCGGCGCTCCACCTCGTTTTTGGAGGAGTGCCGCGGTGATGGTGCCGCTCTTTATAAGGCGCTCTGCCTCAGCTGGTCCTGCTATGAGTATACACGAAGCCAGTACGTCAGCGGCAGTGGTGGTTGGCGCTACTACGGTTGCGAGTTTGTACTCAGCGTACGCTAGCTCCCGCGTACGCGGATCAATGAGATGAGGGGTACTGCCGCGGCGTATCAGCCCTGAAGTAGCAATGCCATAGGGGGCGTCAGTACCTTGGTAAGTGATGGTCTCGCCATTTAGACTTTCCACGTCAAGAATCCACGGTTCCTCGTCTTCACTGCCGCTCACATATATATCACCCCCAAGTGAGAGGCATAGGTGTAGCCACGAGTCGCTAAGCAGCTGCCCCAGTGCATCAGCAGCGTACCCCTTGCCAATACCGCCAAGATCAAGAGCACTATGAGGTGGTAGGGTAACCGAGCCGTGCCCGCATTCAACTGCAGAAAAGGCCGCTGCCTTGCGGTCACGGTAATCGGGCGCCGCTTTTTCTGTATTCACCAATGACTCAAGGTAGCCACTGCGCTGGAGTTCAGGCAGCACCAGTGGATCAAACAAACCGTTTGAGAGTGTATACAATTCTTTAGCAGCCTGTATGAGCGCCCAAAACTCAGCTGAGACCTCTATGCGCTGACCTGCGCTGGCGTTAACGCGCGATAGCTCACTGTCGGGCAAAAAGCGGCTGAAGCGAGCATTGAATTCTGCTAGGTACTGCCACGCGCCGGCAAAGGACTCCTCAATGCCACTCGGCGCATCGGTAGCGATGCGCAGCTCAATAGTAGTGCCGAGTAGCTCGTTGCTCTGCAGGTACGTCTCCTTGGTCATAGATATATCTTTTATGAAGTGCGGGTGCGCGCACGGGCAGTGGTTTTGGTGGTTGGCGTTGGGGTAGGAGTTGGTGTAACCACAACCGGTGTTGGTGTTACGGGGGTAGGGGTAGGTGTCACCACTGCTGGTGTCGGGGTGGTGGTAACAGTCTTTGTGGTGGCGGTACTTGGCTTCGTTACCGTATCGGTGACGGTAACGTGTTCCTCGACTGGTGTGGCGGTGGTGTCAGTATCGACTTGGGGCGGGATGGATTCAATGTTAGCAAGTACATTATCAGCAATACCCTCAAGCTGGCTGGCAGAGGTGGTCATCTGTTCGAGGTCGTCCTGAATGAATGGCAACGTCTGACTAAGGTCGCTACCAACCACAAAGGCACCAGCGGCAATGAGTGAGAGACCGGAGAGCGCGTAGGCATTTAGCGGCCAGCGCATAAGTGCGCTCCCGCGCCGAGCGCGACCCTGTGAGAAGGACTCACTGCGGATCTGCCCCGAGGGGACGCCAGCACGAGTAAGGAGATTTTGCATAGCAGCAATGTATCCACTAGGGCCGCAAATCATATACGTGGGCGCGGTGATGTCAGGCCGAAGCTCGCGCAGGGCAGCTTCATCCATGCGACCGGTTAGGACCTCAAGACCGGCGAGTTTGTCTGTTGGGCCACCAGCGATCACCAACGTTAGGCGTAGATTTGGATTCCGCTGCTGTAGTTCTCGTAACTCACTGAAGAACGGAATATCGTCCTGACTTCGACAACTGAAGATAAGGTGTTGTTTGTTAGGTAAAGACAAGTCAGCAGCGTAGCGCATCATGCTCATGAACGGAGTGATGCCGATACCACCAGCCAAAAAGACGAGGTCGGATTGTTCGTGGTCCTTGAATATAAAATCACCGTATGGGCCACGCACATCAACAGTTGCGCCGGCAGTAAGGCGGGCAAGCGCATTGGTGTACGCGCCTCCGGTTCGTGCAGAGAATTCAAGTCGATAGCGATCACGTGGTGAGGAAGCAATAGAAAAGCAGCGATTGGCGGTTGGCCGTAGCGAATCGTGAAGGCTAAACGACGCGTACTGTCCAGGTTCAAATAGAAGCGGTTTGCTATCTTTGCGCGCCGACATGACAATCGACCGGACGGTTGGGGTCAGTAGTTTATTTTCAATAACAGTGTAGCGATATACAGACATACAATTATGTAAAGTGACGGCTTTGTGGATGTCACCACTAGTATTACACGCATCAGCTAAATTTATTTCAAACTAACCACTTTTGTGGTTTTCTATTTCAGGCTATTATCTGAACATACATGAAACAGATTACCGTTAGCGATGTTTACCAAAAGAAATATACCTACACCGTAACTGAAAAAGCGGGGAAGAACTTTGATCCGGAGTTTCGGCCGCAGCTCACACCGGCAGCGATGTTGGAGCTGGGAGTTTTTGGCGGTCTTTATATGTCAGATAGACCAAAAGAGTTTCCGGCGGCGTGGTTTACAAAAGCAAAGCTGAGTCCCGACGGCAAGCGCCACAAAGAACTCAACTACTATGGTGTAAATGCCAGCCAGCCGCTGTCGGTCTGGCAGCAAAAGGGCTGGATACACCCTGATGATCCGCGCGGTTGGTTCCAGTGGTACTGTCGGTATTACCTTGGCCGCCGTCATAAAGACGATGCGCGCCAGATAAAACGCTGGAAAGCTATCACGAGGCATATTGCGCAGATTGGTGCTAACTGTCGCACCGGTGACCAAGATTGTCGTCCGCGCCAGCGCCAAGCGGTACTCCACTGGGCCTACGACCCCCGGAAGATATAAAGTTAAGTGTATACATGAAAATTACTGACATCTATACTAAATACGAGATACCACCAAACCTAGCTGACCACCAGTTAACGGTGTCTGCGGTAGCGTCAACCATTTGTAAGCTTACTGGAAAAGGTGACGCTACAAAAGTAATAACCGCTTGTCTCTTGCATGCCATGGGTCATATCATCAAATTCCGATTTGAGAAAAAGATCAGAGGTGCTGAAATGGAAAATGTAGAACATTGGAAAGTTGTTCAACAAAAACTCATTGATACTTATGGCTCTGATGAGCATGTTGCCACTATGGCCATCGTGGCTGAGATTGGGGTTGAGTCAGAGATCATTGATGTACTTGACGCCGCTGGCTTTAGGCAATCATTAGATACCTTACAGAGTGGTGATGAATCTAAAATGATCGCTGCGTACAGTGATATGCGAGTAGCTCCGCATGGCGTGGTCTCTCTGCAGGAGCGACTTGACGATTTGACTGCCCGCTATGACAAAACAGATGACCGCGAGCAATACAATGAAGCTTTCAAGAAAATAGAGGCCGAGATTTTTGCTGGAACTGACGTACACCCCAAACAGGTCTCTCCAGAGCGGGTGGAAGCAGAGAAAGCCGAACTCAGATCATTTGCTATCTGAAAGAAACCTAAAACCCATACGTCTTAATAGGTAGGAGGTATAGAGTTTTTAACAAAACTTATATTTTAAGCCATGTTTTTCGCTGTTGATATCTACAGCTCACACCCCAAGTCGCGGTGCTACAATGTGGTTACTATGAATAAAAATGATGTTAACTTCGACTTCGATTTACCAGTAGTAGACGGTCCAGCAGCATCACGCTTGCGCGTCCACAACAATGGTGAATCTACGTGTGTGAGTTGTGAGGGTTAATTATCAAACATCCTTTATAGCCGTACAACGCGCAAAAGGTCTCCTTCGGGAGGCCTTTTGCGTTTTTAGGTAAAATCCCTATACTAGCGGACATGACACAAAACACGGCCAAAGACCGCATTATCCTTGGTTTGGCACTGGTAGGCTTTTTTGTGTTTTTGACACTCCTGTTTTACTTAAGCTTTAAGTTGATTGGCTGGGTACAGGCTACATGCCGTGCGCCGCGTCCGCATGAGACAGCTGCTCAGCTAACGGTTCCAAAACAGACAACAGAAGTAGCGGTGGAGCCGTCCAATGGTGCAGCACCAGCTCAACCGCCGGTCACGTATATCGAGGTGGTAGATAGCTGCAACTATGCCTATGTGGGTGATTGTTTAAACGTACGCTCTGGCCCTAGTCGTGAGTATCCGGTAGTGGCGCGCCTGCGCAACGATGTGGTGCTTAAAGTTGGCAAGGAGGTTACTACCGAAAATGGTGATTGGTACGAGGTGGTCTTTGATGAGTGGCTTCGCTATCCCGAGCGCTTGCGAGGCACATGGTACGTTGCAGCTGAGTATGTTGATGGGTTACACCTTGTCGAGCCGCTCATTGCCGAGGCGACGAGTACTGCCGAAAACAAGAAAGAACTACTTGTAGACCGGTCCGAGCAAATGCTCTATGCCTATGAAGACGATGAACTCGTGATGTCGTTTCCCATTTCTACCGGTCTTTTACTTACACCGACGCCGCGCGGCACATTTACTGTTTTTAAAAAGACTCCAAGCCGCTATATGCAGGGGCCACTCCCTGGCATTTCTTCTGATACCTACGATCTCCCTGGAGTGCCGTGGAATCTGTACTTTACTGAGCAGGGAGCAGTCATTCATGGTGCCTACTGGCATCAGAATTTCGGTTCACCGTATTCGCATGGTTGTGTGAACCTCTCACCGGAAGATGCACGGAAGGTGTATGACTGGGCCAATGTTGGCACTACCGTAGTGGTACGCGACTAGCGCCCGCCAGCATTTTTGCATACAATCGGGCGTATGCCTGAACTTCCCGAAGTCGAGACCGTTCGACTACAACTGCTCTACCACTTACCCAAAAAGACCATTAAGGGAGTGGAGGTTTTTCATAGTAAGAGTGTCGGTTTTGATGAGGAATTTGAGGATACGTTCGTTGGAAAGACTATCGAACATATCGATCGGGTGGGGAAACTGATGATAGTTTCCTTTGCGCGCCAGAGAAACCTGTTTCTCTTGGCGCATCTAAAAATGACCGGACAGTTTTTCTTTGTAGCCAAAGACGGTGAGCTCTCTGGCGGCGGCCACTCTATGACCGAGGCTGACGTGCGGGGGCTTCCTAACAAACACACCCGTGTGGCTTTTTACTTTACTGACGGCTCAGCACTCTACTTCAACGACATGCGCCTTTTTGGCTACATAAAACGTGCTAGCAAGGAAGCGGTGGAGCGAGCACGGGCCGGATTTGGACCAGAGCCAATTGCAGACGATTTCGACTGTGAGTGGTTCGCTGCCGCTCTTAAGAAAAAGCGCACGTCCATTAAAGCAGCCCTCCTAAACCAAGCCTTTGTAGCGGGGCTTGGAAATATCTACGTCGATGAGGCCCTCTTTCGCGCTGGCGTACGGCCGACGCGGCGGGCAGATAAACTTACCAAGGCGGAGGCGGCGCGGCTCTGCCGCGCCGCCGGAGAGGTGATGCGTGAATCTATCACTGTTGGGGGTACCACGTTTCAGCACTTTGTAGATACCAAAGGAGAAAACGGTAATTTTACTAAGCAACTGCAAATATTTGGTAAGCAGAACACACCTTGTATAACCTGCGGCACAACGGTGCAAAAGATACGGGTAGCCGGACGAGGCACACACTACTGTCCAAAGTGTCAAAAATAGCTCGTGGTATACTGGAAGTATTATGAGAAACGCCTACGCGCTTCTTGGGTTAGCTTTTATCATCGTCTTTGGCGGAGCGTATATTCTGGTAGAGAGAGCCGAAGCGCCTACACCAGAAGATGCGCCAGTGTCCACTAATGACACCATACCTATGTCACTTACACTCACTTCACCAGTCTTTACCAACAACGGAATGATTCCGAGTGAGTACACCTGTGATGGTGCCAACACCATGCCACCACTGGAAATAAGTGGAGTGCCTGAGGGAACGGTCTCACTTGTCTTAGTGATGGATGATCCGGATATTCCAACCGCGGTAAAAGAGCGCATGGGTATCGAAAAGTTCGATCACTTTGCGGTGTACAATTTGTCACCTGACACGCATACGCTTACGGCTGATAATCTATCGGGAACTCTTGGACTTAATGGACGCGGTGAAGCGGTGTACACCGGTCCGTGTCCACCACCGGAGTATGAGCCGACGGAGCATCGGTATATTTTCCGGCTCTATGCACTCTCTGGTCACCTCAATTTCATCAAAGCACCGACACTGGATGAACTTGAGACGGCCGCCTCTGGGATGGCCATTGCTAACGCAGAGTTAACGGGTCGTTACCAGCGTATTACTGCTCAAAACTAATGTTATGTTGACTTTATATTTCAAACCAACCTGTCCATTTTGCGCAAAAGTACGCGCCACCCTTGAGGAGTTACAGCTCGAAGTAGAGCTGAAAGACATTACCGCGGACGATGCAATTCGGGCTGAGCTTATCGAAAAGGGTGGGAAAGGCCAAGTGCCGTATTTGATAGATAGTGAGGCGGGAGTAGCTATGTACGAGTCAGGAGATATTATTGCGCACCTCCAAAAGCATTACGGCAGCGGTGAGGCAGCTGACGCACCGAAGGTCAAAGTGCATACCACAGGTCAAACGTGTGAGTCGTGTGAGTAAGAGTATAGAAGTGCGGGTAGTGGCAAAACCGAACGCTCGCAAACAGCAGGTAGTACTCACTGCTGAATATATGTTTAATATTGCCGTTAAAGAAGCGCCCAAGCAGGGTGCAGCCAACCAAAGAATTCGGCAAATCCTCTCAGAATGGTATGATGTACCCGTAAAGAACGTGCGCTGTATTACCGGACACCGTTCTTTGAAGAAAAAATTTGATATAACTTTACCAAACTAAGAATGACGTTATGGCATTTCCAATCATAAATTTCAAAGTTGGTAGCGATGAGGTGACTGAAGCTCACAAGGAACTCGCGACCAGTAAGCTCAGTTCACTTGAACGGCATATTACCGGAACTGCTACGGTCTGTGACGTAGAGTTCGAGAAAATCACCAATCAACAAAGTGGCAACGTGTATCGCGTTGAAACCAACCTATCGGTAGATGGCAAGCTGTATCGGGCGGAGGCCACCAGTGATAGTTTTGAAAAGGCCATTGATATGATGCGAAACGAGATCGACAAGGAGATTCGTCGCGCCAGTAGTAAACGAGAGACGCTCTTTAAGCGCGGCGGTCGCAAAATAAAAGAAATGCTGAACTTCGGTGGGTAACATACGCTAAAAGCCCCGCGGCAGAGCCGCGGGGCTTTTAGCGTACCTTGACGAGAAACAGATATTGTTTGGTAGTAGATTTCACTCACGAGCAGGGTGTACCATGGGTAGTGAAGCAGTGTCGGTATGGAGGACCGACTGACTGATACTCACTCCATGCTAACCGTGTTTCGTTAGTAGCATAATAGGTTGTCTATGGAACATTTGTTCATCAATACCAAAGCAACCAACGTAGAGCTAACTGACGAACGTATGAGCCTTATTAGGAAACGCCTCGCGTCTATCACGCGTGTTCTTCGCCAAGCCGGTGGTAGCGAGCTTAATGTCGTTATTCGCGGTTCGTCCGCACGTGACGGCAGTGTTATGTACTTTGTTTCGCTGAAAGCCATCGGCGAGCATGAAAACTTTATGGCAGTGGCGGCCAAGCCGCATCTTGGGCTGGCACTTTCGGCTGCAGCGCACATGCTGCGTCAAGCTATGAGTCGCGGTGAGAGTGTGACTGAACGTTACGCGTCACACCTGACGCCAAGCCAGTTTGAGGCGTTCACGCTCACACTCTAAGCACCTAGACTGTCGCGATAGGCGGCAAAATCCATTTCTTTTTTACCCTCGGGGATGACTCGTAGGAGTTTTAGACTGCCGTCGTCTGCTAACTCGACCTCGGTTATTTTGATACGCTTACCATCTGCAAAGAAATAGGTACTTGGCCAACCAGCAAAGGCGCGTATTTTACACAGTAGTTCGTACGCAGCGGTTCCGGAAGGGGGGGAGAATGGATCTAATAGAAGCTCGCCGTCTGCACGAGTAAGCTTTTTGGTGTACGTTGCTCTCTCGTGGTCTTGCTCTTGGGGAACGAGTGAGCCAGCAAGCCAAAGAGGAATGGTGTCCGCCAAGAGTCGCGCTCCTTCTTCGGTCAGCAGCTTGTCGAGAACGGTTCCAGAAAGCGGCCACTCATCAGTAGGGACAATGACTTGCTCGGTGGCCAATAGAGGGCCATGGTCCATCTCTTCATCCATGAGCATAACGCTTACCCCGACCGCGTCGCGGTTGTCTTCTAAAATGGCAGTTCGAATCGGGCTAGGGCCACGTAGTTTTGGAAGTAGTGAAGGATGTAAGTTGATAGTCCCGTGTTTTGGGTGCTCAATAAGCCATTTCGGCAAGATATGATTATACGCCACTACGACAAACAGGTCCCAGTCTTCGGTAAGCAAAGGTGCCAGTGCCGTTTGGTCTTTTAGGTTCTCTGGCTGCAAGACCGAAATACCTTTGGAGGAAGCAACTGTTTTCACAGGTGGTGGCGTTACGGTCAGTCCGCGACCGCTTGGCCTGTCTGGACTACAGACCACTAGCGCAGGGGAAAGACCACACTCACACAAGACTTCGAGGGTTGGGGCACCAAGCGGTTCGCCACCCAAATAGGCTATCTTTGGCTGGTCTTTCATAGGTTTGCTTCACGATGCGGATGGTCGTCCATCTCGTCTTTACTCCAGACTTGCTCAGCGCGATCGACAAAAAGTGTGCCATCAAGGTGATCACACTCGTGCTGGAATATCTGTGCCAAAAGGCCACCGGCACCACGTTCATAGACCTCACCATGTTCATCAAGCGCGCGCATGGTGACGTTGTTGTATCGTCGGACTGCACCATAGTGTTCAGGAACCGAGAGACATCCTTCACCGTGTACGCGGCTTCGTTTAGATGTTTTGATTATCTGCGGATTGATAGCCACCAAAGACGGTATCGTATCGCGATCGTCACTTTGATCATCAACTAAAAATACCCGCTTTGAGACGCCTATTTGCGGGGCGGCAATCGCAACACCAACAAACCCCTCCACCCGATACGATTCGAGGGCAGCGCGCATGTCGCGCACAAGCTTGGCCACGCTGCCGTCAGCGATCTCTTCTGGCGTCACTTCTTCAGCGATCTGGTGCAGGGCAGGGTGGTTTTGTGGTACGAGTTTAGCCATAATGGGATTTACTGTAGCAAAAAGGTTCAGTAGCGACAATCATACAATGCGTGGGGGGTCGATCTCTATGCGAATCTGTGGTGGCAGTGTGGCAAGATTTGCAATAAGCGCCTGATCAGGCCAAACACTTTTTTGAATGCGGATGAGTCCGTGTCGAATGGGTTTTTCTGTGCTACTGCCGGCACTAGGATAAAAAGATGGTTTCCAAGCCCCTAGGCGCTCTGCCAGACTGGCTTCCAGTATATCGAGCGCTGCGGGAGAGCCCTGCATGGTCAGATGCACAAATGTAGCGAAGGGAGGATAATTAAGAGTGTTTCTTAGACTGAGTTCATCATCATAAAACTGACTGACCAAACCTTGTTTGGCGTAGGTCAAAAGTTCATCTGGTTCACTGCGGCTCTGTATAACGCAGCGCTCACTTGTACGTTCACGCAGTTGGAGTAGTAACGAAAAAAGTTCTTCGTCAGCTCGCCATGACGGAATAGCTCGTGCCGCCTCAAGTGAAGTGATAGCTGAAAGAGCAACTGGTGTATCGAGGTACGGCAGAACCTTGCTGGTAGCGAGCAAGATACCGCCCTCGGCTTCATAGAAATCACCCACGATCTGACAGGCTTTACGATGGGTGGTGGCGGTGGTGTGATCAAACAAAAATAGCGGATACTCTGGTAGCGAGGAGCGAAGCTCGTCATATACCTGTTGGATACCGACCCCACGCTCTTTGAGTCGCCAAGAGCCACATTCAGGACACACATCCGCAGCGGGAACTCGGCGGCCGGAGGTCGATGAGACAAACCAACGTCTCTCCTCACCATTCTTGAGGGTCTTTAGAAGTGAATACGGGGCTCCTGAATCGGGACAGCGAAAGATATGGCCACAGTCGTGACACATGACCAAGGGTGCGATACCGCGCCGCGCAGCGTAGAGTAGTGTGGGTTTGCGTGCCTTGCTGGTCTCTACGATAGCTTCCAGTAGTTTTGCGGACAGGAGCGTAAAGGCACTCGCGGAACGCTCCTTGGCTGTTTCAGTTATGATCTCGACTTTATTGTCAAAGGCAATTCGCTTGGGATTTTCGCTTTCTGTGAGATAGATATCCTCACGGCGCAAATATTCTTCTTCAGCGCGCGGCAGGAGGTCGCCAAAGAGAAGGGCGCGTCCAGTGGTGCGAGCCATTAGTTTAACTACATCACGATGATCGAAGTATGGTCGTGTCCGTCCTTTGTAATATGGACTACGAGAGTTCTCCACAATGATGAGCGTCAGGTCGTGGCGGTCAAGGAAGCTGTAACTTGGGGTCGCAATAATGAGTTTTGCTCGCGACAGGTCATGAAATTCAGTCATCGCTTCAAGACGCTTCTTTTTTGTTTGTTGTGGCGTTAAAGTGACAATGCGATTCTCAATACCGTGAGATAACAGTTCTACTGCTTGGCTAATGTGAGCGGCAGATGGCACAATGAACAGTACTGAGCCACGATGGGCAAAGGCTTCGCGAATGCGACTACGATAGACGCGAAAACGTTCTTCCTCACGGCCTTGAAGGACTGAGACTGCTGGCGCTTCATACGAACCGATACACGGTAGGTTTGACTCAAGCTCTGCCTCACCCTCACGCACTTCAGGTGGCAATAGGGCTGAGAGGGCACTGCCAACTGAAGTTGGGTACTGCCTTGGTAAGTAGGCGGGTAGTCTCAACTAGAACTGGTGGTAGGGAAGAAAGGTGTGTTTGCTCTGGTAGTTTACGAAGGAAAAGGTAGCAGCGCACGGCAGTCTTGGCGGCGTGAGCCGGCTTCCACACCAACCACGAGGCCGCGTACGGTCTTACTGCGTAGCGGTGCCGTCAATAAGTGAGCCAACAGGATATTCGGTACTGGAGTAATACGATAACGATTCCAAAGGGGCGCTTTTGCTAAGCGGCGTGACCTCAATTACGTACATACAGCCATTTTAGCAAATCAACGCTAAATACAGAAAAAGGCCGCGGCAGAGCCGCGGCCCGTAAGGCGATCAGGCGTTCGAATGGTCTTCCTTGATGGCTCGGCTGAAAAGGTCAACAAGTTCAGGGTCACCCTCTTCCTGACGCAGTTTGTCCTTGAACTCACCGATCTGAGACATCAGATCCACGGTGAGTTCGCCGAGGACACCAATGTTTTCTTCAACTCCTCCAGTCTTGAGCCTCTCAGCCGCGCTGTCGATTGCGCGTTTGAGTGAGCGCGTGAAGTTGCGCAGTTTGTCGCGGTCGGTGGGGCTTTCATTGTCCGACATGGATATCTCCTTGTTTACCAATCGCTACCATACCGCGTATAGGCAGAAAGTAAAGCGCACGTAGATAAGTTTTCGAAACTAGAACTCCTCGAGGTATTTGATGTCGGCGCCGAGCGAAGCGAGGCGCTCAACGAGGTTTTCATACCCACGATTGATACTGTAAATATTGCGCAGCACGCTGCGTCCCTCAGCTCCGAGCATGCCGATAAGCAAAATAGTGGCAGGACGCAGAGCCGGCGGACAAATAAGTTCAGCACTGCGGAGTTTGGTTTTGCCGTGGACAAAGATACGATGTGGATCAGCTAAGACGGTATCCGCGCCGAGTTTGTCTAGTTCAGTGAAGTAAAGGGCGCGTTTTTCGTATACCCAGTCATGAATAAGTGTTTGGCCTTCAGCTTGGGTGGCAATGACCGCAAAGAAGGGGAGATTGTCGATATTAAGGCCAGGGTACGGGGCGGGCGTAGATCTTCTCGTGAAGCGCTATTAGTTTTGACGGTTTTGGTAGTGATATCCACCAGCTTAGTAAGGCCATTGTGGCTAAGGTATGGCTTGCTCGCTTTGTATTGAAATCCCATCTTGCTGAGTTTGAGGAGCTCCAACTCCAAGAACTCAATTGGGCAACGGGTAATGGTGATACTTGAGACCGGTCACAATGGCAGCAGCAAGAAAGAACATACTGTCGGTCGGGTCTTTCAGCTAGTGTGTATTCAATATCAGTGTTGATCTCACTGACACCAGTGACCGACAAATTAGTGGTCCTGACTCCTTCAATAGTGACACCGCAGGTACGTAAAGGCGCACACTTCCTGCACCATGTAGTTGGCGGAAGCATAGCGAATAGTGGTGGTCTTTGGGGTAGTGCAGCCGCAAAGAGGGCGTTCTCGGTCACTGTGTCGCCGGACTCATAGAGAATGATGTCACCAGCCGGACGCTTATGGACCGTTACTACGAAATCCTTTTCAGTGGTCTTGATATCAACACCAAAATCTTCAAGTGCGTAAAAATGAGGTTGTACAGTACGACTACCGAGTTTGCACCCGCCAGACTGCGGCAACTTGAAGCTGCTCAGATGATGCATAAGCGAGCCGATGAACATCACAATACTGCGAGTACGTTCCGCAGCTTCACGGTCAATCTTGGAGAGATCGAATTTTTTAGGCGGCACAATAGTAAGATCACTACCACTCCATGTTACCGAAACACCGATACTCTCAAGTACTTCAACCAGACGGTGGACCTCTTCGATACGCGGCATGCGCCGCAACGTGGTCTTGCCACGGTTGAGAAGTGACGCGCACAGGAGCGCCACGGCACCATTTTTAGAAGTATTGGTTTCAATAGTGCCAGTAAGTTTAGTACCACCCGTGATGTCGAGACTGAGACTGCCAGGAGAGGAGGTGAGGAGGTTCTTACCAAGAGCGCGACTGATCTTCTTAAGTGTTTCAGTACTGACATTCTGCTTGCCGCCTTCAAGGCGAGCGACAGCGCTTTGGGTGGTTTTAATTTTTTTGGCAAGTTCTGCCTGCGTAAGGCCCATACCCTCACGCAGGTCAGCGATCTTGGCTCCGATGGTATTCATAATGCTGTGAGTATAGCATATATGCTATAACCGCGTCTCATCTATGATTTGAGTATTTGTGCAAAAGTCTATAGAATCTAGCGATGTTTTCGCGCTTTGTGCCTAAGATAGGTATCGACCTCGGTACCACAAATATTCTCGTGTTTGTGCCTGGTGAAGGGATTGTGCTCAACGAGCCATCAGTAGTGGCGGTATCAGACGAAAATGAAGTACTGGCAGTCGGTACCGAAGCCAAGAATATGATTGGGCGTACGCCGGAGAGTATTCGCGCGTATCGACCAATGAAAGACGGAGTTATTGCGGATTATCGTGTCACCGAAGCTATGCTCCGATACTTTTTACGTAAAGCGCTAGGACGCTTTAATGTACTCCGGCCCGAGGTAATGGTATCGGTACCGGCTGGCGTATCGTCAACTGAGCGGCGCGCAGTGGTGGAAGCCTCCATCAAAGCTGGCGCTAAAAATGCCTACGTGGTCAAAGAACCTATCCTCGCTGCTATCGGCGCCGGTATTCCTATTTACGAACCGCAGGGGCATATGATCGTCGACATTGGCGGCGGCACCATTGACGTGGCGGTTATTTCACTTGGCGGCATTGTGGCAGCAAACTCAGTGAAGTGTGCTGGCAATCGCATTGACGGCGCTATCATTGACTACATAAAGAAGACCCGCAATCTTTCCATTGGTGAAAAGACCGCTGAGGAAGTGAAAATAAAGATTGGCTCAGCGTTACCGCTGGAAGAGGAGTTAGTGATGGACATAAAAGGTCGCGACCTTCTGACGGGCTTACCGCGCGTCACCGAGGTAAAGACCAACGAGATCGTGCGTGCTATCTCGCGTGAACTTCGTGAGATGGTCAAAGCCATCAAAGACGTTTTTCAGGAGACACCACCGGAACTGGCGGCTGACATCATCGACGGCGGCATTATCATGACGGGCGGTACCTCACAGCTTCGAAATTTTCCCGAACTCATCAAACGTCGGACAGGTGTTAAAGCCATGCTGGCCGATCAAGCGCTCTTTTGTGTAGCGAAAGGGACGGGGATTGCGCTGGAACATCTAGATACTTATAAGCGCGCTGTCATCGCTAAGAGGTAACATTTTGGAAAATTACTTTGTTACGAAAGAAATTTTTTCGGTCACTGTATCGTGACATACACCTCTCTCAAAAATTTCTTTCGCGCCTCGTACTTTCCGCAAAATATTACCTCTTAGCACCCAAGTGCTGAGTAACGAAAATTTCACTGCATCTACTTTGTCAGACTGCAAAAAATAACTCTCACCGTACAACAAAGTACGACTCGAGCTATTTTTCTTGTCTTCCTTGTATCTGCAGCCAACTTTGGATTATCTAATCAATGTGCACCCTCTATTTTTGTATGTTGTACTGCATCTTCCCAAATTGTTACTCCTTGGTATAGTAGCTGCCAGCATGTTCTATCTAGGGAGGCCTTAACTTAAATGGCGGACAAACCTTGTAAGACAACGGATGTGAAGAAGGAAGAGGCAAAAAACACTCCATCTAAGACCACTGTCGATATGGTCTGGCGACCCAGTGATCCCTTATCGTTTGGCTCACCATCTCGACGTATTCGAGATGAAGATGACGAGCTCGACGAGGATCCAGAGTGGGAAGGAGACTAACAGCCGGCGCGCAGAGCGTACCGGCTGTTTCTGTGCATATAGAGTGCGGTTTCTGTAGGCCATCGCGGTATCATTAAGGGATGGAAAAAGCGCCCGAACGGCAGTTTGCCTCGCCTGAAGAGGAAATCGCTTTTTTGCGTGAGCAAATAGCCGCTAAGGAGCGAGCACTGTTAGACCGTAATCCAGAAATGGATCAGGCCGACATCGAGACCATTGGTCGGCAGGAGCTTAAAGAATATGTATCGTTCACACCAGAGACGGTCTTAGCCAAAGAACGCCGTTTGTCCGAGGCTGAAGTGCAAGCGGCTGCGACTACTATCGAAGTGGCTACAGATAAAACAGAAGAGATAATCACGCTGGCGCTTGAAGAGGGTATCTATAATGCCCTTAAGGTACTTGAGAAGCTTGATGATGCCTACGTGACCGACAATGTCCACCGCCAGCTGATCGAGTCCATCAAGGCGGGGAAGCAGATGCAAGACCTGAGGGAAGGAGTGCCGCCATGGGAGATACTCCACATGACGCTCTTTGAGGTGGCGCTCCCCGAACATGCTGACGAGGACCGCGAACGCACGGTGGAGCAGCTTACTGCACTTATGGAACAGTTCTATGCTGGCATGCAGAGTGTGGGACGCGGTAGCGGCAAAGAGCATATGGCTATTGAGATTGCCGTGGCAGATAAGAGTGACGATATCATCTTTTATGTTGCTGTGCCCAACAACTATATTGACCTCTTTGAGAAGCAACTATTTTCGCTCTACCCAAATGCCAATCTGACCGAACAAAAACACGACTACAATATTTTTGTGGATGGCGGTGTGTCACTAACCTCGGTAGTGAAATTGAAGCGTCACCCTATCTATCCACTGCGCAGTGCGGAGAGTTTTAGTGCTGATCCGCTCGACATCATCTTAAATGCCTTTTCTAAGATCGAGTTTGAGGGTGGGGGAGCAGCACTGCAGATTATGGTGCGAAGCGGCAAACACAACTATGTGCATTCGTATCAAGAAGTATTAAAACGCGTACGCGATGGTATGAAGGCCAGTGAGGCGATTCGCCGTAGTAGCCTCATGGGAGAAGTGTTTGAATCAACCAAGGAGCTATTCTTTAATAAAGACAAATCCAAGAATGAATCACACTACGGCAGTGAGACCATAGACAGCGATGCCACCGAAGCCTTTCAACAGAAAGTGGCACACCCGATTCTTGAGACCAACATCCGTATCGCGGTCTCTGCTAAAGATAAAGTACGTGCAGAGCAAATACTCTTTGAGGTGGAGGCAGCGCTCAATCAGTTTGAGAATACTAGCGGCAATCGCTTTACCTTTATGCACCCGTCAGGGTCTGCACTGCGTAGTGACATCAAAGCGTTTTCGTTTCGTGAGTTTAGGCCGACCCAGCTGCTACCGCTGTCTTTAGAGGAGGTGTCCCTTCTTTCACACTTTACCGGCAACGGTGTGAGTTCATCGCCGCAATTCAGGCAATTGCGCAGCCGCACCGCACCAGCAACGGGCACCTTCCCGAATGAAGGGACTTTACTTGGTACTAATGACCACCGTGGTAGTGAAAAACAAATTTTCATCAGTGAAGCAGATCGTCAGCGACATTTCTACATCATCGGACAGACCGGTACGGGTAAGTCGGTCTTCATGAAGAATATGATTATTCAAGACATCGAGTCTGGTGCGGGCGTCTGTATGATCGATCCTCATGGTACCGACATCGAAGATGTGTTGGCTGCGGTGCCAAAAGAGCGCGAGCAAGATGTCATTTACTTTGACCCATCACGTACTGACCGAGTGATTGGTCTTAACATGCTTGAATACGATCGAGCCCATCCAGAGCAAAAGACTTTTGTCGTAAACGAACTCTTTTCAATATTCCAACGTCTCTATGGTGCGAATCCCGAATCAATGGGGCCGATGTTTGAGCAGTATTTTCGAAACGCCACACTACTTGTGATGGAAGATCCCGACAGTGGCAATACGCTCATGGATATTTCGCGGGTCATGTCCGATGCGCGGTATCGCCGTCATAAGCTAGAGCGGGCAATCAATCCGGTGGTGGTGCAGTTTTGGCAGGAAATTGCCACTAAAGCTGGCGGGGAAGCGTCGCTAGAAAACATTGTGCCGTACATTGTTTCAAAGTTTGATGTCTTTACCGCCAACGACTACATGCGGCCAATCATTGGTCAGCAACACTCCGCCTTCAATTTCCGTAAGGTCATGGACGAGCGCAAGATACTTTTGGTGAATCTCTCCAAAGGTCGCCTTGGGGAGATCAATGCCAATCTCATTGGTATGATTGTGGTTGGTAAACTCCTTATGGCGGCACTTTCACGCGTTGATGATCCAAGTAAAAGTTTTGCGCCGTTTTATCTTCATATTGATGAATTTCAAAATGTCACCACGGATTCTATCTCCGCTATTCTCTCCGAAGCACGAAAGTACAAACTGGCCCTTACGGTAGCACACCAGTACATTGCACAGCTTGAGGATGGTATCCGCGATTCGGTCTTTGGTAACGTTGGTTCATTGGCAGCGTTTCGTGTTGGTAGCGAGGACGCCACCTTCCTTGAAAAACAGTTTGAGCCGGTGTTTGAGGCGAGCGACCTTATGAATATTCCAAACTATCATGCCTATATGCGGGTATTGGCTGGTGGTGTACCAACCAAACCATTTAGTGTTCTTACACCGCCACCACGCGAGGTGGATACTGGTCGCGTACATGGTTTAATAGAACAAAGCTATCTGCGCTACGGTCGAGCGCGTGAGGAGATAGAGGCGGAGATTGCCGCACGGTATCGTAAAGCAGATGTATGAATAAAGAAAATCCTTTTGATAAATTAAGAAAGCATCCTCAGTATCAGTCGAGCAAAGATGAAACTTTAGCTTCTAAAGAAGATCAGGAACAAATTCCTGATGTCCGCGAACATGAGGCTGCAAAGACTCTTGAAGAACATCTAGCTGACACTGCTAAAAAGTTGGCTGAGATAGACGAGATAGAAACTCATGCGCGAGCAATTGCACCTCGTCTTGTTCCAAATGACGAGACGACAGAGTGGGATGACGAAATAAACCGGCTTACTGGCACTTTTCTTTTGTTTGTTGGAAAGGCTCGTAAGGACCGACTAGCTCTACAATCATGTTTAGACGAGGGTAAGATTCCTGAATCTAAGGACAGAGAGAACGCCGAACAATCTTTGGGACGGTTACGAGAGCGTTACCAAGAAATTGTTGCATACGCCAAGGAACATGGTGTTGCTTTAGAAGACGCAGATGCAGACGAGGTAGCTGAAGATGAGGCGCTGACAACCGAAACAGTAACTACTCTACAGCCAAACGAACAGCCGTACGTTGTTACACAAACCGGCAGAGCTGATATATCACCGGAGCTTATGGAGCGTTTTGGACCTAATAGAGAAAAAATAGTTTCGAAACAATCCTCATCGTCAAAAAAAGAAGAGTATGTAGCTCCTGCAGATTTAGAAAAACAACTGACCTATGAAGAAGCAAAAGCGAGGTGGGCTGAAGCACGAAAGGTAAGTGATACTCTAGGAAAAGAATTTGAAAGTAAGTACCGTATATACCTACGTAGTAAGGAAGAAAAAGGTGTCTTCAGTATGTCAGGGCTTGCACACAAATTAGAACGATGGTTTGGGAACGACACGGGCTTAAATGACGAACTCCATGATTTACACCAACGCACCATTGAGTCTAGGCGTGTTTATTTTGAAGCAGCAAAGCAACTAGCACGATACAAAGAATCTGCAGAGGATGAAGTACTAAAGCGTTATCAGGCCATGCTTGCCTACAAACTGACCGAAAGTGTTTACCGTCGCCGCGTTGATATTGCCAAAGAAGAAGCCGAGTACGCATTTATGAAAAGCCCACTCAGTTTCATCAATCGCGGACTACGGAGTGCAGTTGGAGGTATTCGTAAAGGTGCAGAGGCCGCTAGATTGGACGAAGAGGCGGTTGATAGGGCTTTTCGCTATATCACTCCAGCAATTATTGGTTCAATTATATTGCTTAAAGGCATGCCTGCTGTTGTTGGTTTAGGTACCCGTTTTGGTACGCAAGTGCTTGGTAATAACTTATTCACTAAGCCACTGGAACGGAAGACAAAAAAGCTAACCACTCAATTGGGATCTAATCTATTTGATAAGGATGGAACTACCTTTGTTAAGCTCGAGGCCCAGATAGATAAAGGAGTTAAATTACAAGACGGCTCACGGCGTCTTGTTGACACTACATCAAAATTGAGTGGATTCGCTGCTTCTCTCGGTACCGGTTTATCCGGCGAATCGCAACCTATTGATAGTGCGACTGCGCCACAGCTAGAATCAAATGTTCCTGACGTATCTTACGGCGATATTTCTAACTCAAATACACTCGAGGCAGTGAGTCCCATTGAATCCACACCATCAACCCCGCCTGAAGCTACTGCCCCACCAGGAGAGATTATTGCACCGCAACCACCTGTTCATGCTACAGTCACGCCGCAACCAGAGGTGGAATCAGCGCCATTAGGTAATGGGGTTGAAGCGACACCTGATCAGTATCCTGACCCATTACAAAAACAAACTGTCCCTGAAGTTGATTCGTCGCCGGATACTACAGAATCTGAACTGGCGGGTGAGAGTGAGAAGATAGAGCCAGACACCCAGCCTGACGTAAACGCTGGCGGGCTTCGTGATATGCACGGTAATCTAGAGACGCCTGAGACGCTCTTTGGTTGGCATAAAATGCCGGAGGGTGGGAACTTTTGGCAGATGGCAATGAATAAAGTTGAAGGAATGCCCCCGATAACATCCTTTGATTGGATAGGGCGTTGGGATCAGTGGCATTTGCAAGAGCTCATCGACCTCACGCGTGAAGCTATTGAGGCTAATCCTGAGTTGCTACAAAAGTTTGGTTTTATTGGTGACCTCGATCATATCGAAGCGAATCAGCTGGTACCGATGCATGTACTTGATCATTACGTGCGAGGCATCGCACAAGCAGCTGGTTTTTCTGTCCCAAGCAGTGTGGGTATGCCTGAATTACCGCCAAATATTGCTGAACTACTCGATCAGCAGGTTAAGATAGGGGCTGAACATTTACACGCAACCGGACGCATATAATTCTTATGGATCAAATAGAAATACAGCAATTACTAGACACCGATATGACCAAGGTCTACGGCATTGATGATATGGAGCCACAAGAACGTGAAGCCTTCTTTACCAGTTTGGGCATGACCTTACTGGACGCTACGTTATTGCGCATGGCAGGAAAGTTGTCGCCACAGCAAGTGGAGGCTCTCGAGCAGTATATGGAAACTAACCCTGAACCACTCGCAGCACTCCAACATCTTGATGAACATTATCCGCTCTTCCGGCAGATACTTCAAGAGGAGGTGGTTGCGTTTAAAGAGGAAGCCGCGGCGGTGCTCGGTCTTGCTGCAGCTGATGAAGCAAAGTAATACACAGCATCCACATCCAAAGTGCTAGGGCACATCATTTCATTGATGCTAGAATGATGGTAAAGAGGTATGAACGTTCTTGAACCTGCACAAACAGGCGGCAGTTCTTCGGTTATGGATAACACTAACGCTTTCAGCTCGAAAGAGGGCCTTTTGCGGTTACTCGTCGCTATCCGTGGTTCAAGTATGCCAGCTGAGCTGAAGACCGCCTTGCGTGACGCAGTGCTCGATCATTCCCAGCAGACCGATGCTGCTAAACAGCAGCAGATACAAGCGGATATAACCGCAGCCTTAGAACCGTATGCTAGTGAATTTGCTGCTCTTACGTTAGGTGTGGCACCGACAAGCGCGGATGCAGTAGCACCTACTCCGGAACCGCAGTTAGAAGAAGCACCAGTAGCAGTTAAACCGCCTACTCTTGGTCGCACACGGTTGACGCCGATATTTACTCCGTCTACAGCGGCGTCTAAAGTGGCCATACCAACGCCAAAGTCAGACGCGTCAGCTCCTACACCGGCCTCTGTCGCTACAGAAAAGGAAGTATCTAAAACAGAAAAGAACCAGCCAGCGCCAGCCGTGCTAACCGCAGACGCCGCTTCAGAAGCAGCTAGTACGCCAGTCAAACTCAATATTGATCCTAGCCCAAGCGTAGCAGCTCCATCACTTGAAAAACACCTAGAGCGTATCCGCACTATTAAGCGGAGTGTCAATGAGCGCGTTGGGAATCCAATTAATCTTATTGATACGAACAATGAGATTGGTCGCGAATACATGAATGCTCTGCTTGAAGCCATGAAACGAGTCTCTGGAGACAGTGCTGGTGCTGACACTGCAATGTCGCGACTTGAGGTAGCCTATCAACAAGTAGAGAAGTTGCTTAGTAACCCCATCACAGTACCAGAGACGGCGCAAAAGGGTGCACCGTCAACGACAACCACAGTAGAGACAAAAGCGGTTTCTACTCCCGTGCCAACACAAGAACCAATCGCTACTCAAACCCAATCAGTCATGCCGGCTGTAGGAACTACAGAGAACGTGCCCCCAGTCTCAAAACCAGCAACGGAAGTGGTAGCACCATCAAATCAGAACGTGGCCGCTGAAAATGCTGAGTCAGTAGCTCCAGCACAGCCTGTGTCTAAACCAGCACCAGTTGCTGATAAGCCCGTGCCGCAGACACCAGCTGGCAATAAGCAGTTCTGGTCAGATCTTGCTGCAAAAACTCTCGACCCTGATGTTATTGCCGAAGAGCGTCGTAAAGCGGATCCAAAAAATATGGACGTCACCAAGGCTGACGTTGAGGCCGGTTTGCAGCAACTTCTTTCGGAATGGAAACTCTTTAAGAGTAGTGGTATTTTCGGCACTGGGCCAAGTGGTACAGAACATCCGCTCTACAAGATTTTGGCACAACTCCCAATGGCAGCAGTCATCGCGGGAAGGTTCGAAGGTTCCTCACCGGAGGTTAAACAAAGTATTACCGACTACATGAATGGTTGGCGTTACGAGCAAGGTATTATTCACGAGCTTAATGAAACGTTTGAGCAGTATTTGACTCGTGTTATCGCCCATATTCTAAAGCGACAAAAAGAACAGAAACAGGCATAATACAGGTATGGATGAACATCATGCCGTGTTGCTGTTGGCAACTGATATTTCGACAGCGCCTTTACCGGAAGCGATACAAACGCAGTCAGTTGATGTGCAGCATACTGTGGTCGAGAATTTTGGTATCGATGATGCTCGTACGCTCATTGCGGCTGCAGCCACAAGACCGATCGAACTCCAGCAAAAAATATTTGTGGTGGCTTTCTCAACTGCCACCAGTGAGGCACAAAATGCTCTTCTTAAGTTACTGGAAGAACCTCCAGTGACTAGTCGCTTTTATCTAGTGGTACCACATGAGACAGTCTTAATTGAAACAGTTCGCTCTCGACTTAGTGTTCCTGACACGCGGACATCAACAAAGTCACCGGTTGCGCTGGAATTTTTAGCGATGTCTTACCAAGAACGTATGCAAACGATAGCCACTAAAGCTAAGGAGAAAGACACACTCTGGATGAGATCAGTACTGCATGGCATTGAAGTGATTGCCAGCGCGAGTAAAGATCTTATGCATCCAGCGGTGGCACTCTGCGCCCGCTATGCCGATATTCGCGGCGCGAGCCGAAAGATGCTACTTGAGGATCTAGCGCTCAGCCTCCCGCCACAGTACACAAAAGTATAATTAGCTGGTGAAGCGTGCTACAATGCCGCCACATAAGAATTGTGAATGAAAACCTAATATGGATGAAACCTTTGTAAAAAAAATACAAGCTGCAACTGACTGGCTCCGTAGTGAGTACGCTGGCATCAGAACCGGACAAGCCGCGCCAGCACTACTTGATGCAATTAAAGTTGAAAGTTACGGTACCTTGATGCCACTCAATCAAGTTGGTTCCATTGGTATTGAAGATGCTCGCACACTGCGTGTTAGTCCATGGGATGCCGGTGGCATTGCCGCTATAGAGCGCGCTATCATGGAAGCCGACCTTGGTGTGTCAGTGGCTACCGACTCAGCCGGTCTTCGCGTTATCTTTCCAGAACTCACCAGTGAGCGTCGCGAACAGATCAAAAAACTTGCTAAGAATAAATTGGAAGACGCTCGTGTACGTGTGAGAGCGGCTCGTGATGACGAAATGAAGCGCATTGACGCGGAGGAGAAGGCTGGGCGTATCAGCGAAGACGAACGTTTTACTCTAAAAGAGTCGGCGCAAAAGAAAGTGACTGAGGCCAACCAAGAACTCGACACCCTATATACCAATAAAGACGCTGAAATTAGCAAATAATCCGTATGGCTGTATTGCTCTTTCTGCTCGTACTCTTTCTACTCATCTTGGTCCATGAATGGGGTCATTTTATAGTGGCCAAAAAGACTGGTATGCAGGTTGATGAGTTTGGTATCGGATTCCCGCCCAAGCTGTGGGGAATCAAGAAAGGGGAGACAGAATACACATTTAACCTCCTACCGATTGGTGGTTTTGTACGTATTCTAGGTGAAGACGGTAGCGAAGAGAGTGAAGTGAATCCACGTTCATTTACTGCTAAAAGTAAATGGGCACAAGCAGCAGTGCTTATAGCGGGTGTGAGCATGAATATCATCTTTGCGTGGTTTTTGTTTGTTCTAGTATTTTTGATTGGTGTTCCGAGCACCGTTGACGAGGCAGAAGCAGGAGAGGGCGCTGCGTTAGTCATCAGTGAAGTATTAAATGATAGTCCGGCAAAAAACGCCGGTCTGACAGCAGGCAGTGTTATTTACAGTGTAAGCAATGGTGAAGAAACACTGGTCAATCCGACACCATCAACATTCACTGCTTTAGTAGAAGAGAGTGTTGAAAAAACGCTGACAGTGCGTCTTGGTAGCGATGGCGAGCAGATAGTCGAACTTACCCCGGAGGCTGGTGTACTTGAGTCTGCTCCAGAGCGACCGGCGGTAGGGTTAGCGCTTGCGCTAGTGGCCACCAAACAGTACTCGTTTTTAGCTGCGGTGAAGGAGGCGAACATTTCAACCTATACAACTCTGGTGGCGATAACGGTTGGTGTCACCAATCTTATCGCCAGCTCACTTACGCTGAGCGCTGACCTCTCACAGGTAGCAGGGCCAATTGGTATTGTTGGTTTGGTAGGGGATGCTGCCGCTTTTGGCCTAACGTCACTTATGACCTTTACTGCTATCATCTCCCTTAACCTTGCAGTTATTAACCTCTTGCCGTTTCCGGCGCTTGATGGTGGCCGACTCCTTTTTGTAGCAGCCGAGACAGTGCTGCGTCGACCAATTAACCCAGTATGGATGGCACGTGTTAATACCATTGGTTTTGCGTTTCTTATCCTCCTCATGATTGCGATTTCAGTCAACGACGTCGCTCGGATGTAACCAAAGTCACTAGCAAATAACCCTAAACCTACCTGTTAACAGGTATAGTCAGAGGTTGAAAAGAAAAGGCCGCCCAAACGTCGGCCTTTTCCGATTCGTTTAAGCGGCCAGAGCTTCACCGGGGAAGCTTCGGACGATTGGTTTTTCCGGCCTCGCGCAGGCGTGCCTGCTGGCGGGAGTCGGTTCCATACCTTGGGGTCTTACGCAGGGGAATTGTGTGAATCCCAAGCAGGACGATTCCGACCATGACAAGTCCAATCATGACCGTTAGACCAGCAGCAATGCCTTGCCACGTCATTCCGACCAGGCTGGTCCAGTATTCAATTTGCTCCATTTCGGGTTTTCCTCGTAGTTATTTCCGCCGTCCTCATGGCAAAATACCATAAATAAAGTATTTGTCAATCTACACACATGCCTTGAAACAATGAGGTGGTAACGTTACTATGGCTAGCACTAACGACTATATATGCGACAAACAAAACTCTTCACCAAAACCCGTAAAGAAGCTCCAGCTGATGAGGTGGCAAAAAACGCACAGTTACTTTCACGAGCAGGATATATCTATAAAAATATGGCAGGCGCCTACTCGTTCCTTCCGCTCGGCCTTAAAGTTATAGACAAAATTAATACCATTGTTCGTGAGGAGATGGACGGTATTGGTGGTCAGGAAGTGCATATGCCATCCTTACAAGAATCAACGCTGTGGCAACAATCAGATCGGTGGGATGATGAAAAAGTCGATGTGTGGTTCAAAACAAAACTCAAAGCGGGAGGTGAGGTTGGTTTAGCTTGGACACATGAAGAAGTTATCACAGACATCATGCGTCAATATGTATCATCGTATAAAGATTTGCCGTTTTTTATCTACCAGATTCAGACTAAGTTTCGCAATGAAATGCGTGCCAAGAGTGGCATTATGCGCACACGTGAGTTTTGGATGAAAGACCTTTATTCGTTTTGTGCCACAGAAGAGCAGCATGCAGAGTTTTACGAAGCGTGTGCATCTGCGTATCAACGTATTTTTGATCGTATTGGTATTGGAGAAAAAACGTACCGCACTTTTGCGTCTGGCGGTGCATTTACAAAGTTCAGCCATGAATTTCAGACACTAGCTGATGCTGGTGAAGATATTGTGTATGTATCTGAACAGAAAGGTGTTGCGGTAAATGAAGAAGTATTAGCGGAAGCAGATCTGTCTGAACTTGGAGTCGACAAAGAGGATTTGGTACAGAAAAAGAGTATTGAAGTAGGAAATATCTTCTCGTTGGGAACAAAGTTCTCAGAGGCGATTGGACTGTATTACAAAGATAGTGATGGAGAGCAACGACCAGTCATTATGGGTTCTTATGGTATCGGTCCGGCCCGAGCTATGGGTACGGTGGTAGACTTGCTTTCAGATGAAAAGGGTATTGTCTGGCCAGAAAGCGTGGCGCCGTTTACGGTCCACTTGGTTGGTCTTAATCTGGATGATGCGGAAGTACGTGACCACTCTGAAGGTGTCTATAATGCACTTCACGATCGCGGAATCGAGGTGTTGTTCGATGATCGCGTTGAAGCTCGTCCCGGAGAGAAATTTGCTGACAGTGACCTTATTGGTATCCCATATCGGGTAGTGGTCAGTAAAAAGACCAAAGAAGAAGGGAAGTTTGAGGTCGTCACCAGAAAATCTGGCGAAGTTCGTTATTTGACTGAAGACGAGTTATACGCAGATTTTGGAACTCAGTCTTAGCTTGTAGTACAATACCCCTTACATACAGGGATCGTTATGAAGCAGTGTGGCTGCGCGGTGGTTTTTGTAGGGTTTGAAAGCGATATATATAAAGTAGGGTAATGAAACTTTTTGGAAAAAAATTAGATACATTCATTGGTGCCTTTTCGACTGACATTGGTATTGATCTTGGTACCGCAAATACGTTGGTGTATGTGAAGGGTAAAGGCATTGTCCTTAGTGAACCAACCATTGTGGCTATAAACAAAAAGACTGGCCAACTAGTGGCAGTTGGTAATGCCGCCAAAACGATGCAAGGAAGAACTCCGGCACACATTGAAGTAGTGCGTCCGCTCGTGGAAGGAGTCATTTCCGACTTCGAGGTCACTGAGGAAATGCTTGTCTATCTAATAAATAAGGTGCGAGACGAAATGCGTACCTTAATCGCACCGCGAGTACTTATCGGGGTGCCGTGTGGCATTACTAATGTGGAAATGCGCGCCGCGCGCGACGCGGCTCGCAATGCCGGAGCGCGTGACGTCTTCTTGATAGAAGAACCAATGGCCGCTGCTATTGGGGCAAAGCTACCAGTCTCTAAGGCGGTCGGTAGCATGATCATCGATATCGGTGGTGGTACAGCCAATATCGCGGTCATCTCTTACGGCGGTATCGTTACGGCTCGTAACTTACGTTTAGCAGGTGACCACCTAAATGCCTCGATAGTTTCGTACATTCGCGATCAATTCAAAGTGCTTGTAGGCGAGAATACCGCTGAAGAAGCTAAAGTGCGATTGGCAGCTATCACCGGAAGTGATGATAGTAAAGAACTGGTTGTGCGTGGTCGCGACGTTGTCACCGGACTGCCGCGCGAGGTAGTTATTACGGAGGTTGATATTCGCGATGCTATTTCACAATCGGTTGACACTATTGTCGAAACAGTCCGCTCGGTTCTTGAGATCACACCACCTGAGGTACTCGCTGACATCATGCAGCGTGGTATTCATCTGTCCGGCGGCGGCGCCCTCATTCCCGGTTTTGCAACTCTCCTTGAGGAGGTCATTGGTGTACCAGTTATCGTCGTGCCTGATCCCCTTAGGGCCGTGGTTCGGGGAACTGGTATAGTACTAGAGAACCTCGATATGTATGAAGAAATTCTCATCGACAGTGAAGGGGAGCTCACGCCGAATCTCTAAGCGCGCAAATATGCTGCCGCTTCTGGCAGTAGGCGGCGCGTTGGTTTTATTAATGGTCACACTACCGTGGCTTTTTTCGAGGCTATCAGCACTTATGATGACACCAGTTGTTCGCTTTGAAAGCTGGCTTAGTGAATCAAGCGCCACTGTCCCTTCGTACTTTCGTGATCGAAATGAGCTTCTTGGAGATATCGAGGATTTACAGCGTGAACTTGAGTCAGACCGTGCTTCCAAAGGTAGCGTGCAACTTTTGCAGTCTGAGAACGCCGACCTGCGAGCACTTCTTGGTACTACAGATGAAGAGCGTATAGCGGCGGGTGTTATCGGCAGGCCAACTGCACTACCGTACGACGTATTGGTCATTGACCAAGGGTCAAAACAAGGTGTAACCGAAAACGCTCCCGTCTACAGTGGAAGTAATACGGTTATTGGATTTGTAGCCGCTGTCTACAGTGACACCTCAGTGGTCACGTTGGTCACCACACCCGGTTTTACATCAACCGTGTATATCTATGGACCAGATATCTATACCACCGCTGAAGGTCTTGGTGGCGGCATGCTTCGCGTGCGAGTGCCGCAGGGTATCTTACTTAGTGAAGGCGACTTGGTCATCTTGCCGAGCCTTGGTTCTGGTATTTACGGCACGGTTTCGGTTGTGGAATCAATTGCGACGGAGCCCGAACAATATGGCTATGTCTCAACTGAAACACCGATCTCTAGCCTCCGTTTTGTAAGTGTTGGTATACAACCACTCGCTAGTTTGTCGTTTGAAGAAGCCAAGGAGGTAGTAGATAACGTCCGCCGTAATCTACTCACGGTACCGGTGCCATCGGGTGTGCTTATTGATACTGAGAATTTGGCTACCAGCACAGCCACTTCAAGCTCGGCCACAAGTAGTAACGATAGCGCATTATGAGAGTAGCTGGTTTTTTGGTCTTATTTCTTCTCAGTACCCTCGTGCACCCGCTGGTACTATTACCGCTTGCCATCCTGCATGCACTCAGTTGGCGTGCCTACGAACTCCTTATAATTGCAGTCTGTGCGGATGCGTATTTCGGCGTCTCATACACGCTTCCGTACTACACTATTACCACTCTGGTCATTTTGTTAGCGGCTGAATGGGTCAAACCACATCTCTCATTTTATTCTAATCACTCATGATATTTAGGAGACAAAAAAAGACCAGCGTGGAGTTTGATGAGATCTTCATGGATTCGTCGAATCTACCCTCGTTCAACCGCGGGCGTATGGAAGGCAGAATGGAGCTGCCAATTGCGGAGCGGAGTCTATGGGTTGTCGGACTTATATTCATTTGTATCGCTGGCGGTTTTTTCGGAAAGCTTTTTACTCTTCAGATCATTCATGGAGCTGAGTATCGACAGCAAAGTGACAACAATCGTATCAACGAAGCGGTCATCATCGCCGAGCGTGGGGTGGTGTACGACCGACGTGGTGAGATGTTGGCGTGGAATGAGTTTGACTACAGCGGTATTCACGATTTTCCGGTGCGAGCGTATACTGACCGGAGAGGACTAGGTCAGCTTATCGGGTACGTAAGTTATCCGCAAAAGGATAAGTACGGGTTTTACTTCAGGACAGACTATATTGGCCGCAACGGTGTCGAGAGTGCTTATGAAGACACTCTGCATGGCCAAAATGGCAAGGTCTTGGTGGAGGTCGATGCTCATGGCACCGTCATCTCGCCACATACTGTTGAAGCGCCTGTTCCGGGTGACGAAGTGCACCTATCCATTGATGCTGAGCTGTCTGAGGCCATGCACGATATCATTGCTACCTCAACGGCAAAAAACGGCTCCCGCAGTGGGGCAGCCGCTATCATGGATGTCCATACTGGTGAGATCATTGCTATGGCCAGTTTCCCCTCGTATGACCCAGAAGTAATGGCTGATGGTGATGATGTGGAAAAAATAGAGGAATATAATAAAGACCCGCGTTTCCCGTTTCTTAATAAGGTCATCGGCGGAGCGTACACCCCTGGTTCTATCGTAAAGCCGTTTGTAGCCTATGGTGCGCTCGCAGAAAATATCATTGATCCGATGAAGGTGATTGTCAGTACCGGACAGATAGTCATTCCAAATCCCTACAATCCGAGCAACCCGTCAATTTTCCGAGACTGGCGCGCCCATGGCGCTATGACCATGCGTGAGGCGATTGCGTTCTCCTCCAACGTCTACTTCTACATCATCGGTGGTGGCTTCGAGGATCAACCGGGGCTTGGTATCACCAAGCTGTATCAGTACTTTACAAAATTTGGCCTTGGCAGTCTTACCGGTATTGATCTTGCGAACGAACAGGTTGGCACGGTGCCAAATCCAGACTGGAAACGCGAGGTCTTTGATGATGATTGGCGACTAGGTGATACGTATTTCACCGCCATCGGACAGTACGGCTTTCTTACCACACCGATTCAGATGCTTCGCGCGTACGCGGCGCTTGCCAATGGTGGGTACTTACTTACGCCACACCTTGATGCTGGAGAGAGCACCATGGATAGTGCTATAGACCTTGATCTCAGTCCCGCAAAACTTCAGATCATTCACGAAGGTATGCGAAAGACGGTGATACTAAATGGTGGTACCGCGCGTTCGCTTGAAAAGAATTACGTCGATATCGCTGCTAAGTCCGGCACTGCCGAACTCGACGCATCAAACTCGTATGTAAACTCATGGGCGGCTGGATTTTGGCCCTACGAAGAACCACGGTACGCGTTTATTCTGCTTATGGAACACGCACCGTACACTAACCGTCTTGGTGCTACCACGGTCATGGGAGATGTTATGGATTGGATACATGAACATCGACCGGAGTACCTTGGCGCAGAAGTAGACCCTGAGTAAAAGACTATTTTTTAGGTAACAGTCAGAGAAAGTTGACCGTGGCGCAGAGGTGCGTATAATTGGGGGCACGTTTAATTAGAGTACATTGTTATGACCGACACACAAGCATACCTTACACCAGAGAAGTTTGAAGAATTAAAGAAAGAACTCGATCATCTCAAGACCGTTCGCCGCAAGGAAGTGGCTGAATCACTTGAATACGCTCGTAGTCTCGGCGACCTCTCCGAGAACGCCGAGTACCAAGAGGCGCGCGATATGCAGGCTGCTATCGAGGAGCGCATCAGTCACCTCGAGCAGGTCATCAAAGAAGCCAAAATTGTTGCGCATGACAAAAAGGGTGACGTTGTTGGTCTTGGTTCGGTAGTGACCATTCGCAAGGACGGTGAGAAGACCGATCGCACCTACACCATCGTTGGTTCCGAGGAGGCTAATATTCATGACCACAAACTCTCGTATCTCTCACCGCTCGGTGAGGCGCTCATGGGCAAGGCCAAGAATGACAGTTTCAATTTTGAGACTCCAGGCGGAAAACAGGCATACAAAGTACTGAAGGTTGCGTAGACCGCAGGCTATAGAAAACGCGGCAATTCCAAAATGGAATTGCCGCGTTTTCCCTTGGCACTTTTTTTATTTGAACTTATACTGTCATTTATGTCATCACTGCAGGAAATAAAGGAGGAGCGGCTGCGTAAGCGCGACATGCTGGTTGCTGCCGGTATGGAGCCATACGCTGCTAAGACCGAAAAGACTCATGATATCAAGACGGTGCTAACGGACTTTGACGCTCTTTCGGGCGATGAAGTGGAGCTGTGTATTGCCGGCCGTATCATGTCACTGCGTCGCCATGGCGGGAGCGCCTTTGCTGATATCTTTGATGGTACCGGCAAGATACAGGTGTTCCTTTCCCGAGACGCTATCGGCAAAAAACTCTTTGATCTATTAAGTGACGCTATCGATCCGGGTGACTTTATTGAAGTCAAAGGAGTGCCGTTTCTAACTAAGAGGGGAGCTGAGGCCATTGCTGTCTCTGATTGGCGCGTGCTCACTAAAGCCCTTAATGCCATTCCAGCTGAACACTTTGGCATCAAAGACGAAGACGAACGCTACCGCAAACGGTACCTCGACCTCGTGCTCTCACCAGAGCAGCGAGAGATATTTGAAAAGAAGGCTCAGTTCTGGGAAGTGACGCGGCAGTTCATGAAAGGGCACGGCTTTCTCGAGGTAGAGACACCCACTCTTGAGATTACGACCGGTGGCGCTGAAGCGCGACCGTTTGCCACCCACCATAACGATTTTGATATTGATGTTTATCTGCGCATCTCAGTCGGTGAATTGTGGCAGAAGCGCCTTATGGCCGCTGGCTACCCGAAGACCTTTGAGATTGGCCGCGTCTACCGCAATGAAGGCACCAGCCCTGAACACCTACAAGAGTTCACTAATATGGAGTTTTACTGGGCCTACGCCAACTATGAAAATGGCATGGAGTTGGTTAAAGACCTGTATCGCACGGTTGCCAAAGAAGTGTTTGGAACCACTACCTTCACCACCCGCGGCCACACATTTGATCTCTCCGACGAATGGGTGCTTATAGACTATGTTGAAGAAATTAAAAAGCAGACCAGCATCGATATCCTAACTGCCTCCAAGACCGAAATGGAAGCTAAGCTACAAGAGCTCGGTGTTAAATACGAAGGCTCTAACAAAGAACGCCTTACCGATACGCTCTGGAAATTCTGCCGCAAGAATATTGCCGGACCAGCCTTTTTGGTCAATCATCCAGTCTTGGTAGCACCACTCGCCAAAAAACAAGCTGGTAAAGAAACAGTGGAAATGTTCCAACCCATTATTGCTGGCAGTGAAGTGGGCAGGGGATACAGCGAACTCAATGACCCCGTTGATCAAGAGGGGCGTTTCTTGGCGCAACAAAAACTCATAGAAGCAGGGGATGAAGAAGCGATGATGCCAGACTTTGAGTTTGTCGAAATGTTGGAATACGGCATGCCCCCAACCTGTGGTTTTGGGTTTGGCGAGCGATTATTTGCATTTTTGATGGATAAGCCGCTGCGCGAGACACAGCTCTTCCCACTAATGCGACCTAAAAATTAGGGAGCGTTTACACGACCATAATTTTGGAAGTACTCTTGTGGTGCGACCTAGAATTCAAAGAGGCAACTGCCGACTATGAATTCGAAAGTACTCTTGTGGTACGACCAAAAAATTAGCGAGCGGAAAGATGACACAAAATACTGCGATTAATCGTAGTAAGTGATTGAATAAAGAAAACACCCGCCCCGTGGATTGCTCCAAGGGCGGGAGTTGCGATGTGGCGGATGCGTCAGCGCTGTACGGTCGGAACCGAGCAGAGTGCCAGTCCGTCACGAACGTCTTTCACCACCCCAGGCGGCGGGCACTGGCGATAGTTCGGATCGTACCAGACACCCGATTCGACCTGCCGCTGATTCGCGATGGCGGCGCCGAGTGCGATGGCGCCGAGGCCAAGCGCAATCGCTGCAGCGGCGTCACCATTGTTGCGCCGTTCGTAGTGGTGATAAACCACCGACGGCTGGCTGGGCTGTTCACGGTAGACGTAGGTTTCGCGTTGGACGGTCGTCCGGCGCTCGAAGTGCTGCCACGTGGTCGTGGTGCGACGCTGGTTGTTCCAGCGTTGCTGCCCCGGCAGACACCAGCCGCACTGGTAGTTGTCATGGTTCGGATCCCAGGCGTAGCTGGGGACCGACATGGTGGTCGTCAGCATCAGGGCTGCGCAAGCAGCCAAAAGCATTTTTTTCACGGAACTTCTCCCTGTTGGCGACGAAATGTCGCATTGAACCCTGTTATTAATAATAGCATAAAAAAGTCTTAAAGTCAATGTAGGCAAGGGTTTTGTAGTGCGGTACAACTAGGGTCGTTTCATTAAAATTGGATGAGGAGGTGAACATGCAGCGAGATCTGTGGCGTTTGTGGTCGTGGTTCTACACACTTCAACTGTTGCTGGCAGTCTGTTTCGTACTAATGCTGTATCTCTACACGGTAGCAGCAACGTATGAACTTAGCTTGTCAGCGCTAGTGGCGACACTGGTGGTGCAGCGAGAACTACGGCGATTAGAACAGACTCTCAGAAATCTACTCAACCGTCAGCCAACTGGAGGTCCAAGTGGGGGAGGAGTACGCGTGCGACGAAATCGTCGCACGCTTTTTCTTATCCACAGACGAAGTGCTACTTTTTGGTAGACAGTGGGATGAGGTGGTATATAATGCAAACGTGGTGGGAGATAGTGGTAAGTATCCTATGGATGCTTAAAGAGCTTGTTACCGCAGTTATCGGGGCTCTCCATTGGCTGTACAGCCGTGGTAACTGCGGTGGCAAGCTCAAGGGTGCACGATTCTCGTGGGCCCGAGCTATCAAAGATATGTTGATCGGTGAATACAGACACACGTTGGATCCTAAGAAACGGCTGTCCTTGCCTGCCAAATGGCGCAAGGAACTTGGGAAGTGTCTCATCGTGACCCGTGGACTTGATAACTGTCTCTTTATATATCCGCAGGGTGAGTGGCAGAAGATAACCGCTAAGGTTGGTCAACTGCCACTCGGTCAGGCGGATACGAGAAGCTTCAACCGTTTCTTCCTTTCAGGAGCTGTTGAGGTTGAGGTAGATAAGATAGGACGTATTCTCATTCCGGATTTCTTAAAGGATTTCGCAAAGCTCAAGACGAAAGTCGTGCTTGCAGGAATCCATGATCGTGTAGAGATCTGGGACGAGAAGAAGTGGAACGATTACAAACAGAAGATCGAAGCTGAAGCAGATGCCTTGGCCGAGAAACTGGGTGAGATCGGTATCCTATAACTTCTCCCGCTACATCTAAACTGTAGCGACATGAGTCATATAACCGTACTCAAAGCAGAGGCAGTAGACGCGCTCTCCCTTACGGAGGACAGCGTGGTGATTGACTGCACGCTTGGAGCGGGTGGACACGCAGACACGATCTTACAAAAGCTGGGCACAAACGGCATCTATGTCGGAATAGACGCTGATGCGTCAGCAGTTGAAGCGGCTAAAGAGCATTTTGCCTCCGTATCAGCGCACACTCACTTTGTGACTGCCAACTTTAAAGACATCGTCAGTGTGGTTGCCAAACTTGGTATACCAGCCCCGACCGCAATACTGGCTGACCTTGGCTGGCGCAGTGACCAATTTGAGTCGGGTGGCAAGGGGTTTTCATTTGCTGCAGATGAACCGCTCGCTATGACCTATGGTGACCCTAAGGATTATCTTTTCACAGCCACTGACATAGTGAACGATTGGGACGAAAGTTCTATTGCTGATGTCATCTACGGATATGGCGAAGAGCGAGCCGCTCGTCGCATTGCCAACGCAATCGTGACGGCACGTGAACTAGCTCGCATAACCACCGCCAAGCAGCTTGCTGACATTGTGAGCAGCGCGATGCCTAAGGTACGTCAGCGTAGCAAGCTACATCCGGCGACCAAAACCTTTCAAGCACTACGTATTGCTGTGAATGACGAACTCGGCGTTCTAAAGACCTTACTTACGGATGGTTTCGATCTTCTTTCTTCCGGCGGCAAACTAGCGATCATTTCATTCCATAGTCTGGAAGATCGCCTTGTCAAACATGAATTTAAGACCCTCGCACACGATCACAAAGGAGTACTTATCACCAAAAAACCTATAGTGGCTGGTGAAACAGAGCTCCGCAAAAATCCCCGCGCACGTAGCGCCAAACTGAGAGTAATTGAAAAGAGCTAACATGAACGTCCCGATACAACAAAAGATACAACGCGAGAAACTCTACCTCTTTGGAGCGTTGTTTGTGGTATTGGTCCTGTTTGTACTCTATGTCTACCTGCTTTCAGCATCTGTGGCCCACGTGGTCATACGAAAAGAGACAAACAAGGATATTCAAGATATGCAGACGCAGATCAGTCAGCTAGAAACAGTCTTTATTGAAAAGCAACATGCTATCAGTAACGAGATTGCCACCCGACATGGTTTTGTGGAGTCAGAACACAAAATTTTCATCGACCGTACTACCGCCAGTGTCGCCCTCAGTGCTAATATAGGTCGCTGAACATGCGTAAAACTGCGGTGCTCCGAATACGAATATTAACCGGCTTCGTGCTTTTTTTGGCGCTGCTTTTAGTTGGGCGCCTGTATCAACTTCAGATACTACAAAAAGAAACGTATCTAGCCAAAGCGGAAAAACAGTATGTGCATACGGTTGAAGACCTCTATGACCGCGGCAGCATCTTTTTTACTACCAAAGATGGTCAGGAAGTGTCTGCTGCCACTATCCAAGCAGGTTTTTTGCTAGCAGTAGATCCGTCTGAACTTACAGATGCAGAAAGTGCCTACTCTGCTCTGGCGGCGTACATAGACCTTGATCACGAAACCTTTATACATCGCGCCACGCTACCAGAGCGCACGTACGTGGAAATAGACAGCATGGTCTCCGGTGACAATGCAAAAGCAATCGAAGCACTCGACATCACTGGTGTGCATCTCTACCGCAATCAGTGGCGGTACTATCCGGGAGGTACTCTAGCGGCTCGCACCATCGGCTTTATCGGCTATGGAGGTGATGGGGACGACGTGTTATCAGGTCGCTACGGTCTCGAGCGGTATTACGATGATGTCCTGCAACGCACGCAAGAGCGTCTGTCTGTTAATTTCTTTGCGGAGATGTTTAGTAATTTTGGCAGCATGGTTTTTGACAGCACGCCGCAGCGTCGCGGAGACATTGTGACTACCATCGAGCCTACTGTAGCTCGCATGCTCCAAAATGAACTGTTGAGTGTTAATGATCAGTATCAGAGTGAACTGACCGGCGGCATTATTATCAATCCAAAGAATGGAGAAATTTATGCCCTCGACGCAGTGCCAACCTTTGATCTTAACGACCGTGGTGGCGCCAGCATTCAAGATTTCCAAAACCCCCTCATTGAAGATGTGTATGAACTTGGCTCTATCATTAAGGCGCTTACCATGGCCTCTGGCCTCGATAGTGGGGCAGTGGGCCGCTGGACAACATACTACGACCCTGGACGCATCGAACTCGATACCTTCACCATCAGTAACTACGATGGTCGCGGTCGCGGTACCGTGCCAATGCAAGAGGTGCTTAACCAATCTCTCAACACTGGTGTGGCCTTCGTGGTGGACACTATGGGCAAAAAGCGTTTCCGAGACTACTTCTTAAATCTCAAACTTGGTAGCGAGACCGGTATTGATCTTCCAAACGAAACCCATGGTCTGGTGCAAAACCTCAATTCGCCGCGTGATGTAGAATACGCGACTGCCTCGTTTGGGCAGGGTATAGCCCTTACGCCAATTGCAGCGGTGCGCGCACTTTCAACCCTTGGTAACGGAGGGGTGCTTATTACACCGCATATCGTTAAAAGTATTAATTACACCGATGGTACGAGTAAAGAGGTTAACTATCCGGAGGGGGCACGTGTCTTTAGTGAAGACACCAGTGAAGAGATATCCCGTATGTTAGTGACCGTCGTGGATGACGCCCTTAAAGGTGGTACCGTAGCCCTGCCAGATTACACCATTGCTGCCAAGACCGGTACGGCGCAGATAGCCGATCAGGTAAACGGTGGGTATTACGACGACCGCTACCTGCACTCATTCTTTGGCTATTTTCCTGCTTATGATCCTGAGTATCTAGTATTTCTCTATACCGTCGAGCCGAAGAATGTAAGCTACGCTTCTGAGACCTTAACTGACCCATTTATGGAAATTGCTAAATTCCTTATCAATTACTACAGTGTTCCGCCCGACCGATAATCTGAGCAGGGTAATGGGGTATAATCGAGAGTATGAAAGTCATCATGAAACAGCTGGTCGTGCGCATTATCACGGCTGAAGCTAAGTTACTGCTTGCCAGAACCAAACCGACCATCGTTGCTGTTACCGGAAACGTTGGGAAAACTTCTACCAAAGACGCGGTCTTCGCCGCCCTTAAAGACCACAAACGAGCCCGTAAGAGTGAAAAAAGCTTTAACTCAGAAATTGGCGTACCCCTTTCCATCCTTGGCCTTGAAAACGGGTGGAATAATCCGTTTAAGTGGCTTAAGAATATTTTTGACGGCTTTTTGCTTACCCTCTGGCCGGGGAATTACCCAGAGCTGCTGGTGCTTGAGGTGGGTGTTGACCGTCCGGGGGACATGAAACAGCTCACCAGTTGGCTGAGGCCCGATGTAGTAGTGCTTACTCGTCTTCCCAATGTACCGGTCCACGTGGAGTACTTTGCCTCACCGGAGGACGTCATTGCAGAGAAGCTAGAACTTGTTGCGGCCCTCAAGCCCGAAGGTGTTCTGGTCTACAACAATGACGATGAAAAGGTGCGAGAAGTGGTTGAAACAGTTCGGCAAAAAGCTATTGGCTTTGCTCGCTACGCCCCAACTCACTTTACCGCACAGGGTGACACGATTGTATATGACGGAAAAGTGCCGACCGGCATCTCATTTAATATCGAACACTTGGAAGAATCGGTCAGTGTTCATTTGCCGAATGTAGTAGGCACGCACCACTTGTATAGTGTTGGAGCTGCTTTTGCGGTGGCATCGATATTTGATATCAATTTGGCTGAGGTGGCAAAATCTATGGCAGGGTATGTGCCGCCAGCTGGTCGTATGCGCATTGTTGCAGGGCTCAAGGACACGGTCATTATTGATGATACGTATAATTCGTCACCGACTGCCGCTGAACGTGCACTTTCCACATTACTAGAGCTCAAAACTGGCGGTAGCCGCATTGCGGTACTGGGTGATATGCTCGAACTTGGACAATTCTCTGTCCGCGAACACGAGAAATTGGGTGAACAAGCGGCCGAAACCGCTGATGTCCTCTTTACGGTCGGGGTTCGCGCGCGCAAAATAGCTGAAGGGGCGCTCGAAGCCGGTATGAACGAAAAACGCATTTTCCAATACGATGACGCGGTCTCAGCAGGGAGGGAACTCCAAAACTACATCAAAAAAGGGGACGTTATCTTGGTAAAAGGTTCACAGGGTATACGCTGTGAGCGCATTGTGGCTGACATTATGGCCCATCCAGAGCAGGCAGAGGCACTCCTTGTTCGACAAAGCAGTGTGTGGCTAAATAAGGCTTAGATTTACGTGCGGGGTTGCATTTTCTCTCTATAAAGCGTATTTTTGGGGTACCAGCTCTGTGGGGAGCTACTTTGTTAGATATAACTAGAAATACCATGAAAAAAGTAACTACTTTGTTCCTTGGACTATTGCTCGCGGTCATGCTTATGCCAGCAGAGTCTTTGGCCTACACGTACGTATACCCAACTACCTACACGTACCCAACCTACCAATATCAAAATCAAGCTAATGTGCAGTCACAGGTTGATTACCTTAACTATCTGTACCGCTTGGTAGCGCAGCTGCAAGATCAGCTCAAAGAGCAGCGTCAGCAGCAACCAGTGTACTACTACACCTACCCAGGTACTCAGTACCAGTATCAATACCAGTACCCATACAGCAATCACTATGACGACGAAGTGATAGTGGTGGGTCGTGCGCGCTCAAATAATGACAGAAATAGAAATGATGATGAGCCGGATGTGCAAACCAACTCTGCTCGTGATATCGACGACCATAGCGCTGAACTTCGCGGTGAAGTCGACATGAACGACTACCGCAACGGCTACGTATTCTTTGTCTACGGTGAAGACGAGGATCAGGTGGCTGACATCGAAGATGATTACGATGAGTATCGCGACATTGACGAAGACGGTGATGACCTGCAGAAGATCGTCGTTGATAGTGACCTTGATGGCGATTCAAATTACTACGCGCAGATCTATGGCCTTGATGACAACACTGACATTTATTTCCAGATCTGTGTTGAGTACGATGACGATGACGACGACCCAGTCATTGCCTGTGGTGGGGTAGAGGACTTCGAGACAGACAACTAAACTCCAAGCACACCAAAAACAAAAGCCGGACGCTCCGCGTCCGGCTGTTGTTTTTGACGATTCTCTATTTTTGTGGTATTTTCTATGAGCCGTGTCTGCGTGGAACCAGCGCGGTGTGATCAAAGAAAGGACCAAAAATGATCAAGACAGCACTCGCATGTGCGTTACTCGTTATGACAGGTAGTCATGAGGAGGGGAGGCAGCTCGTCTGCAACCCCTTACCAAATGGCGATCTTGAATGCGAGGTTCTCGAAGGAGGCGGTTCGCCGTCACCCAAAAGAGCGCAGTGTGGGGAATTCAAAGGTGGGACGCGGTGGTGTGAGGTCTAGGCCGCGCATTGCCGTTGGCGGGGCCTCTTGGGGCCCCGCCACCCACCCTCCGTCTTGACAGTCACTGGAAGTGCGATAGCATAGAAGGTGACGCGGTCCTGCCGCTGATCACGTCCTATACGGACACTGTTCCACACCCCCTTGGTTGCTTCGGCAGCCAAGGGGTTAATTTATTTATTGCAGTTTTGGATTTTTTTGATACGTTAGATATTGGCTTGGCCTTTGCAACAGTCGAGGGAGAACACAAAATGCCATCTGAGTTAGAACTACAGCTTAAGGGCTATGGCCTTACGACAGCCGAAATCATCTATCGCCTGCCAGATTATCCGAAACTGCTCCAGACCTACGTTTGGCAGGAGTACGACATTGCGCCGAAGTTTCCGGTGCTGTACGGTTTTCTCGATTTCTGGGAGCGGGAGTTGGACGGCCCGCTACACAGCGTGCGATTCGTTCACAAGAAACTCATTTCGCCGTCTGAGTGGCGAGCGTTTGAAGGTGAGTTTCGGCTGAACTGAATGCGCCTTAAAGCAACGCACACAAAACCGGCAGGGGACTGCCGGTTTTTACGTTGCAGTTTTGGATTTTTTTGGTAGGATTTGGAGCACTGCGTTTTGCAGGAATTACAAATTTGGCCCTATCGTCTAGCGGCTAGGACACGCGCCTCTCACGCGCGAAACCGGGGTTCGATTCCCCGTAGGGTCACTTGACAAGTACCAAAAAGCATTGGTTTATTTTAAACCAATGCTTTTTGGTACGGCGCGCGTAAGCGTGCATCAAGTGACCCTACAAGTAAACAGTCTGGGAGACTGTTTACGTGGGAATCGAAAAGCTTTTGTGGAATTTTAGGAGAGAAACGAACTAAAATACCCAAAAGGTGTACTGCTCCTGTAAGGAGAGATAAGCGAAGCGGTCCCCGTAGGAGACTTGGGCACTTGCGTGGGAATCGAACCAGCGGAACGATGTGAGCTTGCGAACAAGTGAGCTGTGTCCCGCGGCACTTGTTATTTTGTGAGGTAACGAAACAAAATGACTTTGTGACCGTCAAGATTATTCCCCGTAGGGTCACATCGTAAAATACTTTATACTGCTTTATATTTTAGGATGCCACATAGAGTGATCAGAACTACAGTTTCATATTCATCAAAAGGAGTGCCTTTGAAATGGCTTATTGTAAGGGTTAATAGCTTACACAAGAGCTTGACAAATATCTATTGTGTGCTAATATTTTGTGCGTATTTTGTTCACCCGTTCTATCCACCGTCAACACAGAGGAGACATCCAATGACGGACAACACCAAAGAACTCGACATCGCCCAGCGTATCGTCGAAGCGATGCAGCGCTCCTCCGAGCCGAGGCCATCAGCCCTCGGGCAGTTCAAGCCCGACGAAGATACGGTCATTGGTGAGGTTCCCGAGCATCTGCGCCATCTCTACAACCTGGTCGACGAGGTCGGCAACGAGTCGGTGGAAGCGGCGCGCCGTTACCATGAGGCGAATAAGCGGCACGCCGCCATCCACGCCATCTTCTTCGACTCCCTCCGGCAGCACGTTCCGTCCGACGGCAACGAATACGACGGGGTCAAGCTCTGCGAGGGCTGGCAGGTCGTCGGCTTCAAGAACAAGAAAGACGAAGGCGAGATGGGCGGTCTCGGCGAACTGCTGGCGATGGCTGTGATGAGCGGCTATCGCTGACAGCAACGACAAGTTCGACTTCACGGGCTGTATCACTTCTGTGGTGCGGCCCTTTCTTATTGAGAGGTTTGTGGTGTGAGTATTTGTATGCTCGATTTAATATATTTCCGCCCCCTATACAGTTCTGAAAGCCACGTTAATGGGTCACCAATTAGAGAGCTGGTTCGAGCACTCGAGAAGGCTCGTCAACTTCTAAACAACAAAACCACCCAATTGGGTGGTTTTGTTGTTTAGATATTCTGAATACCTATCTGTTTCATTATTTCCGTTACTTTTTCCTCACAACCTAAAGCATTTGCGTGCTTAGACAGTAATTTTATGTTTTTTAGATACATTTCAATAAAGCACTCCGCTTGATTGTTTAACAAATAGTCAGAATTTTTTTCAAGTGAAAAGTCATTTCCTAGTCTTGAATGATTATTCCAGCTCCACTGAACATAAAAATGGTAGAGCTTATCAGCACAGTAATCTTTAATGCAAATACTACTTTTATCACAAAGGTCCTTAATTTTTGGAAAGGTCGGAGTATTCGATTTGATTTTACTTAGATCAAAATCTGTTCCTAAAATTTTATTGACTAAGTGTATTTTAACCAAGGTATCAGCTGCTGGATTTCCTTCGGCAGATCCAACCGCATCATCAAGTGCGGACATTGCTGAAGCCATGTCTTTAGATAATAGACTCAGAATTTCATTATCGCTGCCGGTGTTTTTGAGTTTTATTAAATGCTCACTTTTTAGAATGACCTCAAATAACATTCTGTTAGCAATCGGCAAAAATTTTTGAGTTCTCTGATCATTAAAAAGAATTTGGAATAGATATGAAACATCTTCGGCTTCACCTAAAAAATGTTCCAGGTATGCATATTCAAGATGACCCCCTCCAGACCGGTGTTGTTTGTTGATATTCTCAAAAACTACTTTAAGTTCGGTTAATATTTGATCAGCCTCTTTTACTCGCAAAAGAAGCTTTTCAGCGTTCTTCCTGTACATAAAGCTACTTAAGAATTTACACCACTTA
>JACKGE010000002.1 GCA_020632155.1 Candidatus Nomurabacteria bacterium | reverse complement strand
TTTTTAAGAATTGCTTACGGGTCTAGCGCTGAATTAGAGACTCAGTTGACGCTCGCTAGGGAGTTAGAATTTATCTCTCAGCAAGATTTTGATACACTGATGGACTCACTTACTGGTGTGAGAATGATGTTAAACAAGCTTATGTCTAGTATAGCGAAGAGCTAAGAGCGAGATACGATGACACTATATACCCAACAAGGAAAGAATATCCGCAAAACATGGTTTTTGATGAGCGCTTTTTTGGTGCTCGTTATTGCGCTCGGGTACGCCATTTCGTGGTACATGGGTAGTCCGGCTATTTTGTACGGGGCGGTCATTTTTGCGCTTGGTATGAATCTCTACAGCTACTGGTACTCTGATTCACTGGTAATAAAAATGACTGGTGCTAAACCAGTGACTCGCGAAAGCCATCCGCAGCTTTGGAACACAGTCGAGAATCTGGCTATCACCGCAGGCCTACCGATGCCGAAGGTGTATGTAGTGAATGACCCAGCGCCAAACGCCTTTGCGACCGGGCGTAATCCAGAGCACGCGGCGGTAGCGGCTACGAGCGGTCTTTTGGGAATTTTAAATCAAACTGAGCTTGAAGGAGTATTGGCACACGAGCTTTCTCACATCGGCAACCGTGATATTTTGGTCTCAACGGTAGCGGTGGTGCTGGCGGGGTTCGTTGCTATCCTTGCTGATATCTTTATGCGCAGCATGATGTGGGGCGGGGGAGGAGACCGCGACAATAAAGCCGGCGCACTCTTTTTGGTACTTGGAGTTATTGGTATTTTGCTCGCGCCGGTAGCAGCGCAGCTCATACAAATGGCTATCTCACGCAAGCGCGAATATTTGGCCGATGTCTCTGGCGCCCTCTTGACGCGCTATCCAGAGGGCCTCGCCTCGGCCCTCGAAAAGATACAGGCCTATAGCCAACCGATGCAGCGGGCCAACAATGCTACGGCACACTTGTTTATTGCCGACCCATTCGGTAACAATAAGCGTTCATTTGCACAAAAAATATCAAATTTGTTTCAGACCCACCCACCGACAGCTGATCGTATCCGCATTTTACGCGATATGGATGTTTAATATTATGAAATTCTATATAGCGGGAAAATTTGAGGATAAAGAGTTGGTGCAAGCTTTGTATGAGCGTGTGCTGGCTGCTGGTCACGAGGTATCGTACGATTGGACAACCCATAAAAATATCAAGCCCTACGCAGAAAATGCAGAGCAAGCACAGGTATATGCAGAGAACGAACTTGGTGCCATCCTCGATTCTGACGTCTTTATCTATCTCACCAGTGACCGTGGTCATACCCTTCATATGGAGTTTGGTACTGCTTTAGCTAAGGCAGCTAATGGCGGCACTATCCGTATTTACGCAGTTGGCGAGTTTAATGATCGTTCGCCGTGGTATTTTAACCCTCGTGTGACGCGAGTCGCTACAGCAGACGAGGTATTTGCTGATCTCGGTCTTTAAAGAAGGTCATATTTATACACATTCGTAAAGAGGTAAAAATAAAAAGACGGGTGTATAGTCAAAAACTGGAGGGGAATAGTATTCAGTACCTTCAAATAAACCAAAACTTTCAGAGAGAGGGTAAGAAATGCGGCAAGATGGACAAGTGGCCGTCGTAATTGACGGTGCAAATTTTGCGGAGATGAGGATTGCTCACGGCGGTTCACGTACGAAATTCGACGCAATCCCGTTTATTGCAAAGAAAGTATCACGAATACTCTCAGTCTACCCGACACCGGTCAGTACAATCCACCCAGACGACAACAGATCAGGGCACCCACTCTTCGATGACATGAAGCACGCCGGAATAAGCTCAATTCCAGTGCCAAGTTCTGGCGGCCTTGATGACGAATTCGTGGTTTGCAATATACTGCGTTTCGCCCGTTGTCCGAAAGTCTCAGCCATCGTCGTATTCGGTTGCGACCACTACGAAGCCACTGAATTACTGGAGATCGCACGAGCGAGACGTTCAGAAGGTAATCCACTCAAGGGATACCTTGTTGGAACAGAGGCTCTCAATGGTGACGGCAACCCAATGACATCGCCGCGCATAGTGGAACGCCTCCGCCGAAGCCGCACGGCTTCATTTGTCGAGATTGGTCAGTTCTGCAACTGCCTGAGTTGGCGGTGACACGAAGAAAAGCGCGCCCACGGGCGCGCTTTCAACTTTTTATATTTGCGGGAGGTCTTAGACAAGAACCGTGGGCAGTCAAGCAGGGTTTGACAGATGTGTCTATCAAATAGATCCTCTTTGGAAGAGTCTCGTGCGCTATTTTTTAAATACTTCGGAATACGACTCAATGAAGCTATTTCTTAAAGAGTCATTTGTCAATTCGTGCTCAATAAGTACAACTTCTAAGTTTTTTGTATCTATATTCAATATGCTGTAACGGTATTCGTTGATGTAATTTTTTACCAAAGCATAACAGTTGTTATCTTTTTTTGTTATATGGTTGTAGTCTTTACCAAGCAGATTTTCAAGTGAACTGTCATTGTTTGCAAACGAATAGTCAAGGTTCATATTAAGTCCATTCATTTCTGCAAAAAAAGACACTGCTTCCTGGCCACACTGATCTTCAGAACTGTCAGATGTATCTGGACTATTTGAAACAAACTCTATACTAAGGAAGTACCCAGCTACAAATGCTAACGCTAAAGACACAAACCAAGTTATTTTGTAAGAAAGTTTCATAATTCACATTGTATCACTAACCTCTCGTGCTAGCTCTAAACGGCGGGCGGTCTCGAGTTAGAACCGTGTGACACCAAGCCCTACTTTACCGTTTTACTTATTTTCAGATTTTAGTTAGATAGTGTCTCGAGCTCTTAATTCAGCATGCTCTGGCTACTTTCTTTAAAAACACCAAAACTTGGATACACTCTAGAGAATGATGCTTCATATTTATTACCCAACACATCCGAGTAAGTAACAACTATTGTGTCTGGTAGTTCCCTAGCATATAGAGTGAAAGCACTCTTGCCATCTTTTGATGTATGATACAAATTCCTATCTTCACCTGGACCTATTGAAGGGATTGATAATATCTTACCTGAATCCACTTCGATACCATCTTTTGTTTGAACATGTAGAGCAATGCCTTTACCTAAATTTGAGAAGGTAGCACCACTTTCTAAGTTTCTTAGCGAAAGGTATGGAGTAAAACCAACTTGAGATTGTTTTTGAGTTTCCTTCCTTAAGAGATATGTTTCTTTTGTGTAGTAGAAGAGGATACCTACAGACAATGCGGTTAGGAACAATATGGCGTTTTCAGAAAGAATCAAAATAATAATTTCCATTTTAATGTTTTTATGAAGGTTTTATTATTGTAGTTATAGTGATATGTCTTCCGTCCCTCATAAACTTACCCTTCTCCTGCGACATTTTTTCAACAAACTGTCTTCTGTCAGAAATTGAGAAATTTGGATCATATATGAAAAATATAATCGCATTACAACGCTCAGTTCCAGAATATTTCATTATGTCGTCATGAAGTTGTTTTTCAATTGATTTTACATCTTTTGGACTTGAAATATATTTTGCCTCTAAAACCACTTTCGACATAGGAAAATAAAGGTCTTTTATTGCGTAACTGGCAGCCCCTTTTGAGTCAGGGTCTTCAAAGACTAAGCTAGGAAAAGATGGCTTTAACATAGTAAATAGCAAATCCTGAACATCATCTTCTGCGTCCACTGTAAAAATACCGCCTTTTGTGCGTCGAGCAGTTAAATAAGCAACGTTATCTACAAAATAATCAAGCTGTGCCCTTATGCTCTCAAATTCGTCACCAACTGGAACCACATTTTGTTTTCTGGTAGATGAAAGCTCGCCTTCGATGCGTTTTTTCTTTTGAATCCATTCAAGGACGTTTTCTTCAAAATTAATTTTCTGTGTCATTTTCATCAAGCAGATACTTCCTCATATTTTTGAAAATTGACTCGTATTGCTCAGGTGTGGCATTTCCAGGCAATTCAATCTGAATATTGATATTCAACGCCGGAACGGAGATTTGGTTTTTGATTTTTTTAGATAGAGCTTCAGTTACTTTTTCCTCTTTCTCTGGCTGCTCATCAATTGCTTCAGCGCCAGTATCACATGACTCTTTTGCATGCTGGACACTAACTATGCGCTTATCGCCACTGATAGTCTGTATTAAGCCAACATCTTCACCATTTGCAATTATGATTTCAAAACATTTTTTTGCCGATTTCTCGTCGACACCTTTTTCTTTAAGAAAGTCAGCTGCAGCATCTTCGTGTGGGAGTTTGGCGCCGTTGTAGTGTTGAAAAAAATCATCAAAAAGTGGGACACGTAACACAGCGTCTATTTTTGCTGACGGGCTTTTTTCTTCTGCAATTTTTCTCCCCATCTCATCCAATTCAAGATGTTCAGCGTTGTAACTACCTTTGGTTAATCCGTACGAAGAAGAGGCGGTCACTAATTGCCTACTTGGTCCGCTTGTGGGGCTCCTGTCAATTTGGTTAAAAACAGTTAGCCTGCGAGTTTTCTTCCCCGCATTCTTCTCTGCAATAGTCTTTGCCAAAATTAACGCGTCTTTTAGTGTAAATGCTGGATATAAGTTTGTTCGTGCCATATTGTCTGTAAGATTATGATATTGCTTACATATTACTCTTTACACTCAATTGTGCAAGAAGACCAAAAATCTACGAAACTAGCACGAGACAAGTGTCTCGTGCTAGCTCTAAACGGCGGAGGGTAGGAGATTCGAACTCCTGAACAGGTTGCCCCGTTACTGCCTTTGACCTAATTTTTAATGAATGCAATGAATATAAAAATGGAAATACTCTTGTGGTGCCAAGGATGCGCCTACCATCCAAAGCGGAGAAGACAGGATTTGAACCTGCGAGGGCTTTCACCCAACACGCGTTCCAGGCGTGCGCCTTAAACCACTCGGCCACTTCTCCGCTTTGGATGGTAGTGCTCGTCCTCCTATTCTCTCATGAATATCGAGAATTTCCTTTTTAAGGAATCAGAGCAAAAGCAAAGCAGTTTGCTTTTGCTCCACTCTGCTGCCCCTCCGTGCCGGACATGATACCCCACTTGGCGTTGGCTGCCAAAACTCTGTTAGAATAGTACGCAATGACAGGCAAGGAGTGGTTCTTGTTCATAATGACATTCTTAACCGGACTCTTTCTCGGTTTTTATGTGTACGTGATGTTCTTTAAACCTCACTACTTGCCGGAAGACCTTGGCGGTGACGAAACGACTGCGGCGGAGTTTAGCGTAGTCGCAAAAGCCTATGGCGGCAGTGAAGGACCAGAATACATCCACCCATCGTTTCGACTTCTTGGGGATGGTGAGTATGTCTACGTAGCGGGCGGCACTGGTACTGATGCGCTAGAGGAGCGTCACGGAACCCTGCCGCGTGCGTATATGAACGAACTCCAGCGTCTTGCCACAGCGGAAAAACTCGCTTACTTCGCTGAAGATCGCGAGCGGACTGATTGTCGTCTCTTTTCTGGCGGTGTCGACCATGTGTATCGCTTTACCGTACACAACACCGATTACACCCTCGATACCTGCGGTACGGCGCTTATGTATGAGGACGAACTGGCGCAACTGATGGAGACCATTTGGGGTGAGATAATTACCCCCGGCTCGACTGGTGCTCCGGCGGGCAGTGCCCCGTATGATTGGCTTGAACACAAACTAAAATCGTACTTTGATTGGCAGGAGGAGCGCTAAAAAACCATCTCTGAAAGAGATGGTTTTTTAGCGCGTAGTAATAAATGTGTCAGGCACGTGGCCACGTATCTGATGCGACACTATAAAACAGTAACTAAACTTGTATATTTGAAAATTATGAAAGGAAAAAGTCTACTCATTCCCATAGCCGCCTTTGCGGTAACGGTGACTGGAGCCCAAGCCTTTAACAGCGAGGTTCTCGACATGGCGGGCCTCAGTGAAGAGCAAAAGAGCGCCTTTGAAGAAGCCCGCGAACTACGTGAGGAAGGAGACCGCGAAGGAGCACGTGATGTCCTTATAGAAGCCGGTATTGACGAGGACACCATGGACAAGGTGCGCGAGGCCATGCACGAATACCGTGATGAACATCGCGCCGCTATCGACGAAGCCGTAGCGAACAACGACTATGATGCTTTCAAAGAGGCTATAGCCGGTTCGCCACTTGAGGAGATCATTCAAAATGAAGACGACTTTGCCATCTTTGTGGAAGCACACGACCTACGTGCTGCCGGAGAGCATGATGAAGCTAAAGCACTTATGGATGAACTCGGCTTTATGCCGCCACAGGATAGAGAGTCTCATGGTATGGGCATGGACAGGGGCCGCGGCGAGCCACCGTTTCTTTCGCAGCTGACTGATGAACAAAAGGAAGCGTTTGAGGTAGCCAAGGAAGCCAACGACAAAGAGACCATGAAGGCTATTCTAGAAGAAGCGGGAATTGCTGTGCCAGACCTTGGCCGCCATGGTCACCATCGCGGACATATGATGGACGACGATGAAGCAGACAGCTAGACAGTTGCTAACACACACGCAAAAACAACCCGATTTAGGGTTGTTTTTGATATGATTAGTGGACCTATGCGTATTGTACTTCCGGTTTTGCTATTTTTGTATGCACCACTGGCGTTTGCCCATGAGCCGGTCTTTCCGCAGCCGGAGTCATCGAGGACGACGCTACCACTAGAGGAGCGACAGGTGTCGCAGGCTTATTACGGAACACTTACCGGCGTACCGCACGCGTACACGTTTACTGTGTCTGAGGACGAACCGTTTCACCTCCAGTTACTCTTACCTGATACAAAAAATATTCTCGATGAACAGTACGAACCCAAAGCAATTTTAGTGAAGCGCACTACACGCGGCGTACGGGAGATATTTCGCCTTAGTGCCGGAGAAAGCGACTGGCCGTCTTTCTACGAGTTTTGGGCGGGTGACCGGTATCTGCGCGGTCCAGAGAAGGACCTTACCCTTGATGCGGGCGAGTATATCTTAGAAATAAGCACCGCTGACAATTACGCCAAGTACGTGATGGTGGTGGGGAGTGAAGAACGCATTTCTTTGCATTATTTCAAAACCGTGGCCGGTGTCTACAAGGTAAAACAATTCTTTGGTAAGCCAGCTGTCACGGTACTGCAATCACCAATTGTTCTGGTGCCGCTCCTCCTTATTATCATCGTCGGGTTTTGGTATTGGCGTAAAGAAAAACATGCTTAAGTTTCTCATCATCCTTGTAGCAGCCTGTGCCTTTGCGTACTACGCCTACCTCAATTTTTATGATGCATTTGTTGACACACCGGACGCGCCACGGGCGTGTACTATGGAAGCCAAACTATGTCCGGATGGTAGTGCGGTAGGACGCTCCGGTCCTAATTGTGAGTTTGCACTGTGTCCATCAGAACGTTAAGAAACACCGAGTGTTTTTAAAAAGGTTTTAAGCTCACTACCGCTCAATTTGCGGTACTGATTAGGTTTTAGTTTACCGAGTTCAATATTGAGTATCTGCACCCGCTTAAGGGACTCAACCTGATACCCAAGGGCGGCGCACATACGGCGAATCTGGTGTTTTTTACCTTCAGTGAGAGCAAGGAGGAAACGTACGTTAGTCTTTTTCTCGATGTCAGCTGGTTTGGTGACGTAGCCCTCAATGTTCACCCCACTAGCCATGTGCTTTAAAAAGTGATTATTGATCGGTTTATCAACGGTCACTTCATACACTTTGCTATTACCCTGAGCTGGATCAAGGAGAGGACCGGTAACGCGGCCATCATTGGTAAGGATGATGAGTCCTTCTGAATCTTTATCAAGGCGGCCGACTGGATAGACATCGGTTAGGTCATAGTCGGTCTTAAGACGGGTGGCGATATCAGTTTCATTTGCGGCAGGGGAGTGAGTAATAATGCCACGTCCTTTGTAGTAGGCGAGGTAGAGCTTTTCCTTAGCGCTGCTGCCGCGCACCTCTATGGTGTCTGAAGGAGACACTTTTTCACCGGTCACCGCTGGTCGGCCGTTTACGAGCACGCTCCCAGCGGCAATCAGGGCATCAGCCTCACGCCGTGAGGCGAGGCCGAGTTCAGCGATACGTTTGTTGATACGAATAGGTTCCGACATACAGGGGTCCTAAACCTACCTGTTAACAGGTAGGTTTAGGTTCTCAAAGTTGATTAATGCTTTGATTATGATACTATTTTCGAGTTATGTCAAACTCGGTCTATGATGTAGTGGTCGTCGGTGCCGGTCCGTCCGGAATGATGGCGGCGGGACACGCAGCTATGCGCGGGAAGCGGGTGCTTTTGGTTGATAAAAATAAAGTGGCTGGCAAGAAACTTTCTATTACCGGCGGTGGCCGCTGCAACATCCTTAATGCTGAACCAGATACTAAAAAATTACTTGAACACTATGGCGACGCTGCCAAGTTTCTCCACTCGCCGTTTTCACAGCACAGCATGCAGGACTCGTGGGACTTTTTTGAGTCGCGGGGTCTTAAGCTAGTGGTTGAGGCGCGTCAGCGTGCGTTTCCAGCCTCCCAGCGTGCCGAGGACGTAACTGCGTTTATGAAGCGTTTTGTGAACGAGCAGCATGTTGAAATGCGTCTTGGTACCAGAATGACCGGTTTTATTACAAAAGCAGGTCAGCTCGTGGGTATTGCAACCAATAAGGGAGATGTCTTGGCGCAGTCTATTGTGATGGCTACCGGCGGTCAAGCCCGTAGTGAGACTGGTTCTACCGGTGAGGGCTTTGAGTACCTTAAAGCACTTGGTCACAGTGTGCATGCTCCTAATCCAGATATCGTGCCGCTCACTGTCTCTGAGCAGTGGGTTAAGGATCTCTCCGGCACCACACTTTCATTTATGAAGATAACGTTTTGTCCAGAGGATAAAGCAAAGCGTTTTGCCAAAACCGGCAAGATACTGTTTACCCACTTTGGGCTTTCGGGGCCACTCATACTTAACAGTGCTCGCGAGGTAAAGCGATTGCTCAAAAGCGGACCGGTGGCAGCTGAAATAGACATGTTTCCCGATACTGATATTCCTACGGTTCGCAACCGAGTACTGGAGGTATTTAATGCTAATAAAAATAAACAGCTTAAAAATATCATCAAAGATATTGCGCCTGCCGGCATGAGTGAGGCAGTCTTGGCGCATGTGGCGCCAGACCTCCATGATGAGAAAGTACACTCAGTGCCAAAAGAAGCGCGTCAGGCACTTGCTGATCTCCTTAAAGCCATGCCGCTTACCGTTACTGGTACACTCGGTTACGAAAAAGCCGTCATTTCTGACGGCGGGGTTGATCTCTCAGAGGTAAACACCAAAACCATGGCTTCAAAACTATATCCAAATCTCTTTTTGACCGGCGACGTCCTTCATATCAACCGACCGAGCGGTGGGTATTCGTTGCAGCTATGCTGGACGACGGGCTTTGTCGCTGGCACAAATGCATAATAAAAGCGTCGGACGGTCTCGCCCGGCGCTTTTTTTACGGAAGCAAGCCCTCAGACTCTCGCGTCGAGAAATTTCTGAAAGTGCGCCTCAGCTGCCACCGCTTTGAAATGACTGCCATAGCGGTCGTCGGATAGCAAATCCTCGTGGGTCACTGTGTCGATATCGCCACCTTTGCATTTCTCCACGTAATCGCGGACCTCAATCTCAACCGGGTTGGTTGACTCGGGGTACGTAACCTGCGAAAGCCAATCACGTTTTTCGAGTTCACGCATTGCGCTCATAGAAGAACCTCCTCTTTTTTTAGGATAAACAGAAGCTACACAAGAAAAGTTAAATTGTAAAGAGTACTTACTCAACTGCTGGAGTTGTGTAGTACTGCAATTCGCTTGGATTAAGGTGGAGGTATTGCATTTCATCATCCCAGTAGAAAGGCAGGTCGGTTACTTCTGCTCTGTAATTGTCGATTGAATTTCCACTTGGTACGGTAGCAACAACAAGTAGCGTGAATTTTTGTTTTACGCCTTGTGGCACACGGTAGAAAGTGTTATCTACAACCTTAGCAGAACTAAGTACCAAGGCAGCGGTACCGAAGGCCTCATTCCCCTCATCGTCTATCACACGATAGCCGAGTGTGTGAGCTTTAGTGTCATTTTCTTGGTTGGTTGTACCAAAAATAGGTATATACGTATCGTGTTCCCCATGTCCAAAAGAAAAATCGATAACAAAGAGGGCGGAGGTGTCATTTACCCGTAACGCTGTCTGCTGCGAACTAGTATACGCATGTGCTCCGTTCGGAAGCATTAAGGCAACAAACAAGGTCATCACTAGAAAAATATTCTGTTTCATACAGCCTATTTTAGCCCAAGCTCACTCCTTCTGAAAGAGAACTGGCTCTGGGTACGTAATGAAGGTAGGATAGAGACTATCCATGAACAATATGAGTGATCGCGAGGCGGTGGCGATGGCGCTTGAGAACCCTATATTCTTTGGCCACATTGTAGACCGCTATCAGGACAAACTGGCGCGGTACATACACCGATTAGGTGTTCGCAATCCTGATGATCGCGATGATGTATTGCAGGAGATATTTGTAAAGGTATATCGAAACCTCAATGGTTTTGACGAAACCCTGTCTTTTTCAGCTTGGATATATCGCATTGCTCATAACGAAGCCATCAGCTGGTACCGCAAACGGCGCGTCCGGCCAGAAGGCAATCTTGTTCAGGATGGGGAGAGTTTGCTCGAAGCCCTTGCCAGTGATGTTACTGATACTGAGGTGAGCTTTGACCAAGGTCTTAATGCAGACGAGGTCAGTAAAGCTCTTCAAGAGGTACCGGAAAAATATCGCGACGTTCTTATTTTGCGTTTTTATGAACAACTTAGTTATGAAGAGATTGCTGACGTCCTTAAGTTACCGGTTGGTACAGTTGGCACATATGTCCATCGGGGAAAGTCGGCCCTCAAAGACAATTTAGATACAAACAAATTACACTTATGAGTGAACACGAACATAACAACAATGCGAAACCTCGTGATCTAAGAGCAATGATCGTCGAGCGTATCGAAACCGAGAATATCAAACCGCATTCATGGTGGTACTGGCTTGTCTTGGACAGTGCTGTCTGGACGCTGTGGGTGGTGAGTGTGCTACTGGGGGCACTGGCTGTCTCAGTGGTGCTTTTTGCCAGTGTACACATGAGCTTTGAACTATACGAAGCTACTCATCCCTCGAGTTACGAATTTATGATGGAAACATTGCCGTTTTTGTGGCTGTTTGTCCTCGCTGTCATGTTTTTGGCCGGGTACTACAATTTACGGCATACCAAACATGGCTATCGATACTCGCTGCCGCTCGTGATTGCCAGTAGTATTGGTGCCAGTATTGCGCTCGGCTTTCTCTTTCATGCACTTAACATTGGCTACTACGTTGATACATTTTTAGGCCGTCATATGCCAATGTATGAGTCACAAGAACATATGGCCGGCCGCAGTTGGCAGCGGCCTACCGCCGGACGCTTAATGGGACATTTTATTGAGACTGATGAAAATACTGAGGGGTACGTGTGGTTTAAGGATATGGATGGTGGGGAATGGATGGTTACCCTTGGTGAACTTGCGCCACGAGAACTGAAATTGCTCAGTTCCGGTGATGATGTACGAGTGATCGGATTCATGGCTACTGATACACCCAATATGCTTCACGGGTGTGGGGTATTTCCGTGGCTGTTTGATAAGCCGCCAGTTTTGTCAGAACTGCGTGAGCAGCGAGAGATGTTTATTGAGCGGATGCAAGAAATGGACAGACCGCTCGGTGAGCGTATCAAAGAAGAGTTTCGTGAGTTGGGACAAGCACACGATGAACTCTTAGAACACTGGTGTGACCATATGCCGATGCCGGCTCGGTAAAAATCCCCTCCCTGTAACTTGACATGGATATACTTTATGGCGGTTTTTGTTTCTGCTTGTCTTTTTCTATTAAAGCGGTATATTGCTTAGTACTTAAGGACTCGATACCGAGTCAGTAGGTGGGATTAAAACTTAATAGTATTGACATGACACGCATGACAACCAAGACCTTTGGAGCGCGATTCTTTGCACTTCTGACCGTCTTTTCACTTATTATCAGCGCTTTTCCTGCGCCTTTTTTTGTCGCTGAAGCGGCGGCGGGCAGCACAACACTTTTTAGTGAGGACTTCGAAAGTGGATTTGCACAGTGGTCCACAACTGGCAGTTGGAGCATTGTCGGTGCCGGAGGAGGCTCTGATGGCAGTAAAGCACGCGCCCTTGGCCCTACACCAATCGGCCTTTTGGTGGCGAGTATTCCGACAACAGGATACGAGAATATCCATATCTCATTTGCGTATCGGGGAACTCTCGATACTGGAGATTCAGTTCTGTCGGGTTATAACTATGACACTACTACGTCTGGGATAAGCATTAGCGCGTTCAATCAAACAAACGCGGGAGACGGTGTTTGGCATACCTTTGACCAAGACCTCGGCCCACTTGCAGATGATAATGCCGATTTCAAGATCTATTTCTCACCAAACTCGATGGATTCAGGTAGTGACGAGTTTGATGTCGACACCATCATCGTGACTGGTGACCCGATCAGCACGACCCCAGATTGTAGCTCTACCGACACTGTTGCCGACACCACTTTTGACACCTTTAGTCTAGGTGATGTCGATGGACAGAACGATTGGAGTTCAACAGGTTCATTCGATCAGGAAGTGGTCGAAAACACCTATGGCTATGATTCATTCGGTTGTCAGTCCCTACGCATCTCAAATGCGGTTACAAGCAGTTCGTTTGGCGACCAGACTTTTGCCGCTCCATTTTCTGATTCCGTTGGTGAAGTCGATGCTACCGCCGGCGGTTTTCCAGAAGGAACACGTCGTACCCACTACGAAGCGCAGTTTGATATTGCGTCTACGAAGCCGACTGAACAGCAGTCTGGCCTCGCTCTCTCTGTCTCACCGGATCGCGGTGATGGCTCGCGCATGAGCTATCTCTCATTTGCTGATGGTGCTAGTGGTATAGATGTAACCTTCTATGATACCCAAGGTACTGGAAATCCAGCCGATTTCGTCCCACAGAGCCTCGGTACACTCGACCGCTCAATGCCACACACTATCAAGTTTGTCATCGATACAAAAGACGGACACAGCAACGATACAGTGGATATCTTCATTGATGGGTCACTTGTTTACAGCGGCACTACCTGGGAGAACTACTACCGCTTTGACAGCGAAGCTGTGGCAGAACAGAGTCCTCGTCTCCTTAAGACCATCTTGTTCCGCGCAGCTGGAACAGCAGTCCCTGCAAATAGCGGCGAAGGATTCTTGATTGACAACCTCTCACTTACCGCTTCAGACCCAGCTCCGGTAGTTAAGAGCAGCAATACCATCACCATTATGGGTGATACTGCTGCCGGTGAAAATCAACCAGGCTGGCTCTTTAATCGGGACCTCTCGAATGCAACTCCAATTGAGTTCAATACCGATGCTGCTAGTATCGGTGCCGGTAGTCTGTATGTACAGCCACTCGATAGCACACCGGCTCATAAATTTATCGGAGAGTACTTCTTGTTTGGAGATATCGCTGACCTCGACGAAGTGACTTATGACTACCAGATCGGTAGTGGTGGTAGCGCTTCAGATGCCAACGAGTTCTATCTCAACGTGTACGCTAACTACGGTGAATCCGCTCCAGATAATTACTACGATTGTAAGTACGACGTCGTACCAACGGTCGGCTCAACCGGTAGTTTCACTACGGTGACCTTTGATCCAAATCAAAGCTACCCAGTTACAACCCGTGGCACATCACCATACACGTGCCCGACCGTCCCAGCTGCTATGAACTTCCAGAGCGCTGGTTCTATCATCCGCATGTTTGCTCTCAATATGGGTGACACAACAGCTGGAGATACTGGCCTTGATGGATACTTTGACAATGTTGTGGTTGAGACCAAGACAGATATTACAACGTTTGATTTTGACCCCGACACAACCAAGCCAACTGTAGCTATTGTCTCACCAGCGCAGGCTGAAGTGACGGGCATGGATGTTACCGCCTTTGGTACTGCAACTGACACAGACTCTGGTATTGAACGTGTTGACTACACAGTGACTCAGATTACTGGTATTGGTGGTAGCTTTGTAGCTAACATCGATAGTGGCACTGCCACCGGAACTGAAAATTGGGAGTTTGCAGTCAACGGGCTGGCTACTGGCTTCTACCGTTTCAAGGTGCAAGCCTTTGATAACGCTGGAAACTTCAAGTATGCCTATCACGACATTGAAGTAGATGCCGAAAAGCCAAGCGTAAACATTGATACACCTGATCATGGCGCTGTTGTTGTGGCCGGTATGGTTCACGCCACCGGTACCGCTACTGACGCACAGACCAGTATCACTGAGGTGAAATATACGGTGACTGAAATCGATGGTATTGGTGGCACGTATGTAGCTAATGTAGCCAGTGGCGTTGCCAACGGAACTGAAAATTGGGACTTCTGGGTTGAACTCCTTACTCCGGGCTTTTACCGACTCAAGGTACAAGCGTTCGACGAAGATGGTAACTGGCGGTACAAGTACCACGATATAGAGGTGGTTGAACCAGATCTTTCGGACGTCATGATCTGTAAGGTTGATATGGACGAAGAGCCGCTTGAAGGTTGGACGTTGATGCTAAAACAAGCTCATGTCGAGGACCTCTCGGTTGATGCTGGTGACATGGCCGGAGCCGATACGGTCTCAACCCTTATGAGCGGTATGTCATACATCGCTGAGGTGGTTGGTAGCTGGTTCAATGCCGGCGGAAATGGCGGCAAGGGCAACGAGGCTGACGCTGAGTACGTGAGTGCTGATGGTTGGTCAACATACACCGACGGCCCAGCAGTTGGCGCTAATAACCTTGATCTACAGATTGATGATTCATTTGTACACTGGGGAACGTATAGCAGTGGCCATATGTACGCAGCCTCATTTGCGGGTAACGACACTACTACCAACTTCCGTGTCTTTGACGGCTCTGGTAGTACACCAAATGCAGGTTGGTACAACGATAACGATGGTTCACTTGATGTCTCTATCTTTGGTGGCTATGCCGGCGTAACTGATGCCAAGGGCTGTGTCTTCTTTGAGGACGTGCCGTACGGCGAATACACCATTGAAGAGGTGATGCAGGACGGTTGGTACTACAACTCAGGCGCTGGTCCAGTGACTATTGATGAAGACGAAGAAGAGTTTACTGTCGTGAACAGCGACACAGAGCCGGTAGAGGCAAGTCTCGTCATTACTGATCCAGCAACCGACTATGAAGTGCTAACAGGTGAACATACCTTCCTTGCTGAGTACGTTGATGGCGATGCTGATCCAGACACGGTGCAATGGGCTATTCGTGCTGGTACCTGTGCCGCTAGCACCGGAACAGTTGCCGGTAACGTCGATGGCTACAATACTCCATTCACGTTTGATGGTGCGAACTTCGAGAGCACCATTGATATGAGCTCATGGGCTGATGGCGATTACTGTCTTGTAGTAAACCCAGTCGAGGACTCTGGTCCAAATCTTCGTGAGACTCGTTGGTTCACCCTTGATAATCCAGATCCAGCTATTTGTGAGGTTGGCGTGAACTTGCTTGAGAATCCAAGCTTTGAAGAGCCAAGTATTGAAGGAAATTGGGAACTTGTTGATCCAATTGGATGGCTCGTAAGCCTCGTCTCCGGTGGCGATCCTGCTCCGATGGAAATACAGCGCAACGTAAACGGCTGGTTGCCATCAGAGGGTGAGCAGTATGCCGAACTGGCTGGCGATAAGGATTCTATCTTCTCACAGACGGTTCCGACTGTAGCTGGTGAGACCTACGTTCTCTCTTGGGATTACTCACCACGTCCAGGCAGGAGTTTTGCGGACAACCGTATGGAGGTATTTGCAGATGGTGTGCAGATTGATGCCAACCAAGAAGAGGGCGGAAGCCTTAGTAACACTGACTGGACCACGTACACAGCTACCTTTGTTGGTACCGGTGACGATGTACTTATCGAGTTTAAAGATGACGGAAAATCGAACAGTTACGGTCCATTCCTCGACAACACCTCACTAGTCTGTGATCCATTCTATGAAGAGGAGGAGCTGTACCAGATCTTCGGCTATGTTTGGGAAGATAGTAACGAGAATGGGGACATTGATGACGGAGAAGACCTTCTTCCAGGCTGGAATGTGATTATTACCAACGGCACCGTGACAGCAACGAGCACCAGCGGTACTGATGGCTACTATGAATTTAATGTTCCTGCTGGTACATGGACCATCTCAGAGCCATTGCCACCGGGATGGGAACACACTCATCCATCAGTAGATGGAGGTACGCATACCGTGATTGTACCGACAGTTGTTACGTATGGAGGTAGTACCGGCTTCTTAGCGGCTATCAAGAGTTTCTTTGTACCGGTGGCGTACGCGCAGGCGGCGCCGGGAGCTGGTCCGTTTAACTTCGGACAGGTACAGGTGCCCGCGTGTACCCTTACTGCTAGTCCCGATATGTTCTCAAGCGGTTCTGGTACAGCTACATTGACATGGACAACTATTAACAGCGATTCGCAGACCTTAAGTGATGTTGGCGCTGTCGCTACATCCGGTTCTGTCGATGTGTTAGTCACAAACGACACTACGTTTACACTAACGGTGACACGTGGTAATGACTCAGCTGATTGTTCTGCTAGTGTTGATGTTGAAGCCAGTGGTGGTGGAAGCCGAACTACTGGTACCAGCGGTGGTGGCAGTACTACCCCAGATGGACAGGTTGCAGGCGATTCAGATTCGCAGGGAGGAGAGCCAAAAGTCTTGGGTGACTCGGACAGCATTATCCCAACCGGAGCACCAAATACTGGTGCTGGAGGGGCTGCACACACTGATAACGCGCTCACGGTTTACGCTTTGGTATTACTTGCATTCGTAAGTACGCTCTGGCGCTACCGTCGAAGTATCTAACAGTCACATGAGTGTTTGGTTACAAACCTATATACGCCGCTACCAACGGGTAGTGGCGTTTATGGTTCTCGGCCTTATTATAGGAGCAGCCTTTACGTGGCGGGTTATTGAAGTTGCTTATCAGACTACAAACTCTTTTGAAGCAATAGAGATTGGAGAGGTTGCTACGAGCAGTGATCCAACTGCAGAGGTTCTTGGTTCCTCAGAACCAGTAACACTTCATATTCCCAAGCTTGCACTCGACATTCCGTTTGAGCCGCCGCTTGGCCTAAAGCAAAACGGCGAGATCGAGGTGCCGCGCGCTTTTGACACTGTTGGTTGGTATAAGTATGGGGTAACCCCTGGGGAACGTGGACCTGCGGTGGTCTTGGGGCATGTAGACTCATACAAAGGTCCGGCGGTGTTCTATTCACTGGGACAATTGGAAGTTGGTGATGAAGTAGCTATTGACCGTGAGGATGGCACTACTGCTGTTTTTCGCGTGACAGGCTATGAGCGAGTGTCCCAGAGTGAGTTTCCGACTGAGCGTGTCTATGGCGCTATTGACCACGCTGGCTTACGCTTAATTACTTGCACTGGTACTTACAGCCGCACGCAAGACCGCTACTCACACAATCTTATTGTGTACGCTGATCTGGTAACCGAGGATGAGAAGGGTAATACTCAAGATACTGCTGAGGCGGCAGATTGAGATACGGTATACTAGAGCCTATGGGCTTTTTCAAAGACACCTTTATTCCGCACGAAGGAAATGACCATAAGCCGCACTCCCTCCAGAGCGCAGCGGTTGTTGGCATGACTTTCTTGGTGTTTTTGACCTTTGCCGTTGCTAACCTACAGTCTCTCGTTTGGACGGCCTCAGAGTGGATGGTTTCAACCATCCTGCCGGCTGTTATTATTTCTGACACTAACAAGGAGCGAGCTAGTGATGACTTAGTACCGCTTGCACATAGTGACGTGCTTGATACGGCTGCGCAAATGAAGGCAAACGATATGGCGACGCGTAGTTATTTTGCTCACGATGCGCCAGACGGTACTACACCGTGGTATTGGTTTAAACAAGCGGGCTATAGTTATGTGCATGCGGGTGAGAATCTGGCGGTGCACTTTACTGATTCTAGTGAAGTGGTAGACGCATGGATGGCTTCGCCATCACACCGAGCGAATATTATGAACGGTGACTACCGTGAGATCGGTATTGGTGTGGCAAAAGGAGAGTTTGAGGGCTTTGACACAATATTTGTAGTCCAGCTGTTTGGTGCGCCGGCTGTAGCAGCTGCATCAGTGGTAGCGCAAGCACCAGCTCCTGCGCCAGTAGCGGCTCAGGCTCCCCCTAATACGGAACCGGTAACCACACCTTCTGTTGAAAACGTGATTGCTACTACTCCAGCAGTTGCCGGTGACGAAGAGGTGGTGACTGTTTCCGAATCAGAGGAGGCAATCGAGCCGACGCCGACCAGTACTACTGAACTTACAGCAACACTAGCTACAGAAGAGGTTACGTACACTGATGATGGTACAGTTGTATTTTCAAGCTATATCAGTACCAGCACCAATGCAACTCCAGCTACGGTACGTGCTACGGAAGACAAAACCACCAAACCAATATTGGCCATTGCTACGCAGCCACATAGAGTCCTGCAGATCATGTATATCCTTATTGGTCTATTTGTGGCAGTAGCACTCACCTTGTCGATCGTTATCGAAATACGCCGACAAGAACCACTGCAGATAGCATACGGTGTTGGACTTATTGGGGTAATGCTCCTGTTGTTCTACGTCCATATCTCGGTCTCAAGTGGCGTGGTCATTATGTAAATATGAGAGAAACAAAAGCCACAAAAGTATATCAGTTCAACGAGACGGGCGCTATCGTAACGTCACCATTATTTGCCTCACGGCCGGCAGCTGGGTTCCCCGCTCCGGCTGATGACTTAGTAGAGCGAGTGCTTGATATAAACGACCTCATTGTTAAGAACCCAGCCTCGACCTTTTTCGTGCGCGTTGAGGGGGATTCCATGGAAGGAGCTGGTATCTTCTCAGGTGACGTATTGGCAGTTGACCGCGCTGTTACTCCTAAAGATGGTTCTATTGTCCTCGCGGCTGTGTATGGCGAGCTGGTAGTAAAACGCCTCAAGCAAAAAGGGGAGACACACGTTTTGATGTCTGAGAATGAAGCCTACGAACCAATCGTGGTTTCAGAAAACGATGATTGCTATATCTGGGGTGTGGTCGTCGGCAGCGTACGAATCTTTTGAAATTACAACACACTGTTTACGTTAGTACGATATATCGTACTAACGACGGAAGTGAAAGGTTGTTTGTTAGAATAAGCTCATATGGAGTGGGTTGGACTTTTGGACTGTAACAACTTTTTTGTCTCGTGTGAGCGACTCTTTCGCCCTGACTTACAGAAGCGGCCGACCGTAGTGCTCTCGAGTAATGATGGCTGTGTGGTTGCTCGTTCGCCAGAAATAAAAGCCCTTGGTATTCCGATGGGTGTGCCGTACTTTAAAGTGAAGAACGAACTCGCTGCGCATCATACGGAAGTGTTCTCTTCAAATTTTCCGCTGTACCGTGATATCTCAAGACGAGTGATGGATTCGCTTGGAGGATGTGTCGGTACGTATGAGCAGTATTCTGTTGACGAAGCCTTTTTCAAACTAACCGGCACAGATGAAGAAGTGTTACAGCGCTCTCACACAATCAAAAAGAAAATAGAACAAGAAGTTGGGGTGCCGATCTCGATCGGAGTAGCACATACAAAAACATTAGCTAAATTTGCCAATGGTCTTGCAAAGAAGGAAAGTGGTGTATATGTACTAGGCAACGAAAAGTGGGTACAACAACAACCCTCAGTTCCACTCTCGCAGATTTGGGGTGTCGGTCGGCAGACAGCCCAGAAAATGCAGGACCACGGACTTTGCACCGTTACAGACCTTCTCACTGCCGATCGCAGTCGCATTGACGCACTGTTTGGCATTGCCGGTGTGCGACTACAAGCTGAACTTGCCGGTACTCACAACGACCGTCTTAGCCGATCAGGTTCCCAGATACAGCAAAGCATCATGAGCAGTCGCTCGTTTAAAGACGCTACCAATGATATTACGATCCTAGAAAATGCCATTGCGTACCACGTTGGCGAAGTGGCGGCAGAGCTACGCTCTTTGCAGGCGGTTTGTGGCAGTCTCAATGTTCACATCCTTCCAAGTCGTCATGGAGAATGGTTACTTCGCGGTGGCAGCCAAGAAAGTCTCCTTGTTCGTCCAAGTAGTGACACCCGAGTTCTACTCACCGAGGCACTTGCCTTGGTTCGCGAGCTGTGGGAAAAAGACGTGCCCTATAAAAAAGCCGGAGTGGTAGTATCGCTCATCAGTGACGCGTCAACAAAGCAGCTGGAGCTTTTTGCTGACACAAAACGAGACGACACAGCAGCGGTTTTTAAAGTCATGGATATAGTAAATGGACGCTTTGGCAAGAGTGCGCTCACTATAGGACGAGTACCAAGTCATAGCAATTGGCAGGCCAGCCGACAATTTTGCTCACCCCGTTATACGACTAATTGGACAGAATTAGCAACCGTAAAAGCCTAAAGGCCACAAAAGACAGCTGTCTTTTGTGGCCTTTAGGCGCTCAAAAATATAAACATTGTTGATATTTTGCAAATGTGGCTCAAAACGGTTTTTATATAAAGTCATCACTGCAGAAGTTATCAACATATAGATGGGTCAAACCAGTATGTAATCGCTATAATAAGGACAGTTCGGACAAAAGACTTAAGGACGGACTGTGGAAAAATGGCTGACCATTTTATGAACTCGGCCCGTACTTAATCTCCACACAATGTCATTTGTTCGAAGCCTTAGTTACTCCACAGTACATGTAGAGCTGCTAAGTAAGTTATTTAAAAACTAATACTAAAGAACATGTTCGTAATATCACATCAAAGTGATGCCATGTACCGAGCGGTCGCGACGCTAGTTACATTTGCACTTCTGTTGTGGGTCTTGGGTCTACACTCTCAGGCTGAGGCGGCAAACCTCACCAATGTAAAAGATAGACTTTCTGACTCTGACATCGGTGCGGTCTCTAACCACTCGATTGAGTTCGTCGTTCCGACCGGTTCAACTGGTATCGATGCTACTACTGAGCAAATTGTTGTCTCGTTCCCAACAGGGTTCAATATGGGATCTGTTGCCTTCGGTGACGTTGATCTTGCAGTCAACGGAGTTGATCAAACTCTAGCTGCAGCTGCAGCGGGTGCAACGTGGGGAGCTACGGTATCTGGACAAGACCTCATTCTTGAGGCTGACACAGCTACTGTTGGCGCAAACGCTACGGTAACAATCGCAATTGGCACCAACGCAACTGGTGGTACCAATCAGATTACAAACCCAAGTTCAGCGACTTCGTCAGAGATCACCATCACCATGCCAGACGACGTTGGTAAAACTCGTGTCGTTATCCTTGATAACGTACTCGTAACAGCTGCTGTAGATACTGTCTTCCAGTTTACCGTGGCAGGTATTGCCACAGCCGGCTGGGGTATCAACGGTACTTCAACCACTATTGGTACTTCTTCAGCAACTGCCATTCCGTTTGGAACATTGACTGCAAACGAGATCGAAACTATCGGTCAGCAGCTCAACGTACTTTCAAACGCAATCGGTGGATTCGTAGTTACTGTTGAACAGGACTCTGATCTTCAGTCAGCTACGGGCGCTGTGATTGACGGCTTTGCAGATGGTGCCTACACAAACACACCATCAGACTGGGCGGCTCCATCAAACAACGTAGCTCAAAGTAACACATGGGGTCACTGGGGCCTTACCTCAAGTGATGACCATGATGATGGTAACGGTACTTTCCAATCATGTGGAGGTGCGCTTACCGGAGGTTGTTGGGTGGCTGCTAGTACCACACCGCGTGAGATCTTCTCACATAATGGTCCAGCAGATAACACTACCGCAAACGTTGGTTCAACCACGGTTGCATATCAGGTAGAAATCACTGGTCTTCAGGAAGCGGCTGATGACTACAACACAACTCTAACCTACATCGCTACACCTACATTCTAGTTAACTAGAACTAGTGGCAAAAAACTCCCCAAAGGGAGTTTTTTGTTATGCCATACTCACTTATATACAGAGTTTGATGTCTCTTAGAAAGACATAGTGCTAAAATAGGAAAATCAATAAAAATATGTCACGTTTGTTTAGATTTACCCTGCTTTTGCTGCTGCCAGTCTTTTTTATCTTTAACTCGTATGTAATTGTTGCCACGGCGCAAGAAAAGGCGGGCGCCGGTATTTCACCGTCATTAATTGAAGAGTCTGCAGATCCAGGGGCGACTCTTGATCACGTCATTACTGTTTCTAACCTCAGTGATGTCACTAACACATACTATATATATATGCGAGATATCAGTGGCGTTCGCTCTAGTGCGTCACCGATATTTGCTGATCCTGATGCTGAAAAGACGGGTTTTGAATTGTCTGAATGGGTAACACTTGGTGTAAGTGAGCTAACAATTGCGCCAGGTGGTGAGGCGGACATTCCTGTTCATATAGAAGTACCAAGCGATGCAACACCGGGTAGTCACTTTGGCGGTGTGTTTGTAACGCTTGAGCCACCACGATTGCGTAGCATTGGAGCTGGAGTTGGGTTTGACGTTGCTAACATCATTAGTATTAAAATCTCGGGTGATGTAACTGAGCTGGCGCAGATCCGAACGTTTGCTACCGATAAGCTCATCTACGGTTCACCAAACGTTGAGTTTGAGGCTCGGGTTGAGAATAAAGGCAATGTGTTGGTTCGGCCAATCGGGCTACTTGATATAACCAATATGTTCGGTAAGCAAGTGGCTCAGGTGTCATTTAATGACACAAAGAGCGGCGTGTTCCCGGCTACCATACGGTCCTTTAAGTACAAATGGCAAGATGAAGGCCCCGCCTTTGGCCGCTACACCGCTCTTTTAAGCCTAGTATATGGAGAAGCGGGTGTTCGGCAACAAACCATTACGGCAGAAGTGTCCTTCTGGGTACTGCCAATGCAGATCATTAAGCCAGCTTTGATTGTGCTCGGTATCTTACTCCTTGTTACGTATGTGGCTGTGCGCACATACGTGAGACGTAAAGTATCGCTCCTGACCGCTGGTCGCAGACGGGTGCAACGTCGTACCGCTGGACCATCTGTACTTGGGTTGATGCTCATGGTGATGCTGTTTGTCACAGCCCTCTTCTTACTCTTGTTGCTGGTCTTATTTGCATAGATTATATAGATCGCACTCTTTTACCATCGTCACCGGTGCTATACTAACAATATGAAGCGTACGCAAACGATCTCGCTTTATCACGCTGCATTACGTACAAGTGCTATATTAGTGCTCGCACTGCTCATTTTTGATAGCGGATTTATTTCGCCTGTCACCAAACAACTTTCAGATGGCACACAAGCATATGTGGCGACGGTGGTAGGTATGTCTGCCAGTGTAGAGCCGACGGAACTCAATACTTGGACAGCAGCCCTTACGGCAAAAGAAACAGAGTTAAATAGGAGGGAAGCGGCTCTGAATGATCGTGAAATATCGGTTGATCTTGATCGTGGTGTTGCCACTACTGCCCCCGATGTCTCAATTTATGTTTTAAGCATCATACTATTCATTATATTGGTACTCATTGCGCTTAACTATGCGCTTGATGTTGCACGATATCGTCAACAACAAGCACTTATTGGACGTTATGAACAAAAAGCTTAAGCTTGGCGCTGTTATTGTCTTTGCCACTGTGCTGTCGACAGTGGCAATCGGTGCGTCTGATCTTTTGCAAGGTGTAGGCGGCGGTCTGTTTGGTTCCGTCATTCGCTCCCAAGATGAACCATGTCCGGCTGGAAGTGAACTTGTTTTATACGGTACCCATGCACTTTGTATGGATACGTTTGAAGCATCACCCTCACCGCTTTGTGCAGTAACTGAGGTTACGAACGAGCTAGAGACCAAAAGAAATATTGACGTACCAGCGTGTTTGCCTCAGTCAAAAGCAGACCAAATGCCGTGGCGCTATGTGTCCCTCACTGAGGCACAGCAATTATGTGCTCGGGCCGGCAAACGGCTACCTACCAATGAAGAATGGTATAAGGCAGTTAGTGGTATCACTAACACCGAAACGTGTTTGTTAGATGAGGCCACAGAACCTCTCCATACTGGTGCTGCCGGGTGTGTTGCTCCATCTGGTGTACATGATCTTCTTGGTAACGTATGGGAGTGGATTGAGGGCACGGTTGTCGACGGGACACTTGATGGGCGGATGTTGCCACCAAGTGGTTATGTTGCTGGTGTTGATCAAAATGGTGTTGTCAGTAAAACTAGTGAGGAACCCCAGTCAGCATTTGATGAAGATTATGCTTGGGTACACAGTGATGGTGTGCGTGGTGTCTTACGAGGAGGTTTTTATGATAGCGGTAGCGACGGAGGTATCTATACCATCAACGCTTCGGTCCTTCCAGAACTCCGCACAACCGGTATCGGATTCCGCTGTGTAGAAGACCTCTATCTATAGATTCAAAATGATGTCATCATTGAGACATGCAACACACTGTGGGAATCGTGCGCTTTGTTTTGGTGACGGTGGCGGTCATTGCAATTACTGCGGTTGGAGTAAAAGCCACTGATAGTCTTTCTAGTTCACAGACAGCTCTCAGTATCTTTGCAAACAAATTACTTAAAGAGGAGTGCCCTTCGGGATCAGTGCGTATTGATTTGGTTGACGGGTCACTCTGTGTTGATACGTACGAAAATAGTGTTGGTGACGCTTGTCCCGTTGCTCTTCCAAGGTCAATCATTGATACTGCAAATAATATAGAAAGTCAGGAATGTAATGCGGTGTCAGTGCCTTCCGCGGTGCCATGGACAGTGGTTTCTTTCCTACAAGCAAAGGAATTATGTGCCAGACGGGGAATGCGTCTGCCGTCACATCATGAATGGTATGAAGCAGCCTTAGGTACACCAGATACACAAAAAACGTGCAATGTGCAAGGTAACATAGGTATGACAGGAACCTTCCCTGAGTGCCGTTCAACGCGCGGAATGTTTGATATGGTTGGTAACGTTTGGGAGTGGGTTGACGCTGAAGTCGTAAACTTAGTCTATGAAAATAGGCAGCTGCCAACAGAAGGCTATGTACTAACAGTTGACAGAGACGGAGTCGCCCTTACTACAACCAGTACACCACAAGCAATTAACCATAATGATTATTTTTGGTCCAAGGCTGAGGGGGTGTTCGTTACGATGCGCGGCGGTTTTTTTAATAGTGAAGACGACGGCGGTCTGTACAGTGTGTATGCAAAGGTAGGTACTGATTTTGCAGGAGAAGCCACTGGCTTTCGCTGTGTGAAGGATATCACACCGATGTAATGGCGGATGCTACTATATTCGTATGAAGGCAGTAAAATATCTACTCATATGTGGTGTGGCGGTGCTTATCACCGCACTTGGCATAGATGCAGCAGATACGTTACAAGGCTCTAGTGGTACGATGCTGGCACAGCTTTTGGGAAGCAACGAACAAGCCGGTTGCCCCACTGGCATGCTAGAAATACCGACTGCAGGCACATTTACTTGTGTTGACCAATATGAGGCATCGCCCGCACCCGACTGTCCTGAGTCTGACACGAGTGAACTTGGAAGCAGTCAGTCCAATGTTGCTGATGCCTCTTGCAAAGCGGTGGCTCACGCTGGTGTTCTTCCGTGGCGAAACCTTACCCGTGAAGAAGCGGTTCTCGTCTGCGCCCGCAGTGGCAAACGGTTGCCAACGGCAGCCGAGTGGTATCAATTTGCTCTTGGGTCGCCCGACATCGCATCAGTCTGTAACATAGATTCGGGTTCTTTGCGCAAAGCGGGCACTGCTGCTGACTGTAGGTCTACGTACGATGTGTATGACGTTGTCGGTAATGTTTGGGAGTGGGTAAGTGACGATGTGTTTGATGGTACATACCAAGGTAGGTCATTGCCGCCGGAGGGATATGTTGTTCAAGTAGACAGCGGCGGAATTGCAACCGCTGTGGGCACAGAAGACGACCAGTATGGTGCTGATTATTTCTGGTCCAAGCCTGAAGGGGCATACGCGATGATGCGCGGTGGTTACTATGGTTCAAGAGACGATGCCGGGGTGTTTGCAGTCCATGCTGCCACCGACCCAAACTTCATTGGTGATGCTATTGGTTTTCGGTGTGTGCAGTAAATGTGAATACGTCAGTCTAAGCGTAAGACGGTGCGTTAAAATAATAGAAATATGAATATTACCAACATAAAAAGCTGGGCCCCCTCAGCGGCGCTACTGGCGGTGGCCATATTTGTGTTGGTAGTACATGGTCAGTTGGCCTATGGGCTGAATGTCATCTCGTATAAAGATACTATCAGTAGTTCAAAGCCGGGTAATTATTCCAACCACACCTTCAAGTTTACGATCAATACTGATATTGCTGCCGGTGGTTATTTTGAGTTCACTCCACCAACAGGGTTTTCAGTTCCTTCTGCTGTCACATTTTCGACACGAAATGTCGAAATGTACGTCAATAACATACTGCGCCTGGCTAGTTCGACCTTAAGTGCAACTACTGATCAGGTTATCATCACTCCGGGTAGTCCAGGTAGTATCCGCTACAACCTCAATACGTCTGCCGGTGTTAGTAGCGGTGATCAGATCGAATTTCGCATTGGTGACAATACATCAGGAGCACAGCATTTTTCAGTCGAGTACAGTACTTCAACTGGCACCACTACTACCCCTGGAGACATTGGTCTCCAGAACTCAACAGCAACTGGTACACATCGCTTTGCTATGACAACCGGTGGTGGCAGTGAGCCAGCTTACACAAATTTTTTGATAGCGTTGATCGATGCAGTAGAGATAGAAAACGTAGATACCACGGAAGAAATACCACCATTTCGTTTTAACGGTGCGCCGTCCGGAACTATCGGTGGTACAACCCTTGCAGTTGAGATATCACTCGAAACCGACGAGTTCGCGTGGTGCAAATATAGTACTACGGCCGGAGTTGAATACGCTGCCATGACAAACACGTTTGAGCATACGGGTTTGGTAGTACATACACAGGAATTAGCTGTCACCAACAATACAACGTACACGTTTTATGTGCGATGTATTGATGATGAAGGAAACTTTAACTCCGACGACTACGTCATCACATTTACTGTTCCTGAACCACCAGAGGGTGAGATCAATGGTGAGGGTGATAATGAAGGTGATGGTTCTGGTACTGGCGACAATGCCAATGGCGGCGATGGTACCAGTGGTGACGGCACTAGTGGTGGTAGCGGTTCTTCCTCAGGAGGAGGCGGCGGCGGTTCGGGCGGCGGTGGTGGTTCGGGCGGAGGATCAGGTTCGAGCTCTGGCGGAGGCTTTACTAATGGTGGGGTGTACGAAAGTGGTGACGCACAGGTTATTATCAATGGTACTGCGTATCCAAGTAGCGATATTATTGTGCTCGTTGATGGGCAACAAGCAGAGCGTGGTCGAGCAAACTCCCAAGGAAAGTTCTCAGTGACCATTGATGCAATTGCACGTGGTGTCTACACGTTTGGTGTTTATGCAATTGATTCAAACAATGTGAAGTCCACGACGTTTAGCACCACTTTCTCAGTGCAAGGAGCGCGCACATCGAATTTATCAAACATAAACATCATCCCAACTGTCGAAGTTAATCCAGATCCGGTAAACCCTGGTCAGCAACTCACGTTCTCCGGATACTCCATACCCAATGCAACACTTACTATTGAAAATCAGAAAGACAAGTCCTCTATTTCCAAAAAGGAGTTTACGACCACAGCCGGTAGCAATGGCTCATGGAGCTTAAATGTTGATACGGGTAGTTTCTCAAATGGCACGTATAAGGTACGCGTACGCTCACAGCAAACTGACAATTCAATTACTGCGTTCTCCGACTACACCTACTATGGCGTTGGGCAAGCTGCTGATGTTGTAAGCACCGCTGACCTTAACCGCGATGGTAAAGTAAACCTCATTGACTTCTCTATTCTACTTTTCTGGTGGGGAGGCAATGGAGGAGATTCTGACCCGCCAGCTGATATCAATGGTGACGGCAGTGTCTCGTTAACAGACTTCTCGATCCTTTTGTTTAATTGGACAGGGTAGTCTCACTAATTCTCCACAGTTCATTCGCCAAGTTGTAAAATTTTATTCAAGCTTCACGCTACAATAGCGTATATGTCCTTTTTGCAAAGACTCAAAGGGAGAGGAGTACGCAGTGATCAAAAGCTGCTCTCGAGTGACGAAGAGACCGCTATTGACTCAGTGGTCCAGCTTGATGTCGATGTCTTTCAAACCGACAACCTGATCGTTGTTTATGCGCAAGCTGCGGGTACGGAGCTGAGTGACATCAATGTCTCTATTGAAGGTGATGCTGACATTGTGCTTATCGAAGGACGACGCTTACGACCAGAATTTTTGGCGTTTCCAAAAAGTAAACCGGATGGCGCGTTTGTGACCAGTGAATGTGTGTGGGGTGAATTTTATCGCCGTATCATTTTGCCAGAAAGTGTTGATATCGACCACGCTGACGCCAAGATAAAAAATGGTGTATTAGTTCTTACGCTCCCACTCTTAAAGCCGGAAGAAAAAGAAAAAGTAAAACTGAAGATAACCAAAGCCTCAAAGGCCAAGCGTATGTAATAATGTACGTACACAGTAAATAGTTCTTATGGAGGTTCTTTCACGCAGACACTACACAACGATCATAAAATCTTTTTTGCTAGCACTTCTGGCTGCGGTTTTCTGGTGTGCAAGCACGGCACTAGCGGCAGACGTTGTCCTCAGTCCTGCCAGTGGTTCATACAGTCAAAATCAGACATTTACAGTAACCGTACAAGCAGTACCAAATGGTGATAGTATCAATGCAGTCGAGGCAGAGATGACGTTCGATCAGAGCAAGCTGTCAGTGGTTAGTCTTTCCAAGACCGGTTCCGTATTCTCACTCTGGACAACCGAACCAACTTTTTCTAACAGTGCCGGTACCATTTCTTTTGGTGGCGGCAGCCCAACTCCATTTACTGCTCGTTCAACATTGGTCACTATTACATTTAGAGCTACTGGTGAAGGGTCAGCAGCTGCGGAGTTTTCGTCTGCTTCGGCACTGGCTGCTGATGGTCGTGGCACTGATGTGCTAAGGGCTTCACCGGGTGCTTCGTACACAATAAGTGCAACTACTGCACCAGAACCCGTAGAGACACCTACTGAAACAAAGACTCCAGCAACAACTGATGAAGACAATGCTGCCATTGCCTTTGGTGATCCGCCCCGCGCCCCAGAAATCGGCTCGCAAGTATTTCTCGACCCTGACCTTTGGTACAACGACGTTAATGGACTTTTCACTTGGGACTTACCGTTTGACGTCAATGCGGTCGCGGTAGAGATCAGTAGTACCTCAGAGGCTGAGCCGAAAGAAATATTCGACCCACCAATAAATGAGTTTGAGGTGTCTCGTAAAAACTTGCAAGACGGTATCCAGTACTTGCTAGTGCAGTTTAAGAATCAAGTCGGCTGGGGTGCTGTTGCTGCTCGTATAGTAAAAATAGATACGGTAGCACCAGAACCATTCTCTATTACTGTCCAGCCTTCAAATTCACAAAACGGATTTCCACTGCTGGTGTTTGATGCGCAAGATTCTATCTCCGGCATTGATCATTACGTCTTTACTATTGCTGACCGCGAACCGATAGAGATTACCCCAGAAGAAGCTAAAGTCGGCTATTTGCTTGGTGAGCTTGAAGACGGTACGTACACCGCTCACGTTATTGCCTACGATATGGCTGGAAACAAACGTGAAGCAGCAACTCCGGTTCTTATCACAGCAGGGTGGATAAAAAGCATTGAGGCTGAGGAGGGTAGTAGTTGGTGGAGTATTTTTTCACCAATTAATCTCTTCATCTTCTTCTTGATCATTCTGTCACTACTTGAGTTTGCATATATCGTCTATGAGCGTAAACAGCGCACAAAAACTGAAGAGAAATTACGACGTGAGACACGCGAAATTCAAGATCAAATGGAAAAAATATTCTCTGCCTTGCGAGATGAGATCTACGATCAAGTAAACGAGATCACCAAGCGACCACGTCTATCTAAGAAGGAAAAGGAAGCGGTGGAAGGTCTTAATCAAGCACTCGAAGTCTCTGAAACACTCATCGAAAAAGAGATCAGCGATGTACAAAAAATTCTTAAATAGTGTTGTATAATCAATCCACAGAAAACGCGCCAACCTAACCGGTTGGCGCGTTATAATTATACTAAGCCCTCTTTGTGCAAACAGGTGGGGGTGGAGGTTTTGTAGATGAGAATCTTTTCTCAAAAAACAACGAACGCACAATCGAATAAAACGAGGTTTAAAGCGCTAAAATCAAAAACGTGGTCTTTTGTTAGTGATAGTAAAACGCTGATCACGCTTGGGCTGATATCTCTAATCGTAGTTATATTTACCACTGTACGGGCAGAGACACTGTCCGAGCAATACGATATTCAAACTATTAATGTTTTTCCTGAACAAGTCACTGCTAAGGGGTGGAAAAATTTTGCATCGATTACGCAGCAACAGCTTGACGAAGATGCGTTGTACCAAGAATTTTCAAACAAAAACTCTGCATACCTGCCCGGTGTAACCAAAGCGCAAAGTGAGCGAACAGATACGACTAACACTGAGGCGGCTGCAAAAGTGGAGTCAACTGAGACCAACCCGACAAATTATCTGGAAGACACCACGAGCGAAGAAACTGGTTTGCCGCAAGAAGAAGACAATGCACCAGAAGCAGCAAAGCCTGCCGAGCAAGCACCTGAGCCAGACACTTCAAATGAGGAAGCCCCTAGCGTAGAGGCCGCTCCAGAAGCTGAACCAACAACTGCTGAAACAGCATTCAGCAAGCCTCGCGGAGCGTTTGCGTACGCCTTTGATATCTTTACTCATTGGTTGCCATTTGCTGTTGGTGAAGATGTAGATAGCATCACGGTAGAAAACGAAGTGGCGGTAGAGACAGAGTCAAGTGAACCCGCACCGTCACCTGATGAAGAGGAGATTCCAGCAGAGATTGAAAGTGAGGAGCTACCGGCAGTCACCACTGCTGTCGAGGAAGAAGAAACAACCCTGCCGATCATAGATGAGGAAGAAATAGTGTCTACCGGTAGTAGCACTGACCCCGTTAATCCAGATGACGCTGCATTGGTTGATGAGACAGCACCTACAACCTCATCAACCACTGAGGCGGTCGATCTGGACGAAGAAGACACACTTGCAAACTACATAATGCTGAGCGGATTTGGAGTACCACTCTTTGATGAAGAGTCGACCCTTGGCGGGGCGCAGCTTAGACTCTCGTTTGCGGCTAAACAGGCTAAGGTCAGCACTGAAGTGAACGCGCTGATTATTGAATATTCCTTTGATGGCACGCTATGGAACACGGTCGGGGACATTAGTGTCGTTGATGAAGCGTCAAATAGTATTAACGGAGGCTATTATTTGTTCTCGCTGCCAGAAATAAAAAATCCTGAGCAATTAACAAACCTGTCTATTCGCTTACAGGTAGAAGGTGATGCTGCTAGTTACGAAGGAGTTTTCATTGATAGCGCGTGGCTCGAGGTGTATAGCGTTTCAAACTTGGTTATTGATCCAACCAGCGTGCTTGACTCATTTAAAGATGGGTATACCGATACACCACTTACCGGAGATACGCTTACCCTTGATTCGGGTCAACAAATAGACTTTGATTTTAGTGACGAAAACAAAGACGAAACATTGATCATCAAATCAGATAATGCAACCTATGGCGGACTTTCAAAAGCCACCGTGTACTTTAATGTTACCAACGAAAGTAGTAAGCCTGATGATTTTAGTCTCAAGACCTATTTCCCGAGTGGCGTCGGTAGCGTTGTCAGTCTCGATGAGTGGAATCAAAATAAAGCAAAACAGGTGGTTATCCCGGAATATCGTCCATTTGTATATCACTGTGAAGGTGGCTGGGACTTGTACGATGAGACCGCTGCTACAGTAGAGGAAACACCAACAAAGGCTGAGCCAAAAGAAACCACTGAGTTTGTTCCGACTGAGGAAACAGCTTCAGACAACACCCCAGTGAAAGAAGACGCTCAGACAGAACCAGACACACATGAACAATCATCTGCAGCTGATGAACTCGAAGTGCTGGAAGAAACCCCTGTAGAAGAATCGCCTGAAGAAACGGTGCCAACTACCGCACCAGAGCCGGAACCGGTAGATGGTACCAGTGAGTTTGAGGAAGTGGATGCCAGTGCTGAACCACTGGTTGCACTCATAGAAACCACAGAAAATAATGACGAAGAAGTGCTAGCAGCGGCGCCTGACGGTGAAGTGTCACTCACCCAGTACCAGTGTTTAAAGACGCAGGTAGTGCGTACTTGTGATGCGCTTGAGGGTGACGGTACAGCCTGCCTCCTTACTGATGTCAAAGTAGCTGAACACCACTTGGAGAGTTTTGACGGCGGATGGGAAGATAGAGAACTGAGCAGCGGTGATACGGCTGAGACCAAGAGTTTAACCAAGCGAATCACTGACTTACTTGGATTTGGTCCTGACATCAAAGAGGTGCCAGCAGAGTTTGAAGTGCGGACTCATACTCCAGATGCCTATTCGATCCTCCCAGGGGAAACGCGGTACTTCAAGATGGAAATAGAGTTCCCTCCGCATAGCGCTGGTGAATTCTGGATCGAAGCCGTTGGTGACTCTGAGTATGGACTGCTTGACCCATACTGGTCCAGTGCGTGGACATACCGTATGCCGATCACACTGGATAATACTGGTAACAGCGAAGCTCTCACTGAGCAGCAGGTGTTGCTTCGTTTCGACTCATCGTTGACTGATTTTTGGAGTAATGTCAGCAGCGATGGTAGTGATATTCGGTTTGTAAATCAACTCACTGACGGTACCAGCGGCGATTGGTACAGTAGTCACTGGAACTCACGTACGGCCATTACCATTGATGCCACTATGGTCTCAAGTACCCTTACCAATTTCCCGGTCTACGTTGACCTTTCCGATCTTGGTAGTGACTTCTGGAGTAAAGTTGCTACCAGCGGCGCAGATATACGTGTCACCACCGGTGACGGGCGAACCGAACTGCCGCACGATCTGGTTTCAATACATACCAGCACGCAAAGTGGAGAACTACATTTCCTTGCTGACACTGTCGATGGTTCAGTAGATACCACGTTTTACATCTATTACAACAACCCTAGCGCAAGCGCCTATAGCGTGTCAGACACGTACGGAAGAAATGCGGTATGGAACCAGTACGAAGCGGTCTACCACTTTGAAAATAATCCAACGGTTGCGGTTCCAGATGCCTCCGGTCACGGTAAAGATCTGGCACCAAGTGGTACCGGACAGGCAACTACAACCGGACAGGTTGGTGCAGCTCTTGACCTTACCGGCACTGCGTCGGGTATCATGCTCGATCCTGACTGGTCATGGACCAGTACTGAAGATCTCATAACCACGGGATGGTATTACCAAACCGCGGCTAGCAACGAAGCAGTCTGGGAATTTGGTGTTGGTTCTACCTTTATCTCATTTATGCCGTGGTATACCGGCAGCACCGGTTATCACCGTTTTGGCCGTACGAGTGGTTCTGATTTTACAACTAACACCACTGCAGGGTGGCATCACTTTATGACGGTCGGGCGCGCTGCTAACGGCGCCAGTATCGACGCGTATATTGACACGGTTCTCATGGACAGTATCACCCAGAACGTACCCGATCCTACAAACGGGCCGCTCCAGATCGGTCGTTACACCACCTCCGGAAGTTATAACGGCTATATTGACGAGCTACGCCTTGCGACCACTACTTTTGGCACCGACTGGATGGGCACAGAGTACAACAACCAGAACAGCCCAAGCACATTTTATGCCACCAGTTCGAGTCCTGATCTCTCAATCGCCAGCTTCTCGGAGCTTGATTTTTGGGTGCAGTATTTTGATTCGACTGCACAAGAAGCAGATATTTGGGTACAAGTCGATGCAATCCCAGCGGCAGCCACCAGCACTATTTATGTGTACTACGGAGCAAGCGGCGCCACTAGTGCCAGTGATGAGTGGGCTACCTTCACGTACAGTACACCACAGCCGGTTTATCGCGTAGTTGATGACAGCGGCTCTGATGATATCTCGATTGTCAGTCTTATTGATGATAACGAAGTAAGTATTGATGGCTCTAGCACCACCACTCTTGATATCGGAGAGAGTGTTGTCTTTAGTACGTTTGATGGAGATTCCGTTATCTCAGCACTTGGTCCAATCTCTGGTACAGTCACTAATAACAGCAATAATGATGGCGCGGATACCATCGTGCCAATCTCATTTGCTACCACTACGTTTGCTATTCCAACAAACCGTGGTGCTGAACGCTGGTACGTAAACGCCCCGTTTGCTTCAACCTCTATTAGTACTTATATCGGTAGTGCCGGCACACCAACCCAAACACTCTCAGCTGCTACCGGCACCACTGCCACTTTCACTGGCACCAACCCGAGTGGTACTAATGGTGTAGTCATTGAGGCCACCAATCCGGTCTTGGTCATGCAGCGCAGTAGCGACTCAACTGCTGATGATGGTATCGTAGCCTATCCGCCAACACTTGAAGATATTTACGGTTTTTACTCCAATAGTTTGTACCTCAGTGCCACTGCCAATAATCCCAATCCGACTGCGTATTGTTCAAGTGGTAGCAGTGGCATAGAGACCGGTATTACTCGCGGTGAGCTGCAAGCAGCCAGTAGTACTCTTTGTACGAACGGAGCCCAAATGACCGGTAACGCGGTTCGTTTCTCTGGTCAGGTACAGCCGCTCTCAGCTATTCAGCAGGCTGATGCTGACGGTAACGAATCAACTGTTTTCTGGGCCGAGCGCGAGTTCGGTACGTTCTATGCTATGACCAATGATGCCCAGTACGCAGCCGTTATCTGTTCACCGCGTTTTGGTACCAGCACCATTGAAGTACGAGACCAGACCGATACCATGGTGGCCAGTGGTACGTGCGCCCCAAGTGGCAATTCCCCAGGGCGCTTGCATTTTGGTGATAGCGGCACCAATAACAACATCACCTATACCGCTGGACACACAGTAGTGTCCACCAACGGTGTACCGTTCTATCTGGTCTACGAAGACGTTAGCATCCATAGTGATGAAAAGAACGTTGTTGGTTCGGTTCAGGCTCGTAAATTTGCCAACAACATCAGCTCTACCTTTGGGGCAGAGGAGTACAGTCAGAATCCTGAGTATGAACAACTTTCGTATGGTTGGTACGAAAGCACATCAAGTTCTACCCCGACTGCATTTTGGCCGCTTGGTGACGGCGCAACTGCCGCAGAAGGAGTGGCAATTACGGGTGGCGGTGCAGTAAATGACGGCGATACACTGCGTTTGCGCCTCAATGTTGCAGCATCGGTTGCTACCACAACTGCTGGTGGGGAACTCTTTTCCCTAGAGTACGCTACCGCGACCGACTGTAGTCTCAGTACCAATGTGTGGTCACCGCTCGGGGAGATTGGTAGTACCACCGCTGCCTTTACCGGCTTTGATCAAAGCGGTCTTTCTGATAATGCGAGCCTTAGCTCTACCACGCTGGCTTCAAGTACGGCCGCTCAGTCGTATGAAGAAGAAAACTATACTGAGTTTAACCCTACCACCATGGTGCCTGGTGATGTGGGTGAGTGGGATTGGTCTATCTATGTTAATAGCACCGAAACCAACACCAATTACTGTTTCCGTATGGTACGGGCTGATGGCGGTGCGTTCCAGACCTATACCGGCTATCCGGAGCTTGAGACAGCCGGTCCACCACTGGCGCCTAACCTTTCGGTCTACTTTGATAATGAAGCGACCGCCGATACGGTACCAATTTTAGAGTTCTCTGCTGTCGACAGTTCAGGTGACGATATTGAGTACCAAGTACAAATTGATGACGATAGGGCTTTTGGTTCACCAGCGATTGATAAGAGTTCTATCACGTTCTTCAACAGCTTTTCCAATCTCAGTATCGGTTCAGATAAAGCTCCATTCAATAGTGGCGATCCGATACGCTTTACTGGAGCCACGACGCTAGCCACGGGCACTACCTACTATTGGCGCGTGCGAGGCAATGACCCGAGCGGTTCCAATACATGGGGTGACTGGTCAGAAGTGGACAGCTTTACGGTTGATAGTGGGGTGACGGTTTCCGAATGGCGTCAAACAACTGGACACCAGTTTGGCAAAAATGCTCTTTCCGGACTCGCCACAACAACCGGCGGGGTTCAACTAAGTGGTGCTAGTGGTGATATGACCAGCGGGGCCATCGACTTTGATGACGGAACGGCTGGTAACGCATGGGGAGCATTTTCGTGGAGTGATACAGAGACTGCCGGTGCTATCTCGTATCAGATTGAGTATCAAAATGGATCGAGTTGGGATCTTATTCCCGACACCGAGATCGCAGGTAATAGCACCGGCCTTACGAGTAGTCCTGTCAGTTTGCTTGGCCTTGATACTGACATATACAACGTCATTCGTCTTAAAGCTTCATTCACTGGCTCTACGTTGTCGATCGAAGATTGGAGTGTGCTCTGGGGTCAGCGAGTCGATATTCCAACACTTGACGATCCATTTGATAATGAGAAGGTTGCCACAACAACGCCTACCTTTACGTTTGTATCGAGCGATCCACAAGGTGATGATCTTGAGTACGAGTTGTCATGGAGTACTGACATCACGTTTACGAGTTCAACTACCCGTAACTCCAATAGCGACGGTGGTTTTAGTAACACCCAAGATGGTGGTGATTCTGACCCATTTACCTCAGGCGAGGTTGTCAGCTACCCACTTCCTTCGGGAGATGCGCTTACCAATGGTGTGACTTACTGGTGGCGTGTGCGCGCCAAAGATCCGGTTCCCGGCGGTGATGCGTGGTCACCGTGGTCCGAACCTGATTCCTTTACGGTTGACACTGGTGTGACGGTATCAACTTGGTTCCAGACCAGCAAAGAACAGTTTGAGCAGGGAACACTCGACGGGCTTACTGCTTCAACATCTGGTAGCGTAGTCGTTTCAAATGAAGTGGGTGAATACGGTACGGTAACGCTTACTAATAACACTTGGACCACTGTCAACACCAACCTCGAGTACAACAACATGGTGGTGGTAGCTTCACCGGAGTATGCGGTAGCGGCTGCCGGTGATAACCGAAACCCTCGTGTTCGCAATAAGACCGCTAACTCCTTTGAGATAAAAGTAGATGACTACACCGATGCCTTTACCGGAACGACACAGGTGGATTACGTGGTCATGGAAGCTGGTACGTGGACCATTGATGATGGTAGTTCCGGAGTGCCGGTTTTTGCCGGTACTGAAGAGGACGTCAGTGACGTACAGGTCAATACGTATTCTGATACACGAGGCTCGGTTGTTTCGCTTCCGGGAGGACACTTTAGCAGCGCTCCAATCGCACTCGCGACCATTTCCAGCAACAATGACTCCACTTGGGTCGCTACTCACGTCGACAACGGTGTCTCACGCAGTACCTCGGTTACTTCTACCGGCTTTCGAGTGTCGATGGCGCGTAGCATGGACGCCACCAGTTCCCATAGTCCGGAAGATATCGACTACATCTTGTTTGGAGCAGGGACCGGTAGCAACAACAGCGTTCACTTCCAGACCCTTAACACGTCCGCTTCTGTTGTCGACTCTTTTGGCGCCAGTGGGTATAACCAAGCGTTGTCCGGCTTCTCTAGTACACCGGCAGTAACGGTCGTTAATAACAATGCCGAAAGCGGTGGTAATGGTGGTTTTGCCCTCAAAGACCTGTCTGGCACAAATAACGCCAGCCAAGTATTCCTTTCGATTATTGAAGGTGGCTCGGGAGCCAATGGTCACACCGGAGCTGAGGTAGTGAGCGTGCTTGCGTTCGAAAATAGTTCAGGCATCATCACTCGTCTTGATCCGGGCTCGCTTACCGGTACGCTTACCAGTGAAGAGATATATTTCACCGATGGTACGGGACCAAAATTTGATGAGTTCAGTTGGAATGACAATGAGCCCGGCTCGAGTGATATCACGTATCAATTGGAGTATTACAACGGATTTGTGTGGCAAGCAATACCAAATGTCGACCTTAGTGGTAACACCGCCGGCTTTACCTCTGGTCCGGTTGACCTGAGCGGTCTTAATGTATCAACGTATGACACCTTGCGTATATCAAGCACGTTCTCTTGTGTGAGCGGTAATTGCCCGTCACTTGATGATTGGTCAGTAACGTGGGCAGAAGGTGTAAGTATGTCCGGTACGCTAGAGGCCAGTGATCGCAGCACTCCGGTTGCTAGTGGCACGGTGCGGGTGGCAGTCAATGGTACGCTCCAGCCAAGCACCGGCACGGTCTCAGCTGGGGTATGGACAATCAATAATGTGACCGCCTTTGAAGGTGATGCAGTTACGGTGTTTGTCGACGGAGCCACCGATGACGCTGAGGCAGTCACTGTCTTTGTCTATGATGGCACCGGTGACATGACGGGAGTCGAACTCTTTGAGCAATACCTATCGGTTTCCGCTGACGAAACTGCCACCACCACAAACGCTCTCATTGCTTCGTATGATTACAGCGTTTCTGGTGATGAAGATCTGTTCTTTGATGTTGATGGCAATAATGATCTCACACTGTGTGCGGTTGGTAGTTGTGCTGACAATAGTCTATACATCGGCGCTGGTAACGTGTATGTACCTGATGCAAGTGGTAGTGGAAATGTCACTGTTCACGATATTGTAAACGATGGCTATATTGATTCTGACAGTAATACTATCCGTGTTTCTGGTTCGTGGCAGAACAACAGCACTTTTGTCTCGACCGCTAGCCCAGTCATATTCACTGCCACCAGCACCAGCGAAACCATTGATGACGCCGGAGGCCTGCTGTCGTTTGGTAGTCTCACGTTTGGCGAGGGCAGTGGTACAGCTACTTGGAAGACGTTTGATGCAGTTGATGTTAACGGCGATCTGTTTGTAACGTATGGAACTTTTGATCGATCATCTTCTAGTATTACCGTCGCCCGCCATCTCACAACCGGCGCCAGTGGCTACTGGAGCGGTACGGGTACCACTACCTTTGATGGTACTGCAAACGCCCAGTGGACGGATAATAACGCTGTTAAACAAAATATCGGTGATGTAGTGGTAAATGGTTCGGTTAAAAACGTAGTCATTACTACTGATGTTGAAGCGTATGACGTCACTATTGGCGCGGATGACACACTTTCTGGCGGCGGCACCCACACCATTTCCGTTGGTGGTGACTGGACCAACAACCATACCTTCTCACCACAGACCAGTCACGTGATCTTTGTACCAGATGACCGCACGTACGCTCCTGGCGACCCTGGATCTACCGATTGGTATAGTGATACTGATTTTGTCTCGCGACAAGCGGTGACGATCCAAGCGAGTCAGATCGATAGTGATCTCACCAATTTCCCAGTCTATCTGGATCTCTCTACACTCGGCAGTGGTTTTTGGAGTAACGTAAACACAGACGGTGGCGATATCAGAATGACCACAGGAGACGGACAAACGGAAGTACCGATAGACCTAGTTGCCATTAATACCGGCACCGAAACGGGTGAACTTCACTTCTTAGCGCCGTCACTTTCGAGCGCCACTAACACAACGTTCTATGTGTATTACAACAATAACTCAGCTGCTGGTTATTCGGATAGCGATCCGTACGGAGCATACTCTGTCTGGACCGAGTATCAAGCGGTGTACCACTTTGAAGCCGATCCAACTGTTGAGGTGCCGGATGCGTCTGGAAATGGTAAAGATCTCACTCCAGGTGGTACCGGTCAATCGACCACAACCGGCGCGTTAGGTTCTGCTCTTAGTCTTGTTGGCACGGCTACTGGCGTTATGTATGACACCGATTGGTCATGGACCAGCGGAGACGATCTGACTTCATCCGGTTGGTACTACCAATCAGCCGCCAGTAACGAAGCTCTCTGGGCGTGGGGTACCACTAACAGCCCAGATCGCATTGAGTTTCGGCCGTGGTATTCGGGCGATAACGGACTCCATTACTTTGGTGTAACGAGTGGGGCCACCTATACCTTCGCGCGTGTCACTAGTTGGCATCATTTCACCACACAAGGTTTTGCTGCTAGTGGGGCTTCAAACACCATTTATGAAGATGGCATTTTGCGTGATACAGTCACGCAGACAGTGGCGGGGACCGCCAATAGTGGTAACTTGCAGATCGGTCGACAAGGTACTACCGGTTCCTATGAAGGATATATTGATGAACTTCGCTTCACTATGGCGAGTCGTACGGAAGCCTGGATCGATGCTGAGTATGTGAGTCAAAAGACCCCAACTACTTTTTACGCCACTAGCAGTGTCGAGACGTATGACCCCGGAGATAGCAGCGCGAGTGCTAGTCACATCATTAAGACCAATGGCTCGTCATTCTATCAGCTTACCTTCAATGATCCTGATACTGATATTTACTTCACCGAAGCCAACCTCACGGTACTCAGTGACCTCACTATCGCTACCGGTACCATTACGTTGCCGTCTGGTATCACCAGTGTTGGTGGCTCGTTCCTTAATACCGGTGGTACGTTCCTCCACAACAACGCCACCTTGCAAATGACCGGTAGTGGCAGTGAGGTGGTAACACTTCTTGGTACGTCACTTTACAACCAGCTGTACAACGTTACGTTCTCGGGTAGTGGTGACTGGACCTTTACTGACAGTAATGCAACCACAAGCGGTAGTATGGTCATCAGTAATGGTGATGTAACATTCCCTGATACCACTCTCGTTATCCGCGGAGGACTTAATGTCACTGGCGGCGGCGCCTTTGATGCAAACAGCGCACTGGTACGATTTTTGCCGAATGCAGATCAGACCATCCGTACTAATGGATCGTCATTTAATGACGTGATCTTCGGATCGTTAGCAGCATCATTTGGATGGTATGACACTTCATGGTTATCGCGTAAAGGTATCACTGTTGATTCAGCCAACATCTCCTCGTCACTGACTAATTTCCCCGTGTATGTGGATCTCTCTACACTGGGTAGTAGTTTCTGGAGCGAGGTTCGCACTGATGGTGGCGACATACGTATTACCACCAGTGATGGTCAAACTGAAGTGCCGTATGAGTTGGTCTCGTTCGATCCGGTTGCCATGACAGGAGAACTTCACTTCTTGGCTCCATCTATTTCCAACGTCTCTGATACCATCTTCTATATCTATCACAACAACAGTACCGCCAGTGGTTACGCAGCCAGTGATCCGTATGGTGCCTATGCCGTTTGGAGCGAATACGAAGCAGTGTATCACTTTGAAGATGACCCAAGTGTGGGGGCAGTTGATGCTTCCGGTCACGGGAAAGACCTTGCCGCCAATGGTACCGGACAAGCCACTACAACCGGTACTATGGGTTCTGCCCTTGATCTTACCGGCACCGCCAGTGGATATCTTGACGATAGCGACTGGGCGTGGAGCGGGGGAGACAATATCGTCTCATCCGGTTGGTACTATCAAACGACTTCTAACACCGAAGGTGTGTACCAGTGGGGTACCGGAGCCACACCAAACCGTATTTCATTCATGCCATGGTACAGTGGCTCAGCTGCGTACTTCTACTTCGGCCGTACCTATAGTTACTCCTTTAGTCACTCCGCCGGCTGGCATCACTTCTTTAACATGGGTGAGGTAACGTCCGGTCTTAATATGTACATGTTTGAGGATGGAGTTGCCAATGGTGTCATTAATCAGACCGTCAATAACCCGTCTAACACTGGTCCGCTTGAAGTCGGACGCTACACCACTGCTGGTAGCTACAACGGCTATATTGACGAGCTTCGATTTGCCACTACCACGAGGCCGTCTGCGTGGGTCAATGCGGAATATATAAATCAAGGCAGTCCTACTACCTTCTATGCCACCAGTTCCGGTTTTGGTGCTGTTGACAGTCTGACACTTACCGATGTCAGTGTTGATGTTATTGGTGACGTCTCTATCGGCTCAGTGCAAGTTATTGGTCCGTCGGGCAACTTCACTATTGCTGGATCATTCCTGGCGCAGGGTCTGTATGAAGCTGGTACCGGAGCGGTGATATTTGATAGTAATGATACCGGCGAGACGGTAGCTGCCGGCGGTAATGTCTTTTATGACCTCTCCTTTAATAATCCAAGTGGTGGCTGGACGGTGACCGAAAATATTGACGCCGCTAACAACCTCGACCTTCTTGCTGCAAATGATTTCACTGCCAGTAGTAGCGCAACGGTAAGTGTTGGTGGCAATTTCACCAATGATATTGCCAGTGTTACCACATGGACCGGTAGTACCTTGCGACTCTATGGCAATGATCATACAGTTCATGACAAAAGTTCAACTGGAGATGTGTATGACACAGTGGTGGTAGAGCAAGATGCTGACATCGTCATGTGGAATACCACCATTGCTTCAAGCAGTGTCTTAGATACTGGTTCGCTCTATCTGCCCGACTATGGCGGAAGTAATGGCCTTCTCTATATATATGGTGACTATGACGGTCGTGGCGCTACGGAATACTGGTCGTATGCCACTGATTTTGACGGTACGGATCTTAGTGCCAGCAGTAGCGAGCGAGCGGTGTCGGTCTATATCGCTAGTAGCTCAGCGCTTACGCTGCCGTACGGCTTTAATTTGGTTGGTGACGGCGGGGCGTCAACCACCATTGAAGCTATAGATGGTGCATTTGACCTCACCACCTTTGGCAGTACTATCACTGCGCAGTACTTTGCCTTTTCCGGTCTTGGCAGTAACGGTTGGCAACTTGGTGGTAGCACCACAACGGTGACTGATATCGCTGACGGTACGTTTGCCATCGGCACAAGCAGTAGCGCCATGACAGTAGCTGCCGATGTCATTGATAATAATCCAGCGCAACAGTTCTTCCGTCTCGGCTTTGTTGCCAGTGGTACCAGCCCAATTAACGTGACGCTCAGTGGCCTTGCCAGCTCATACTGGTGGATGCGAAACGGCAGTGGCGACACCTACGGTGAGCTGTATGACAACGATGATGGCGACCCCGGAGCTATTCAGTGGGACGATAGTCAGCACAGTATTACCGTGACCGGTGTGGTCTATGCTGATGATGGCAGTACACCACTTGGCGCTCCAACTTGTGACGGACTTTCACCGGTGGTGACCGTGGTCATCGACGGCAGTAGCACCACCAGTGCTGCCTGTAGTCCTGAAGATGGTAGCTATACCGTTCGTGATGTGTCTTATGAAGGTGATCCAAAGGTAACGGTATACCTTGACCATGACGCGTACGCCGCTGATCCAAGTGCGGTTACCTTGCAAGATCAAGACTCAGGAAGCGGCACTGTTGTCAGTGGAGGTACAGTAATCGTTGACCGCCCAAGTGTCAGTAATGGTGATATTCTTGTCGCTGTCTTTGGTAAAGATGACGACTTGGCTATTGATCCACCAGCTGGCTGGACTGAAGCCGATACACTTGGACTCCCAAACAACAACCAACAGTTTACTGGTCTTTGGTATAAGCCGGTGGTTGATGTCACAGCTGAACCAACTGCGTACGCCTTTACCTCGGCTGATACTGACACCGAAAGTTACAGTTACTGGATTGGATCGTTTAGTGGAGTAGACCTCGGTGACCCATTTGATGTCACACCGACGTGGACAACACAGCTCAATACCCAGACACCGGCAGCTACCTCTATCACTACGGTCACAAATGGTTCGCTGGTTATTGCTGCATGGTATGTAGACAATGATACCGATGTCACTATGCCGGGTGGTTCATGGACCACGCAAACTGAGGATATCGTCAATGGCGGAAACAGCCTTAGTATTGCAACTCGTCTTATGGCTACCGCCGGAGTGACCGGTAATGCCAGCCTCTCCGCCATCGATGCTACTTCAGACGATACCAACTCCGGCCAATTTGCCCTCAAGCGAGCTAGTTACGGTGGTGGTACTACGAGCGCTGCGGTGGTCACCCGTACACCGATTATCAATGTGGTTGATACGACCCCAGCTGATGTCTCACTTCGTTTCAGCAGTACTGGTATTGGCAGTGTTAACGCTGCCAGCACGTTCATTGTGGACCGCCCAGGAACTGCTCAAGATGATTTCCTCGTACTCATAATCGGTAAAGACGATGAGTTTGATATCTCTGCACCAGCCGGTTGGACACCAGGTCCAGAAGGCGTAACGCCAAGTGGAAGTGGTAGCACTATCTACAGCCGTTTGTGGTATCGCACTGTTGACGATGTCTCAACTGAACCAACCAGTTACACCTTTACCTCAAATGACACCAGTACAGAAAACTATAGCTACTGGATGGGTTCATTTGATGGGGTTGACCTTCGAGACCCATTTGATGTCGAAGGTTCATGGACCAATCATGCCAATGATGCATCTCCAAGCGCACCAAGTATCACGACAACGGTACATAATGCCCTGGCAATCGCGGTTTGGTACATGGACGGAGATAGCAATATCAATATGCCGGGCGGCGCGTGGACAACGGTAGCTGAAGACATTGTCAGCGGTGGTAATGACCTCAGTGTGGCCTCACGGCTCATGACTACTGCCGGAGCAACCGGTGATTCTGAGATCACTGCCGGTGGTACGGGCAGTGAGTCACACTCCATGCAGTTTGCGCTTAAGCCTGATAGTCCCGACACCAACACTATTGGTGGACTCGACCTCTATGGGGATCGGGTGATTGTCAGACACGAAGATGACACACCGCTAACGATCGCAGATATGACCCTCTTTGACGCTACCGATGACTCTGATATTCCGTTTGTGGCAAGCGTGGGCGCGCCAGATACGCTGACTGTCCTTGCCGGCAACGAGTTATACGTGTGGGATGGTATGACCTTTGCGCCAGACGGTGATACAACGTTACTCGGCAATAGTACACCGAGCGCCTATGACGGATCACTTCATTTGGCACCGACAGCGTCGTTTGAAGCGGCGGCCGGTGAGACCCTTACCATTGGTGGCAACTACCGCGCAGAGAGTGGGGCACTCTTTAGTCCGAGTACGTCGCTCGTGCTCTTTAATGCAACCACGACCGGACACTTCATTAGCGCATCATCAACACAGAACTTGTATGACGTCACCTTCAATGGTAGCGGGGGAGAGTGGACCAACGCCGCTACGCTCTCGGTGGCCCACGATGTCACTGTTACCGACGGTACGCTAACTGGTTCCGGCAATATTTCTATTAGTGGCGGTTCTATGGCCGGTGATGGAGTAGTAGCAATGACCGGTGGTACGGTGACACTACAGCAAACCAACACCTTTGGCGGCAACACACCGTGGACCTTTGCCAGTCTGACCTTTGGTAATGGCAGTCTGGTCGGAACAACAACGAGAGCTAGCACCGCTACTACTACCGTTACCAGCGTGCTGCGAACACAAAGTGGTCATACACTCCTTCTCGGCAGTGGCGGCTGGAACTTGCGTGGCAATGGTACCGTAGTGGTAAACAACGGTTCGATTTCATACGACACCAGTACGGTTCGGTATAGCGGTTCGGGCACGGTTTACCCAATGAACTACTACAATCTTGATCTTAATGCTGAGTTGTCTCCACAAACGGTCATACTTGGTTCAACCGGTATCAACATCGTACATAACCTGTCTATTGGCGGTGCTACTACCACTACTGTCAACGCCAATACCCTCGATCCACTAGTAGCAGTCGGCGGGGATATGACAGTTCGTGCCAATGGTACCTATATAGAAAGCAGTAGTAATACCTTACAGCTTTCGGGTAGTTATGATAACGACGGCGGCTTTACTGTGTCGGGCGGCCTCGTTGAATTCGTCAGCAGCGATGCCTACTCGATCGCACCGGGCAGTGCTTCGTTTGGTAGAGTGACGCTCTCCGGCTCCGGCACCGGTACACTGACTGAAAACGCTACCTCAACTGGCGCGTGGACCTTGGCAACCAGCTCAAACTTTGTGGCCCAAAGTGGTACGACCCTAGCGGTTGGCGGCGCCTTTACTAACAACACGGGAGACAGCGGTACTACGTGGACCGGCAGTACGCTCAGTCTCTTTGGTGGTGGATTCACAGTCAATCCAAAAGGGGTAGGAGACAGTTATGACACGGTACATATTGTCAGTGGTACCAGCGCAAAGTTCTGGGACAGCACGTACAGTAGCGTTGTGACCGAAACAGGCGGTGGTCTTTACTCGATGGACCATGGCGGTAGTGATGGACTCTTACATATCTACGGTGATTACATGCAGGCGAGTGACAGCGATCATTGGAGTTACCTCACCGACTTTGATGGTGCGGACATTAGTGGTAGTCCGCGTGTTGCTGATGTCCAGTTTGCCAGTGGCGCCAGCGCCACATACACCGGCGGGACACTCTCAGTAAAGGGCACTACTACTGCCACCACTACCATTACTAACCAAGGGTCGGGTACCTATGGTCTTACAGTCGGGGGCACAGCCAGCACCACTTGGCAGTACGTATCAATCCGCAATATCGACAGTACTGGTCTCTCGTTTACCGGCACCCCAACCGTAACCACTCTCGGCTTTACTGACTTGTCAGCGGACCTAAACGGCGCCAGTAGTATGACTGTTGCCGGTTCAGTTATTGATCAAAATCCGGCCAAGAACTTTACCAACAACATCTTCCGTCTCGGCGGCGGGGTCAGTGGTGCCAGCAACGTAACGGTAAGTGGCATCAGTGTCAGTAGCTGGCGCTTTACGAACCATAGTGGTGGTTTTGATGGTGAAGGAAATGATAATGACAGTGGTGATCCGGGTGAAATTGTATGGGACGACTCAGCGGCGGTCATCAACATTTCCGGCCATGTCTACAGTGATGAAGGTAGTACCGCGTCTGGTGTTGGTATCTGTAATGGTGTAACACAAAACGTACACTTACGAGTGGCTGGTCTGACTTCATACACCACCAGCTGTGCTGTTGGTACCGGAGCGTACAGTATTAGTGGTATCTCCTTTAGTCCAAACGATACACTCACTGTCTACATTGATAATGGAGTTGGTAGTGGCGCAACGGTATCGGTCGATCCGATATCCAATATCAGTAATATGGATATCTACGAGCAGCGGGTGATCGTACGGCACGAAAATATCAGTGCAATCAACATCGAAGATATGGCAGTCTGGGACTCTTCCGATGACGGTGATATACCATTTACAGCAGTAGATGCCGGCACCGACAGCTTAACGCTACCGGCTGACCACAAGCTCATTGTTTGGACCAACAAGAGTTTTGATCCGGGCGGTGACGTGACTATAAGTGGCGGGGGAGGAGGTTCAAGTTACGACGGTGCGCTCCAGCTTTATAACGGCGCCACTCTCACTATGAGCAGCAGCGACACTTTGTCGGTCGGAGCCTCGTTTACCGCAAACGCCGGGGCGTCATTTGAAGCTGCTAACTCAACCGTGGAGTTTACCTCTGACCAAAGTGGCGAGACCATAGATGTGAACAACGACAGTTTCTACGATATTGACTTTATCGGTAGTGGAGATTGGTCTGTTACTGACTCAAGTTTAACTGCTCATGACCTTTCGATCGCCAGTGGTGACCTTACCTTACCAACCGGTACCACTACTCTTTCTGGTTCGCTTAACAATACCGGCGGTAATTTTGACGCCAGTGCCTCACCGATGATCTTTACCGCCACTAGTGGGGGTAACGTAGTTCGTCTTGGTGGTTCTGACCTCGCTACTACCACCTTTGCTGGTACGGGTGGCGCATGGACCATGCCTGACACCAACGCCACTTCAACCGGCAATGTGACCATCTCTGCAGGAAGTCTTACGTTGCCAAGTGGTATCTACGCGGTCGGGGGCAACTTCAGTAACGCTGGTACGGTTACGTATAACAACAATACACTTGATCTCTACCGAGCTACGGGCGCCACTTCACTGCAATTTGGTGGCTCTGACCTTGGCTCTGTTGTTGTTTCCGGCGGTAGTGATGTTACGGTACTCGACACCAGTGCAACCCTGCGTGGTAGTCTTACTCTCGGCACTGGCACCTTTACATCTGCTGTTGGTACTTTGTCAGTTGGCGGTTCGTTTGATGCTACTGCCGGCACCTTTGCGCACGCTTCGGGTACGGTCCTCTTTAATTCTTCTGGTGCTGGTAAAAACATCTATCCTGGAGGCAACGACTTCTATAACTTGGTTGTCTCTGGTACCGGTAGTTGGACCATGCAAACTGACGCGACCACTACCAACAACTTCACTCTGTCGGCTGCAACTGCCTATGTCCAGCAGTCAGGAACTACGATGTATGTCGGCGGTGTCTTTACTAATAATCTTGGTGGTTCCGCCACCACGTGGACGGGCAGCACGCTGTACCTCGATGGTGCCAATGCATACAGCGTTAACAGTAAATCTCTCGGCAGTGATCAATACAACATACTAAGTATTGGAGCAAATAGTGATATTAGATTATGGAATTCAAGTGCCCTTACTACCACAGTTGATGGTAGTAGCTCACTGTATTCACAGCGGCATGCCGGAGTGAATGGCTCACTCTTCATCTTTGGAGATTTCCATATCAGTACCACTACTGAGTATTGGAGTTACGCAACTGACTTTGATGGTACGAGTATTACACCGCGCGCTGTAACGGTACAGATTGCGGGAGGGGCAACCACTACTGTCGATGGTGGCACACTCAATATTGTCGGTGGTAGTGGCAACGCAACTTTGATCACCAATCAAGGTAGTGGTACGTATACACTCGGTGTCACCAGTGGCACGTTAAACGCCAACTACTACCAGTTCCGCAATCTTGATGCGAACGGTCTTGACCTCTCCGGTACGCCGACCATTTCCAATCTTTCAAATGGTGACTTCGAACTGGCAGTTTCAGGCGGTAGCCTCATCACACTAGCGACCGAAACGTTAAACGCCAACGCGTCCAAGATATTCACTGGTATGCGCTTTGCCACTACTACGGCAATTACCGGCATAAACGTTAACTTAGCTGCTACCAGCAGCAACGCGTGGCGCTTCACTGGCCACACGGGCAATCTGGCTGGAGAAGACTTTGATATTGATGGCACGGATGACTGTGGTTCTATCCGCTGGGAGGACAGTGCATGTCTTCTTATTGAACAAACACACTATCGCTGGCGACTCGATGATGGTGGTGAAGGTGCTCCGGATAGTGACTGGTATGACAATGGCTGGACCAAGCGAGCCAGTGTGCGACTGCGAAATAATGACAACACAACCTACGCTACGACGTCTGTTCTCGTTACCGTTCCGTACGACGCAGACATGCAAGCAGACTTTGATGACCTTCGCTTTACGGATAGTTCCGGCACGCCGGTATCGTACTGGACTGAGCGGGTCAATGCTGGTAGCGATGCAGAAGTATGGGTATCGGTCCCGAGCTTACCAGCCTCAGCGTACACAACACTCTACATGTACTACGGTAGCAGTACAGTTGATACGGCCAGTGATGGTGATGCGGTCATGAATTTCATTGATGACTTTGAAGACGGCTCTCTTAGTGAGTACAGCGGTGACACCGGACTCTTTACGGTTGGCACCAGCTTTAATTATGGTGGTAACTACGGTCTTGATACCAGTGGCCATGAAAGTGATCGTGCAACCGATGGTGTATTCCAGACCGGCAACTTAGTGGCACAAGGTGAAGTCATTCGCTACCGACAGTATGTAGACGCTACAGCCGGAGCAGCCGATGAGGTCTGTACACTCTTTGGCGTACAGACACCGGGAACGAACAACAATAACTACGGTATTTGTTTTGAACTTTATGGTACCGACCGGGTCTCCTTAGTTAAAAATGTTATCGATACGGAAAGTTCGGGTACTATTCTCGCTTCCTCAACCCTTACCTACACTACCGGTTGGTATGATGTGCGAGTTGATTGGCAAACTGATGACACCATTTCTATTACTGTGTATGATCCAACCGACAGTGTTGCTGCAACGCTTAGTGTAAGTGACAGCAGCTACACAACTGGTGGTATGGGCTTTACCTACTGGGGCATGAATGGTGGTTGGGACAGTTACATCTCGTACCCACGAGTTACCACTGATCCAACGGTCTATCTTGGGGCTGAGCAAACAGCTGGCGGCGCCTCGTGGGCAGCTGCAATAGATACGCCAGCCAGTGCCTATCAGGTCGGTGATGTGGCTCGCCTGCGCTTTGCAGTCGAAAACTCAGGACTTGATATTACCGGTCAGCAATTCCAGCTGGAGGCGGCACCAAAAGGCGCCTCACCAAGCTGCGAAGCAGTCGGTAGCGGTAGTTACAGTGCAGTGCCAGTCTTAGCTAGTTGTGGCAGTAGTGCCATTTGTATGGCCACCTCCAGTACGGTGACCAATAACCAAACCACGACCGATCACTTATCGGACGTAAATGGCACCTTTACCACCGGTCGTATTGTGGCTAATACCGCTAATAAGAGTACGTCTATCGATACGCTCCAAAATGAGTACACTGAGCTGGAATATGTGTTGACTCCAACTGTTAACGTGGCTGATGAAGCGTACTGTCTGCGGGTCACCAACGACGGCACTGAACTCGATTCGTACACAAGTGTGGCTGAGTTGTCACTCCAGTTTAGTCCGACATTTGGGGCGGTGACGCTAAATGGTGGTAATGATATCGACCTTGCTATTGGAGCCACAACAACCATCTATGCTACGGCTACCGTGACCGATCTTAACGGCTACGCAGACCTCATTACCGCTACTTCAACCATATATCGTAGTGGCGCCGGAGCAGCTTGCACGGCTGATAATAACAGTTGTTACATCAGTACCGCACCACAGTGTAGCTTCTCAGCTTGTGCTGGTAGCTCCTGTACACTTAGCTGCGCTGCCGACATTTACTACTTCGCTGACCCAACTGATAGCGGCAGTACGTATGATGGTCAAGAGTGGCTCGCCTACCTTGAGGTAGTTGACGGTTCCGGCAATATTGCGTTTGGGTCAGCGCCCGGAGTGGAGATGTTAACGCTGCGCGCACTTGATGTAGAGAATTCCATCTCATATGGCTCACTGGCGGTCAATGATGATACTGGCTCGTACAACGCCACTACCACTCTTGTTAACTTAGGTAATGATGATCTTGATGTGCAGATCGTAGGTAGTGATCTTTCAGACGGTAGTGGTTCAACTATTGACGCTAGTCAGCAACGCTTTGCCACCAGTACGTTTGACTATAGCTCTTGCGTCTATTGTACGAACCTTGCCACTACCAGTACAAACTACGAGGTTGATCTAGGTAAGCCGACCGCGGTAACGCCGCCAGTTGAAGACGAAGTGTACTGGGGTATTGCCATTCCGTTTGGTACCGCCAGTAACCCACATACCGGAAACAATACCTTCTACGCTATCGGAGACTAACGGCATTCGGGCGCTGACACCTCTGGTTCGAGCAGAATGCTAGATCAAATTAGTATCCCCGCACCAGAGCCGCAGAAAAAGCAAAGCTTGGTACACTAATAACAAATGTACAAGCGGTCTTTCGGTATCGTTGTGCTGTTTGTTTTTACGGTAATGAGCTCAGTGCCAGTACCGACTTTTGCTGACGAAGAAGCACCAGTCATCAGTAATGTGCAGGTCAACAAAGACTCTGATAGTAGTATGACCATTACCTGGGAGACCGACGAGGACGCGGATTCACTCATTAACTATGGCCTTTCGGAAGACTACGGTATTGTGCGTGTACCAGGGACTGACAAACGACAGCACAGTATCAGTCTCGAGTCACTTGAGCCTGGCCGTACCTACTACTTCCGTGTTCTTTCCTCTGATGCTGACGGCAACCAAGGTATTTCAGCTGATTACAAGATTCAACTTGACGGCTCGCCACAGTCCGGTGACGGCGAAAACTCAGCCCAAGGACAGGGTCAGGGACAGGAAGCAACAGATTCAACCACTACGTCACAACCGACTGTACAAGAGATCACCGAGCAGATCCAAGAGATCACCGAGGTATCAAAACTACAGGAGATACAAAATGAGATCGTAAAAGCCATTCAAGGCATCACCGAAGATCTTACTATCGTTGGACCGCCAACGGTGATTCCGGAAACAACATCGGCTATCGTAAAGTGGACCACTGACCGCCCCGCTAGTTCAGTCGTGGAATTTTCTCCATCAACTGAGTATGTGCCGAGCTCGTACGTCTACTCGCAGTCCAGTACTGACGCTCCCACCACTGATCACGAAGTTCGCCTCATTGGACTTGAGCCATTTACGGAGTATCACTTCCAAGTACGGTCAACTGACTCCTATGGTATTACTGGTTCAAGCCGAGACTTTACGTTCCAGACCAAAGCCTCTCTGCCAGAGATACGAAACTTACGTATCGTAAAGGTCGAGGAAAATGCGGCTACACTAGCGTGGGACACTACGGTGCCAGCCAAAGCCACCATTGAATATCAAGACCTTTCAACTGGAGCACAGAACTCAAAAGGTCGACCAACACTCGCAACCTCACATCAGATGCGTATCTCTGACCTCACACTTGGTACACGGTACGTGGCCTTTGTGATAGCAGAGAACGCCGGCGGCGATCGAGTGAAGAGTCAGCCGATCACGTTCATTACAGTACGCGATACCTCACCACCGATCATTTCAAACGTTACAAACGAGTCAACACTGTTTCCTGGTAGTGAGTCGCGTATCCAGACCATTGTTGAGTGGGGAACAGATGAACCAGCTTATTGTGTAATGACCTACCAAGAAGGTGTAGCTGGAGGCGTTGACCCTACGGTCATTGAACCGGAGCAGATCAATTACACCGAAAAACACGTTGAGGTCATTGTCGACTTTGCACCGGCAACGGTCTATCAATTTTGGCTTGATTGTGAAGATGAGGCCGGTAATGCCATCAAGAGTGAAAACTTTGTGCTCTTTACTCCGATCCAGGAAAAGAACATCATTGACCTCATCCTCGAGAACTTTGAAGCAACCTTCGGTTGGGTCCGCAACATCGGTGGATAAAACAAGCCGCGTGGCTTGTTTTATCCGGTCCGAGCGGTAGCGAGGAAGCCCGATATGAGCGCAGCGAATCAGGGCTAGGTGGAACGCATGTACATATACTCGCCTTGTGCCACCAGATTATGATTTTGAATTGTGGTGTGGCTTGTTTTATCCGGTCCGAGCGGTAGCGAGGTGTTATACAGTTTCACTATCCTGTATACGGCAGTGGTGATGATAGGATATAGGTACCAAACTGGTGAACGTTCTTTATGGCTAAACCGCTTATTATTTGTCGTGACCTTGCAATCACGTACAACAAAGGTAAATCAAACGAATTCAAGGCGCTGCAAGGCGTGAATACCGATATTTATGAGGGTGAGTACATCATCCTTTTTGGTGCATCTGGCTCCGGCAAATCCACTCTTATGTATGCCATTCAGGGTTCACTGCCTCCGGCTGAAGGGACGCTACTTATTCGTGGCGACGACATCTATTCATATCCGCCAGAAGAGCGAGTCTACTTCCAGCGGTATGTCATGGGCATCATCTTTCAGCAGTTTAATCTCATTCCATCATTGTCAGTGCTCGATAATGTGGCACTACCAATGATCTTTTGTGATGCTGACAAGACCACTCGTGAACGACGCGCACAATCACTCTTAGATCGTTTTGGCGTGGGTCATGTGTCACATAAGATCCCAGCCATGCTTTCGGGAGGTCAACAGCAACGTGTCTCGGTTTCTCGCAGCATGGTTAATGATCCAAAAATTCTTTTGGCGGATGAACCGACTGGTAACCTAGACTCGGTCTCAACTCAGCAAGTGATGGACAAAATAGATGAGATCAACACCTTTGATAAGCGCACCATTATCATGGTCTCACACAACGCTGCCCACCTTTCTTACGCCCATCGCGTGTACTATCTGAAAGACGGCTTTATCGTGCGTGAAGTCGTAAACCCACAACGCAAGCAGATCAAACCGGTCAAAGAAGGGGAGACCATTGTAACTGAGCTTGAGCAACTGGCTCGTCTGTATCCGTACGACTCGGTTGATACCTTGCGCGTCAAAAGTATGACCAACTACTTGACCCAAGAGTATACGTTTGACCAAATAATTCGCCTAGAGCGCTCACTTGGATTTCTTATTGCCGGTAAAGTGGATAAAAAAGCCTTTATTCGTTCGCTTATTTTGCCGTATGAAAAGGGAGGGGTAGGCATGGACGAAAAAACAGCCAAAGAGATGGCTGATCGTTCACTTAATATCATCAAACAAGCAGACGACATCAGACGTTTTCGCGCGCGCCAAGGACACGACACTCTCTTTTTCAATCAACACCAACTGGCAGAGCGTATGCGTGACCATTTGCTGCATAGTCACCGCCTTACGTTGTCTAAAAAACAAGATGAGAATTTAGTGGAGCTCATTGCTGACCGAGTCACTGGTGTGGCTGGTGAAGATGATTTTAATGAGTCCTTGAGTAAAGGTGTGACAACCGGAGGGTTATCTTTGACAGAGAAAGAAGCTGATTCTTTGACTCGCTACTTCGAAAAGCTTATTGCTCAAGGTGTTGATGTAAGCTATAAGAGTTAATTCAGTATGCGTACCCGAGACCTCGCACAACTTTCGACTCGAATGTTCAAAACCAATCCGCTCCGAACATGGCTTACTATTTTGGGTATGGGTGTTGGTACTGGAGCGGTGGTGGTCCTCGTAGGGCTTGGTTTTGGCTTGCAGCAGATCATTCTCGAACAGATCGTGTTTGGTGAGACACTGCTTTCGCTTGGAGTGTCAGCGACCGGCGCGCAAAATCTTAGACTCACATCAGAGACGGTAGTACAGTTTGAACAAAAAGAGCACGTACTTGATGCCGCTCCATTAGCTCGTTTCCCAGCCCTTATTACATATAAGGGTCTTACCGGTAATGTATTCATTCAGGGTGCTGAACCGGCTTATTTGCGCTACGCCGGTGTCACTGCTTCGGCTGGTGAGGTGTTTACCGACGAAGACCTTGATGATCAAAATACTGTTATGCTCTCTCCGGCAGTACTTAAACTCTTTGGTATAGAAGACGCCGCTTCCTTTGTCGGACAAAAGGTTAAATTTCGCTTGTTGGTTCCACTTGATGACGGTACTGGTGACGTTTCTGAGGTATTGATCGACAAAGAGTACACCGTGCGTGGTATTACCAAAGAAGAGGGTGTGCTCAACGCCCTTATGATGCTACCGGAATTGCGTTCCCATGTTGGCATTGAAGAATACGAACGTATTCAGGTCCGTGTTGATACCAATGAGTTTTTAGGCGCTGTTGAAGAGCAGCTTATTGAAGCGGGGTATCGCGTGACAGCGCTTTCAAAGACAGTAGAACAAGCGTCTAAGATCTTCCAAGGTGTGCAGGCAGTCTTGGCAGTCTTTGGTGGTATTGCGCTTGTGGTGTCAGCTATTGGTATGTTCAATACTATGACCGTTACCTTGCTTGAACGTACCAAAGAGATCGGAATCATGCGTACTATCGGTGCCTCACCAAGTGACATCAAATGGTTGTTCGTCTCGGAATCCATCGTGGTGGGATTTTTGGGAGGCCTTTCGGGGATCATAATGGGTGTGGTGCTGGGTAGTACCATCAATCTCCTCCTTAACTTGGTGGCCAGCCAGTTCGGTGGGCAAGCGGTCAAATTGTTCTCATTTCCTTTTATGTTCTTGCTTTTTATCGCCATGTTTTCCGCCGGAGTGGGATATTTGACGGGTATTTTCCCGGCTCGGCGAGCTGCGACACTAAATCCGCTTGATGCCATTCGATATGAATAGTCATCTTCCGCCTGTGTATAACTTATCGGCTATTTTTGACAAATTCGCTACAATATAAAGGAGCTTTAAATATTAATAGCATATATGTTGTACAACGAGAGCCACAAGCTGCCGCTTAGCACAGCCGGAAAGGTGACGGTTTTGACGACGCTCATGGGAGTGCTCGTTTTTGCGTTCATTTTTTTGCTAAACCTCGGTAGTAAAGAATTCAAAACCGTTGAGGCCCAAAGTACCGCTACTACTTCAGTAACGGTGCTGAACACCCCGCCACAATGGACGGAGCTTGCTTACGAGCAAACGGAATCCTCCACCTCAACTCCAACTAACTCGGGTGACACCGTAACATGGGTCGGTACGGCGACGGACTCAAACAGTGAGAACTACCAGCTTCTCATTTGTAGTACGAATGCTACACCAACGCCGGGAACGAGCGTTGTCGATCCGCAGTGTGGTGCCGGAGCAACACTATGGGCTGTCTCTGCCAGCACAGCCAGTGGCGTACAGGCTAGTGCCGCCACAACCACTACAGAAGCTTTTGTGGAAGAGAATGATTGGGTGGCTTGGATCTGTGACGCTATCGACACTAATGCGCGTTGTAACTCAACCTACAGTACTGGTTTAAACGCCACAAACTCCTCGCCATTTTATGTAAATCATCGACCAACGTTCACGTTGTTCTATGATGATTCACCGGCTGGACCGGGTTCGGTAGTTAATTTCTACGCCAGCTCCTCTGACGCTGACGTTATAGACACGGCTGACACACTGCAGCTTGTTGTTTGTAACGATCCAGATTACAACACCAGCACCAATCAGTGTGGTGCGGGCGGCACACTAGCCACCTCGACACTATCAACCGGAGACCAAACGGCTTCATATACAATAGTTATCCCGACCCAAGACCAAGACTATACTGCGTATGGATACATTGTTGACGAACATGGACATGAGGCAACTGGTGCTACCCAAGGTTCAGACTCAACGCTGTCTGTCAGTAACGTAGCTCCGTCTGTGTCACCAGCAGCCATAACGCTTAATGGTGGTTCCGATATTACACTTACACAGGAAGCAGGGGAGACTACCGGTTTTACACTTCAGTTTACTGCTACTGACAATAACAGTTGTGAGAATGCCTCTGCTGGCGATGAGATTACCGGATACATACTGTCTGTTTTCCGCTCCGGTGTTGGTTCATCAACCTGTGATGGTACGTCTGGTTCGTACAATGCTAACAACTGTTACCCAAGTGGGGTCAGTTCAGCTATTTGGAACCTTTCGTGTACCGCCTCTTCGACCAGCTGTACTGGTCCATCTGACACTACTCAAATATACGATTGTACATTCCCACTTTGGTACATTGCTGACTCAACAGACGGCACTTCAACAGTTTCGTACTACAACACTGAAAACTGGGTAGCGGCAGTAAGCCCAATTGATGATGACTTTGCTACTGGTACGTACAGCGTTGGTTCGACCGGTCAAGAGCTCAACAGCCTGCTCGCTATGGCTCTTAACACTGCCACCATTCCGTACGGTGAGCTCGAACCGGGCACCGACACTGGTACGTTATCTGCCACTACTACTGTTGCAGCAACCGGTAACGTTGGTCTTGACCAAGAGCTGTCGGGAGCATCTATGTGTCCAACGTATTCTGGCGTGACACCGTGTACATCTTCAGCCACTTCAACTATTCCTGATTTTTCACAAGAGTTTGGAACCTCCGCCTTGTCATACGGATCAGGTACCGATCTTTCCTCAACAACTCCGCAAGAACTGGAGCTTAACGTATTGAAATCTCAAGCCACGTCTACTCAAGCTACGGGCATAACCTACTGGGGTATTGCAGTTCCGGGTACGATCACGTTGGCTGGCCTCTATACGGGTGAAAACACTTTCACAGCTGTAGCTAGTGAGCCAGCTGAATGGGGCCTCTAAACCGCAGCTCGTTTGTCGCAATAACCGCCGTTATCCCAACGGCGGTTATTGCGTTTTTGCGGTTTTTTTTTGATAATTGAGAACAAGCGCGGAGGCGCAACTTTTCATGCTTAGGAAAACGCTAGCACTTTTTCTTTTCAGCATATTCTGTACTGTGCTTGGGGCACAGAACGTATATGCTGGTTTTGGTATTACACCCCCGTATGTGCGTAATACCAGCCTGACGCGGAACTCTGTTTATGAGCAGCAGATATTAATGGTGCGTAGCGATCCAAACAAGCCGCTTAAAGCGCTCATTACCGTTGACGCTCCCGAGTTTGCTGATTGGATCTCAATTGTAGAAGGAGACTCGATCCCTTTACCACAAGGTGAGACCAAAGTGCCAATGACGGTACGTGTAGTGGTACCAGATGGCGTAGACTTCAAGCGTTATGAAGGTGTGATCCGTATCAAAACGGCAGCACCGGATGATCAGGTGAGTGCTGGTGCGGTCAGTATCTCTCTTGGAGCACAGGTTGACATCGACTTAACCGTGATCGATAAAGAGATCAAAGACTTTAAAGTTCGCAAGATCAGTTTACCGGATCTTAACGAGGGTCATAAAGTTGGCTGGCTATATTTTCCAGGTAAGATCCGTTTTGGAATGACCCTTGAGAACACTGGTAACGTCAACGTCGCACCATCGGAAGTATCATTCCATATTTATGACGCTACCGGTAAAGTGCTCCTTGAAGAAGTTTCCCATACAAATCGCATCAAAAGAGTGGAACCGTTTGCTACTGACGATGTCATTGCAGAACTCCCGGTCCACCTCAAAGCGGGTAGTTATATCGCTCGTTACCAGATCAAAAATGGTGATGATATCAAACAAGAAGGAGAGTTAACCCTTAGCGTGTTGCCATATGGTAGTTTACAAGTTGCGGGCTACGGTTTTATGGGCCTTTCACTATCTCATAAGGCCTCGATCATTTTGCCGCTTCTTGCGCTGCTTTTGCTAATTGGAGCTGGTCTTTATGCCCGTAGATCTAGTCGTGCACTAAAAAAGACATAGCTTATGCCTGCGCTATACAAGTATCTACTCGCCTGTATTGCGTTGTTTGGATTATGTGTCAGTGGCGGCGTTGGAGTGTTTGCACAATCGATCGCAACCACAACAGTTAGCATCAGCAACTGCGGCGACTCACTTGTTACCGCTCCCGAGGAATGTGATGTGCCCGGCGAGACGGGTGAGTACAGCACAACCATTGTCGGTAGGCAGTGTGATGTAACATGCCGCTTTGGCCCGTACTGCGGTGACGGGGTTTTACAGACCGTTCATGGGGAAGAATGTGACGATGGTAACAACGACGACGGAGACTTTTGTGGCGCTGACTGCACCATTGAGCCTGCTGGTAGCGGCGGTGGCGGTAGCGGCGGTGGCGGTTCACGCTCCTCAGGGGGTTCAAACGAAGATCTTGGTGATACCGTGGTGCGAGTCAGTGGTATCGCATACCCAGGGCGGACCGTTAACATTTTGCTTGACGGTGACTCGGTTGGTACCGTGCGTGCTGCCAGTAACGGTGAGTTTGAATTTTCTATGAACGCAGACCCGGGACCAGCCACAATCGGTTTTTGGTCCACGGACGCGTTTGGTACTCGCTCAATAACGTATACAACAACCTTTGATGTGACCCAAGGAGCGGTGACCAATGTAAACGATGTGTACCTACCACCAACCATCAAGGTAAATGACGCCACTATCGACCCCGGTGCTATCCTTACTATTTCCGGTCAGGCACCGCCGAGCCGCACAGTATCAGTTTACTTAGGTAGCAACAAAATCGGTGAGAATACTGCCAACAGTCAAGGTGACTGGTCGATTGCGTATGACACCACAGGACTTTCTTCCGCTGAGTACGTGCTAAAAGCCCGATACCAGAGTGGTAGCGGCTCTTTAGTGACACAAAGTTCGTATAGTAGCTCACTACAGCTGTTTGTTGGTATTGACGGCTCACCAGGGACACCTTCTGACCTTAATCGGGATGGTCGCATTAACTTGATAGACTTTTCTATTTTGATATTTTGGTGGCAAACAAGCGGTGGTGATTCTGATCCACCAGCTGACATAAACGGTAATGGCAACGTTGGTCTTGAAGACTTTTCGATCCTTCTCTTTAATTGGACTGGATAAAACCCTCTCTAGGAGGGTTTTATTCATTGGTTTTAAAAAACACGACTTTCGACATGTTGTTCACAATACGAATACGCATTTCATTGTGTGAGTAGGCTACAATAAAAGTGTATCTGCTTCAAAAGGTGGCCTTTAGACCACTTGGTCCAGCACCACTTTTTGCAGTTACGTTTGTTAGTTTCGCTGTCTGTATTGTATAGGCGGTGTGGATGTGTAGACGTGCTGTAAAAAGTGGTGCTGGAAGACACTAGCAGCCGAGTGTTATGAACGCAGATATACTTACTGCGCTAGCATCGGGGTCGGGAGTGGAGACTTGACCCAAAAGACGCACACCACGCGTTGATGCTCTTGCGCCTTGTGCGCACGTGGTAGGTTAATACAACGAGAGCTTATATGATTCGCACCGCTCCAACGTCGGTTCGAATGCTCCAAGCTATCTCACTTATTGCCAGCATCACAGTTTTGCTGTGGTCGCTCGGCCTGCCGGTCTTTAACTCGGCCGAAGCAGCTCGCGTCACTAGCGTGAAAGATACGCTCACTGATTCTGATATCAGTGCAGCGACTGATCACGAGATCCAGTACGTCATTCCGTCTGGTTCTGCTGGCGTCGAGGCGGGTGAGACGATCGTTGTTTCATTTCCAGCAGGATTTTCATTTGGTTCTGTCGGTGTAGCCGACATTGATCTTGAGGTCAATGGTTCGGACGTTACCCTTGCGGGTTCACCTTCAGGAGCAACCTGGGGCGTAGGTATTGCTGGGCAAGACCTTACGTTTACTTCAGCAGCTGGTACTATCGGCGCCAACGCTACCGTTACGATCAAGATCGGTACAAACGCCGATGGAGGTACCAACCAAATGTCTAATCCAGGTACTGCCAATTCGTATGATATTGACATTACTTCTGGTGATGGAGCAAACAATGATAGCGGTACCGCAGTCGTGGCTATCCTCGACAACGTTACCGTGACAGCGTCTGTTGATACTGTGTTTGAGTTTACCGTCAGTGGTTTTGCCACTACTGGTATCGACATCAACGGTACAACAACTACAGCCACTTCTTCAGCAACTGAGATACCATTTGGTACACTCGGTCAAAATGAGGTCGTGACGGTAGGTCAGCAGCTTAACGTGCTCACAAACGCCAATTACGGATTTGTGGTTACTGTTGAGCAAGATGGAGACTTGTCTTCAGCTACTGGTGCTGTCATTGATGGATTTGCTGATGGGGCGTACACCAACACTCCGTCTGACTGGGCATCGCCGTCTGCAGTTGTCGGTTCACCGGCAACCTACGGACACTGGGGTTTGACCTCAAGCGATGATCATGATGACGGTGGTGGTACTTTCCAGTCTTGTGCTGCGGCACTTACTGGAGGATGTTGGGTAGCTGCTAGCACTACACCGCGTGAGATCTTCTCGCACAATAGTGTTGCAGACAATACTACTGATAACATCGGTTCTACAACCGTTGCCTATCAGGTAGAGGTCTCTGCTTTGCAAGAGGCAGCAGATGACTACTCAACTACACTGACCTACATCGCAACACCAACGTTCTAACAGCTTTGAGCAACGAAAACCCTATCTCCCACCACGAGAGGGGTTTTTCGTATTTTGGGAATTAAAATTATCAAAATACGCAACCTTCTAACGCGGTGGGCCGGCTTACAACCACAATCCTGAAAATAGAGGGCGTCACAACGGCCACCGTGTTTGGTCACAGAGACAGTTCTAACTAACTTACAAAAGATTTGTGCTTTCGTTTATCCGGTTTTCTTTGTGCACATTTGCAGACGTTTACTACGGGCCTAGTAACGTATAATTCAATTATTATGCTTCGCTCAGCAGTAAAAGCAGTGGTCTTTGCTGGATTGTTTTTTGGAGTTGTGCCCGTGTATGCAGCCACACTCTACATGGAGCCGCAAGAACTAGAAGTGTATCCAGGAGATACCCGTGCGGTTGCGGTGCGCCTTGATACCGACGACGGTGAGTGTGTAAACGTCATTAGTGGTGTTATCACATACGAAGCGAATGTTGTACTGGCTGATATTGCGCGTGGCAACTCGATCGTACCGATCTGGGTAGAAGAACCGACAATCGATAGCGTTAATCATCAGGTGACTTTTGCAGGCGGGATCCCGAATGGTTACTGCGGACGAATTGATGGTGATCCAAGACTCACCAACGTGCTGTTCGAACTTATGTTTCAAGCGCCAGGTTTTTCAGTAGGCGCGGGTAGCAATGACGGCCTTGCAACAGTTGCGTTTGGTCCGGAAACGGCAGTGTACTTAAATGATGGATTTGGCACACAAGCCCCGCTTTCGGCCCTCGGCGCAGATCTTTTGGTAGGAAAACGACCACGGCCGCAGCCGATTGATGACTGGCAGCAGCGGGTTGTGGCTGACGAGTTACCACCACAGAGTTTTAACATCACCCTTAGTAACGACAAGTCCATCTACGGCGGCCGTTACTTCATAACTTTTAATACTACCGACAAACAGTCCGGCCTTGACCACTATGAACTCATAGAGGAGCCACTCGATCAGTTTGACCTGTTTGCTTGGGGTCGCGCAGATGCACCGTGGATCACTGGTAAGAGCCCGTATCTGTTGAAGGACCAGTCGCTCAATAGCACTATCCGCGTTAAGGCGGTTGATAAAGCTGGTAATGAGTATGTCGCTGTATTGGTACCAAGTGAAGAGTTGCGCGGATACAGCGAAAGAGACTTTGTTAGCGCCGGTTTGTTCATTGCAGGAGGTATCATTATTTTGGTCTCTTTGTTTGCTCTGTTTTACTATCGTCGCACACTAAAGCGTTTGCAAGCTGAAGAAATAAAAAATGAATGATTGTATGACAGCACAAAACCTAACACTGAAGTTCTATAAGACTGTCCTCGCTGTATTTTTCGGCAGTGTATTTTTCTTGGTGAGTTTCACTACGGTACTGGCGGCCACACTTTCAGCCAGCCCAAGTACTGGTGTCTATACAGCCGGTGGCACATTCACTACGCGGATAGTGGTTAATACTTCAGGACAAGCTATTAACGCTGCAGAAGGCACGCTAAAGTTCGATCCAAGCACACTTTCGGTGGTTTCACTAAGTAAAGGCTCAATATTCAGTCTCTGGGCGGTTGAACCAACTTTTTCAAATAGCGCTGGTACGATCAGTTTTGGTGGTGGTTCACCGACTGGGTACACCGGCTCTGCCGGCACAGTGCTTTCAGTAACCTTTAGAGCTAAGGCTGCAGGAACGGCCAAAGTCACCTTCAGTAATGGTTCGGTCTTGGCGGCTGACGGACGTGGTACCAACGTGCTTACTGCCATGAATAGTGGTTCGTACACGATCGCTGCTGCTGAAGTGGCCGCAGAACCAGAAGTCATTGAATACATAGCGCCACCAAACACACCGGCAGCGCCGCAGGTGTCCTCAAATACTCATCCAGACCCGGCTGGTTGGTATGCAAAGCAAACAGCGCAGCTATCGTGGACGTTGCCGGCAGGGGTGACAGCAATTCGTACTTTACTCGATGACAAAAGCGGCTCTATCCCTACAAAGGTATATGACACACCCCCTAGCTCTATTGAACTAAACGATCTGGATGAAGGAGTACAGTATTTTCATATTCAATTTAAGAATGATGAGGGATGGGGTAGAGTCACTCACTATCGCTTAGCGGTGGATACGGTAGCACCGAGTCGATTTGATATTGCAGAGATTGAGGGCGCCGACCGAGCTAACCCAGAACCCGAGTTCAATCTAATTACCGAGGACGAGGGGTCCGGTGTTATTCGTTTCATGGTGCAGCTCGATGGGGCTGAGCCATATGAGTTTGTTCCAGCAAGTAGTACTAGTACCCTTACACTGACTAGTCTGGCTCCTGGTCATCATACACTTGTTATTGAGGCGTTTGATGCAGCCGGTAATAGTTTGGTTGCCACGCGTTCGTTTTCAGTTGAGTCATTTGACAAACCGCAGTTCACTGACTACCCAAGTCAAATAAACGAAGAGGTCATACCAGTCATTAAAGGTATTACACGAAGCGGGGCTACTGTGTATATAACACTCACAAAGGTAGGTGCGCAGCCGGCTGAATATGAGGTTGTCGCTGATGATGCGGGTGTCTTTACGTTTATCCCTGAGGGCACACTCTCGCAAGGTGTCTATGAGATCAAGGCTCGTGCTGTCGATGCATATGGCGCGCAAAGCGAGACGTCTGAAACAGTTCGCATTGCTGTCCAACAACCAGGATATCTTCGCATTGGAAATTTGGTCGTAAGTATTTTGTCAGTATTGGTACCACTGCTAGCCATAGTACTCTTGCTCTTTTTGGCAGTCATTTATTTCTTGGCACGGGTTCGAACTATTCGTACTACAGTGGTTCGTGAATCCAAAGAAGCGTTGGATATTCTTGAACGTGAGTTTGTCACTCTCCATAAGCTCATGGATGCTGAAAAGCAAGCGCTAGAAAAGTCGCGCAAAACCAAAAAACTCACAAAAGCGGAAGAGCACCTTATCGTTTCTCTGAGCAAGTCGCTCACGAGCGCCCACGATCGCATCAAGACTGAATTAGAAGAAGTAGACGATATTGTTGAATAATAGATAGCCTATGCACACAGCCCGAAGAAAGTACCTTACCGTCGCACTCGCATTTGTAGCCCTCGTTGTGCTTATTGCAGGTTATATCATCAAACATTCACAAGAAACATCTGCACACGAACTACAACTAAAGATCGATGTAACGGCAGCTGAATTACAAGAAAAGACAAGGCTCTTGGTAAAAAACCAAGCCACTGAGTCAATTGATAGTTATGTGAAAGATTGCTCAAGTGCAAGCCGAAACACATTTGATCATTCTCTTGATACTCTTGCCTCACTGGATCATGGTGAGCTTGTCACTCTTAACCTGTTGTTTGATGCTTGCGCCTCATACTTTGCTGATCGCAAGGCTGCCATGTATGAGTCAACAGTTATGACATACGAAACGTACCGCACGTTAGTGACACTGCATGAGTCGTTTGTGACACTTGATCCAGCTCCTACAACACTGGAGGACTGGGATCTTCTACTATCGCTTGAAAAACAAAAGGTAGCATTGTTGCAGGCCCAAGTCCCATTACAGCGAGGTGTCATTGAGCTATTGCTGTCAGGTGCACAGCCTACAGACGAGTCGGTGCGCGCACTCATGTCTCAGGCACAAGAAATTAGTCAATCAGCAGCAGTGCTCACTAGACAAATAGAGTCTATCAGCGCCAAGCTGTTTAATTCATGAAATGGCTCCAACGGATCATTTATCGATTTTGCTTTTCCTGCCGCACTAACCGTAGTCGAACGGTGCGGTACGCGTTTCCGCTTATTGTCACCGCTTTCTCGCTCATAGGAGCAGCAGTTATTTTGCCGAGTGACGCGTCTTACATGCGCCTGGAGTTTTCAAGTGCCACTATTGAGGCCGGTAAACCATTTAGTGTAGATGTATTTGTTGGTGCACATGTTCCGGTCAATGCAATTAATATCGACCTCGAGTACCCAGAAGACAAAGTGGCCATTACCGGTATTGATACCGGAGAATCAGTCATCACTATTTGGACCACTGAACCATACGCTGAGAATGGCGTCGTCCATCTAAGCGGAGGCACGTTCCGACGCGGTTTTTTGGGAGAACACAGGATCGTCACCATAAATGCTGTGGCCAAGGCCACCGGTATTGCGCAGTTTGCCGCCAGTGACGTGGCTTTTTTGGCGGGAGATGGCTCAGGGACTGAAGTCGCTGCTACTAAAGTAGGGGAGAAAAGCGTTGTTATCGTTGCTCAAGGTGAAGACGGAGTCCTTACTGCCACGGCGGAAATACGCGTGTATACCGACATCAATGGCGATGGGAAGGTCACGTTGACAGACATTTTACAGTTTATGGCTGCTTGGACCGACAAAAAGATCATTTACGATTTTAATGAGGACAAACGCATGAACTTTACTGACTTTTCTATAATATTAGCTGACTCGTGGCGACGATAACTGTGGAAAATACTGTTGATAACACCCTGTATAAGCTAGGGTACAAGCTATAATTATGGTGTGATGGGAGTACTTTTGGGATCACCTCTCCCTATGTACAACGTTACATGTCACCACAAAATAGCCAAAAACATGTATTGCTAAGGGATTTACCTTGGCTCTATACCTTCGTATTTAAAAGCCGTACTGCAAAAAGCGTAGGTTTCTTGCTGTTGGCTTTTACACTACTACAGCCGTGTTCGTACGTACTAGCTTCTGAAACTGATACTGCAGAAGCAGAAGTTGTAACCGAGACTCAAGCTGAAAAGATTACACCAGCAAACTCTGAACCGGAACAACAGACGGAAGAAATTGACCAGTCTCCAGAAGAATCTGGAGTCGCTACTGACGTAGCACAAATATCGGAAACCGTAACTGAAGATACTCCAGACCAAGATTTGGGTGAAGAGATTGACAGAACTCTTCAGGAAGAGAATGACGAGCTTGATGAAAGTGTTCAAACAGATAGCACAGAAATTGGCGATGATGCTATAGACGATTCTGAGATTGATAGCGACGCGCAGACAGCTGAAGTACGTGACCAACAGACCACTTCAAACAACGATGATGAGACTCTGACTGAGGATGAAAACGATGTGACAGCTAATGACGACGAAGTTGACGATACGACGCTTGTGCTCACTGATGCAGATCTAGAACAAGCGCTCAAAAACAAGATCGTGTTTGCAGAAAATGAGTGTGTTTCTATGAACGACGGCTCGTACTATTGTAATGCTGCCTCCAAAGCGGCTTTCGGCAGTACAGAAAATGACATTTACGCCGACATTGATGCTCAAGATGGTGATTATGAGATATTTTTCATCAAAAACGGCAAGGTCATGCAACTTACCGACAACGCGTATGATGACACCAAGCCGGTGGTTGACCCCAGTGGCAGCGCAGCGGTGTGGCAGCGACTGGTAAACGGCCGGTACCAAATTGTTTCGTATGACCTAAACGATAAAAAAGAGACTGTTCTTTCGCTTCCATCACAAAACAGCATGGAACCAAGCGTTGACGACGGTCTGGTTGCTTGGCAAGAGTGGGATGGTCATGACTGGGAGATCGTACTGTTTGATGGCTCAAGCACAACCGCACTCACTAACAACGAGGCTCAGGATCTTAGCCCGTCAGTATCAAATGGTTTTGTTCTCTGGCAAACAATGACCAACCTTGGATCATTGCAAAGTTATGTGTACGATCATGAACGACAGACTGTGCGTTCCATCGATACTCCGTCTGGTGGAGAAATAAAGAATGCTCGGTACATGCTCGTGTACGATACTGAGTACGAAAATGGTGATGTGGTCACCAGCAGTTTTGATCCGCGTACCGGAGAGTCTCGCCCAGTTGCATCCACTCCCGGCAGTGACCCTGAACCGGCTGCACCACTGCCGCAAACTACGGATGAGGTAAAGGTGTTAATAACAACCAAAACCATAGAGGAAGAAATGCAAGAAGTAACCGGTACCAGTAGTGTCCTTAGTGCCAGTTCAACTGGTGGCCATCTGCCACTGATTCCAGACAACGCCACCACTACAACAATCACTTCTGATCAAGCTTCCTCTACCTTTGAGCTTACGCCATTTGACATTGTCATTGAGCCGCTTGCGAGCACCACAGAGCCTGCAACCAGCACCGGAACTAGCACAACCGAGTAGCACTAAATAATGCAGTGTTGGCAACAGATTTTGTCAGGCACTGTAGTAGAATAGAAATAAGTTCACCGATATGAACGGACGTTTTTGGCGTATAGCAAAAAAGGGAATAGCAGGCTTTTTGGTAGCGGTTGTGTTTGCAACTGGCCTTCATATCAATATTGCTTTTGACTTCTCACTTGTCGCTCGGGCACTGGCTGCTGCCGGTGATTTTTCTGTCTTTCGCAACCAAAGTGATACCACCGCAGTACCAAACGGCGGCAGTACAGTTGATGTCCTTTGGGATACGGTTGTTTCTGAGAACAGTAATATTACGTTAAACACCGGTAGTACAACGATGGCTCTTACAGAAGGTGGTAAATATCTGGTCATGTACAACGCGTGGACCGAAGAAACCGGTACTGGCGGCGAAAACCGTCGCACATTTGAAACGTTTTTGTCGACTGACAGTGGCGAAAGTGCATACGGCCGTGGTGCCGGTTATATTCGTGATAGTGCCGGTGACGACAACTACGCCTACTCTAACGGCACCGCCATTATTGATGCTACTGCTGATGACACACTTACCGTTCATGTCGCTCGTGACGACACCAGTTCAGATAATCAGACGCAGTTACGCGCCGGTGTGAACGGCGTCTCAATCCTTAAACTTAAAGATGACCTCGATTATCTACGTCTTCGTAAAGGCACGGATAGCAGTGATATTGCCGGTACCACTTCGTTTACCGATGTGACGTGGGATACTATTGATGAAGTGGACACTGACACGTTCGGGTATTCTTCGGGGGCCGATATGACTCTTAAGGGAAATACCGGAGACCATTTTCTGGTTACATATAACATCCGCATTCACCAAACCGCTAACTCGGGGGAGCGACAAAATTACGAGTCAGTCCTTACGTTGGGCGGGGTTGCGATCCCCGGCACGCGTGTAACTACATATGTCCGTGGTGGTGGCGGTACCTACTACGGCACACTTGCGTACGCCGGCATCATTCAAAAGGCTACCTCAACCAACGAGATCCTCAATGTTGAAGTCCGCCAAGAGAACACTGATGACGGTACGCCGCCAACCACAGTTATTTTTGGCGGGGAGACGGCTGTGTCCATTGTTGCCCTACCTGATACTGCCAATTATATTTCACTTTCCTCAGCGAGTTCACAGTCAGTACCGAGTACGGCGGCACCGCTTGATTTTGATAGCGAAATTGAAGTTGATGGTGCTGCGTTTTCTCACTCCAACGGTACTAACCCATCACAAGTGCAGATTGATCTTGATGGAGATTACCTGTTCTTTTCAAACATCTACGCTACTCGATCAAATGTTGCCTCTGGCGACCGCGACCCGTATCGTATTGAGTGGCGACTTGATGGCGCTACTACCGTTCCATACGGTGGACACGGTAGCTTCTTGCGTGGTAACCAAGGTAGTCAAGACTCATTTGCCGCTGGTTCAGCAGGAGGGCTTATTTTGCCGGGCCTCACGAGTAGCCAGTATCTGGAAATAACGATGTTTGATGAAGAGGATGCTGCTGATGCAGAGCTTGAGGCTGGTAATATTGCACTGCAAGGTATTGAGCTCTCAAAACTGTTTCTTGATGATGTGGAAGTAAGTGCCACTGGTACACAGACAGCAACGGTTGATATACCACAGACGAGCCATGAACTTGGTGGCTCATTTGCCATTAAAACCAATTCAACGGCACGTAACATCACTAGTTTGACCTTTACCGAATCCGGTACAGTGGATGGTACTACCGGCGTAAACAATATTGCGGTCTATTATGATCTTGATACCTCATTTCCGTATGACTGCGCTAGTGAATCGTTTTCTGGTACCTCTACAGAAAGCCAGTATGGTAGCACCGACACGAACGGTTTCTCTGGAGCTGATGGTATTTCTAGTTTTTCCGAAGCAGTAGGCATTTCAACCACCCAAACACTTTGTGCGTACGTGGTGTATGACGTGACCAGTAGCGCTAGTGACGGACAAACCGTACAAGTGTCAATTGATGACCCCACCACAGATATAACCTATACCGGTGGTGGCAGTATTGGGCCAGCTGTTAGTATTGCGCCAACCGGGAGCGTCACGCTGCAAAATGCCGAGCTAACCCAAGTACATTACCAGTGGCTTAATGATGATGGCCTTGAAGGTAGCGCCACATCAGTTGAAGGGGCGGAAGATACACCAGCTCTCGGCTTTGCCAACGGCACCATTCGTCGCCTCCGCACCCAAATATCCGCAGAAGGTTCTACGTCATCAGCGCCAGTAAGCCTGCGACTTGAGTACGCCGCTAAATCTTCTACTTGTGACGCCGCCACCGGCTGGACGGATGTTGGTGCTGGCGGCGGTGACTGGGACATGTCAGATTCATTGTTCTTGATAGACAGCACTGACAGTAGTGATCTTGCGCCTGCAAGTGGTGGTACCACAAACGAAAACAGTACACATTTGACTCCAAACGGCGCTCTGTTAGATACGAGTTCACAGGCCGGAGCGCTTACGTTCAGTACTAGTAACTTTTTGGAACTCGAATTTGCGATCGAACCGACTGCCAGCTCGCCGCAAGGGACAACCTACTGTTTTCGGATGACTGATGCAGGGACGCCACTACGTAACTATTCAGTGTACCCAGAGGGCACCATTTCTGCTGATATCACAGTCACTGCTAGTGGCACTGCTACTGCCAGCATAAATGCCGGGACCAGCAACCAGTATCTTGGCGGCACTTTTGTGGTGACTCGTGCCGGCAGTGATCGCACCGTGACCGACATCACCATCAGTGAAGACGGTACTGCAGACGCCAGTACCGAACTGTCAAATATCCGTCTGTATTATGAGCTTGATACTTCCGCACCGTATGATTGCGCTAGTGAATCATACGCAGGTACTGAGTCGCTGTTCGGGTCGGCGTCGAGTTTTGGTAGTGCTAACGGCACGTCCACTTTTTCTGATAGTGTAACCATAAATAGCACTAACACACTCTGTGGCTACGTAGTTGCAGATGTAGATACAGCTGCTGCCAATGGCAACACGGTCAATGTCACTATTGCTGACCCGTCAAATGATGTCGTGGTCACCTCATCTTCTGTAGGCCCTAGTAGTGCGGTCGATCCAACTGGTAGTACAACAATAAACGCAGCGGTGTTAACTCAGACGGGCTATCATTGGCGCAACGACAATGGTGACGAAACAGGAGCCACGTCCGCAACGGGCGGCACAGAAAACACGCCACTTCCTAATGTGGCGCGCTATGCGCCCTATCGTCTTCGATTTCGGGTTGAGAATACCGGCAGCGTAAGTAGTGCCGGGACCACATATCGACTAGAGTACGGTACCAAAGTCGGTACCTGCAGCACCGTGGGGGTCTGGCAGCGGATCGCCAGTGGTACCGCGTTCACGATGGCCACCACCTCACAGCTTACGGAGGGTAATGACACCACTGATATCAGTCCTGGAAATGGTGGGGTCACTGACGGTGGGGGCACGTTTCTCGGCACTAATGGTGGACAGCGAGAGGTAAGTGATGAGACCGGCTCGCTTACTCTTTCAGCATCGCAGTACACTGAACTTGAATTTGCCATTATGGCAACCGATCAATCGGCCTACGGTACTGATTACTGTTTTAGACTTACCGACAGCGGCAGTGCGCTCACTGCCTACACAGAGTATGGCGAACTCACTACACGCGAGCGACAAGATTTCTTTGTGCAGCGTAAGACCGAATTCATATCGGGAACCAGTCGCACGTTTGTAGCCGGAGTAGATTACACGCCGCCTGCCAGTACCTCAACAGCATTTGTGCGCATCACTGACTCCCAGCTGACTGGTGCCGGTGCGTCTTCGCAAGGTACACAAACAGCGGTTAACGTAACTGCGTACATATCGGATCAAAGCGATCTGACCTCTAGTTTTACCGTTGCGCGTCCTTCCGGAGCAGCCAACGACACCAGAGTAAGCTGGGAGCTGGTCGAGTACATCGGATTATCCGGTTCTGATAATGAAATGGTAGTGCGTGATACCGGCACAGTCAGTCACGGCACCACCGGACTTGTTGCTACCGGCACTGCAGTCAGTACAGTAGCTGACGACGCTGATGTCGTGGTCTTTATTACTGGCCAGCGCTCTGATGGTAACCAAAACGAATTTCCCGCCAACCAAAACACCGCCGCTTGGGACACAACGTCAAACGTCCCGGTCTTTACTCGGGCAACCACCAGTGAAAGCTCTATCACTGATGTCAGCTACGCGGTCGTAGAGTTTACTGGCGTCAATTGGAAAGTGCAGCGCATCGAACATACCTATAGTGCTGCTGGTGTGACCGAGACCGAACCAATAACTGCTGTCGGTGGTCTTGATAAGGCGTTTATCCATGCCCAAAAGCGTATTGGTGGCGATTATATCGGTCTTGACGATTATGGTCATCAAGTGTGGCTCAGTAGTTTAGGCAACATCTCGTTCCAACTCAACAGTGGTACCAACCAACCCACAGAACAGGTCTCAGTGGCGTGGCTTGTTGAGAATACCCAACTTAACACCGGCGCCATGACGGTATACCATGACAACAACGAGAGCCTTGATGGGAACGAGGCTATTGAGCCGCGCACGACGCTGTTTACGTTTGGCGGTACCCTCGGTAGTGTCAGTAATGCCTCTATTTTTATAACTAACGACAGTACGGGTAGTGGTACGGCGTTTCCAAGAGCGATGCTCGGTACTACCGTTACCAGTACCACTGAGTATGAACTGTATGAAAGTGATGCGGGACAAACACAAAACTTCAAGGTTTCTGTCGTCGAGTGGCCGGTAGCACAACTTGCGTTCACGCAAAATTATTTCCGTATCTATGCCGACAATGACACCTTGACGCCAACTGACCCGTGGCCGGTCGGGGCAACTGACTTAGGTGAAAACGCGGAGCTTACCGGTACCGATGATCCGCTCGCTGAGGGGGAGCGAGTACGGCTACGCATGTCACTTAATGTAAAGAATGCAGCATTTCCAGAGACTAGCAAAGCCTTTAAATTACAGTACGGACTTCGTAGTGGTGCGTCGTGCGGCGCTATTGTGTCGTGGACAGATGTGGGCGCAGCCGGTAGTGGTGCTATCTGGCGCGGTTATAACGCTACTCCAAGTGATGGTACAACCCTCCCGTCAACAGTGCTGTCGGTGTCTGATGTGGCAGCTACCTATGAAGAGGAAAATAATTCACTGGTAAACCCAAATGCCGCTACTCTTGGTGATGACGTTGAATACGATTGGGTAGTGGAACACAACGGCGCCCTCCAACGCTCAGACTATTGTTTCCGAATGGTTGAAAGCGATGGAACTTTGTTGTCCGAATACTTGTATTACCCAACACTCCGTACCACCGGCTACACACCCGTCTCAGGTAACTGGCAGTGGTTTGATGATGAGACCAGTCTTACACCAAGTAATTCACTGGCCGGAGAAAATATTGCGCCGACAGGAATAGCGGATGGTGATATCCTCAAGCTGCGCGTGACTGCATCTGAGGTAGAAGGAGCTGCCGGTAGTAATATCAAGTTTGCCTTGCAGTATTCTGAGTACGCTAATTTTAGTGATGGAGGCACAACCTTGGTAGCTACCTCGTCATGCACCGCGACTTCCACCTGGTGTTATGCAGATGGCGCCGGCGTTGATAACGCACTTATTGATGCTAACGTCCTTTCAGATAGTGAAAGCTGTAGTGGCGGTAGCGGAACCGGTTGTGGTACACACAACGAAGCGGCCACTACCAGTAGTACCTTTACCCACGACGCAAATACCAGTGTCGAAATGGAATTTACATTAGCACAAGCGGCAGCGCGAGCCAGCGCGGTCTATTACTTCAGGTTAGTCGATGCTACCACCGACGATCCACTTGTTGCTAGCTCCAGCTATCCGAGTCTACAGATTGAAGGACCAAGCCTCTCGTTTTCTGTTAGTGGTCTACCGTCCGGAACAAACACCGAAGGAGTCACCACAGACGCAACCACAACACCGTCCATGGTCAATTTTGGTTCACTACCACTTGATACAGAAGTCACAGCGGCCCATACCCTTGGTGTTACCACCAACGCCACTGAAGGATACCAAGTACTCATGTATGCCCGCAGTGATCTCGTGAGTAGTCATGGTGGCACTATTCCGGCTATTCTTGGAACCAACTACGCGCCACTTGGTTGGAATAGTGGTTGTCTCGCTTCAACCACCGGGTGCTTTGGTTACCACGCGGGTGATGACACGTTAAGTGGCACCAGCACGCGGTTTTCACCTACCGACAGCTATGCCGCATTTGAACCAACGCCGCGCGAAGTCATGTATAGCTCACTCCCAGCTAGTGACAGTTCGAATATCATTTATAAGGTGGAGATCACTGACGAACAGCCGGCCGGTCTCTATAGTACTGACGTTGTATACTTAGCTATACCGGTATTCTAATTGTATGAAGTATCTTTTTTATAGTTTGTTGTGGTTCGTTTGTATTGTTCCGCTAGGCACTTCAGCGCAGGCCATCAATCATAAAGTGACACCGCGCGTCATTGACCTTGCGGTTGAACCACGGGACATTATTTCTCGTACTATTACAGTTGAAAACTTCAACCACTATAAACTAACCGTGTATCCGACAGTCAACGTTGTGGCAGTCGATGAAGGCGGAGATATCATTGATTTCACCGCTCCAGCTGCGTCAGACAATACTGTCACTCCTTCAAGTTGGATCGAAATAGCGCGTGGTGGTCAGGAGCTGATGCCTGGCGAGACGATCGAGATACCACTTACGATCCACATCCATCCCCACGCCGTGCCGGGTGTGTACTATGTGTTTATTGGATTTGGAACCGGTCGCAACAGCACCATTGCAGCTGAGCAGGTGGAAAAGGGAATTGCACCCGGTGTGATCGTAACCTTAGCGGTAGCGCAAAACAAAAAGGAGTTTTTAAAACTGGACAATTTTATTGTAAAACGGTTCGTTTTTGACGAGCAAAACGAAGCAATAACCTACACCCTTACCAATCCAGGTGAAGCGGAGATTGCTCCCACTGGCGAGATCATTATTTCAGATAGCAAAGGAGTGGAAGTCACTACGCTACCGGTCAATGCTGACCACAGCGTACTTACTCCTGGGCAGGAGAGCAGCTTTACTGTCAGTGTACCAACCGCTGGCCTATTAGGGCGATATAAAGCCTTTTTAACGATTGATTATGGAACAGAGGATATTGCCTCTGTCTATGACACAGCCTACTTTTACGTGATACCATGGGTCAAATTGTTGTTACTGTTCTTGTTTTTGCTCGTGGTGGCACTCCTTGCGGCCACGCTATGGTACCGCAAACTGCACCAGTATCATGGCGCTATTGAAGAAGATCACCATGAGCTCCCTCTCTTTATTAAAGAGGGCACGTCAGCCGTTAAAGATCATGATATCGACCTTACACAGAAGCGTTAGACTATATGTATTAGTGGCTTTTATACTGGCCACATTTGTACCAATAGGTGCCGTAGCGCAAGAGTCGCTTTCATTGTCGGTCACACCGACACTTTTTGAGATGTCTGCCACCAAAGGTCAGATGTGGCAAAGTAACATCAAGGTGATCAACACCAATACGTTTCCACTTACTGTCTATGCGCGGCCGGTCAACTTTGCACCACGTGGCGAAAGCGGGCAAGGAAAGTTTGTTCCCATTCTTTCGGACGTGACCGAAGGCAGTACGCTTGCGGAGTGGATACAACTGGACCCTGAAACACCTTACACTATCGAACCGGAACAAAGTCTGACCATCCCGTTTACCATTGATGTACCCGAAGACGCTGCCCCTGGCGGCCACTTCGCGGCTGTGCTTGTGGGAACCAAACCACCTGAAAGCAGCGACCGACTGGAGATACGGACGTCCCAGATCGTTACATCACTGTTCTTTTTGCGGATAGAAGGAGATGTGGTCGAAGACGGAAGAATACGATCATTCTCGGTTGCAAATCGTTTTGCAACACGCCCTGAAGCTGAGTTTGATCTTCGGTTTGAAAATCGCGGCAATGTACATATTCAACCACAAGGACAGATAACTATTTACAATATGTGGGGCAAAGAGCGAGGTGTGATTCCTATTAATCTGCAGACCCACTTTGGTAACGTTCTGCCAGACAGTATTCGTAACTTCCAATTCTCGTGGCAAGGTGAGTTTTCAGTTACGGATATCGGTAGATACACGGCCAAGGTTGCGCTTGCGTACGGTAACGACGTGCGTCAGTTTAGTGACAGTGAGGTCACATTTTGGGTTGTGCCCCTGAAGCCGTTACTGTTGACCCTACTCATAGTTGGGCTCATTGTCATGTTCATAGTTTGGGCGATCCGTTCATATGTGCGTCGGATGTTAGCACTGGCAGGTGTCGCTCCGGGGACGTACTCGCGCTTAGCAACCGCTGATAGAACTCGAAACGTGTCACGTGGTGATGTGAATCTCAGTTCATACCAAACCATCAGCTCACCGATTCGAACCGGTTTCTTGGATCTCCGCACCCAGTTTCATAAGGTCGACGGTGTAGTTGATGTAGCACACGCTTTGTCTAGTTTTATCAAAACGTACAACCGCTTCTTCATTGCGTTTACCGTACTTGTCACTATCGCTGTCGGACTCTTTTTCTACATCAAAACGGTCACTGTTGATTCGCGCAGTTTTGAAGTGGCAATCGAAAATCCATCACAGGTAATAAATCTTAGCTCCGAAGAGATTATTTTAAGTGAAAAAATCGGTGAGAGTAATACCCTATCAGCGTCAACCACCCAACCATTTACCATAACGCTGGTTAACACCAGTGGCCAAAGCGGCGTTGCGGCAGAGACAGCAGTCCGTTTAGCTTCAAAAGGATATGCGGTGCAAACACTTTCAACTGAAGCTGGTCGAATTGATAAGCGCTCCGTGATCGTTTATGACCCTGCGCTTACTGACAGCGCACTTGCTCTTAGTAGCGTACTTGGAGGAGCACTCCCGTCGGCCACTACCGAGACCACTACTGAATCCAATCCTGCTATCGTTATCTATCTCGGACGCGATCAGCTTTCAAACTAACTGCTGTGGACCAGAAACAGTGGTATACTGATGGTAATAGTAGTTAGAATAATGTCTATGAACCAACGTGCTATCACACTCGCAGTTGTACTCTTTGTTCTCGTCGTGATCGGTATGTTTATGTTTGCGTGGCTTAAAAAAAGCGAAGTACACGTCCAAGAGTCAGCGCCAGTTGACTCCACTTTAAGTGAGACCATTCACTCATATCCGGAGATCACTCGCATTGAAGGTAAACATTTCTTTAACAACGGCATTCACACAGTAGTTGGGGAGATCGTTTTTCCAACGCCATGTGATCTTTTGGACACTAATGCAACGGTGGCGGAGTCCTATCCAGAGCAAGTTACGTTCGTGTTTTCTGTCATTAACCATTCCGAAACATGCGCACAAATGCAAACGGCACAGCGTTATAAGATCAGCGTAGCGGCCTCACCGGAAGCAAGTTTTAAAGCGATGTTTCAAGGGAGGGAAGTAGAGCTCAATCTGATTGAGGCACTACCGGGTGAAACTCCGGAAGATTTTGAGCTCTTTATCAAAGGGTAATGCCAATGAGTCAGCAACGTACAGCTTTTGTTACCCTTGCACTACTTGGCTGCGTGCTTTTGTTAGCGGCGCTTTCGGTGCAGTATTATCTAACACATCGTCAGCAAACAGCGTATACACCTGATGCTCGTAAAGCCGCCCAAGGAGTGTATGCCGATAGTCAGTTTGTGGACCTGTCAGGAAAGCCTGTTTCTCTTGACCCCACTACTCCTCGTATTGAAGTAATAAACCTCTGGGCGTCTTGGTCTCCACATTCGCGCGAGGAGCTTATTTCACTGGATCAGATGGCTGCAGCCATGGGAACAAGCACTGTACGGTTTGTTGCTGTCAACAGAGATGAACCGGAAGATGTTGCTCGGGCATTTGTAGCTTCTCTAGGTGGTTTGCCGCACCTTACTGTGGTCATTGATACGACGGATGGAATGTATAAAGATATTGAAGCGTATGCCATGCCAGAAACCGTGGTTTTTGCCAAAGATGGCTCAAAACTCCTCCAGGTACGTGGTGTGGTTGACCCAACTGAGCTGAAAGATACGATCGAGGCCGCACGTAGTAATTAACAGCTAAAGAAACCACTATGAATCCGTTTGAGCAAATACGTCAGCATATTACTAGCGCCGCCAAGTCGCTCAGTCTTTCTGAGGCTGAGCAGGCGGCGCTCCTTTCTGCCAATGAAACACACCGTGCTAGCTTGTCAGTTGTACTTGAAAACGGACCGCAAAATTTTGAGGCGTTTAGGGTCCAGTTCAATAATGCGCGGGGTCCGTATAAAGGTGGTATCCGTTTTCATCCAGCGGCTGACCTTCATGAGGTCCAAGCGTTGGCTGCTGCCATGGCCATAAAGTGTGCTGTTATAGATGTGCCGCTTGGTGGTGCCAAAGGGGGAGTGGTCATCGATCCAAAACAGTATAGCGCCAAAGACCTTGAGGTCATTGCTCGCGCATATGTCAAAGAGTTTGTCCCTCACCTTGGCGTGGATAAAGACATTCCCGCACCAGATGTCTACACCAACGCGACCATCATGAGCTGGATGCTCGATGAGTATGAAAGCTTGGTCGGACATAAAGAGCCAGGAATGATCACTGGTAAACCACTTGCGCTTGGTGGTTCTTACGGGCGCGACTCTGCAACTGCGCAAGGTGGAGTACACGTACTATTGCAGTTACTTGCTCTCAAACAGAAGCACCATGAGCGCCAGAGAGTGGCCATACAGGGATTTGGTAATGCCGGTGCGACGCTCGCTAAGCTTCTCTATGACGCCGGTTTTATCATTGTGGCTGTGTCTGACAGTCAAGGTACGCTGTACGCCAAAGGCGGCTTGGATCCGCATATCATTGATGCTGTAAAAACTGACAAGGGCAGTGTCTCGTCACTCTACTGCACCGCTGGTGTCTGTGATACCGAGCAAATGCAGAAAGATGGAGCGGTGGCCCTGTCTCCGGACGATATATTTTCAGTTGAAGCTGACATCTTTGTTCCGGCGGCACTTGATAACGTTCTCACACCAGAGACAATTCAAAAGTTGCAGGCAGGCGTAATCCTTGAGTTGGCTAACAACCCAACCACACCAGAGGCTGACAAACAGCTGTTTGAACAGGGTGTTACGGTCATTCCAGATGTACTTGCTAACGCTGGGGGGGTCACGGTGTCATATTTTGAGTGGGTGCAAAATCGTCAGCAACTGTACTGGACGAAGGAGGAAGTGGCCATGCGCCTGCAAGAGAAGATGGAAACCGCTTTTGCCGCCGTACATCAAAAAGCACTGGAAAAAGATATCAGTCTGCGTGAGGCAGCCTACCAAATAGGGGTTGAGCGCATCACTGCTGCTATGCGATATCGCGGTACATTTATGTAACTTTACATATTTTAAATATGTTGTAATATGTAGAAAGCAGTTCTTCGCGGAACTGCTTTTTGCGTCACTGGTCCGTTTAGGTCCGCTACTGTTTGTCCGCAGTAGTTAGGTGAAGCAACGCAAAATGTATGTTCCGCGCCATTGGATTTCTCATCATGTTATGGGGGATCAGTTTCTATTTTAGTTCAAGTATTGCTGCCCTTGATCGCGCCGCCACTGAGTCTTTGAAGACCATTGAGCTGGCAGCACAAGTGTCGCAACAACAAATAAAAGAACTAAAATAGAACAAAGCCGGGCTTCATGCCTGGCTTTTGTGTTTTTGATGTTACAATACTGGCATGCAACTCGATCGTGTAGTTGAAAACACTTTTTTCTTTGGCTTTATGGCCTTGGTAGCGTATTTGGTGTGGCGCATGTTCTTGCCATTCATTTCTGCTTTGGCACTCTCAGCCATTATCGTTACCATTTGCTATCCACTCTATGACCGCATTAAGGCTAAAGTGCCGCGAAATAACGAAACAGTGGCCGCTCTTTTAGCTACCGGAACCGTTGTGTTGGTGGTCATCTTACCGATCTTGACCATTAGCTCGTTATTGGTGAATGAAGCAGTCTCTATTTATAAGCTGCTGGACAGTTCGCAGTATACGTTTGCAGAGTCACTCACAAACATTGAACATACCGCGCAGCGCTATATTCCAGGCCTTGAACTAAACATCACCGAGTACATGAGACAGGGAGCTGAGTGGCTAGCTTCCAATCTGGGAGCGGTATTTGCTGGCACTGCCTCGACGATTTTCTTGTTTTTTATTTCGATGGTCGGTTCGTTTTACTTTTTCCGAGACGGCAAAACGTTTACTAAAACACTGGTGCGCATCAGCCCACTGCCTGATGACCGTGACGAGCTCATTTTAAGCCGACTAGCTGTTTCGGTGCGCTCAGTAGCGACTGGAACTATACTAGTAGCCCTTATTCAGGGCACGCTCACTGGCATCGGTTTGTCTTTGTTTGGTTTTGATCGCGCTGTTTTGCTCGGTGTGATAGCTGCGTTTGGCGCTTTGGTGCCAAGTGTCGGTACCACGATCGTCTTAGTTCCATCAATACTGTATCTAGTCTTCAGTGCCGACTATGTGGGCGCAGTTGGACTGACCGTCTGGGCAGTGTTGGCTGTCGGCCTCATTGATAACCTGCTCGGTCCGTATCTCATGAGTCGAGGCAATGCCATTCACCCGTTTTTAATCTTACTTGCAGTCCTTGGCGGTGTATCGTTCTTTGGACCAATCGGATTTATTGTTGGACCGGTTCTGGTAAGTTTGCTACTTGTATTGTTAGAGCTTTACACGCAACACTTAGTATCAACTAACCATGATAACTAAGGATCAAATAGAGCGTGTACTGCGCATCAATGGCCTTGAACCGACAGCTTCTGACGAAGAAATACGTTCAGTCCTCGTGTCAGCAAATTGGCACAAAGATGATACTGAGATGGCACTCATGGTACTGCGTGAGAATACACACACTCACAAGAGCCGTGTAGACACGCTCCATCGGGTCTTTAATACCGATGACCGTCTCAAACCAGAGACTATCAGCGCTCTTTTGGGGATTAATGTAGACATGTCATCAGCTGATATTGAGTCGATTAGACAAAGCAAACGACAGGTCTCCATGCCCCAGCTTTTTAGTATTGTCGTAGCGTCTATTGCAGTTTCCTTGGCCATGTTGACAGCACTGGTCATGCATTATGATCTGACACTCACAGCACTTTAATTGGTCGCATACTTTTTCATAGTGTGCTACAAAAGCAGGGTCATGTCTCGAAGTTCACATGTCCTTTTATTTGCGTGTGTCGCGTTTGCGCTTTGCTTTTCGTTTGTCACTAGTGGATATATGCTTCAGGACAGTGCTTTTTTGTCGTGGTCTACAGCGCGGGAACTTTTCTTTGGGACGCTTATAGTGCGCTCACATGAGGCGGCCAGCATGGTCTTTGTTGGTGACGTTATGTTAGCTCGCGATGTTGAACGCAAGGTGCTGTACAATACTGTCGATCCATTTGTACACACGCCTGAATTATTCAAAGACGCCTCATACGTCATAGGTAACTTTGAGGCGGCTATTCCAGAGCACCATACACCAACCAAAGACAACACCTTTGTTTTTTCAGTTGACTCTGATCTTGCCGCGAGGCTAAAGCCGGCCGGCTTTACGCACATGTCATTAGCCAACAACCATTCGTTAGACTTTGGTGAAAGTGGTTATGTCCACACCAAAAGCAGCTTAGTCTCGTCCGGCATAACAGTTTTTGGTCATGAAGCAATCACCAGTCCTGATATCAGCGTTGCTACCATTTTGCTAGACAAACAAGCAGTAGCGATTGTCGGTATTAATTTTGTAACTAAGCAACTAGACGTAGAGGCTGTAACAGACCTCGTAGCGACGTTAGAAAAGCAAACAGATCAGCAACTAGTGTATGTACACTGGGGAAACGAATATCAGCTCAAACACGCAAAGCAGCAAGAAGAATTGGCCCACGCTTTAATTGAAGTGGGAGCCGATGCGGTCATCGGTAATCATCCGCATGTTGTTCAAGATGTAGAAGTGTACAACAGCGTGCCAATTTTTTATTCACTTGGTAACTTTGTGTTTGACCAGTATTTTTCACAGGATGTACAAGAAGGCCTAATGCTTACAGTGAGTGTTGTTGACACAAAATTACAGTTCACTCTGACACCAATCACTTCTGTCGGGACCCCAGCGACACCAAGAGAGATGGAGGGGCAACAAAAAGACGATCTCATTGCCCGTATTTTGCGTACCAGTAGTCCAGAGGTAGCAACGTACTTTGATCCAGCAGTTCTTGCAATTTCACCACAGATAGACTAGTATGTCGAGGCTACTAAGAAAATAGAATCAGTATGATAAATAAGTTTGAAGCAGTGGGAATCGGTATCAGTATTATGGCCATGGCCGCGGCTCTTTTTTTGTTTCGTGTTGAAACGGCTACTAGTCCGCTCACCAGCGCTGAGTCGGCCGAGCAGCAGGCCTCTCTTGTGGCTGCCGGAGATAGTGGTCAATCTGCGGTGCGCAGCGCGCTCCTTGATGCCAGTACTGATGGTGGAAGCTTACAAAAAGTAGTTATTGATGACGTAATTATTGGTGAAGGACGAGCTGTTGCTGAAGGTGATGCTATCACCGTAAACTACATCGGCACGCTCCAAAATGGACAACAGTTTGATAACAGCTACACTCGTGGTACACCGTTCACGTTTACCGTTGGTGCAGGCAAGGTCATTGCTGGCTGGGAACAAGGTGTTGTTGGTATGAAGCGAGGCGGTCAGCGTATTCTGGTCATACCAGCACAGTTTGGCTATGGTGAAAAAGGCTACGGACCAATCCCAGGGGGCGCTACACTTGTGTTTGCCATTGAACTACTCGAAATAAAATAGTGAACAAAAATGTAGTACGATATATCGTACTATCTACACAATGTCGTCAACACCAGTAACATTTGAAGTTATTAAAAACCAGCCCGGGTCTATGGCCCGGGCTGGTGTCATTCATACACCTCATGGTGATATTGAAACACCAGCGTTTGTGACCGTTGGCACCAAAGGGACAGTCAAAAGCCTGAAACCAGAAGATCTAACCGAGTTAGTTGGGGCAGAGGTGGCTCTTGCCAATACGTACCACTTGTTTTTGCAACCGGGAGATGAAGTCGTAAAAGCAGCGGGTGGTTTACATAGTTTCTCAAATTGGAACATGCCCACTATGACCGACAGTGGTGGGTTTCAGGTCTTTTCACTCGGTGCCGCTTTTGGTAAAGGAGTGACCAAGTTTGCCAAAGACGCAGCCGGAGCAGAGAAAGAGGCGGCCGCCGGACTCAATGTCTACTCAAGGGAACTCGCTACCCAGCACGGCAAACTCTGTGTCATTGATGAAGAGGGAGTTACCTTTACGTCACATATCGATGGTTCCATGCATCGTTTTACGCCGGAGCGCTCTATTGATATCCAACATAACATCGGAGCGGACATCATCATTGCGTTTGATGAGTGTACCAGCCCTACCGCCGAGCGGGAGTATCAAAAAGAAGCCATGGACCGCACCCACCGCTGGGCCAAACGTTCTATCTTAGCTCATAAGCAAAATTACGATGCTCTTAAAAAGCAGGGTATTTACGGCGTGGTGCAGGGCGGGAGGCATCTCGACTTGCGGCAGGAAAGTGCTGCGACGCTAGCAGCGATGGATTTTGATGGGTTTGGAATCGGCGGCAGTTTTAGCAAAGAAGACCTTGGTGAGTCACTTAAAGTTGTAAACGCTATTCTGCCAGCAGACAAACCCCGGCACCTCTTAGGTATTGGTGAGCCGGAAGATATCACTGCCGGGGTAACGATGGGCTGCGATACTTTTGATTGCGTCGCGCCAACCCGCATTGCTCGCAATGCCACAATCTACGAGCATACCAATGAAGGCATCAAAAAGACCAATCTTTTAAACCAAAAATTTATTCGTGACCTTGGTAAACCAGACGAAGCGTGTAGTTGCTACGTGTGTCAAAACTACACCAAGGCCTATCTAGCCCACCTGTTCCGTAGTCAGGAGATGCTCGGTGCACACCTTGCCAGTATCCATAACCTCTATACCATCGTCAATTTCACTAAAAAAATAAGAGAGCAAATATTGCTTAAATGATATTTATAAAGGTGGCGCTGATTAGCGCCACCCCGCATTCTTTTAGTGTTGTTCTTTGAGCCACTGCTCAAATTGAGGCCACCAGGGTTGCTTCTTGAGCCCACCAACCGTTGTGGTAATGACAATCGCGTCATATTTGCGACTGATAGCGTGGTTGGGGAACGAAATCCCACTCAACTGGCGTAACCTTGTTTGAATCTGTTGTACTGAAGGAACGACTTCACAATTAACCCAGCAATCTCTTTTCTTTGCCACGGTACTCTCCTTTGAAGATAAGGTCATATCGACTGTACCAGAAAAACATTATTTTGCTATACTCATTTAGTGAAATTTGAGTTAGCTACAGACAAACAACCAGCTGGTGACCAACCTAAAGCCATTACTTCATTGGTTGGGGGCTTTAGGGGTGGTGAAAAGCACCAAACACTCTTGGGTGTGACTGGCTCGGGAAAGACCTTTACGGCCGCCAATGTGATAGCTGAAGTACAAAAGCCAACCCTCGTTATTGCTCACAACAAAACGTTAGCGGCGCAGTTAGCGCAGGAGTACCGCGACTTTTTCCCTAATAACGCCGTCCATTACTTTGTCTCCTACTATGACTACTATCAGCCGGAGGCGTACATGCCAACCAGTGACACCTATATAGAGAAAGAGGCGCAGATTAACGCTGAGATCGACCGTTTGCGCCATGCTTCAACACAAGCACTCTTAACAAGACAAGACGTTATTATTGTGGCGTCGGTCTCATGTATCTATGGCCTTGGTTCACCGGCTGAGTACGAGCGCGTACACAAAAAAATCGAACAGGGCTACACAGCTACCAGAGCAGGCTTTATTCGCGACCTAGTTGGTCTCTATTTTGAGCGTACCAATGCTGATCTTACCCCAGGACATTTCAGAGCCATTGGCAATACGATAGAAATAATGCCCACTAACGAACGCGTTATCTACCGATTGCAGTTTGCGGGTGATTCAGTTAGTGCTATCACCAAAATAGACGCAGTCACTCGCGAAATAATTGCTGAGCCCGACGTATTTTATCTTTTTCCCGCCAAACACTTTGTGACTCCGGACGAAGAGCGAAAAGTTGCTATTGAAGATATAAAACAAGAACTGGAAACACAGTTAAAACAGTTTAAAAAAGAAGGGAAGTTACTTGAAGCAGAGCGACTTAAACGGCGTACCGAACATGACCTCGCGCTGATTCGTGAAGTTGGCTACTGTAACGGTATCGAAAATTACTCCCGTCATTTTGACCGGCGAAAACCGGGTGAAGCGCCGTATACGCTGTTGTCGTACTTTCCGCACACTAAAGATGGTCGGCCAGACTTTCTCACTGTTATTGATGAATCACACGTGACCATCCCCCAGCTTAACGCCATGTATGCTGGCGATCGCTCACGCAAAAATACTCTGGTGGAGTTTGGTTTTCGTTTGCCAAGCGCGGTCGATAACCGGCCGTTACAATTTACTGAGTTTACAGAGCGAGTCGGACAGTGTATTTACACGTCAGCTACCCCCGGTAAGTATGAGTTTGAACAGTCGGTAGCACCAAACGGCCGTGTGGCCGAGCAGATCATTCGCCCAACGGGATTGGTTGATCCGCAGATAGAACTACGCCCCGTTACCCAGAAAGGCTCCTATGAAGGGCAGGTCAAAGACTTTATTGCAGACGCTGTAGCAACTATCGAGCGCGGCGCCCGCGTCCTTACGACTACGCTTACCAAAAAAATGGCCGAAGACCTAACCGATTTTTTGACTGAAAAGGGAATTAAAACCAAATATATTCACAGCGACGTAGACACCATTGAACGGATTGAGACCTTAACTGAGTTTCGCAAAGGAGACTTTGATTGTTTGGTGGGTGTCAACCTACTACGTGAAGGCCTTGACTTACCGGAAGTAGAGCTGGTGGCTATTCTCGACGCCGACAAAGAAGGTTTTCTGCGCAGTGAGACGGCGCTTATCCAGACTATCGGACGGGCAGCTCGCAATGTCAATGGTCGCGTGGTCTTATATGCCGACGAAGTTACTAAGGCACTCAAAGCCGCCACAGAAGAAACAGAACGCCGCCGCGCCTTGCAGCTTGCCTATAACGAAGAACACAACATCACCCCGCAAACCATTAAGAAGGAGATCCGTTCCATTGCCGACCAACTTCGCAGCGAACACGACGAGACTGTTGACTCACTTCTTAAGGTCGACATGGAACTCTTTAAAAAACGCCCCAAAGCTACCCTGCGTGAAAAGCGGGCGCAAATGGGTGAAGCGGTTGCGCGGCTTGATTTTGAAACTGCCGCCATCATTCGTGATGAAATTCGGTACCTTGAAGAGTCGCTACAGAAAAAGAATCCACAGAAGTAAGGAGTTCTGCTACCCGTACCCGTTATAATGAGGGCAAATGCCAACACTCAAAAAGCCTGTCAAAAAGGTGGCTGCTAAAAAAGCAACAAAAAAAGTTGCAGCAAAAAAGGCACCCAAAAAAACAGTCAAAAAAAAGCCGGTCAAGAAATCTGCTTCCAAAGGCTCTAAAACAGGAGGTCGAAAAAAAGCACCAACTGAAACCCATAATAGTAAGCTATTACCTAAGTTTCCGACTTCCATTAAGCTGCGGGACCGCTTGAGCTTGATCAGTTTATCACCATTTCGGTTTCCGCTTGATGTCGATAAAGTGGCCATTCAAACTGCCCGTGTTGCTGGCCTCGCGTTTGTTATCATAGGCGCTTTTTTTTCGTATCTTACGGTTCAGCCGGTTTCAAATGATCTGGTGAACCTAGTTGCCAGACCAACGGAAGTAAGTCAGCTCGCTTCTACGTATACTACTAGGCTCGTCGACAGCCTGGTTCAAATGTATGAGATCACAGTCAAACACGAAACTGATAATGGAGACCGGGAGTTTGAGTTTAGAACTAACGGGAACTATGACTCAGTTGGTATATATGGAGTTAATACTATTAACGGCAATCGAGTGGTCCTTGATGAAGAGTTAACTTTTGTAACTAAAAATACTAACGGTATTTCGTTGTGGCACGGAATATGGCACACAGACAATACTAATCCTGCTTCATATCGCCTCAAGTTGTTACTTGACGACGAGTGGCAACAAGATCCAAGTGGACGAGTCTATTCAGTTATTGACACCTCTGAGGATGCTGAGTTACAGGTAGAGTCAGAAGATGTCGAGCAAATAATAAACTTTGGTGACCCGACTGCTGCACACGCAAGCACATCACATACTTCTTCAGGATCAACAGCACCTGTCTTTACTATTCAACAAAATAGTAATGATCGAATATCACTTTCAATTACTACTGATCCAAGTACCACTGCTGTTGAGGTTAAGGCCGTAGAATCAGCTACTGGAAAATTGTATCGTCTTGGTTTAGCAAAACAGGATTCAGACGAACGCTGGACATTTCGATGGAATAACAAAGACAATAATCGAGGAACGTACGTACTGTTTGTTGAGGCAGAAACGGTCGACGGACAGCGTGAAAGCGAACACATGACCGTCACCTTAGATGATGTCAGTACAACAGAGTCCTCAGCTACAGATATTGAATCTGATGCACTTGAAGCAGTGAGTAAAGACAGTATTGTTGTTTTAAAACCTCAAAATGAACAAGTCGTTGGAGCCGTGCAAATTTCGGCAGAAACGTCGAATACTCCTCAGAGAGTTGAGTTTTACGTTGCTCCTAAAAACGCCACTCGAGCGATATTTATCGGAAGAGCATCAGTTGAAGCATCTGACCATTGGCACATCGAATGGAATACAACTAACACGCCAAACGGAGACTATGAGCTATATGCAGTAGCAGCATATGGTTCAAATAAAGTGACTAGCAATAGCATTAAGCTAAAGGTGGCAAACCCAACTACTAAAATACAGGATGAGCACGACGCACAGGTCATTGAAGATGTCGAGACGGCCACACAACTGCGCGTTATTAAAGAAGAGGTTGCTAGTCGTGAAAATGAGGCTGGTAAGCGAGCACTGACTCAGCAAGCAAAGACGATCTTAGGTGAGCACCAGCAAGACTTAAGTGAGGCCGCAGAACGCCTGGCTGTCGCGTATCGCAGTGGTGACCCATCAGCTATCAAGCAAGCGCAAGATAATGTGCAAGAACTAAAACAAAGAATGTTGACTGGCATTATTACTTCAGGTACAGATGATTTTGTAGCGGGCTTGGATGAACAACTGCAAGAAGAGTTAGCTGATATGGAAGATCGTGTAGCTCGTACTGAATCCATTGTACGTGAACGAGTGGGAGATAAGGTTACGAAGGACACAGACAAAGATGGAGTGTCCGACTACGATGAGCAGTTTATTTATCATACCAACCCGTTAGAACCTGATACGGACAGTGACGGTGTTCTTGATGGTATTGAGATCGTTTCTGGATATGATCCGACAAATAGCTCCGCTGAAGCAGTTCTCGTGTATGAATCACCAAAGGAAAAAGGATTGGTTCGCAGTGACATACTACACATACATACTATTGAAACCGTGCGTAGTGAGAGTCTAGAAGATACAGCTGAGCAAGAGACAATTGCACCAGCGTTTACTGAACCGCAATTATATGTGGAAGGCTCGGCATTGCCAAACAGTTTTGTCACTTTGTATATTTTTAGTACACCAGTCATTGTAACGGTACGAACCGACGAGAATGGTGTTTGGAATTATCAGTTTGATAAAGAACTGGAAGATGGCGAACACGAACTCTATGTTGGTATGACGGATAATACCGGTAAAATAGTAGCTAAGAGTGAAGTGTTACGATTCGTTAAAACTGCTGAGGCCTTCAGTACAGTGACTGAAGCCGCTACTGTGGCAGCCTCAACTGAGCAGACTGAAAACGATCTCCTCAGTGAACGCATCTTGATGTTCGTACTCTCACTTTCTGTTGTCATTATCGGACTTATTTTGTTGCTTCTAGGTATGCATCTGCGCACCGAACGCCCACAAGAACATTTAGTAGCTGAAGGCTACGTTTCCATGTAAGTATCATGATCTCAAGTGTTCTGTATGCTATAGAACGAGGGTTCCGCTATGTCACTGCTCATCCGCATATCTTACTAGCTTTAATGTTGTTAGTCGGTGTGCCACTGGTTTTTTTGTATTCCGGTCAACAATTTTTGCGAGCGGCTGAAAGTAACCAAGACACTCTGTATCGAACACAGGTTGGGTTTTTGCATGACACACTAGAGCTTCTACTGCTACAAACGGACCAGCTAAATGTGGCTGTTCTTGAGCCTGAGCTGAAAAAACTAGTAGAAACTAATAACGATCTAACCGGTGTCCTCATACTAAAGCAAACAAATGACAGCGACTTTATCGTGATCGCTGGCTCTAGCACAACCACTCCAGAAAAAATTGAACAAATAACCCCCATGCTAGAGTTTGCCGCCGTGCAGGACAACACGCTCATTTACCCACATGAGTACTCCGGTGGCCGTGTTTGGCTGGCAGTCAAACTGATCACAAATAGTGATCAGGTACGATATTTCATATACAGTGAACACGATCTGACCAACTTAGACGCCGTTATCAAAGCTAGAAAACAAAATGCGTATTACTCATTGGCGTTTGTGTACCTACTCATGCTCCTTATTGCGTACTGGCAGATCCGTTCAACCGATTACCGGTATCTGTACGCAGAGACGAAAAAAGCTAACGAGATGAAGGACCTCTTTACAAACATGATTGCACACGAACTGCGGGCGCCACTTACCGCCATCAAAGGGTATGCCAGTATGGTAGAAGAGTCTGGTCAAGTGCATGGCCAAAACAAAGAGTACAATTCACGCATCCGCACTTCTGCAGAACGATTGCTCACCATTGTAAACGACTTGCTTGATGTCGCTCGTATTCAATCCGGTAAGCTCAAAGTAAAAAATGCTTCAACGAATATTGCACCCGTTTTAAATGCAGTTCGGGACGAACTTTTGTCATCAGCAGCAGAGAAAGGAATTGAAGTTATTCTCGATGTTGACGAAAGTATACAACCAGCAGCGCACGTTGATGCCAAACGACTACATCAAGCCCTCACTAACCTAATCAGTAATGCAATAAAATATACAAAAGAGGGTAGCATTACCATTTCACTCGAAGAAAAACAACAAGTGGTAGAACTACGTATTAAAGACACCGGTATGGGTATTGCAGCCGAAGATCAGAAAAAGCTTTTTGCTCCGTTCTTTCGAGTGGAAAATGACAGTGTGAACGAAATTACTGGCACCGGTCTTGGTATGTGGATCACCAAACAACTCATTGAACTAATGGGAGGAAGTTTGGCAGTTGAATCCATCAAAGGGGTTGGCACTCACGTGGTGGTCTCATTACCAAAAGAGGCTGCCTAGCAGTTAAGACATTCTTTGGTATACTGGCAGTGCCTTACCTGCAGCACCATCTGCAGGCGCTTATCATACTATGGCTAAGAATAACGATAAAAAAGAAGAACAAATCATTGTGCGTGGTGCCAGGACGCACAATCTCAAAAACATTGATGTTTCAATGCCGCGCGGCAAAATGATTGCTGTTACCGGTCCGTCTGGCTCAGGTAAATCATCGCTGGCATTCGATACAATTTTTGCTGAAGGGCAGCGTCGGTACGTTGAATCTTTGTCTGCGTATGCACGTCAGTTTCTCAATAAAATGCAAAAACCTGATGTTGACGAGATAAGTGGACTGTCTCCGGCCATCTCCATTGACCAAAAATCTGCCAGCCGAAACCCACGTTCAACAGTCGCCACCATTACAGAAATCTACGACTACCTGCGTATTCTCTATGCTCGCGTCGGTCAACCATACTGTTTAGAGGTTGATACACCGATTCAAAAGCTATCACAAGACGAGATACTTGGTATTGTACTTACGTCAATAGAAAACAAAGAGGTCAAAAGTGCCAAAAAAGAACAGATCATGGGTATTGAGGTCAGTAAAGGGCGGGTAGCCATTTTTGCGCCGCTTGTCGTCGGGCGAAAGGGCGAGTACTACCAGATGTTGTATGACCTCCTAAACAAAGGTTACGAAACGGTAAAAATAGATGGAAATATCAAACAGCTGCGTGAAAAGATCGTTCTCACCAAGACAAAACGACACGATATTGATGTGCTTGTAGACGAAATATACGTCAGTGAATTCAGTAGCGACCCAAAAGGTTCACGTGAGCGCCTTTCAGAAGCGGTAGAGTTAGCACTTCGTGAATCTAATGGGTTGGTAAAAGTGGAGAGTCCGGACGGCAGTGAGCGTACACTTTCAGCCAAGTTTATTTGTCCAGTTGACGGTTCTTCATTTCCAGAAGTGGAGCCGCGTCTGTTCTCGTTTAACTCACCATATGGTGCCTGCCCTGAATGTAACGGTCTTGGTGTAGTGGGTATATTTCAAAGCGACGAGTGTCCGGTCTGTAAGGGAGCGCGTTTGCGCCCCGAGGCCTTGCGCGTGTACCTCGGCGGTGACGGGAAAAAAGACCTTGGTAAAAATATTGTTGCTTTTACGTCCATGACAGTCAAAGAAGCAGCAAACTTTATCAGCAGTCTAAAACTGAGTAAAAAACAGCAGGATATTGCATGGCCAGCGCTACGTGAGATCATTGAACGACTTGAATTTATGAATAACGTCGGTATTGAATACCTGACACTGGACCGCCGTGCCAACACGCTCTCCGGCGGCGAAGCGCAACGTATTAGGCTTGCTAGCCAACTCGGTTCCGGCCTAGTGGGTGCCCTGTATGTCCTTGATGAGCCTACCATTGGTCTCCATCAACGCGACAACGACCGACTTATCAAAACATTAACCGACTTACGTGATCTTGGAAACACTATTTTGGTGGTAGAGCATGATGAAGATACTATTTTTGCTGCTGATTATATCGTTGACATAGGCCCGGGCGCTGGTGTCCATGGCGGCGAAGTGGTGGTAGCAGATGACCTCGAACCACTTCTTTCTGCCAAAACTAACCCATCAAAATCAGTAACGCTAGATTATCTTCGTGGTGATAAACGTATAGAAATTCCGGAGCGCCGTAGCAGTGAAAAAGGCTCAATAAAGATAAAAGGCGGCAAGGCTTTTAACATTAAAAATCTTAACGTCGATGTGCCGCTTGGACGTTTGATCTGCGTAACCGGTGTCTCTGGCTCTGGCAAATCGTCTTTTATGTACGAGATACTACATAAAAACCTACGTTCACGCCTTGAGAAAAAGCATCGCACGCCCCACACCTATAACTGCAGTAGTTTCTCCGGCAGTGAGTACTTAGGGCGTACGGTGCTTATCGACCAGTCACCGATTGGTCGTACACCGCGTAGTAATCCGGCCACGTACACTGGCGCCTTTACGCACATACGCGATATGTTTGCAGCCACGAGTGAGGCGAGAGCGCGCGGTTGGAAACCGGGTAGGTTTAGCTTCAATGTCAAAGGAGGTCGCTGCGAAGCCTGTCAGGGTAACGGTGTCATTGCGGTTGAGATGCACTTTTTGCCCACGGTGTATGTTACGTGTGATGTGTGATGGCAAACGCTTTACCAAAGAAACACTTGAGGTAACCTACAAAAAAAGAATATTCACGAGGTCTTACATATGACCATTGAGGAAGCAGCGGATTTCTTTATCGACGTGCCTGCCATTTATGAACGCCTCAAAACACTGCTGGACGTTGGTCTTGGCTACCTTGAGCTCGGACAAAGCGCCACCACACTCTCTGGCGGTGAAGCGCAGCGGGTTAAGATAGCTTCAGAGCTGTACCGTCCACATACACAGAAGACCATCTACTTGCTTGATGAGCCTACTATAGGTCTTCATTACGAAGATGTTAAAAAACTGATTGAAATACTGCAGGAGCTTGTTAATCGTGGAAACACCGTTATGGTCATTGAGCATAACCTCGACCTCATTAAGTGTGCTGATTATATATTGGATATCGGCCCCGAAGGTGGGGAAGGTGGCGGTCAGCTAATTGCCAAGGGTACTCCAGAAGATGTGGCTGAAAATAAGAAGTCATTTACCGGCCAGTATCTTAAAAAGATGTTGAAAAGAAAGTAGCGTCATTTTGGGCTTTGCCCTATACTAAGGGTTCAGAAGGTTCTACTCAACGTAACATTTAACCCAGATAGGGGGAAAAATGAAGACATCCTTGCCCAGCTGGTTTTGGATTGCTGTTTATGAATGTGCAAACGAGGTAGTACATCATGAACATGTTTCCGAAAAGCATTCGCCGCAGCAGCTTATTAGGACGATTTCTGCCACAGCTCGACGTCTCAACATGCCGCGAAGACCATTCAAACGATATGTTAAGCGTTACATAAAGCTGCTCTCAAACGCGAACCCCATCTCAGCCTAATCGGTTACAGCGGCGCATTGATTTGCGCCGCTCGGTTGTTTTTCATACACTAGTACTGTGACCAAAGAAGCCCTAGCAAAGAAAAAATTACCCGACGCCTCTGGGGTGTATTTTTTTCTCGGTGCTCGCAAAGAGATTTTGTATATCGGTAAAGCCACGTCGCTTAAGAACCGAGTGCGCAGCTATTTTGCAACCGATGTGGCTGAGAAGCGCTCTGAACTCATCGAAAAGATGGTAGCGGAGGCTAAGAGTATTGACTGGACCGTCACTGATTCGGTGCTTGAGGCGCTTATTTTGGAGACAAACTTAATACGTACACACAAACCCCGCTATAACACCATCTCCAAAGACGATAAAAGCTACAATCACCTCATCATCACCAATGAGGAGTGGCCACGAGTGCTCGTGGTTCGCGGCAAAGACCTAACGGAGCAATACAACGAGCGAGACATCAAATACCACTTTGGTCCGTTTACATCCGGTACGTTGTTTCGTGAGGCCCTAAAAATTGTACGTCGTTTGTTTAAATTTTATGACACCAAAGATCCTGTTGGCAGCCAAAAGAGCAAACTCTCGCGCGGCACGATTGATTTCAATCGCCAGATAGGTCTGTACCCAGACGAAGCAAGTAAACAAAAGTACGCCACAACCATTAGACACATTAGGCTATTTTTTGAAGGGAAAAAAGCGACGGTCATCAAAGAGCTTGAGAAAGAAATGCTTACTCATGCGAAGCATGAACGATTTGAAGATGCTGAGGTTTGTAAACGACGCATTTTTGCATTAGAACATATACAAGATATTGCGCTTATAAAAAATGAGTTAAAACTGTACCGAGACGAAAAGCGCGCACGCATCGAAGCGTATGACATAGCGCATATGGCAGGAGCAGACATGGTTGGTGTTATGACGGTGCTTGAAGGCGGGGAAGTAATAAAAAGTGACTACCGTAAATTTAAAATACAAACCGTCACCGCTTCCAATGACACTGCAGCACTTCGTGAGGTGTTAGAGCGGCGCTTAGGTCACCCTGAGTGGCCCCTGCCACAACTTATGGTAGTTGATGGTAGCACCGCACAAAAAAACGTAGCCGAGAAGGTATTAAAAGCACATCATATGCTCATCCCTGTGGTTGCGGTTACTAAGGATGAACACCACAAACCAAAAGCCATAAAGGGCTCTTCAAGGCTTGTAAAGCAGTTTCAAAACGAGATCTTACTTGCCAATGCCGAGGCCCATCGTTTTGCTATTGGGTACCACACAAAAAAACGCAGCCAAACTTTTTTGCCTACATCACGCCTAGGATAACTGCGTGGTATCATACTGGTATGCAACGACTTTCGGTGGCTATTATACGGGGCGGCCCTAGCCAAGAGCATGATGTCTCGATGCGCACTGGCGCTGAGGTCTTATCTGTACTGGCTCCAGAAAGATACCGAGTACGCGATATTATTGTGACGCGTGCTGGTGACTGGATTGAAAGCGGGTTTCAGCGTGACCCGCTTATGGTACTTGAGAGTGTCGATGTGGTCTTTATAGCACTTCATGGCGTTTATGGTGAAGATGGTACGTTACAGCGACAACTTGAGCGAGCCCACGTGCCGTATACCGGTAGTGGTCCGTATCCATCTGCTATTGCCATGAATAAGCTGCTCACCAAAGAACACTTAAAGGAAGCTGGGATCAATATGGCACCACATATGAAAGTGTCCCGCGACAGTGCTGACCTGTATCGTGTTGCCACTTCCATCGAATCTTTGTTTGGACCAGAGTACGTTATAAAACCTATCAACGGTGGTTCGTCTATTGATGTCCGAAACGCTGCTGGTGTGAATGATTTATATACTGCTCTTACAGAGATAACAAAACAGCACGAGGAAGTACTGGTTGAGCAACGATTGGTTGGCAAAGAAGCGACGGTGGGAGTTGTCGAACGTTTCCGAGATCAAAGTATTTACCGACTACCTGCGATTGAGATTGTGCCACCGGCCGAGTCTCTCTTTTTTGATTATGAGAACAAATACAACGGAAAAACCGAGGAAATATGCCCGGGGCGCTTTTCTAAAGCTGAAAAGACAGCTTTAGAGGATGCAGCCACAATGGTGCATCAAACACTTGGCCTCGCTCAGTATTCACGAAGTGACTTTATTGTTACTGCCGACGGGGTGTACTTTTTGGAGGTAAATACACTCCCCGGACTTACAAGTGAATCATTACTACCGCGCTCGCTATCAGCTGTAGGGTGCTCGTATAGTCATTTTATTGAGCACCTACTGCTCGATGCTTATCATAAGGGCCGTGTATAACTAATAGTGAAGTAGAGGCGCGCTGTTACTATAGATGGTAATGAAGCAAAAGCTCCTTACTAAAAAGCAACTGCAAACATTTGTTAAAAAATTTCCAAATTGGGAGTTAAAACGAGGAGACAAAGATTTGGTTCGGGAAATATCTTTTTCACAGTACGTAGATGGACTGGTACTTATTGCTCGCATCTGTGTCCATGCTGAGTTACTTAAGCATCACCCCGAAATTACATACAAATATTCCACGATGCGAATCAAACTAACTACACATGAAGCCAAAGGTCTCACAAAGTTAGACACAGCTTTAGCAGAGCGCATTGAGAAGTTGTGTGGTAAATAATGTTAGAATTTCAAGTATGATGAAACATGAACAAGCGACGCTGGTGGTACTGGCATACACGATTGGATTCACAACAGCATTTATTGCGTTTGGTATTACAACTACAGTTCCGGCGACACAATATCAAGTTGAGAGTATTGTTGACTCTACACAACAGGCCACAGCTATTACCGCCACTCTGGAGGAGCGACATGACGGCTTATTTATGGTGCTTGGAGACACAGAGCGGGTGATTGCAGCTAAAGCATATGATGAACTTGAAAACAAAGAGGGTTTTTATAACGCGATCGTCAGTGCCACAGTTTCACCGAGCGGGCAGTACGCATATTTTTGCAGTCAGTTAAGCAGCGATGATAATTTTTGTTTGAACTATATCTACGATGCTGATACGGATACAGTCCACAGAGTACAGACCAGAGAGGGTATGCATGTCGCCAGCTTGAACTCTGATACAGCACTTGGTTGGGACAAGTCAGGAAAACTTGTTGTTGGCACGCGGACTTCAGTAACTGCTGGTGAACCGTGGGTGGTGGAGTAGAAAATAAAGATAAGTAAATGCTTGGAAATCGTCCCCGAAGTTCTAAGTACTTTAGTTCGTTACACTCCTAAAATACTAAGGCTTCTGGACGGCGGCTCAGATTTTTCTCGCTAGGAACGCTCAAAAAATATCTTGCGCCGCTTCGATTCCCCGCCGCAGGCAACACAGGTTGCCTGCTTGAGTCCACAGCTATACGCATCAAAGGCACCAAAGGTGTCTTTGTGCGTATATGCTGTGGACTCACGGGGAATCGAACCCCGAACTCATCCATGCCATGGATGCGTGTTACCGTTATACTATGAGCCCAGTAGGCAGATATGATAGCACAGTCTAATTTTGCACCCAAGATTAGTTGACTATTTGTCAGTTAATCAGTAATATATTGCGACTTTCATATTTTTGGTTTCAGTGTGGGCCCGTAGCTCAGATGGCTAGAGCACCTGTTTTGCACTCAGGAGGCCGCTGGTTCGAGTCCAGTCGGGTCCACACTGAAACGAAATTTGTTGAGTGGGCCGTTAAACAGTCTCCCAGACTGTTTAACCTCAGTATGTCCAAGCACTCTGTTTATGCACGGAGGAGCGACCGCTGGTTCGAGTCCAGTCGGGTCCACACTGAAACGAAATAAAAAACACAGCTTGGTAAGGCTGTGTTTTTTATACACAAAAGAGCTACAGAAAGGCAACTAAACTGCTAAAATAAATATATATAAACTAACGCCAACCTATGAAAAGCCCCTTTATCCTTATAAAAGAGTCATTTGCGCAGTATTTCTCAAATATTGCCTTGTACGGCGGGATCTACCTCCTGCCTACTATTGGCTCGTACCTATTGGTCTTTAATGTGGAAGATGGCCAAGAGCTCGCGCTCGGCACCTCAGTGGCCTTTGCAGTCGTGTCGGTTATCCTCATAGTTCTTAATGTGTATGCCGCCATTGCACTGGTAAAGGCTGTAAACGACCCAACAATGACGATTATGGCGTCGTTTAAGCAGTCGTATGGGTTTTTCTGGAAATATGTCTTACTTAGTCTTTTGCTTGGCTTCATGACGTTGCTTGGGCTGCTCCTGCTCGTAGTTCCGGGTATTATGATAATGATCTATACGTCGCTGGCATATATTGTTCTTGTGCTTGAAGATAAAGGCCCGATTGCCTCATGTAAACAGAGCTATCACTACATCAAAGGACAGTGGTGGGCCGTAGCGTGGCGACTTTTGGTGTTTGTCGGATTTTCGTTCGTATACGCCTTTGCTTTTTCATTGGCTGTAAGTCTACTCAGTACAGTAATAATGCCACTTATTGCAGTGTCCCTCATTTACCTTATGAATTTAATTCTGGTACCAGTTTCTGTCATTTATCTGTACCGCTTGTATCAAGAAGTGAAGCAAATGCCTAGCGAGGCTCCAGTAGCGTCAGAGATAACCATCTAGGTCTAAAAGGAGTGTACATATCCAGTAAAAGCGTTCCCGTATCGCTAAATTCGTGTTAGTATACCGGCGCAAATCCTGTCTTTTGGCGGGGAAGCGGTGAACTATGTTAGCTATATACACGATTGCTGAAGCAGCCGAAGAGACTCACGAAAGTCATGAAAGTGAGGGTATTGCTATACACCTTGCCCCAGAAACAGTTACTACCATTGGTGGAATTGCTATCACCAGTACACTCCTTACTGTATGGCTCACTATGGCCATTCTGTTACTGATCGCGTGGCGTGTCAGAGGAAAGATAGCGCTGATTCCAAACAAGCTACAAAACTTTTTCGAGCTACTACTTGGCGGCGTCTACGACTATATGGCTGACGTACTTGAAAGTCAGGCTTACGCCAAACGCTACTTTCCACTCGTGATGACCATTTTTATATTTATCTTGGTCATGAATTGGGTCGGGCTGTTACCAGGGATTGACGCCATAGGTTACTACGGCGAAGCAGAAAGTCATGGGGAAGTGGCGCAGAAGCTTATACCGTTCTTCCATCCTGCTGCGACTGACCTTAACATCACCATCGCGTTTGCAATTGTAGCTTTTGTAGCTATTGAACTGGCTGGAGTAACCGTACTTGGTTTCTTTAAGTATGTTGGTAAATTCATTAACTTCCGCTCCCCTCTGGGTTTTGTGATTGGACTCATTGAACTATTAAGTGAAATGGCTCGCTTGATCTCGTTCTCATTTCGTCTATTTGGCAATATTTTTGCTGGCAAGACGCTACTGTTGGTGGTGATGTTCTTGGCTACACCGTACGTACTGCCAGTGCCACTCATTGCCTATGAGCTCTTTGTGGGCTTTATTCAGGCCTTTATCTTTGCTATTTTGACGTTATATTTCATCAAGCTAGCGATTGAAGAACCACACTAGTAGTGGATAATCATGAGCCTGCATCAACTGTTGGCTCGTACTTGTCCATTAATAGTCATAAATAAAATCACAATGAATGAAATTGAATTAGCATTGCAGGCAGCACAGCTCAGCTCTGAGGCCATGAAAGCGATTGCCATGGGTCTTGCCGCTGGATTCGGTGTCTTCGGACCAGGTCTTGGTATCGGTATCCTTGTTTCTAAGGCACTTGAAGCCATTGGACGCAATCCGGAAGCAGCCGGTAAGATTCAGGCAACGATGTTCATCGGTATTGCCTTCGTTGAGGCGCTTGCCATCTTCGCCCTAGTAGTTGCTTTCGTTATCAAGTTCGCCTAAGGAGCACACAGATATACCTCATCTGCTGCGTTGTTTTTCAAAAAATATTGCTCACTGAACGCCCAAAGTTCACCTCACAATATTTTTTTCAAACGCCTTGCATTTGAGGCATCCTGTGCACTCCTTCATAAACATACTGAAGTAAATCATGGAACAGCTTATACATGCCTTTGGAATAGATGCCAAACTCATCATTATTCAGATCATAAACTTCGTGGTCTTGATGGGTGCTTTGTCGTACTTTTTGTACACGCCAGTGTTAAACATGCTGCGTGAACGCGAAGAGAAGATAAAGCAAGGAATGGCTGATGCCGACGCCGCTAAAGCCGCCAAAGATGCAGCTGAAGAGGAAAAACAACACATCCTCACCGGTGCCCACAAAGAAGCGGAAGATGTGGCTGCTCGCGCAAAAGTATTTGCTGAAGAAAAAAGCCGTGAACTCATCCACGAAGCTGAACACAAAGCTGAAGGCATTGTAGAAAAAGCCGAGGCAGCCGGTACTGAACTAAAGAATCAAGCCAAAAAGGAAAGTGAGGCGGAAATTGCTAAACTCGCAGTTTTGGCAGCTGAACAAGTCTTAAGAGAGCGCACTTAACCATGAAAGAGCACTATGCATCAGCTGTTGTAGAGCTATTGCAAGCTGGAACAAAACCAGCTGATGTATTTCGCGGACTTGATCAGACACTGGCAGCACACAGCCATAGCAAATTAAAGTCAGCAATTTTGCGTTCAGTAGAGCGTAAAATGAGTCGTTTACAGTCTCACGCTAAAACTACCGTTACTGTAGTTAGTGAAGAGGCTGCTAAAAAACAAAAAGCTGAGATCACCAAGGCACTCACGTTACTTGAAGCTGAGCCTGAGTACGAGCTTTCTATCGATGAAGCGGTCATTGGCGGTCTTCTCGTCGAAAGCGCTCACCGTCGTCTTGATACAACCTACCGTTCAGCTTTAGTGAAGCTGTATCGAAATATTACTAAATAGCAACCCACACAAACCGTTATGAGCACAACCATAATCGATAAGATCAAAAAAGAGATTGAGTCACTCGATATCACATCAATTCCCGAAGAAGTCGGTGTCGTAACCGCAGCTTCAGATGGTATCGCTGAAATAGATGGCCTCAAAGATGCAGAAATGATGGAAATGGTCATTTTTGAAGATACCGACGGACTTAGTCTCGAAGAGGCGATCAAAAGTGATGATACTCTCTACGGCCTCATATTGAACCTTGAGGAGGATACTGTGAAAGTGGTCGTGCTTGGTGGTGCAGCGCGTGTTCGAGAGGGGATGCGTGTGCGTCGCACCAAAAAACTACTTTCCATTCCGGTTAGTGAAGACATCGTGGGGCGGGTTGTAAACCCACTTGGTGAAACTATTGATGGAAAGGGTGCTATTGAAGGCAAAGCAGACATGCCAATTGAACGGGTAGCGTACGGCGTTATGGAGCGCTCTGGTGTAAATGAACCAGTGCACACCGGCATCAAGGCCATCGACTCCATGATTCCGATTGGCCGCGGCCAACGCGAGCTTATTATTGGCGACAGACAAACCGGTAAAACAACTATCGCTATCGATACCATCATCAACCAAAAGTACGAGCCCAAAGAAAAACGCCCAATTTGTATTTACGTCGCTATTGGACAAAAGCGATCTAAGACAGTTAGCCTGATGGCCAAGCTGGAAGCGGCCGGCGCCATGGAGTACACCACCATTGTCGCTACCTCAGCTTCAGAGGCTTCACCAATGCTCTTTTTGGCGCCGTTTGCAGGTGCAGCTATTGGTGAATACTTTATGCAGCAAGGGAAAGACGTTTTGGTGGTATTTGATGACCTTTCCAAACATGCTGTTGCGTATCGACAAATGTCACTTTTGCTCCGTCGTCCACCAGGACGTGAGGCCTACCCAGGTGATATTTTCTATCTACACTCACGTCTTCTTGAGCGCTCAGCAAAACTCTCCGCAGAACTCGGTGGTGGCTCTATTACCGCGCTTCCGATTATTGAGACACAGGAAGGTGACGTGTCAGCGTATATTCCAACCAACGTAATTTCTATTACTGATGGCCAGATCTTTCTTGAAGGAGACCTCTTTAATAAAGGCATTCGCCCAGCTTTAAATGTGGGTATTTCCGTCTCCCGCGTGGGCTCTTCAGCTCAAACCAAGGCCATGAAAAAAGTGTCAGGTAAGATTCGCTTGGAGCTGGCCCAGTTCCGCGAGCTTGAGGCCTTTATGCAGTTTGCCAGTGACCTTGATGAAGAGACCAAAGCAAGACTTGATTCTGGTCGCAAGTACGTAGAACTCTTGAAGCAAAAGCAAAATGACCCAATGCCATTCTACAAACAGGTAGTCTCTATCTACGCAGCAAACAACGGCATTTTTGACGGTACTGAAGCAGAGAATGTTCATGCTATTGAAGAAACATGGCTCGGTTTCATTGAGCGTGACCGCAAGGATATTTTTGACGCTATTGAAACAGGACGCGAGCTTACTGACGAACTCGTCGCCAAACTCGACACAGCCATCGCTGACTTCAAAGAAGCACATAGTTCGTACTACGGTTCATAGTTAGATTACGTCATGGCACTTAAGCAGATAAAAAACAAAATAGTTTCTACCCAAAAAACCGCCAAGGTGACCAAAGCCATGGAGGCGGTCTCAGCAGTGAAGATGCGAAAGAGCCAAGAACGCGCTTTTGAGAGTCGCGCCTACGTACATGCTGCCATGCGTGTACTGTCAAACATCAGTCAGTCTCAAGAAGGTCTACATCATCCGCTTGCAGAAAAGCGTGATAACCCTAAGCGCCTCTTGGTGATTGTCACTAGTGATAAAGGCTTAGCAGGAAGTGTTAACAGTGCCGTCTTAAAGCGCGCTGAACAGTACTTTTTTGACCACAGTGAAGTTGACGTCATTGCTATTGGGCGCAAAGCCCTTGAATTTGCTGAGCGCAGTGGTAGGACGGTGCTAGAAAACCACATAAACGTCTCTGACGACATAACGTTTGAAGATGTTGTCTCTATGGCCAAGACCATTCTGACCAGCTTTTCGGCCGGTGAATACGGTGCTGTAGAGGTTATGTACCAAAACTTCCTCTCTACCTTCGAGCAGGAGCCAACGTCACGCACTATTTTGCCACTTGATCCAGCAGAAGTGCACTACATTATGCGCGGCATCAAGCCAAAGACCGGTAAATTTAGTGATGTAGCGGCTCCGACTGATAACAAAATAGCGTATACAGTTGAAGGTGGTGAGGAAGGGGTGTTAAATGCCCTGATCCCACTTCTGGTCGAGGTCATTCTTTACCACGCCCTTCTTGAAAGCAAAGCCTCTGAGCATTCCGCTCGTATGGTAGCCATGAAAAACGCCACTGATAAAGCCAAAGAGGTGACCAAACTTCTCACTCTTAAATTCAACAATGCCCGCCAAGCAGCTATTACTGCTGAGGTGAGTGAAATTACCAGCGGTATTGAAGCAATGAAATAATATGCATTTTCATTTTGTAGAAAAAGGAATATTTATACTAACTCCGCTAATCGCTTTGTTGTCGTGGTATATAGGATTCTATATAACAATTCCAGAACACAGTTCTTTGGAGACCATCTTTATAGTGCTTATTTTTTGTAGCACAGTTGGTTTTATTTCCATACCTCTTATACTTCTAAAGAGTCTTATACAATATCGTTTTGTCGGCACGCAAGAGAAAAAAATATCAAAGTTTACATTTGCACTAGGTTTTCAACCAGGTTTGGTTCTGGCAACTATTATTCTTTGGGTAAATGCATTACCATTGACAATATTTTTTGAATCGATTGCTGAATTCTTGTTTGGGGTAGGATTTTTACTTTTTATGACCGCAGGTATCGCTACAGTGTTGTTAGTGATCTTGATTCCACTGTCTGTATATAAAATATATAAACATGAGCTATCTAGGCTTCAGATTATTTTCTTTCTAATCAATATCTTTTCAAGTGTTTGTGTTTTAGCAATTTTTTCATATATGGCGCAAATTCTTTAGTGATACTAAGTACCCAGTTTCTTTCTAAGAGATTGGGTACTCAGCATGACTGAGTCGTCCAAATTACTAAAACTGTTATCTATAATCTACAAACTCGCTTATGACCACAAAAACTGAAACTAAAAGTACAACCGGCACCATAACCCAAATTATTGGGCCGGTGGTTGATATTCACTTTGCGGCCGGCGTACCGGAGCTACAAAACGCGTTAACTGTTTCCAAAGAGGATGGGGAAGTGATCACACTTGAGGTAGCACAACATGTTGGTCTTGACCGCGTGCGCGCGATTGCGATGCAAGATACTCAAGGCCTCAAACGTGGTATGGAGGTAGCTGACACCGGTGCGGCTATTTCGGTGCCGGTCGGAGAACAGTCACTTGGACGACTTTTCAATGTACTTGGTAATACCCTCGATGGTAAAGAGGAACTTACGGGGGGTGATACTCGCAGTATTCACCAAGAAGCGCCGGCGTTTGTGGATCAATCCACTAAAACAGAGGTTTTTGAGACCGGCATCAAGTCAGTTGACCTGCTGGCTCCGTTCATTAAGGGTGGTAAGGTAGGACTCTTTGGTGGTGCCGGAGTAGGAAAGACAGTGCTTATTCAAGAGCTTATCAATAACGTGGCTTCAGAGCATGGTGGATACTCAGTATTTGCCGGCGTGGGCGAACGCGTGCGTGAGGGTAACGACCTTTATCATGAGATGAAAGACTCCGGTGTGCTTGATAAGACGGCGCTCGTATTTGGTCAGATGAACGAGGTACCGGGTGCGCGTGCCCGCGTTGGTCTTACCGGCCTTACTATGGCTGAGGCCTTGCGTGACTCAGGCGGCGGTAAGGACGTGCTGTTCTTTATGGACAACGTATTCCGCTTTACACAGGCTGGTCAGGAGGTATCATCGCTTCTTGGTCGTGTATCTTCTGCGGTGGGGTACCAGCCGACCTTGGCTGAGGAGATGGGTAAGATGCAGGAGCGTATTACTTCAACCAAGACTGGTTCAATTACTTCCGTGCAGGCGGTGTACGTACCAGCTGACGACCTTACTGACCCAGCGCCAGCAACTACCTTCTCACACCTTGACTCAACCGTGGTACTTTCGCGCCAACTCGCTTCACTTGGTATTTACCCAGCTATCGATCCTCTTGAGAGTAACTCAACCGCCCTTGATCCAGAGATCGTTGGTGAAGAACACTACCGCGTGGCACAAGGCGTTAAACTCGTCCTGCAGCGTTATAAGGACCTTCAAGACATCATTGCTATTCTTGGTATCGAGGAACTTTCTGAGGATGACAAGCAAACCGTGTATCGCGCTCGTAAGATCCAACGCTTTCTTAGTCAGCCGTTTAGCGTGGCAGAGGTCTTTACCGGCTCAGCTGGTAAGTACGTAACCCTCGCGGAGACTGTACGTGCTTTTGGTGAGATTCTTGACGGCAAGCATGATGATAAGTCTGAGCAGGCTTTCTACATGAAGGGTGGCATTGACGAAGTTCAAACTGAAAAATAATGGCTGAACCCCGTTAGAAAGAATGGATATGGAACAAGAAACAAAAACATCACAAGGTAGTCAAGAGCCCGTACTTTCTAACGGGGTAAACAAAAAACTACTACAACTAACAATCGCGCGTGCTAACGGTCCGCTGTTTGATGGGGAAGTGGCGCGCGTGACCGTTCCGGGGGCTAGTGGCGAAATGACACTTCTCGCCGGTCACGAACCGCTCATCTCTCCGCTTAAAGCCGGTATTATTTTGATTGCCCGTGAAAATGGTGATGAGGAATCATTTACTATCGAAAATGGTATGCTAGAAGTGAGTAACAACCAAGCGACTGTCTTGATATAAAAAGCGCCCGGCACAACAGTGTGCCGGGCGGGCTGCAGCAAGCGCTAAACTCCCAACCCTAGGAAGTTTTGACTTGAAGCGGGCTTGGAAGGGCAGTAGCAGGTGCAGCCCATGCTCTCCAGAACAGGAGAGTAATTTAAATTATTTCAAAACTAGCGCCAAATGCAAGTTAATACAAAACCCGCAGTAGACTGCGGGTTTTGTAATTATATGATCTAGTCTAAGTCCCCAGGTTTGCGGTAGTAGGTGATAGGAATCAAGATCAGCGTAATAATCACTGAAAAGAGTAGCCCGAACATGACCGCGTAGGCTAGTGGCGCCCAGAGATCACCAGCATAGGTAAGTGGGATCATGCCAATTACGGTAGTGGTGGTAGTAAGCAGAATTGGTCGCAAGCGGCTGGTAGCAGCATCAAGCACTACATCATGAATAGGTCGCTCAGGATGTCGGTGGCGCATCTGGTTCATCATATCAATGAGCAGGATAGAGTTGTTGACAACAATACCTGACAGAGCAATGAAGCCCATCATAGAAGGGAATGAAAGTGAATTCTGCGTTAGAGCTAGTCCGAAGAAGATACCAATAAGGGAGTATGGCAAGATAGACAACACGTACCGCATATGGAGGTATGAATTGAATTGCAATACTAGAATACCAACCATAAGAAGCACTCCAACAACCAAAGCCAAGAACATTTCGGCGAACGCTTCGTTAGACTCATCCGTTTCACCACCGCCGGTACTGATTGCAACATCGGATGGAATAGAAAGCTCATTGTTGATCCTATCAAGCGCTGTTGCTTGCAGTTCACGAGCATTAGCATCAGTCGCTACATCAGCAGTAATTGATACAACGCGATCACCGTCTTCATGATTGATGACTGAGCTTGATTCACGCAGAGAAATATCAACAAGTGCAGACAGTGGGACTGATCCCCCTTGGTTAGTTGGAATGTTAAGTCGCTCTAAAGCATCAATAGTAGTACGGTTGGTATCTTCAGGATTGACTGATCGTTCATTGGAGACATTAAGTTTTACCACAACGTCGGTATCGTCTGTTAGCGAGGTGATGGATGTTGCATCGCTACCATAGACTGCAGTGCGAGCCAGTTGTGAGATGGTAAGGGCGCTTAGACCATATGAAGCTGCCTTCGCTCGATTTAGGGTCAGTACAAACTCAGTATTATTACTATTAGTACTGGTTTCAACGTTTACAATACCATCAGTCTCACGCAGTACCAGTGCCGCTTCGTTTGCCAATTTAGTAATTGCCTCTAGATCTTCACCCAAGAATTTTATGATAATAGCCGCACCGGTTGGAGGACCGTCAGACAATTGACTAACACTCACCTTAAAGTCTCGTATCACGCTCAGCTTTTCACGCAGGTCCTCTACCACTTCAGTACTGGTGCGTTCACGATCTTTAGTCAACGTGATAAATAAGTTGGCGTACTTTTCTCCGGTACCACCAGAGCCGTACTCGTTTCCGCTGCCTACTGTCAAAACGTACGAAGCGATCTCGTCCTCTTCATAGACAATATCTTCAACACGACGAGCTGCAATGTCAGTTACCTCCTTAGTTGTTCCTTCTGGTAGTTCTATTTCTACGATTACGTAGTCAATGTCACTTTGCTCAAAAAAGACCACCTTCACTAGATTGTGATTTGGAAGGATGGAAGTTGCCAAGGTGGCAGAAACACCAATGCCCAGCACGGTCATTGGTAGCCATAGTAGTCGGTACCGAAGGTTGCTCCAGAGACGTTTACGCTGGAGGTTGCGTAGCCAATTTGTACTAACGTACACAAGCACTCCAGCAATAATTCCGGCATACGTGTTAATTGCCAAGAAAACAGCTGCTACTAGTAAGGCAAAGATAAGAGACAAAAAGCGATCTGCTTTGGCTGCGTCTTCAATGAAGGGTGTGAGTCGAGCACGATACCACGACTCAAAGCGGTGCGCATACTCTACTTGCAATACCTCCATTCGGGTTGTGTTGCGACGATGTAGGAACGAGGCTGCCAACAACGGAATAATAGCCAGTGCCACAAACATTGAGGCAAACAGAAGAAAGATAAGGGTAAATGGAATACTGGCAATGAACTGACCAATAACGCCAGAAACAATGAACAATCCCACAAACATTGACACTGTGGTCAACGTTCCAGAAATAAGTGGCGCTTTGAACTCATCTATTGTTTCAAGAGCGGCCTGCTTCTTATCAATGGTCGGGTCGTCTTTCATCTTACGATTGATACCCTCAACCATCACAATGGCCGAGTCCACCAAAATACCGATACCGAGAATAAGAGAGAATAAACTTAAGAAGTTTATGGTATTACCAGACAGGTACAGACCGATAAAGCCGAACAAGAAAGAGAGTGGAATAGCGAGTCCAGCCAACAAGCCTTCACGCCATCCGATAGCAACTACAAGGAGCAGTACTACTAAGATGACTGTTTGTAGACCTGACCCAGACAAACGCACAAGATCTGACTTGATATCCTTTCCAGCATCAAGCACTGTTAGAACTTTAACGTCAGCTAAGATACCCCCGTCACTTTGGAGCTCAGCTAAGCGATCGTTAACAGCTTTTGTGATAATGGTGATGTCACCGCCGCTTTGTTTGTAGACATTGAGAGAAATAGAGTTTTCTGAGGGCTGATTGAGAATACTGACCCGAGAAAGAGTGCCGGCTGGTGCAAGTCCATCATCAACGACAGCAATGTCACGCACATACACCGGCTGACCGCCTCGTACCGCAACACCAACGTTCAACACATCAAAACTGTCGGCTAAGTCACCTTCAAACGCGACGTTATAGGAAACACCGTTATTTTCAATTTGCCCGATTGGAAAGGCAAGATTTGCGCTTTGTATAGCGCTGGTTATTTGACCAAGGCTAAGGTCATACAACGCTAGTGCAGCTTGATCAACAACAACTGATATTTCATGTTGGCGAACGCCTCTAAATTCGACGCGAGAAACACCAGCGATAGATTCGATCTCATTTTCAACCGTATCAGAAAGTTCAGTAAAAGCTCGGTCACTGATATCAGCCGAGAGGGCAATGGTCATCACTGGCTGGTCAGTAAAATTGACTTCTGTTACACGAGAGTCCTCAGCATCTGCTGGGAGGTCAGCTTGTAGCGTATCTACAGCATCCTTGAGGTCTTGAATGGAGTCATCAATGTTGGCAGAAGCTTCAAACTCAACGGTGAGTGACGACACACCTTCGCGTGACACGGATGTAATTTGTTTGACGTTCTCTAAGCTGGTAAGCCCACGCTCAAGCTCGTTTGTTACCAGTGCCTCAACATCAGTCGCAGGAGCACCCGGTAAGACAGTCACTACGACACCAACAGGAATAATAACTTCTGGTGCTGATTCTTTAGGAATCAAGAAAACACAGTACGAGCCAAGTACAACGAGTGCAATTAAGAATAGGTACGCAAATTTACTGTTGCGAATGAAAAAACTCCACATAACTATTTAACAGCTTCTACTTTTGATCCAACGGTGAGGCCGCGCGCGTCCAGCACTATCTCACTATCACCTGAGATTCCTGAGACGATTTCGACGCTGGAACCGCGTACACTACCAAGAACGACATCATGAGACACCAAGACACCGTTTTCAACAGTAAAGACAGATCCATTGTCGCTTGTGAACTTGACAGCCGTAAGTGGTACATATATAGGTTGCTGTGACTCAGTAGCCGTACTCGACATACCTACTAAAGAAACCTCTACCGTATCACCACTACTGAGGGTGAGGGCATCAGTTCCGATCTTGATCTGTGTTTTCTGTGTAGCACTATCTACACCAGCAGCAATATTGGTCACCACACCTTCATATTCGCCCTCAATAGTGACAGCTGCTCCTACGGTAAACAATGGCAAGTCATTTTCACCGGCATAAATAGTGATCTCTGAGGCGTTGTTATTGGCAACTTTTGCTACCGACGTAAGAGGCGAAATAAAATCACCAACATGTGCAGTGAGCACGTTTATATCGCCACTGATCGGTGAACGTAAAATAGTCTTTGCAAGATTTGATTGCGCCGCACGCAGACTTCCGAGGGCCTGTTTAACGGCAGCATTGGCTGAAGAGATTGTCGTGCCGGTGCTCGCAAGTTTTGACTTTTCATAAGCATCCTCAGCGTTTTCTAGAGCACTGCGGCTGCTACGTAAACTAGCAGCCAAACTCTCTAGGCTTGAGCGAGTGCTAATAAAAGAAGACAGGGCAGCAGTACGCTCAGCTTCAGTAAGGTTTGTCGTTTCAGGGTTATTAAGCTTAGTGATAAAAAAGTTAACAATCACTGTGATGTCGTCAATACGCAGTAAAGCCAAATCAGTAGCAGCAAAAAGATCGCTGTTTGCATTGAGCGAATCAACTTCATTCTTCCATGCCGGCAAAGTAGTACGTAGTGTTTCTCGGGCAGGATTAATTGAGGAGCCTCCAGAAATATTTTTCAACCCAATGATACCTTCATTGGGGTTAGTAAAGTACACATCAATATCGCTATAAAGAATGTTTTGACTAGAAGAGTAGGCGCCCTTTAAGGTGGCAATGAGGCTGTCTTGACTAGCTTTAAGGCTGATCTGTGCCTGACTACCACTAATATCACTTTGCGCAGCCGCTGCCACCGCTGCCTCGTAGGCACCCTCAGCTTGGAGTACAGCAGCTTGCTGAGCAGAATTCTCAAGAGTAGCAATAACAGCACCGACGGTTACTTTTTGGCCGAGCTCTACTGGCACAGATGTAACGCGTCCTCCTACCTCGGCTTTTATATCAGCTTCGCTGACCGATCGCACTGTACCCACAAAAGAAGCTTTATCTGACAGACCAGCAGCAGCAGCTGGTGCTACTTTTACAATTGGAACGACAGCTTCTTCACTATCTGGTGCTTTTTCAGACGCAAATTTATAAAAAATCCCAAAAACAATAAGAGCCGCTACTAGCCCTCCCACAATAAGTACGGTGCGCTTGCCGTACCAGCGATATAACGTATGTAACATAGACGACTATAATTGCTATAAAATTGTGATTTGTCAAGACTTAGACGCTATTACACCATACTTCTTGCTGCACCCACTAAACTTGTTACAATAGACGCCTATGTTTGGAAAAATAAAGAATTTTGCTGTTAAAAAACTTATTGAAAAACAGCTAAAAAATGTGCCGGCGGATCAACAACAAATGATTATGGAGTTGGTGGAAAAAGACCCAAAACTATTTGAAAAGATTGCGAAGGAGATGCAAGAAGAACTGAAAAAGAACGGAAACAACCAAATGGCGGCCGGAATGAAGGTGCTACCTAAATATCAGGCTGAGATCATGAAGATCATGAGCCCACAAATGCAGCAAAAGTTAGCTGCTATGCAGGGCGGTACGGCCGGAAGGTTTAATCCCAACGGTAGCATACGAAGGTAGACCTGCTTTCTATCAACATACAGCCCACACCAAAGGTGTGGGCTGTATCGTATACTGAGTTTAATGACAAAGAAAATAGTACTTATTCTTGGTAATCCCGACAAGGAAACGTATTCCGGTAGTCTTGCAGATGCCTATGTCCGCGGCGCTACTGAAGCCGGGCACGAAGTGACTCGTTACAATCTGGGCGAACTACAGTTTGACCCAATTTTACATAAGGGCTACAAGGAAATTCAACCGTTAGAGCCAGATCTATTGGCCATGCAAGAGAGTATCCGCGTGGCTGACCATGTGGTCATTGTGTACCCAAACTGGTGGAATACCATGCCTGCCTTGCTTAAAGGTCTGTTTGATCGGTTTTGGATTCCAGGGTTTGCGTTTAACTTTGACAAGGAGACAAAAAAACTCATTCAACGCCTGAAAGGGAAGACCGCTCGTGTTATCGTTGTCGCCGGCACCCATTCTCCGTTTAAGACGTGGTGGCAGTTTGGTGACTATACCAACGAGATCCAGTACGGTATCTTAGAGTTTGCCGGTCTTCGCACTAAAGTCACCGCCTACGGCCCCTGCGAACGTGTCGATGACAAACTTCGTGACAAATGGCTCGCGGAAGTCGAGGCCTTAGGACGCAAGGCTTATTAGTGTGCACAGTCTCTATTGAAAAGCGTTTTTTGTGTGCTATATTAGCGCGGCTTCAGTTTGTATGAACAAGTTCAATTCCGGACGTCCCACTCCCTCGTTGGGACGCTGAAGCGCGCCGGAGTCACCTTGCCGCGTGACTCCGGCAATTTTCTTTTATAAATCTGTAAATCTGTTAAGCTACTCCCCATGAGTTTAAGTGTCGGTATCGTAGGACTCCCCAACGTTGGTAAATCAACGCTTTTCAATGCACTTACTCGCAGTAGTGTGCCAGCGGAAAACTACCCCTTTTGCACCATCGACCCATCCGTGGGTGTGGTGGCTGTGCCTGACAATCGACTCAAAACACTGAGTGATATTTCTGGCAGCCAAGAAACCATTCCCGCAATTGTGGAATTTGTTGATATTGCCGGACTGGTAAAAGGAGCCTCTGCCGGTGAGGGGCTCGGCAATAAATTTCTTTCTAACATACGCGAGGTTAATATGGTGGCGGAAGTGGTGCGTATATTTGAAGACGAGGATGTGCACCATGTCTCCGGCGTCGTTGATCCACTAAGCGATATCGAGGTTATTAACCTTGAGCTCATCATGGCAGACGCAGAAACGGTTGCAAAGCGTCTTGGCAACATCGAACGTGAGGTGAAGCGTAGCGAGAAAACTGCACTAACTGAGAAGGCCATACTGGAGCCACTCCTAAAGCACCTAGAAGCAGGGCAGTTGGCTAACAGCTTTGAGCTTGATAAAGAGCAAAAAGCTATCATTAAAGGTTTACATTTGCTGACCATGAAGCCATTTCTATATGTTTGCAATCGTAAGAACGGGGCCTTTAACCTTGATGAGCAAAATGACCCACGCTGGCAAGAGCTAACGGAGTTTTTTGAAAACACAGGCGCAGAGTACGTTGTTGTAGATGCCGGTATGGAGCACGAGCTTAAAGACCTAGAAGAAGCTGAAAAAACTGAGTTTAGACGAGAGTATGGAGCACAAGACAGTGGTATAGAATCTTTGATACGTGCCTGTTACCACCGCCTCGGGCTTATTTCCTACTTTACAACGGGCGAGAAAGAGACGCGCGCGTGGACAATTGCGGCCGCCAGCACTGGGCCAGAAGCAGGGGCTGCGATTCATACCGACTTTAAAGACAAGTACATCCGCGCCCAAGTGGTTGCGTTTGCTGATCTGGTGGCTGCCGGTTCACTTGCCAAAGCACGAGAACAAGGTAAGCTTCGAACAGAGGGGAAAGAATATATCGTTGCCGATGGTGACGTCATTGAATTCATGCATTCTTAGCAGGAGGACAAGGCAATGAAAAATACCCTCAAGTGGTTTTTTGCAGGACTCGTGGTACTGATTACGGTTCTGTGGCTGGCACCGGCGGCAGAAGAAGTCTGGATCGCAACAATGCGCCTCGTTATCCTTTAGCCCTTACGGGAGTAAGTCAGGTCAAGGGATGACAGACCAACGCCCGGCGCTCTGTGCGCCGGGCGGTTTTTATACACAGAAGCATCTCGCGTAGCTGATTATAAAGAGTAATGTGAAAGTAGGGAGGATACGAACATGAACGATTCACTGCGCTTCGTGATCTGCATTTCTTTTTTTATGCTGTATTGGGTTTGGGTGTCGTACGAAAGACACGAAAACATGTCACGCGACACCACTTCCGTAACCGCAGCTGTACAGTGAGTTACATTCGGCCCTTCGGGGCCATTGTTGTGTCTAGCTTCCTTCGCTTGGTGGATTAGGGGTCAAGTTTCTAAGTAAAATTGTTCGTAAACTCCAATTTTTCTAAGAACTTCCTCCCCAGACTCGCCGACAAGCCCTCGCTTCACTTGTCTTGTATACCGGCTCCGTCTGGCAAATCCATTCGCGAAGTAGAGATTTGTAAATCCAAAATGCTAATTCATTTTAGATAACAAACTCTAGCTACCTTCGCTCGGTGGATTTGCCCTCTGTACCGGACTAACTACATTCGGATTCCATTCAGCGGTTATCTCACCATGTTTGGCTTCAAAATCTTTAAGCTCGTGCTCTAAATACTGTTTAAGTCGTTTAGCATGAGCAGGGGTTAGGGTATATATCTGGGCTTGATTGCCAGAGCTGATACCCATGACAAAATACTCAGGCGTATAGCCAAGTTTTATGTTTTCAGCAAACAATTTTGGTGCTTTTTTGATATCTTCAGCTTTCATCTACCGTGTAACTATAAGTTGATATTAGATGTATAATACAACATATGGAACATACACCCAAAAACATGGCGCTCCAGCTTGGGGCTCTTATTGCACTTATTGTCTCTATCAGTAGTTTACTGGTCCTACTCTTCGGCATTATCAACCTCGTATTTCCTGATGCCGCTGCGGCTAGTTGGGAATATAGTAATGCGCAAGAAGGTATTCGCTACGCCATAGCCAGTTTGCTAGTGTTTTTCCCTACGTACCTCTTATTAACTCGCAAAGTTAATGTGGCACGTCGTCATGAGTCAGGTCTGTATCACACGCTTACTAAGTGGTTAGTCTACGCAGCACTCCTTGTTGGAGGTTTGGTGATGCTCGGTGATCTGGTGGCTGTTATTATGGCGTTTCTAAACGGCGAACTTACCACTCGATTTCTGCTCAAAGCTGTATCGATGTTCATCGTAGTGGGTGCTGCATTTGAGTACTATCGCCGTGACGCGATTGGCTTCTGGAATACCCGCGAAAAGATGTCTATTCAATGTGGAGCTATTGCCGCTGTTGTGGTCATTGCTGCGATAGTCTACGGCTACTATCAAATCGACGCTCCGAGTCTCGTACGTGAGCAATCAATAGATCAAAATCAGATTAATGACCTCCAAGATATGCAGTGGCGTATCGAAGAGTACTACGCAACACAAAGTGAGTTACCAAGCGACCTTAAATCTGTGTATCAAAACGGTGCAAAGGTACCAGTAGCGCCAGAAGGAAGGGCTGCGTACGAGTACAAAGTCACTGGTGATACCACATACGAACTATGCGCCGAGTTTGGCGCGCCAACACCAGAGTACGACCAGTATTCGTACGCTCGACCAGTGGCAACTGATATCCGTTACTACCAAAATCAAGACTGGGAACATGATGCTGGTACAAAATGCTTTGAGCGCACGATTATCCTTGATCAAGAACTTAAACCTACATTAATTGATTAGCGCAAAAGGCAGACCACACGGTCTGCCTTTGACATATTCGCTGTTAACGGCATAATGGCCTTTGTGTTACTAGCTAAAACACGGAGGTACGTATATGCATAAAAAGTTCGACGCTGCCGCTATTGAGCAGAAATGGCAACAACTTTGGGAGGAACAAAAGCTCTACGAAGTAGGACAGCGTGATACAAACAAAGAAAAAGAGTACGTACTGGTGGAGTGGCCATATCCTTCAGGAAACCTCCATATTGGCCACTGGCACGCTTTTGCCGTGCCTGATATTTATGTACGTTTTCAGCGCATGCAAGGAAAACAAGTTTTGTATCCAATGGGTTTTGATGCATTCGGTCTACCAGCCGAAAATGCGGCCATTAAGCGCGATACTGACCCACGGACGTGGACCGAGAGCAATATTGCTCACATGAAGAACCAACTTAAGAGCATGGGCAATGCCTTTTCGTGGGACAAAACTACGAGTTCTACCGATGAAGACTACTATAAATGGACACAGTGGATGTTTACGCAGTTTTTTGAAAACGATATAGCGTTTCGTGGCAAAGGTATAGTCAACTGGTGCCCAGGGTGTAACACCGTTATTGCTAATGAACAAGTTTTGGCTGACGGTACCTGTGAACGGAGTGGTGACGTTATTGAGAAAAAAGAAATGCCGCAGTGGATGCTCCGTATCACTAATTACGCTGATCGTTTGGTAGACGATCTCGAAAAGGTTGATTGGCCAGAACACATCAAAGAAGCACAGCGGAGGTGGATCGGCCGCTCTAAAGGAGCTGAGATCGACTTCAAACTATCAACTGGTGACAACGTGACAGTCTTTACCACGCGTCCAGACACACTATTTGGCGCTACCTATATGGTCTTAGCGCCAGAGCACCCACTTTTGGAAAAGAACAAGAAACAGATACAAAACTGGGACGAAGTAGTACGATATATCGTACTAAGTACACAAAAAAACGAACAAGACCGACTTGATGCCACTAAGGAGAAAACAGGTGTACGGCTTGAAGGTATCACAGCTACAAATCCAGCCAACAATGAAGAAATACCAGTATTTATTGCTGACTATGTACTTGCGTCTTATGGCACTGGCGCCATTATGGCAGTTCCAGCGCACGATGAACGAGACTTTACGTTTGCACAAAAATACGGAATTGCGATCAAGTCAGTTGTTGCTCCTCAGAAAATTACACACTCAGGTGCGTTACTTGAAGTAAAAGACAAGCCTGGAACATTTCTCTGGCAGTTACGAGACTTAGATGCAAAAACAAATTCTGGGAAGATCGGTCTTTTTGGTGGTGCAATTGAGAATGACGAGGATGTCCTAAGTGCAGTAGTCAGAGAGATTAACGAAGAACTTGAGATTGATTTGCGTGGATATGATGCCGTCGGTTCATATACATATCCTTCAGTAAAGTCAGACTGCTATATCTCAGCGACGCATTTTAGTGATATTCAAAGTAACTACGTATTGCACGAAGGTGAGGCTGTTCTCGAATTAACAATTGAAGAATTACTTGAAAGAGATAACTTGGCAGACTCTCTTCGAGTTCTCCTTGAGGCGTTACATGGAAAGAAGGCTTTTAATACAGATCTCGGTGTATTACACAACTCCGAAGAATTTGACGGCATGAGCTCAGAAGATGCCAAAGAGGCTATTGTGAAAAAAGTCGGTGGCCGTATGACGAGCACGTACCGCTTACGCGACTGGTCGGTAGGACGACAACGGTACTGGGGTGTGCCGATTCCAATCGTTTACGATCCAGAAGGGAAGCCGCACGCTGTGCCAAAAGAACACCTGCCGTGGACGTTGCCAAGTGATGTTGATTTTAAGCCAACCGGAGAAGCTCCGCTGGCTAAAAGCAAAGAACTAAAAGAGCGTACTGAAAAGTTATTCGGTGCTGGCTGGACACCAGAAGTGGAGACACTCGATACGTTTGTAGACTCATCGTGGTATTTTTTGCGCTACATTGATAACGAGAACACTGACGCACTGTCTGCACTTGAGCAGCAAAAAAAATGGATGCCGATCGACATCTACTTTGGCGGAGCAGAACACACAACCATGCACCTGTTGTACTCTCGATTTTGGCAGAAAGCACTGTTTGACCTTGGTCTTGTTGTTGACGATGAGCCATACGCGAAGCGTATCAATCGCGGACTCATCCTAGGGCCAGACGGAAACAAGATGAGTAAAAGTAAAGGCAACGTCATTGATCCTGATGAGCAGGTGAGTAGAGTGGGTGCCGATAGCGTAAAAATGTACCTTGCGTTTATGGGTCCGTACGGCGAGGTGGCTAACTACCCGTGGGACATGGGTGGCATTGCCGGCATTCGTCGCTTTTTAGAGCGTGTTAACGGCCTTCATGAACATTTTGTTGAAACAGAAAACAGTGAAGTAACTAAAGCTCTACATAAAACCATTCTTAAACTACGCACAGACATACGGCTGTACAAGTTCAATACCGCGATTAGTGCCATGATGCAGTTTGTGAACTTAGTAGAAAAACAAGGTCTTGCAAAAAAAAGTTACGAGATGTTCCTTAAGTCACTCGCCCCGTTTGCGCCCCACCTTACTGAAGAACTGTGGCACGAAGCAGGAAAGACAAACTCAGTCCACTTAGAAGAGTTCCCAGTTGCTGACCCGAGTCTGGCCATTGATGACGTGGTCACCATTGGTGTTCAAGTAAATGGCAAAATGCGTGGCGCTATCGAACTTGCCCCTGATGTTAGTGAAGAAGAGGCGCTGCTTGCTGCCAAGGGACAATCTTCCATCCAAAAGTATTTAGTTGATAAAAACATTGGAAAAGTCATTTACGTACCGGGCCGCATTCTTAACATCATCACCAGTGATTAGAGTGGGAGTGTTGACTTGTGTCAACAGCCATGGTAAAAATAGGCGTCACAATAATTATACGGCTTAAAAAAGCCACCCTTTTAGGACAACCAGATTGATTATGATTACGTTTAAACCAAAACAAGTAACCAAAAAACTACTGGCCGCTCTTCCTGAGCGTGCTCGTGATGTGCTTGAAAAGCGCTACGGGCTTGGTAAAGAAACTGAGACGTATACACTAGAGGCCATTGGCCAGACCTACGGCATTACACGTGAGCGAGTGCGTCAAATCGAGAACTACGGCATTCAGTCTATTCAAAAGTCAGATGTATACAGCGAGTTTCAATCCGTCTTTGACGAGCTTCAGGAAGCCATTGTCTCACTTGGCGGTGGGCTTATCGCTGAACATGAACTGCTTGATAGCTTGACGAAAGATCAAGCAACCCGCAATCACATTTACTTCCTGCTAGTCCTTGGTAGTCCGTTTTACCGTAACAAAGAAAACAATGCCTACGCACATCGCTGGTACACAGAAAAGAAAATAGCGGAGACGGTGGAAAAGGCCCTTAAGAACGTATACCAGTCCCTCGCTGCTGACGAGCTTATTTCCGAAGAAGAAGTCCTAGCTCGCTTCCGAGATCAACTTATTGATATTGCTGACAAATACGATGAGCAGATACTAAAGCGCTGGCTTACTATTTCTAAAGAGATCACTAATAATCCACTTGGTGAGTGGGGTCATGCCGAAAGCCCAAATGTTCGCGTTAAAGGCATTCGCGATTATGCGTACTTGGCAGTAAAGCGCCACGGCTCTCCAATGCACTTCCGAGAAGTAGCAGGGGCTATTAACGAGCTTTTTGGCAAAAAAGCACACACCGCCACAACCCACAACGAACTCATTAAGGATGAGCGCTTTGTACTGGTTGGCCGCGGTCTTTACGCACTTTCTGAATGGGGATACTCTGCTGGTGTCGTAAAAGATGTCTTGCGCGAAATTCTTGAAAAGAACGGCCCGCTTACCCGTGAAGAAATTATCGACAAGGTTCGTAAAGAGCGCTACGTCAAAGACAACACTATTGTGGTCAACCTACAAGACACCAACATTTTCAAACGGCTTTCCAACGGTTCATACATGCTCGTTGAGTAAGTAAACTTTTCCAGAGAAACCAGCTGACACAAACGTGTCAGCTGGTTTTGTGTTGTACAATAGACTGACAATGGAAGTACCAATCTTAGCGTCTGTTTTTTCATGGATGGACGACAATGACATGGACTACGGGCCAATGATGATCATCATTGATCTCTTTTTGATTTTACTTGGCTTTTTTCTTTTTGGTGTATCTGCAGCTGATGCGTTTTCGTTTTTTATCTTTTTACTACCAATCTGGCTACCGGTAGTCTTATTTTTAGTTTTTTTTAGCAAGTGGGACGAAGCAGTGGGGAAAAAGTTTTGGGCTAATCAAGGTCGTACTACATTGCGTATTATTCCACCGCAAGAGGTGTTTAAATCGCCTGAAGCGATGGAGTTTGTTCTGGCACAAATACATAATGTCGCCAATCCTGATAACTTGATGCAAACCTATCTTGATGGAAAAAGACCGTTAGACTTTTCATTAGAGATTGTTTCCATCGGCGGGGAAGTACGATTCTATGTAAATGTTCCGACCAAAAAGACACGGGATGCATTTGAAGCCAATATGTACGCACAGTACCCCGGAGTGGAGATCATAGAAGAGCCAGTAGATTACGCAGGTGAAGTACCAATTAGTTTTGATCCCAGTAAAACAACTGTTTTTTCAGTTCACATGGGTAAAAAGAAAGACGGCTTTTTACCAATTAAGACATATATCGACTATGGGCTTGATAAACTACCTAAAGAAGAGGAGAAGCTTGACCCTATGACACCAATGCTGGAGGTGTTTGGTAGTATCAAACAGCACGAGCGTATATACATGCAAATACTCATCAAGTCATTTCGACGTGATAGTTTCAAGAATGGACAGCTACTCTTAGGTGAAGGTCCAAATTGGTCGGATGACCTGTTTAAGTACATAAATAAATTAATGAACCGTGACCCTGAAAAACGCACTCCACTTGCAGCTGGAGAAACAGAAGAAATGGCTCGCTTGACTTCAGGTGAGCGCGATACCATCATGACGTTGGAACGTAATGCCGATAAATATGCCTACAAAGGTGCGATTCGGTGGGTGTACATAAATCATCAAGGGGGATTTAACAGTGACCTCATCAATCCTATCATTCGTTCTTTCAGTCAATATGACGTCAATACAAGAAACGCCATTGGTGTTCGTTGGCGTACGGATTTTGACTACAAAGACATTATTCCTGGCGGTAAGGTCAAAGCTTTAAATGCACTCAGAAAACAAGAACTCAAAGAGTACAAAATGCGCAAGTATTTTCCAAAATGCGGTATCGACTCCCCAAGAATATTTACTGTCGAGGAGCTCGCCACCATGTTTCACTTACCGGGTCAGGTAGCTCAGACACCAACGCTCACACGTGTCGGTTCAACCCGTGGCGAAGCGCCAGCGAATCTACCAACTGGAGAATTACCTTTGTAGTGTATGCCCCCTGAAGTAGAAAAACCACCGCGTAAAAAATGGCAATTAGTTGCTGTAAGTTTGTTTTTGGTATTGCTAGGAGTGGTACTAATTTTTGCGTACTTTACTAGTGCGCCGCGGTCCTTTCCAACAGATCAAAGCTTTGACATTACTTCCGGTTCTTCCGCCTCAGCCATAGCTGACGCTGCACAAACTGCACATGTTGTACGAAGCGGCACCATTCTTTATATGGTACTTGTTTTCTTGCACGATCCGTCTGACATTAAGGCAGGAGCATATGCCTTTTCTGAGCCAATGAATGTGTTTGAGGTTGCGAACCGTTTGTCACACGATGTACCACAAGCGGAATTGGTCTCGCTCACGTTTCCGGAAGGGTATTCAGTGCGTGAGTACGCTCTGCTAGCCTCAGAGGAATTACCTGACTTTGATGCAGAATATTTCTACGAACAAGCACGTGGTTACGAGGGGTTTTTATTTCCGGATACGTACTTCGTGCCTGAAAGCTACACCGCCGATGAACTCATTGTGCTTTTGCGTGAAGCCTATCAACAAAAAACTGCGACTTTGCGCACCGAACTTACGACGCATTACCTAACCGAAGAAGGTCTCATTACATTAGCCTCAATTGTAGAGCGTGAAGCGAATAGCCCTGAGTCAATGCGCATGGTCGCTGGCATCCTACTGTCTCGCATGAATCTTGGTATGCCGCTCCAAGTTGATGCCTCGATGGAGTATGTGCTTGAAAAACCTCTTAAAGAATTGACACCCGAGGATCTTAAAATAGACAGTCCGTACAATACGTACTTGTACAAAGGGTTACCACCAACGCCGATCGGAAACCCTGGCCTGACGGCAATTGAGGCGGTTTTATTTCCCGAGCCTTCGCCATATTTGTTCTACATCACCGGCACGGACGGTAACTTTTACTACGCAGAGACGCTACATGAACACAATGCCAACATCGCTCGCTATCTAAAGTAAGCCATGGTAGGCTCCATGCTATGAAACGGAGCACTCAAAAACGCGTATTTGTAGGCCTTTCAGGCGGGGTCGACTCCTCGGTCGCTGCTTTACGTCTCTTACAAGCGGGATATGAGGTAGTCGGAGTCTTTATTAAAGTTTGGCAGCCTGATTTTGTACAGTGCAACTGGGAACAAGAGCGCCTAGATGCGATGCGAGTAGCAGCTCACCTACAGATACCGTTTTTGACCTGTGACGCCGAAACAGCATATAAACAAGATGTTGCTGATCACTTTATTGCGGAATATCTGGCCGGCAGAACACCTAATCCGGACGTGATGTGTAACCAATACGTGAAGTTTGGTCGTTTCCTTGAATTTGCGACTCAGCACGGCGCCGACTACATTGCAACTGGTCACTACGCACAAAAACGAACCACGAATGCTGGTTACCAGCTCTGGCGCGGTAATGACACCGAAAAAGATCAAAGTTACTTTTTGTGGACACTGACGCAAACACAGCTGTCCAAAACCCTGCTTCCAGTAGGGGAGAGTAATAAAGCCACTATTCGAAAAGAAGCCGAGCGTGCGAAGTTGCCAGTTGCTCAAAAAAAAGACAGTCAGGGTGTTTGTTTTTTGGGACATATCGATATCCCTGAGTTTTTGTCACATTTTACGGAGCTCAAAGAAGGGCTGGTGTATGACACGAGCGGCAAACACATTGGGGTCCACAAGGGGGCTTTGGTGTATACCATTGGTCAGCGCCATGGCTTTACGATCAGCAGCACTGACAACGCGCGTACACCTTACTTCGTAGTCAAAAAAGATGTACAAAAAAACACCTTGATTGTGAGCAAAACAGCGCCTACTGCAGCGGTGGTCGACAAAGATATTCATTTGACAGACTGTAATTGGATACCAAATATGCCGACAGCAAACACTCTTGAGGTACAGACAAGGTATCGACAAAAACCCCACCGAGCACAGGTAACCATTGGCACGCCTGAATCTACTGTTAGTCTACCTAACACTGCAGAACAACCTGTTAGTGGGCAGTCAGCTGTGTTTTATCAAGGAGATCAATGTCTTGGAGGTGGTATCATTGCGTAATAGCCATAACACCATAGCCGACCATGAAAATTACGAAAGCTGACGGAACGACTGAAGCCTTTAGACCAAACAAATTACGAAACTCTCTCAAGAAAGCCGGTGCTAACCGAGATGAGGTTGAGCATATCGTCAAACAGGTAGAAGACGAGCTGTTTGATGGCATGACCACACAGGTTATCTATGCGCGGGCGTTTGAACTTTTGCGCAGTAGTGAATCACCAACCGCCGCCAAGTACTCACTGCGGCGCGCTCTGTTTGGTCTTGGGCCAACTGGTTTTCCGTTTGAAGATTTTTTGGCACGGTTGTTTGAGATTGAGGGCTATAAAACACGAACCCGCCTAACCCTAAAGGGGAAATGTGCGATTCATGAACTTGATGTGGCTGCGTACCGACCTGACCATACGTTTATCGCGGAAGCCAAGTTTCATGCCCGCCCAGGTATCAAGTCTGACTTACAAGTGGTTATGTACTCGTACGCCCGCAAACTCGATCTTGAAAATAAAGCTGTGTGTAAAGATGACACTTGTGGCATTATAGACTTTTTGGTGGTCACTAATACAAAATTCACCTCAACCGCTGAAAAGTACGCTACTTGTGTCGGATTGCAGCTTTTGGGCTGGGATTATCCGCGCACCAATAACCTGCAAGACCGTATTGAAGCGGCTGGATTGTACCCAATTACGGTCATTCAGTCACTCTCTAGTGCCCAAAAAGCGGCTTTATTAAAGCGTAGTGTGATTGTGTGCCGCGATCTCCTTGAACGGCCCCAAATATTGCGACATCTACATCTTTCACAGCGTAAGACCGAGGCAGTACTTTCCGAGGCTCGTCAACTGTGTGGGGGCTCGTAGACTTGCTATACTAGGCAGTATATTAGTCACAATTTAGCGCAATTCTGTATTTAGATATGTCAGAACAAGAACAACAAGAGAGTCAGAAGACCGTAGTCGCATTCGTGGCTGGTCTCTTGATCGGTGGTTTACTAGTGTGGATCTTTTCCGGAACTCCGGCTGATTCACCCGCTCACGAAGACAGTACTGATACTGACTCGGAGATGACTGACCACACAAGTGATGATTCAAATACTAAAGACTCGTCAGATAGTATGAAGTCTGACACAGCCAGCGATACGGCACCAGAAATGGTGGTGGGTGACGGTAAGATCGGTGTTTCCGATCAAACTGCTGGTCGTAGTGTAACCATTGACAGCGCAACCTTCCCAACCGAAGACGGCTGGATCGCAGTACGTTCTTACTCAGACGGAGCACTTGGCAATATTCTTGGTGCTGCGCGGTATAGCAAGTCACAGGGTCTCATTCCTGAGTCAGTAGAACTACTGGCGCCAACAGTGACTGGACGACAGTACGCAGTGGTCTTCTTTACCGAGAATGGGGACCGAAAGTTTGACCTTGCTACGGACTCACAGATAGAGGGAACATTTGAAACTTTTACAGCTGAATAAGCGTACTTGTTTAAAACGAAAAAGGCCCGATTAGGGCTTTTTTTGTGCATGGTATACTGCTACACGTATGGCAACGTTTCAAAAGCGCTATAATCCCGACCGCAGTAGTGAGTGGAACTATGGCGGTGCGAAGTGGCGCCTGTCTCGTTCTAAAATCGACCTCTTTTTTGAGTGTCCACGCTGTTTTTATTTAGACAACAAACTGGGAACTAAACGGCCAAGTTTTCCGTCATTCAATCTAAATATCGCTGTCGATGAACTGTTTAAGAAGGAATTTGATATTCACCGAAAAGCGGGAACAAGACATCCGATCATGGAAAAGTACCAGATCGACGCAGTGCCGTTTACGCACACAGAGTTAGATGTGTGGCGTGACAACTTTGCAGGCATAGAACACACACACGAAGCAACCGGACTTACTGTCTCTGGCGCAGTAGACGATATTTGGGTACAACCCGACGGAACTCTTATCATCATTGATTATAAGTCGACCTCAAAAGCTGAGCGTATTGAAGCGCTTGGCGATAGTCCATGGGAAATTCAGTACACACGGCAGCTCGGGGTATACCGCTGGCTCCTTGAGCAAAACGGCTTTACGGTAGCAACTACTGGATATTTAGTCTACGCCAACGCTGATAAGGACCTTGATGCCTTTGATGACAAACTTATCTTTGAAACCACGCTCGTGCCGGTAGAGACTGACGTCAGTTGGATAGAAACAGCACTGAGCGAGATAAAAACAACACTAGAGACCGAAGGCATTCCGGCGAGTGGTGAACTGTGTGAGTACTGTTCGTACCGCGAAGCGGCTGGCAAAAAACTCTTACACTTACACAATAAACTCAAAAAGTAAGCCTATGACCTTTACCGAAAAAGTTAGAGCGGTAGTGCGCCGGATTCCAAAGGGCTCAGTAATGACCTATAAGGAGGTGGCTATAAAAGCCGGTAATCCAAAAGCCGCCCGCGCTGTCGCTAGCATCATGGCTGCCAATTATGATCCTGACGTGCCGTGCCACCGTGTTATACGCAGCGACGGAGGGCTGGGTGGCTACAACCGAGGTGGTATACTGGCAAAACAAAAGTTATTACTAGCCGAAGGTTATATTTTTCATGTACGCAACAAGTGATAATGATAATAAATTACGCATTCTCCAGCGTGACCTTGAAAAGGCCGAAGAAACTCGCCGCCAAGCTGATGAGTTGTTACGTAAAGTGCAAGACAGTTACCACAACGAAAGTGACCAGCTTCGTTCTGGACTTTCCCAAAAGACTGAGCAAATTGATGCAGAAATACAAAAACTTAATATTGAACGACAGCAGTTACAAAAAAAATATGAGCTGGAGGAAAGGCGTTTTGAAACAGAATACAAAAATAAGATATCTCGTACCAATAGCGTAATAAGGACGGCCACAAATCGCGTTGATGCTTTGCGCTCTCAAATACAAAGCAGGCAGCAAGAGCTGGATAATATTCGACTGGCGGAAGAGCGACAACGGAAACAAGAAGAGCACCGTAAAGCTGCGTAAGTTGTAATTATGTACACCTACCGAATTGAACAAGCAGTCCGTGCCGCTTCTATACTACATAAAGACCAGCTTCGTAAAGGCTCAGCTCCGCTGCCATACGTTACACACCTGTATGCAGTTGCCATGATTGTAAGTGACTACACTGACGACGAGGACACCATTATTACGGCCTTACTTCATGACACGTTAGAGGACACCGACTACACCGAGGAAGAGCTGCAAGAAGACTTTGGCGGGCACGTTTTGGAACTTGTGCGAGCGGTAAGTGAACCACAAGACACGTCTGAAAAGCAGTACTCGTGGACGGACCGAAAAAAAGCCTACGCGAAGCAGCTCAAAAAAGCGCCAATGGAATCTTTAGTGGTAGCGGCTGCTGATAAGATTCACAATATGCGTTGCATTGTGGAAGAATACTACGACGACCACGCGCGGTATCTCAATGATTTCGGCGGCAAACTCGACGAACGAGCACTTATGTACCAAGACATTAGCAACGTCTTAAACAGTCGCCTTAAAAACGCTATACTAAGCGAATTCAATCACGTTTATACGGAATATAAGAACTTCATCCTTGATGTCAAAAAAACCAAAGAAAGCCGCTTTTAAATACACTCCGGTAAATCAGCTACCGAGGTTAGGTAAGATCAAAGAGACGTGGGATCTCAGTAATTTTTTTTATAACTCAGAAGCGGATCTTCAAATTGAAAAAGATCTTAAAAAAACTGAGCAAGCGATTAAAAAATTTGTACAAAATCACAATGATGGCCAGTGGAAAAAGTCTAAGCCTGCAGTTATAAAAGCAGTTCGGCAATATCTAAAACTTTTGCATTTACCTGGTGATCGCGTTGCGTACTATTTGTCATACCGTACCGTTCTTGATTCGCAAGATCAAAAAGCAGAGAGAATGCTGAACAAGATTGAGGAACGATTGACGAAAACTGCAAACATGCTGATCTTTTTTGATGTTGAACTAGCTACGTTACCTAAGTCGTTACAGAAGCAACTGTTGTCTGACTCGTCAATCAAAAACCTTCATTTTTACCTGCAGGGTGTATTTGAAAATGCACAATATATGCTGACTGAGCCAGAGGAAAAAATATTAAATTTAAAAGCACAAACCTCGCGCGGTTTGTGGATGATTGCTACAGAAAAAATACAAAATAAACGAACTATTACGTGGAAGGGCAAGGAGCTACCACTGAATGGAGCCATGATGCAGGTTGAGAATTTGCCGAGGAAAGAACGACATCAGATGTGGAAAAAAATTGTTCCCGTAGTGGAAGAAATAGCAGAGTTTGCTGAAAATGAGCTAGTCGCCCTTGTCCTTGATAAAAAAGCAAACGACGAACTGCGTGGATACAAAAAACCCTACTCTGCAACCACGCGCGCCTATGACAGTAGCGACGAGACCCTTGAACGGCTGGTTTCAGTAATTGAAACTAAAGGGTACGAACTATCAAACCGATTTTTCAAACTAAAAAAGAAGTTACTTGGTACAGACCTCACGTATATAGACCGTAATGAACCCATTGGAAAAGCCCCGACTATTGATTTCAAGACTGCCATTTCAATCGTACGTGATGTGTACTATGGATTCGACCCAAAGTACGGAAAAATACTGGATGGGATGCTGGAAAGCAGCCAAATTGATGTCTGGCCAAAAAAAGGTAAAGGTAGTGGTGCTTTTTGCAGTTCTGGCATTGATAAACCAACTCTTATACTACTTAACCAAAACGACTCAATTGATTCGTTGCGAACAATAGCTCATGAAATGGGTCATGCCATACATGCATATAGGAGCAAGGAGCAACCAGCTCACTATGAAGGACATTCAATTTTAACGGCAGAAACTGCCAGTACTTTCTTTGAGTCACTGCTAGCGGAACACCTTATTGCAAATCTAACTGGAAATGATCAACTTGCATTTTTGCACAGCTCCATCGCTGATCGGTTAATGACAATGGTCATGTGTATTTCTCGATTTAAATTTGAACTTGAGATGCACGAAACTATTCGGCGAGCCGGTGGTATGAGCTGGCAAGATATGGCTACCGCACTTAGCAAACATCTGGGTGAGTATGCCGGTCCGGCAATTAAAATGAATCGCGATGATGGATTGTCCGTATTCACGAAAGTACACTATCGCAGCAATTTCTACCAGTATTCGTATTCATTTGGTGAAATAGGCAGTAGTATTATGCGTAAACGGTATCATCAAGATCATTCGTATCGAAAGGAAGTAGATACATTCTTTACTTTGGGTGAGTCGGCAAATGTAGAGACAATTTTTAACAAGATTGGGATTGATATGAGTAAAAATGAAACTTTCTTAGAAGGTCTCAAAATTCTTGAAGACGATATCGACTTGTTTCAGAAGCTTACTAAAAAGTAATTTCTCGCAAAACAAAGAAAATCTGTTATATTTGTAGCACTTAATTGTAATCTTTGTCATGTCCGGAAACGAAATTCGACAAAAATATCTTGATTTTATGGCCAAAAATGGCCATGCGGTGATTCCGAGTTCTGCCCTAGTGCCGGAGAACGACCCAACCACACTGTTTACCGGCAGTGGTATGCAACCATTGGTGCCATACTTAATGGGCGAAAAACACCCAAAAGGCGTTCGTCTTGCCGACTCACAAAAGTGTTTTCGAGCAGAGGATATAGAAGAAGTAGGGGACAACCGGCATACCACCTTTTTTGAAATGCTTGGTAATTGGTCTTTGGGTGATTATTTCAAGAAAGAGCAGTTGCCTTGGTTTTATTCATTCTTAGTAGACGAAGTAGGACTTGACCCAAAGCGCATCTACGTAACAGTTTTTCAGGGAGACGAGGCCAACAACGTGCCGCGCGACACGGAATCTGTAGTTATCTGGCAAGAACTATTCAAGGCTCGCGGTCTCTCACATGAAGTCGGTGAAATGGGTAGCGAAGCTGAAGGCTACGAACGTGGAATGAAAGAAGGAGAGCGCATCTTTTACTACGATGCCAGCAAGAACTGGTGGAGCCGAGCCGGAAAACCGGAAAAAATGCCCATCGGTGAAATTGGTGGGCCTGATTCGGAAGTCTTTTACGACTTTGGTACTGAGCACGATTCAAAGTGGGGAGAACACTGCCACCCCAACTGTGATTGCGGGCGCTTTCTAGAAATTGGTAACTCCGTTTTTATGGAGTACTTAAAGACCGAACAAGGATTTGAGCGACTACCGGCTCAGAATGTAGACTTTGGTGGTGGTCTAGAACGCATTGCGGCCGCCACTAATAACGACGGTGACGTATTTAAAATAGACCTTTTATGGAACGTGGTGTCACAGATTGAGGACTTGTCTGGAAAAAAGTACGCGGATAATCTGGAGGCATTTCGCGTTATAACCGACCATATACGCGGAGCCGTGTTCATGATCGGCGACGGCGTACATCCAAGCAACACCGAGCAAGGTTACTTTGTACGGCGTTTACTACGTCGATCTGTACGTTTTGCTGATGTGCTCGGCATTCCAGCTGGTGAACTCAAGAACTTGGCCACTAGCGTAATCGGGACCTACCAAACTCACTATGTGAATTTATCTGAAAAGCAAACTGAGATTATCGATGCTATAGCCAAAGAAGAAGAACAGTTTCGTAAGACGCTAGAAAAAGGCATGCGCGAGTTTGAAAAGGTAGCGAACACTGAAACCATTAGTGGCCATGATGCCTTTGTCCTCTTCACCACCTATGGCTTCCCATACGAGCTTACAGAGGAACTGGCTGCAGAAAAAAGTTTGTCAATTGATCGAGAGGAGTTTGACACAGAAATGGAAGCACACCGCGCTGAGTCTAGAGCGGGAGCAGAGCAAAAGTTTAAAGGCGGCCTTGCTGACCATTCCGATAAAGTCGTTCAGTACCACACTGCCACCCACCTTACGTTGGCTGGTCTGCGAAAATACCTTGGTGAGCATGTTCACCAAGCTGGTAGTAACATCACTGGTGAGCGCCTGCGATTTGATTTTACGCACGACAGCAAAGTTGAGCGTGACGTGCTCGACAAAGTTGAGGAATTTGTTAACAGTGCCATAAAAACTGGTGGGGAAGTCACTATTGAAATGATGCCAAAAGATGTTGCCCAATCGGACAAAACTATCGAAGCTAGTTTCTGGGATCGCTACCCTGATGAAGTGAAGGTATACACCATGACCGGAAATGACGGCACAGTCTTTTCAAGGGAGCTGTGTGGTGGTCCGCATGTAGAAAAGCTTGAAAACATCACCGGCACGTACCGCATCACCAAAGAAGAAGCATCATCTGCTGGTGTACGCCGCATTAAAGCAGTGCTTGAATAGCCGACATATCCACGCTATTTGAGCCAAGAGAGTATGTGCACGTTATAATGTTCGTACATGCTCTTTTCGTTTTTACGGACTAATCCTGATACTCGCTACGGGGTGGTAATAGATATCGGCTCCGGCAGCGTCGGAGTGGCTGTTGTTGCGTCAGACCCACTTGTGGAACTGCCGACGATTCTTTGGTCTCACCGTGAGCGCATCACTTCTGGGAGTTTTTTTGATCAAAAGAACAGTATAAAGCTTATTAACACAGCCCTTTTAAACGTATTTCTTGAGCTTGGCAGCAAGGGTCTTGCAGCGCTTCGCGACCATGATCCTCAAGCAAAGCTCACCACTATGTTTTGTTCGATCAGTGCTCCGTGGGCGTACACTATCAACAGCACGGTGGCCGTGAGCGAGGAAAATCCTTTTGTGGTAAGCAAAGAGCTTTTGACTGAACTCCTTAGTAAAGCCAAGGAAAAAGCAAAAACAGAACTTGCTGAGACTGACATTACTGAATTATTTGAACTTGAGACCATTGTCGAAGAAATATCAAACGTGACCGCTAACGGTTATGTTATTTCTGACCCAATCGATAAAGAAGTGCGGAAGCTTTCTCTATCACAAATAAAGGGTGTGGCCAATAAACAACTAATAGAAAGTCTTAAGGAAAATCAAGAGAAAGTGGTGCCAACCGCCACGTTGTCTATGAGTACTTTTATGTACAGCTTTTACAAAGGCATGGATGCCCTTAAACCCGACACCTCAGAGATATGCTTAATTGACATTACTAATGAAGCCACTGAGATCGGTATTGTGCGTGGGGGTGTTCTTATGCACACCAGCCATATCGCTTTTGGCGCCAATTCTATTGCTCGCGAAATATCTGAACTCACCAAAGTCTCCAATAATGAAGCGTGGGGGTATATGCGCAGTAACGGTACTGATCTTACAAAAACATTAAGTGCTGCTAAAGCGGAAGAGCTGCAAAGTATTCTTGCTAGTTATGCAAGCAAAGTGGAGGCTTTGATGAAACAAACCGGCGATACACTGGCGATTCCTAAAACAATCTTCCTTCATACAGACGCTTTGACTGAGAACTTTTTTGCCACGATTCTTAAAGAAGCGGCCACAAAAGCCACTTCATCACAGCATACGGTCCACTTTGTGACCTCAAAATTCTTTTCGACAGATAGTCCAAATGACACCGCAATCCTGCTTTCGGCCTATGTTTTCCACAAGAATCTCATTTCTGCTCGTTTAGAATGAAACTGAGCGGTATACTTTATAGACATACTTTATGGAAAAGAAATGGAACCTGCAAGACATTCGACCTGCCGGTGGTGGACGAAAGCGTTCAAGACCCAGTCAGCGAGAAATGAACGTAGAATCGGCACCTGAAAAACGTCCCGTAACAGAAGATGATGATGGCACTGTTCGATTGACCATTGAAAACGGCACTGAAAAAAAACGCCGTAGTTTTTGGACGATCATTGTGGCAGTGTTGTTGTTTGTAGTAGCAGTGTTTGGAGCGAGTTTCCTACTACGCGGCGCTGAAGTGACCGTGTACCCAAAGCACCGCGAACCTAATCTCAATGCTACATTTACTGCGTACCGCACGCCGCAAGTTGGCGAACTTTCGTATGAGCTGATGGTCTTGGAAGCCGATGGTGAGCGGCAAGTGAGCGCTACTGGCGAAGAAGAAGTGACTGAGCAAGCCACTGGTGAAATAGAAATATATAACGAAACTGCAAACACTGAACGACTGATCAAAAATACCCGCTTCGCGTCTTCTGACGGAAAAGTATTTCGAATAACCGAGTCAGTTGTAGTGCCAGGCGCCCACAAAAATGCCGAGGGAGAACTTATCGCCGGTACTATTCGGGCTGAGGTATTTGCCGACGAACCGGGTGAGGAATACAATCTTGCACCAACTACATTCACCATACCGGGGTATAAAGAAAACGGCTTTACCGAGTTGTATGAGAAGTTGTACGCCAAAAATACTGTACCATTCACAGGCGGCTTTAATGGTCCAAAATTCATTATTGATGACGCTGAGCTCGAAACCGCCAAACAGGCACTGCACAATGAGCTACGAGACGCTCTCTTGTCGCGCGTTGATGGTGAAAAACCAGCTGGATTTGTGGTCTTTCCTGATGCTACCACCTTTACGTTTGAGTCTCTGCCAGCAGTTGAGTACGGGGACAATCTAGTGACAATCAAAGAAAAAGCCTTGCTCCAGATACCTATCTTTGGCGAAGATGAGTTTGCTGCCTATATCGCAGCGGCGACTATACCAGGGTACGAGCAAAAGCCAGTGCGAATACAAGACCTTGGGGCTATTACCTTTGCCTACGCGAGCGCTACCAGTAGCACAACTGACCTTGGTAATGTTGATCAGTTTGACTTTAAACTTGTAGGAAAGCCACAAATTGTGTGGACCTATGACGAAGGGAAGCTCAAAACTGACCTTATGGGCGCTCCAAAAACAGCTTTGACCACCATTTTAAGCGGGTATCCTGCAATTGAGCGGGCGGAAGCAAAAATTAAGCCGTTTTGGAAACGGTCTTATCCGGATAGCCTCGACCAGATAAAAATTGTGGAAAGTCTAGGGGAATAGGTGATTTATTAGTCTTTAAAGACTTGACGCTTTTGTAAGTCTTTGTTACACTCTGCGCGTTTGATGACAGAACAAAAAGAAAACCTCGTCTACGGAACAGTGGAGGAGGCGCTGCCTAATGCGCTCTTTAAAGTAGTGCTTGACGACACCAACGAAATGACGCTTGCCTATTTAGCGGGCAAGATGCGGAAGTTTCGTATTCGAGTTTTGGTTGGTGATAAGGTTGCTATTGTTCCAGACCCTTACGGAGGTAAAGGTCGCATCACCAAACGTTTATAAAAGTGGGTAATTAGGTTGTAGGTTTTAGGTATCGGAGCTTTTTGCAACGTCCTAAAACCTGAAACCTAAAACCTTGAACCTAAGCTATGAAAGTCCGATCATCGATCAAAAAGCGCAGCGCTGATGACATTATCGTTCGCCGACGAGGCAAGGTGTATGTTATCAACAAGAAAAAACCTCGTCATAAGCAGCGACAAGGATAAGTTTTGTATCACCATATGAGAATCTCAGGTATCAACATTCCAGACAACAAGCAACTTGCGTACGGTCTTACGGCTGTATATGGTATTGGCCTTTCTCGCTCTAAGGCACTGTTGTCTGAACTCAAGATCGCTGCTGACAGCAAGCCAGAAGACCTTTCGACCGATCAGGAAAACGCTGTGCGCGAAAAGGTTGAAGCGTTCACTATCGAGGGAGAGCTAAAGCGCTCGATCGCGAGTGATATCAAGCGACTCAAAGACATTCAAAGCTATCGCGGCAGTCGTCATGCTAAACGTTTACCACTGCGTGGCCAGCGCACCAAGACCAACGCTCGCACCCTCAAGGGAGCTAAAAAGACTATGGGTAGCGGTCGTCGTAAGCTTGAGAAGACTTAAAAGTTTGCACAGTTATTATTTATTCGTATTGATCTATGGGTAAGAAACGAATCATCAAAAAGGGAGGCGGTTCAGACGTAGCTGGTACATCCAGAGCTCTTAATCGTATCCCGAAAAAGAAAGTAGCAAGTGGTAAACTCAACATCTTGGCGACTTTCAATAACACTATCGTCACGCTGTGCGACACCAAAGGTAATAGCCTGATCGCTGCCTCTAGCGGCGCTCTTGGCTTTAAGGGTTCACGCAAAAGCACTCCGTTTGCAGCCGCAAAGGTAGGCGAGATCATCGGCGAAAAAGCTCAGCAAATGGGAATGAAAGACGCTGAGGTTGTCATTCGTGGTGTAGGCGCTGGACGGGAGTCTGCACTTCGTGCATTTGCTGGAAAGGGTATTGCTGTGACTAGAATATCAGACATGACTCCGGTACCACATAATGGTCCGCGTCCACCTAAGGCACGTCGTGTGTAATCAATTATTTGCGTATGAAAATAGGTCCAAAATTCAAAATCGCTAAACGACTGGGAGCCCCAATCTTCGAAAAGACACAAACACAAAAGTTTGCACTTTCTGAGGCGCGTGGCGGTCGTCGCACCAACCGTCGTCCGGGTGCAATGAGCGACTTCAAACGCCAGCTCATTGAAAAGCAAAAGATGCGATTTACGTATGGCATTTCTGAAAAGCAGCTACGAAAATACATTGATCTGTCTACCGAAAAGAGCGATCAGCCGATCTCTCATCTCATCAAGCTTCTTGAAATGCGTCTTGATAACACAGTCTATCGATTAGGCCTTGCAAAAACACGACAAATGGCCCGTCAGATGGTATCTCATGGCCACGTTACGGTAAATGGTAAAAAGTTTACTATTCCATCACACCAAGTACGCAAAGGTGATGTTATATCTGTGCGCGAAGGTAGTAAGTCTAGCCTCCTCTTTAGCAATTTGGCTGAAAGTTATGAAGCCGCCGGTGTTCCGGGCTGGCTCACTTTTGATATCAAGAAAATGTCCGGTTCAGTGACTGGTACGCCTTCCTACGAACCGTCTGAAACACTGTTTGACCCTGAGCAAGTACTGGAATACTACAGTCGATAGTAGTTAACGACCTTAATAGAACTAAGCACCAAGTATGTTAGAAACAAACGTAGCCCTACCAAGCAAGCCACGAGTCGTCAAAGAAGAGGAATTTCGTGGTATTTACGAGATAGATGGTCTGTTTCCAGGTTATGGACACACCTTAGGTAATTCACTCCGCCGCATCATTCTCTCCTCACTTCCGGGTGCTGCCATTACACACGTAAAGATAAACGGTGTTAAACACGAGTTTGAGGCTCTTGATGGTGTTAAAGAGGACGTGATTACCATCCTCCTAAACATCAAGCGTATTCGCTTGGCCTTACATGGTGACGAACCAATGACCATCACGCTTAAGAAAAATGGTGCTGGTGTCATTACCGCTGGTGATATTGAGGCTCCATCACAAGTTGATATTTTGAATCCTGAACAGCGCATCGCTGAAATCACTGCCAAGGGAACAGCCCTTGAGATTGAGATGCATGTAGAGCGTGGTCTTGGGTACGTACCACGTGAAGTACACCAGAAGGAAAAGGTAGACATTGGTAGCATTGCACTAGATGCGGTATTCACTCCTATCCGCCGCGCTAACTACGAGGTTGAAAACATGCGCGTTGGTGATCGTACCGACTATAACCGCCTCCGACTTTTTGTTGAGACAGACGGCACCATGACTCCCCGTGAGGCGGTCGAGGATGCTATCGAGATTATGATCCACCAACTTAAGGCAGTGATAGGTTTTAAGGAGCCAGAGACGCAGCCAGCTGAATCTGAAGTTGAAGTCGCAGCGACAGAAAAAACAGAAGCTGTTGACCCTGACGTGCTAAAGACCCGCATTGAGACTCTTGATCTTTCTGCCCGTACCCTAGCTGCTCTGGAGGAAGCAAGCATCCGCACCATTGGAGGCCTTGTGCGAAAGAAAAAAGATGATATTCTTGCGCTCGACGGCATCGGACCAAAAGGTCTTGATGAGATCACTGATCTGCTAGCTAACCTTGGTGTTAATCTAGCTGAATAATTGAGATATGAGACACGCTGACAAAACACGAACTTTGGGACGCACACGTCGAGGACGTACTGCGCTTTTGCGTGGGCTTGCTATCGCTCTCATCACAAAAGGTAAGATCAAGACGACTACCGCCAAAGCTAAGGAGTTGCGGCCCCTTGCTGAGCGTCTTGTTACGTACGGTAAAAAGAACACTTTGGCTTCCAGGCGCCAAGCCGCTACCGCCCTTGGTGAGCCAAAAGCCTTGGTACTCAAAAAGTTATTTGAAGAGATAGCTCCACAGTACCAAGAGCGTAGTGGGGGATACACTCGCATCGTAAAAGCCGGCCGCACTGAAGCGGGACGAGACGAGTCTATAATCGAATTTGTAGCCTAAATCTATGACGACAGACAGCCAGAAAACAGAATATACCATTGATGCTGCGGGAAAGCGTCTAGGGCGCGTAGCTACAGAAGCAGCCTCACTTTTGATGGGTAAGAATACCCCTGATTTTGTACGTCATCAAAATCCAGATGTTACCGTAAAGATCGTCAACGCAAGTAAGCTTGATGTGCGTGAAGGAAAAGAAACTGATATCTATCAATCATATTCAGGTTACCCAGGTGGCCGTCGAGTAGAGACCCTGGAACACCTTGCGAAGCGTCGCGGGTATGCGGAGGTCATCAAGCGTACAGTAAAAGGCATGCTACCAAAGAACAAGCTGCAGAAGCCAATGATGCATAATCTTGAAGTAACTGAGTAAAATTTATATGGCAACCAAAAAAGACACATATACAGAAGGTATTGGACGACGCAAGACTGCAACGGCGCGCGTTCGCATTGTACCTGCCAAGGAGACTTCAGTCCTAGTTAACGACAAGGAACTTGCTACCTACTTTGAGCACGAAGCTCTGCAAAAAGATGTGCGTAGTGTACTTGAAACTGAGGACGCTGGCATTGAGCATTACAGTGTAACTGCTAAGGTCTCCGGTGGTGGTCTTTCTGCTCAAGCTGAAGCTATTCGTCTTGGTATTGCTCGCGCTTTGGTAAAAGAAAAAACTGATCGCCGTAGCGTCCTTAAGAAAGCTGGTTACCTCAAACGAGATCCACGTTCAGTCGAACGAAAGAAGTTTGGACTTCGTAAAGCACGCCGTCGCCCACAATGGTCCAAACGATAAAAATGAATGCTTAACTGCGTTGTCCTACGAAAAAAGACCCTGCCTGGGCTGTTGCCCCACTCGGGTCTTTTTTCTTGTCCGCCTTGTTCCGCACTTCATTTTTATCGTTTGGGGCGCCAGCCTTTAAGGTTGAAACAGCGTACCAAAAAACTCCCCGAAGGGAGTTTTTTGGTCTGTGTTGCGGAAACTGTTTTGCTGTCCGATCAAGTTCGAGGAACGAACCCAACCTCCACGGACCATGTACCACGAGGGTGCATGTGCATTTCACTACTTGTCCAACACAGAACCTAAGTAGGCTGGCGTGAGGTGCGCTTGCGCGCACGTCTACCAGAGTTCCAAGGCTGGCGAGAAAACTAACGAGAGCATTCTCAGCACATTCCCACTGAAACATCAGTGGCACCATCATTGTAGCAATCTGACAAGAGGAGTTGTTAGTACACAACTTTTTTCAATAGTTGACAATACTCTTGTACGTAAAATACTCAAGTAAAGACTATGTTTTCTAATTTTTGACTTACATAAAAACAAAATGTATAATGCGTTCGTTATGTCAGATAAGGAACGTGACGAGCAGGCAGAAAAGATCGAGTTCACGGGAGAAGATCATCTAGAGGACCCTGAGATCGAAGCAATTGAAACACTTGGGGCAGATAAGCTAAAAGATCTGCGCGGCAAACTAAAGGAATGCAACGAGCAGCGCAGTCAAGTGCTCGAAGATCTTCAGCGTGTAAAAGCCGATTTTTTGAACGCCAAAAAACGCCTCGAGCATGAGCGCGAGCGTGACGTACAGCGGGCCACTGATGCGTTTATCACTAAATTACTGCCGCTATGTGACAGTTTTCACATGGCCATGAGCGACGAAGCGAAGTGGCAGGCGGTAAGTCAAGAGTGGCGAACTGGCATAGAAGGTATTTACGGACAATTGCAAACTATACTCAGTGGGTTTGGGGTTACTGAACTTGATCCAACCGGAGAGGTATTTGACCCTAACAAGCACGAAGCGGTGGGAAACGTACCAGTATCTGATGCCGCCAGCGACCACATGGTCATTTCCGTACTGCAGCTTGGTTATGAGCGCACTGAAGGCAATTATGCAACGCTACTTAGACCGGCACGCGTTACTGTGGGTACCTACCAAAATTAAACTTACGTTACTCATATTTAAGAAATTACGATATGGCAAAAATACTTGGAATTGACCTTGGAACAACTAACTCAGCAATGGCTATTATTGAAGGCGGGGAACCAACTATCATTGAAAATGCTGAGGGAAATCGTACAACACCATCAGTGGTAGCGATCTCAAAAACTAAAGAACGTCTGGTGGGGCAAATTGCCAAACGACAGGCGGTCACCAATCCACAAAACACCATTTATGGCATTAAGCGGTTCATGGGGCACAATTTTGACGAGACTGCGGTACAAAAAGACAAAGACATCGTCCCGTATGAAGTGAAAGCAGGTAGTGACGGTGGTGTCATCGTGCACATGGGCGAAAAGGACTATCGTCCGGAGGAAGTTTCGGCCATGATTCTCTCAAAGCTAAAAGCTGATGCCGAAGCCAAGACGGGCGAAAAAATAACCGAAGCTGTTATCACAGTACCGGCATACTTTAATGATGCTCAGCGCAAGGCTACACAGGACGCCGGCAAAATTGCTGGGCTTGACGTAAAGCGAATCATCAACGAACCGACTGCGGCAGCGCTTGCGTACGGCTTTAATAAAAAGAAAGATGAGCAGCTTGTTGTCTACGACTTTGGTGGCGGTACGTTTGACGTTACCGTTCTTGAGGTTGGTGATGATGTGGTTGAGGTAAAAGCCACAGATGGCGACGCTCACATGGGCGGCCGCGACATTGACCAAGAGATTGTGCGATTCCTAATTGCTGAATTTAAAAAAGTTGAAGGCATCGACCTTGGCAAAGACCCACTGGCGCTTCAGCGTCTTGATGAGGCAGCTGAAAAGGCCAAGCTGGAACTTTCATCTTCTGGTGAGACCGAAATAAACATTCCGTTTATTACTTCCGGCAGCGATGGGCCTAAGCACATGCAAGTTGTTTTGACCCGCGCCAAACTAGAAGAACTAGCTGCTGAGTATATCGACCGCTCAATCGAGATCACCAAACGTGCTCTTGAAGCTTCTGGTCTTAAAAAAGATTCAATTAACGAGATTATTCTCGTTGGCGGTCAGACTCGCATGCCAGCAATTGTAAACGCGGTAAAAGAACTGTTTGGTAAAGAACCAAACAAAACTGTAAACCCTGACGAAGTTGTGGCGCTTGGTGCCGCTATTCAGGCTGGTATCTTCCAAGGTGACGTACAAGACATCACGCTAGTAGATGTGATTCCACTTTCACTTGGTATCGAGACTATGGGCGGTGTGGCCACCAAACTCATTGAAAAGAATACTCATATTCCTACCAAGAAGACACAGGTGTTCTCAACAGCTGCCGACAATCAAACCTCAACTGAAATACACATTACGCAAGGCGAACGACCAATGGCGACTGACAACAAGTCACTGGGGCGCTTCATTCTTGATGGGATTCCGCCAGCGCCACGGGGTGTACCACAGATCGAAGTGACGTTTGATGTGGACAGTAACGGTATTCTAAACGTCATGGCTAAGGATAAGTCGACCGGTAAAGAGCAGTCAATTCGTATTGAAGCTAATTCTGGTTTGTCAGAGACAGACATTGAGCGTATGCAAAAAGAGGCAGAGGAACACGCGGGAGAAGATGAGAAGAAGAAAAAACTCATCGAAACCAGAAATATGGCTGATCAACTCATCTACACTGCAGAGAAAGCACTTAAAGACCACAGTGACAAAGTACCGGCGGAAACAAAGACTGCCATTGAAGCCAAGATGACAGAGCTACGGGAAGTTAAAGACAAAGACGACACCGCTATCATTGAGAGTAAAACAAGTGAGTTATCAACTGAGCTGCAAAAGATAGGAGAGATCATGCAGCAAGCTGCTCAAGCAGACGGTGACACTACTAAAAACACCAATACTGACCCAGACGAACCAACTGTACGGGACGCAGAAGTAAACGACGAACCTAAGAACGACAACACCTAACAAGAACAACATGTCACAAAAAGATTACTACCAAGTCCTTGGTGTTGAAAAAAACGCCAGCGGTGACGACATCAAAAAAGCCTTTCGTAAGTTGGCTGCACAGTATCATCCCGATAAAAAAACCGGTGATGAAGCGCGTTTCAAAGAAATAAGTGAGGCGTATGCCGTACTTGGCGACGAAAAAAAACGAGCTGAATACGATGCCTACGGACACGCATTTCAAGGCGCTGGTGGTGGTAAAGGATTTGGCGGCTTCTCGTGGGGCGGCACGCAGGGTTTTAACGGACAGGGAATGGAGTTTGACCTCAACGACATCTTTGAGAACTTTGGCGACATGTTCGGTGGTTTTGGTGGGCGAGGGCGCCAAGTGCGCGGTCGCGACATTTCTATCGATATCGAACTTTCGTTCAAGGAGTCAGTGTTTGGGACCAGCCGTAAGGTCTTACTCACTAAAAACAATGTTTGTAGCCACTGTAAAGGTACTGGTGCAAAAGACGGCACTGACATGGTGACCTGCACAACCTGTAACGGAAACGGCAAAATACGAGAAACACGGCAAAGCGTCATGGGCAGCTTCTCAACTGTACGTGAATGTAGTGCGTGCCAAGGTCGCGGCACAATACCAAAAGAAAAATGTGGTCACTGCGCAGGAACCGGTATTGTGCGCGAAGAAGAGGAGATAGCTATTAACGTCCCCGCTGGTATTCAAAACGGGGAAGTAATTCGCATGAGCGGGCGCGGTGAAGCGGTGACTGGCGGCACCCCAGGCGACCTCTATATAAAAATACATGTAAAGCCTCACGATCGTATCAAACGTGATGGAGATACACTGATAAGTACGCTACCAATCAAGTTAAGTGATGCGCTTTTGGGTGGTACGTACAGTGTAGAAACACTCGACGAAACAGTTGAGATAAAAGTACCCGCCGGCATCAAACATGGTGAAATGTTACGGATTCGTTCCAAGGGCGTTCCTAACGGAAGCCGTCGTGGTGACTTCTTAGTAAAGATCAGTATTGAAATTCCAACCAAACTCTCACGAAAAGCTAAAAAACTGGTAGAGGAACTTAAAAACGAAGGCATTTAGCGTATAAAAAACAATTTTGTTTTTAGCTAAATGAGGCGGAGCGTTGTGAGGAGCAGCTTTTTACTGCTGCGACGAACCGCGAGCCCGGGGAGGAAGTTCTTGCTAGAATTGGTGTGCAACGACAATTATAGTTAGAAACTTGACCCTATGCGTAAAAAATCTACTTGTGAATAAGCACTTCTGCTGCAAAGAGGCTTTTGTTTTACTATGCATATATGCCCAAGCAATCTGTGCAATTTGATTTTGGTGACAGCAAAGAACCGATCGAACCGTTTTTACTTTTTGAACAGATCATTGAGGACCGAGGAAGTCGCTACTCTGTAAGTACTGGCCGCGTCACAAACAGGGAAGAGATACAGCGTTTCTTAAAACAACTTAAAGCAAAGAAAAAATATGCCACTGCAGACCATAATTCGTGGGCCGCTCGTATATCACATCAAGGCGCGATTTATGAGACAAAGAGTGATGATGGCGAAACTGGTGCCGGACTTGTCATTCTCTCCGTCATGCAAAAGCAAAATGTCACTAACTGTATTGTGTGTGTCACCCGTTGGTTCGGCGGCACTAAGTTAATGAATGATCGATATAAACATATTCAGAATGCTGCTGCTTATGCACTAAAGCACATGAACTAAGCCAGACTACGTGAGGACATAGTTATCCACCCAGTACTGATACTGTTCAAAATGCAAACGTATAATTAAGCATATGGATGCCAGTGCACTAATATCCGCTTTGCAAGAATCATTGTTTGTGATTGTGGTACTTTTGCTGTTTATTTCATTGGCAATGATTAAAGGCAGACAAACCCTTATAAATCTCATTATGGGATTGTACTTGGCCCTTTTGATCTCACTTGAGTTCCCATACTATAGCTACATAGTCGGTGGTAGCGGGTCCTCAAAGACTACTTCGGTATTAATGGTTATTGTATTCATTGTTTTTACTTTTTTGTCATATCTACTGTTTAATCGATTGATGCCAAGAGAATACGACGAAAAAGCCTTTGAGGGTTTTGGTAAGAAATTCTTGTATGCAATACTGGCTACTATCCTCGTAGTCATCTACAGTTACCACGCACTGCCGGTAACAGACCTCGTTGATCCCGGCTCACCAGTAGCATCTATCTTTGGTAGTGAAAGCAGCTTTTTTTGGTGGCTCCTCGTACCACTGGTAACACTATTTTTCTTATAAAATAATCAATCATGGATTTTTCTGTTGCCCTTGATGTGTTTGCAAAGACAACGCTATTTTTTACTTTGCCATGGGTTATCTTTTCACTACTATCTACTTTGAGTGACGTTTGTGTTGGATTCATTGACGAATTGCTTTTACAAAGACTTTCAACTGATTCAACGACTGAATCTTTGGATATGGACGCCCCTGGTCAATTACTTTTGGTCTCGGGTTTTTTTGGTCTTGTTATAAGTTTAATCGTGTATTTGGCCGCTTGTCTTACTGACTCCGTGACATTAATCTTCAGTAAAGTAAGTCTCGTGAACGCTGTTGGAGCTGGAATGATTGAAGTACTTTGGCTAATACCGTATTTTTATGCACTACAACGTGGTGGAGCACTTCGAGTAACTCCACTTTTTCAGTCAGTACCAATTTTTGCGCTCTTATTTGGGTATGTGTTATTCGCAGAATTTCCTACAACAATACACATAGTAGCTTCGCTTTTCATTTTGTGTGGTGCGTTTTTACTAAACTATTCACCTGAAATAAAACAACTGGACAAAAAAACAGTAGGCTTGATGTTCTTAGCTTCAAGTTTGATAAGCCTTGGATATTTTTTGTTCAAAGACGCTGCAGAGATCAGTAATTTTGCTACAGCACTTCTTGGAAATGGAATTGGCATGGCGTTACTTAGCATTGTGATATGGATACTGTGGAAACCATACCGCTCTCAGTTTTGGAATCGAGTCCGTAGCTTTAAGTTTCACATCATTGCGTTACAAACACTAAATGAAGGTCTGTACGCGATATCTGCTTTTTTCAATCAACTAGCGCTTGTGTTTGGTCCTTCAGTTATGCTGGTTAGTACGATGAATTCGTTTCACCCTTTGTTTACGTTAGTGATTGGTGGTGTCTTAGCGAAAACAGGCATTCCTGTTTATGAAGAGGCGTTTAAAGGTACAGCTAAATACCTTAAAGTTAGTGGTATTTTACTAATCGTGATTGGTACTATAGTAATCGCAAGTTAAGTTTATTTTAGAAATAAGACTTCAGCTCACCACGACGCCTGATATCGGCAGTAGCACAATGTATGGAGCCTCCAAAAGGATAAAAATTGCGGAACGGAATAGGAATTGGTTCAAAACCATGTTTTCGTAGCAATTCGATCAAAGGCGCTTCATTTTCTTCTACTAGAATTCTTCGTTCATCTATACTGAGAAAGTTCATAGTGAGCCAATCACTTGAGAAGTAGAGGGCTTTATCATACGGATGTACCGGCTCTGGAGCTTCAATTATTTCCCACGAGTCAAATATTTTTGGTATTTGATCACGAGTGACCCATGACGGGTTTATCATCAACTTTCCAGGAGCAAGCGGAACTATGGTCGTATCGATATGCATGGGATGTTCATCACCAAACTCAACCTCGTGAATGGTGTACTCATCGCCAATATGGCGTCGCACCCACTCAATACCGAGAGTATTTGTAACGTTGGACTTTTGTACAAAGATGTCTTTGCCCACACGAGTGAAGTCAGCAGCATCAAATGAAACTTCACGTTCCGAGATTACAAACTGACGAACACCATCTATAGTTGGGTTTTCAGGATCGTAATCTCGTCGGTAAAAAGAATCACTCATGGAAGACTTAGGTGCCGCAAGCCACTTAGCGCCACCCTCAAAGTATTTTTCAATAAGGTCTCTAAAAGCAAATATTTCAAAGTAACGCGATCGCCACGCCATAGGCGCCTCAACAATCGTGTCTCCAACAACCATCATCACGTCCCGCGGCATAGCTGCATACAGCCCTTGGCTGTCCCACCATGGCGTTCGATACTCTTGGCCAAAATCAAAGGGTGTTGGACGGTGCACAGTGACACCAAGTTCTGTAAGAACATTAGATAAATTATCTAACTCAACTTCAGCATTTTCGGTCATCTCTTCGGGGAAGGGCTGTCCTCCATATTTTTCAAAAAACCACTTGGCATGAGACGGGGTAGTGGAGGCTAGCCAAGGGGTCCATTTTGGAACTGTGGCATATTTAACTGTACCGACAATAACCTCTTCAAGCGGGTCCCACTCATTACATGACCAAACTTTTCCAAACTGACTTTTTGCTTCTGAAGACATATGAAGAATAATTATTTAGAAATCCCCAAACGACAAATCTTTTTGACTTTCATACTGTATCATGAATAACAAGAAGCCCATTGAGAATCGCTGCATATCAGTATGGAAGAAAAATATTCCAACACATTACTCTGGACCGTATTTATTTTGATATTACTGTCAATAACGGCAACGTATTACAAAATGGTAGTCGTTCGTGATTTTGTAGTTATCGATGATTTGGATGAGGTAACCGAGGTAGAGGAATAATACATGCCTATGTCACCACTTTTTTGTCCTTGGGAATCAGCCACATTTCTCTTCGTATCTTCAAACGTACCGCTGTTGATTAACTACTCACACTTTATTGCGATCTTTTCCGCTTTGGCTGTTAGCTTGCTAATATTTGTAAATAACCCCAAGGCGCTACTCTCAAGACTCTTTGTATTTTTTGCAGTACTGTTTAGTGTTTGGGCACTGCTAGATGTGGCCCTATGGGCAACAAATGACCCTGCAGTGGTGATGTTTGCGTGGTCATTGCAGGTTTTACTTGAGCCACTTGTATACGCAATTGCATTTTTCTTGGTTTATATATACTTTCACGGAAACCAGCCGCCATTAAGATACCAGCTCATAGTTACGGGGGCACTTTTGCCACTCATTCTACTACTACCAACAACACTCAACCTTGAGGCACTTCAGCTTTCAAGTTGCGAAAGTATTGAAGGGCCTATAGCAAAGTACTATACCTACTTTTTGAACCTGCTGTTTACATGCATGATATTGGCTGTAAGCTTTAGAAACATACCGCTGATGCAAGAACGAAAACGTTCTGCTACTTACTTTTCTATCGGCCTAGTGACGTTTCTGTTGTCATTTACTTCAGGAAACATCATCAGCAGCTTTACTGACGAGTGGACACTGAGTCAGTATGGATTGTTTGGCATGCCACTTTTCGCTGCCCTTATTGCGTATAGTGTTGTACGCTTCAACGCTTTTCGTGCTCAGATAGCTGGCGCTCAAGTGATTGTCGCAGTGTTATGGGCATTAGTTTGTTCATTGTTGTTTGTTGACACAGAGATAGCGACACCAATCACACTGATAACACTAGGCTTTACTTCAATAGCTGGCTTTTTGCTTATCAGGTCTGTGCGACAAGAATTTCAGCAACGACAAGAGATCGAGGCGTTGGCGCAAAAATTGCAGCGTGCCAATAAGCGCCTTAAACAACTTGACCAAATGAAGTCAGAATTTGTCTCTATAGCTTCTCACCAGTTGCGTAGTCCACTAACGTCTATTCGCGGCTATACGTCAATGCTCCTTGAGGGTACCTACGGAAAAGTGTCACCTAAAGCACAAGAGGTGCTGCAGCACATTGCTGACTCGAGTCGTTTTATGGCCCTTTCAGTAGAAGACTACCTCAACGTATCACGTATCCAGTCCGGCAACATGAAGTATGAGTACTCGGATTTTAATCTCAAAGATCTCACAGAGTCTGTAGTTGATGAACTCAGGCCGCAGGGTATCAAGAAAGGTATTTTGCTTACGTTTAAATCAGACTTAAACGGCCGCGGAATAGTGAATGCGGATATAGGCAAAACCAAACAGGTCATCCAAAATATCATTGATAACTCCATGAAGTACACACCGAAGGGTTCTGTTGACGTTCGTGTTCGTGATGATAAAAAAACCAAGAAGGTATTTGTCGAGGTTACTGACACCGGTATCGGTATGTCTGAAGAGACTCTCCATAGCGTATTTGATAAGTTTGAGCGTGCTCATAATGCCAACGAGGTAAACGTCACCGGTACCGGTCTTGGGCTCTTTGTAGCGCGCACTATGGCGCAGGCCATGAAAGGCGACCTCTATGCTACATCAGAAGGAGAGGGCAGGGGCTCTACCTTTACCATTGAACTGCCGCTGGCAATGTAGCTTTCAGTTAACACCTATCTTTGGTACTATTCTAGCCAATGAGTAAAAAACGACTTCTAACCGGACTCCAGTCATCTGGCACCCTACATATCGGTAACTACTTTGGTGCCTTAAAGCCTTTTACTGATATCTACGAAGACTACGAAAGCTTTTTGATGGTGGCTGATTATCACGCCCTCACCTCACTTCGTGACCCCAAAGAAATGCAGCAAAACGTCATCAATGTAGTCAAGGATTATTTGGCAGTTGGTGTAGACCCAAAGAAAGCGGTTATCTTTAGACAGTCTGACAATCAAGACCACATGGAACTTGGCTGGGTATTTGATTGTATGGTAACCGTACCATTTCTCATGCAAGCGCACGCCTATAAAGACAAAGTGGCTAAGGGCCTTGAAGCCAACGCCGGACTCTTTACCTACCCTATGCTACAGGCCGCTGACATTGCTCTCTACGATACCGACGTGGTTCCGGTGGGTGAAGATCAGCGCCAACATATCGAGTATGCTCGTGAGGCTGTAGGCAAGTTCAATCGGGCCTATGGTGAACTGCTAAAGACACCGAATGAAATGATCCTTGATGGCGTAGGCGTTGTACCGGGCACTGATGGCGAGAAAATGAGTAAGAGTAGAGGGAACACCATACCACTCTTTGGCACCACCGAAGAGATAGAAAAGGCAGTGATGAGCATCGTAACTGACTCAGCTGGGGAACGGCCGGAAAATGTGTACGCTATACATACTTTACTGCGCTCTGAAGAAGAACTGGAGGTCATCTACACTGAACACACCGGACGCTATGGCGACCTAAAGAAGTTGTTGGCCTCAGATATCGACGCGTTTGTAGCCCCAATGCGTGAAAAGCGTGCCCAAATTAGTGATGACGATGTCAAGGCGGTCTTGGCAGATGGTGCGAAACGTGCACAAGAAATATCACGCCAGACTATCACCAAAGTGCGCAAGGCCATCGGTATTGCACTCTAGTTTATGGAAAAAGAACCCAAACCAATTGATTTTGCCGCAGAAAAATTAAAACGCGAGCAAGGGCCTGTTTTAAAATTACAGGCTGCAATACGAGGGTGGCTTTTTAATAGTGATTTTGCAGATTTACTTGAAGAAACAACTGACTGGGAAAAAATGGATGAGGGAGAATCTCCATCGCTGGTACTTCATCTTACATTTAAGGATGAGTATTCTCCAAACGAAGGTGATCTGTTATGTGAAAGAATCTGTACATTTTTACATTCTTATATGAGAGAGGACACTCAACTTTCTCAATTTTCAGTTGTACATAACATGATGAATTCAAACTGGGCAGAATTGATTTTTACAAAAGAAGTGGTAGAGTAAGAATATACCAACGAAGCGGCTGACACCGCTGAGGTGAGGGAAGAAAGGCTTATGCTAAGTAGAACTCTCCGGGTACGCCCGATATAGCGTGACCTTAAATAAGCCTGTCTCGTAAGCAGATAGGGAAGTAGGGTGGCACCACGGACTTACCATGCTGGTATGAATCGTCCCTGCGTACGTATTAGTAATAATATGCATGCAGGGACGTTTCTGTTTCTGTACAACCCTATGTCACTTGAAGATACATCTGGAGCATTTGAAAATATGCCATCAGACCTGAAGGAGACTGCTAAGGCTGTTGCTGAGCTAATTGCAGAACGTGAGCCTAGTGAATTCACGCCGACAATTTCTGTTGAGGGGCATCAGATTTTTGTATCAGCAAAGTTTCTCTCTACTGAAGTGCCGACTTTAACATTTATAGTTGAGTCTACTTGCACTAAAGACATTAGGGTCGTATACGACGCTGATGACAAAAAGTTTGTTATTGAAAGAATCCAATAGTTAAACAGTTCCAATTAGATATATGAAACGAACACTTATACAAGACCTGCAGGAACATGTGGGCAGCGAAGTAAGCATCAGTGCTGTAGCGGACGTCGTGCGTCTGCAAGGTAAAATGGCCTTTTTTGATTTTCGTGACCGCACCGGCAAGATACAAGGTGTAGTTTTTGGGAAGCCTGAAGTGCTTGCTGTCGCAGAAAGCGTATCAGCTGAGTCCGCGGTCAAAGTGACTGGTCTAGTCAACAAGCGACCAGAAAAAATGATCAATGATAAGGTACAAAACGGCGATATTGAACTTGAGGTCACCGGTATCACCATTTTGAACAAAGCCGAAGCCTTGCCATTTGATCTAAACGACGAATTCTCTCTTGATACACTGCTCGACAATAGACCACTCACGCTGCGTCGCCCTCGTGAACGGGCCATTTTCACCATTCAAGCGGCGATTGTACGGTGTTATGGTGAGTACTTGCGTCAAGAAGGTTTTACTGAGTTTCAGGCGCCAAAATTGGTAGGTGGTGATGCTGAGGGTGGGGCAGAGGTCTTTAAGGTTAGCTACTTCAAAGACCGCACGGCTTTTTTGGCCACCAGTCCGCAGCTATATAAACAAATGCTGGTGGGAGTGTTTGAGCGTGTGTTTTCGTTTGCTACTGCCTTTCGGGCTGAGAAGAGCGCTACCACAAGACACTTAAGCGAATATACTTCACTCGACGCTGAAATTGGCTTTATCGATGACCATCTCGATATCATGCGTATTGAAACTGGTCTTATGCGATACATCACTGAGTATCTCAAAACGCATCACCAGCCTGAACTCGACACACTTGGTGTATCAGCGCCGCTGTTACCAGAAGGGGACATTTTCCCTCACATGAAACTGCGAGAGGCACAGGCTCTTATAAAAGAGCGTACCGGAGAAGACAAGACCAGCGAACCAGATCTCGAGCCTGAAGATGAACGCTGGCTTTGTGAATATGCTAAGAATGAACTAGGCTCGGACTTCATTTTCATTACCCATTATCCGGTCAGCAAACGACCGTTCTACACGTATGAAGATGAAACCGACCCCGGCTTCACTAAAAGCTTTGACCTCCTCTTCCGAGGAGTTGAGATCACCACTGGCGGCCAGCGTGTACATGATCTAGAGACCTTAAAACAAAAGGCTGCTGCGAAGGGCCTTGATCCAGAGAGCTTTAGCTTTTATCTGCAAGCCTTTCGGTATGGTATTCCACCACACGGAGGCTGGGGTATGGGTCTTGAGCGTTTGACCGCTAAATTCTGTGGGGTGCAAAACGTCAAAGAAGCAACTCTTTTTCCGCGTGATATCAACCGTATTGATACGCTATTATCCAAAGCAGATACAACTGAAAACGAAGAGTAAACAAAGCGCGGGCCTTCGGCCCGCGCTTTCTGATACAATACAAACCTATGCTTAAACTCACCGTTACCAACAAAAATATAAAGGCTGTACCCAAAAAATATGTGCGGCTTATCGTAACTGAAAAAGATCGTAACGATCACCGCTTAGTTGAGACAAAAGATGGTGTTCTTGAATATCGACTAGGGGTTGGTAGATGGAACCAAGTTACACCGCGCCATTTTATTACGTTGGTACGTACTATTGTAGGAGCTGCCAAAGCGCACCATATCGAACATTTGGCTATACAACTCCAAAATTCACCTTTTCCAAAACTTAAAGAACGGGGTGATGATTGGGTAGTCAGAACACTAGCAGAAAACCTTTTGCTGGCTGGATACGAATTCAACACTTATAAAACAAGCAAGAAAAAGAAAACCGAGTTAAAAGAAATACTCATTTGTGGTGGTCTCAGCAAGTCAGAACAAAAAGCATTCAACGAAGGCAAAGTAGTAGGAACGTACACAAATCACGCCCGCGACATTGCCAACACCCCTGGTGATGACATGACTCCGGCAGAGCTGGCAGCAGCCGCTAAAAAGCTGGCTCGAGGTACGAAGGTTTCCGTCAAGGTACTTGATGAAAAAGCCATCAAAAAAGAAGGCCTTCATGCACTTTGGGCAGTTGGCAAAGGCGCCAATGACATGCCGCGCTTTATTGTCATGGAGTACTGGGGGCTGGGGAAACCAACTAAAAGTTCTAAGGACAAAAAGAAACAACCAACAATATTGGTAGGAAAGGGAATCACGTACGATACGGGAGGTCTCAATATAAAACCGTCCGGAGCCATGCATGACATGCACCTTGATATGTCTGGTGGGGCATCAGTTATTGCCAGTATTGTTTGTGCTGCCAAATTGGGCCTTAAAAAGAACATCGTGGCTCTGGTGCCAGCCGCAGAAAACGCTGTCTCTGATCGCGCCATGCGTGCCGGTGACATCATCAAATCACATTCCGGCAAAACAATTGAAGTGTTGCATACCGACGCTGAGGGTCGACTCGTACTGGCCGACGGTCTTTCGTACGCGCAAAAGTACGATCCAAAAGTAGTCTTGGATGTGGCAACGCTTACTGGCGCCGCTTTAGTGGCACTTGGCCAGCAAGCATCAGCAATAATGACCACCGACCAGAAGCTGCAGGATATATTAGTTGCAATAGGGGAGGAAAGTGGTGACTATGTATGGCCACTGCCACTTTGGGATGAGTATAAGGCGCCACTTAAGAACACCCGAGCAGACGTGGCTAATATTCAACCGAATTTCTCGCGTTTTGGCGGGACTATTGAAGGAGCAGCCTTCCTATCATTCTTTGCCCCTAAGTGTCCGTGGGCACATATCGATATCGCACCGCGTATGGAATCGATTCCTAGTGATAAATTGACTAAAGGCTCAACGGGAGAACCGGTTCGATTGTTAGTACGATTTTTAGAACAGTCATGACCCTCGAAGAAACTAGAAAACGAATACTAGAAGATGATGAGTTTGTCGCTTCTGAAACAAAGAAGCTTCAGGAACTTTTCAAGCTTAAAAAAGTTATTAGGTATCATTTTGATAGAACTGAAAAACATGAAACTGAAAGTGTAGCAGAACATGTCTATGCGATGCATGTACTTGTTCATTACTTTTTACCCCTTGAAGACCCTAATAATTCACTCAATATCCATAGAATATATGGAATGATTCAGTATCACGATATTGATGAGATTATAACTGGTGACAAGATTGGTTATCTAAAGACGCAAGCAGATAGAGAAACCGAGGCACTCGCTGCTCAACAAATCATCACACGAATACCCACGTCAATGCAGCGGTATGCAACAGAACTTTTGAACGAATATGAAGAACAAAAAACAATCGAGGCTCAGTTTACTAAGGCAATCGATCGTATTGAGCCAACCTTCCATTTATATAGAAAAGAAGGCAAGGATATTTGCCATTTCCATAATGCAAACATAGAGGACCATTTCAAGATTAAAGACCCGTACACGCAACGGTTTCCTTGCATTCATCGCTTTAATAAAGTCATTGGTAACGCAATGATTGATGAAGGTTTTTTTACAGCCTAGCGTGATATCATTTACCCATGCCTGAATCGGTGACCATACCAGATTCTTTTGCTATAAAAACACCGGTCTTTGAAGGTCCGCTAGAGCTTTTGTTGGACCTCGTGGAAAAGCGCAAACTACTCATTAATGACATCTCTCTAGCTGAGGTGACCGACGAGTACATGGGCCACGTTTCGCGTATGCAGGAGCTCTCACTTCCAAACACCACTAATTTCGTGGCGCTCGCAGCAACACTGCTTCTTATCAAATCTAAATCGCTCTTGCCGGTCTTTGAGCTTACTCCGGAAGAAGAGGACGTCATTGAAGACCTTGAAGAACGGCTCAAGCTCTATCAAATTTATCGCGATGCAGCACGTGGTATAGAAGCACTTTTTGGAACTACGGTACTACATGAACGGCAGTATGTTTCCGATACTAAACCTCTTTTTGTACCTGATGTTTTTTGTGACCCCACAGAACTGCGTGAAGCAATGAGTCGTGTACTTGAAGCGCTGCCAAAAAGTGAAGAAAAACCAAAAGTGCGGGTTAAAAAAGTCATTTCTCTTGAGGAAATGATGGAACGCCTACAAACTCGAATAGAAAATCAAATGCGTATGCGTTTTAGCGACCTTATTGGTCTTGAACAAGAACGCACCACTGTTATTGTTGGTTTTTTAGCAGTTCTAGAGTCGGTCAAACAGGGAAGTATTATGGTGGCACAGCTACAGCGCTTTGCTGATATCGAAATTGAGCGCGAGAACTTTAAAACACCCCGCTACCACTAAACACACTGATACAAGCAAAAAACCTATATTTCTGCTACTATAATCGTACATGGAATTGCCACAACAGCTTGAGGCAGTGCTTTTTTATAAGGCTGCCCCAATGAAAATAACGGCTTTAGCCAAGCTTTTTTCTGTGTCCGAAGATGATCTAAAAAAAGTGGCCGAAACGCTGTCAGAAACCCTTACTGGACGAGGAGTGGCCCTCATTATGACTGATACTGAACTGGACCTTAGAACTGCACCAGAGGCAGACCAGCTCATCGAAGCTATCCGTAAAGACGAAATGAAACGGGATATCGGCAAAGCGGGCGCTGAAACGCTGGCTATTGTGCTGTATCGTGGCCCAATTAGTCGCGCCGAGATTGATCGTATTCGAGGAGTTAACTCAGCCTATATTTTACGAAGTTTGATGGTGCGAGGACTGATAGAAAAAAATACCGCAAGCAAACAGGTGCAGTTTATGCCAACAACTGATCTGTTGGCACACCTTGGTATTACTGAGCGCACCAAGGCTCCGGACTTTGACCAAGTAATGGCAGCTCTTGATGCGTACGAACGTACCAAAACTGAAGAGACAATGGTCTAGCGGTATGAATGAAGAACCAGAAACAACTGTAGAGGAAAATGTGTCAACGTTGTTTGAAGACGATCTTTCACCAAGCCGAAAGACTGTTCCAGTCAAGCAACAACTGATGATCTTGGCACTGCTTTTGTTGGTCATCTTTGGTTCTGGGCTGGTAACAACTGTTTTAGCGCTTCTGGGAGATGATTCCGATACTGACCAAATGGCAAACACTAGCACTGCCACAGAAACAGTAACTGCTCCAGAGGCTCTACAGCGTGGCGGCGCAAACGATGACGTTACCATTACCGCGACCGCTGCTTTTGTCTGGGACGTGAATACCCAGCGTATCCTGTATGCTAAAAACCCCGATGAGCGTCTGCCATTGGCTTCTCTCACTAAACTAATGACTGCCTTAGTCGCGCATGAGATTGTGGCCAGTAATTCGACCATCACTATTCCAGAGAGTGCAATTGACCAAGATGGTGAGAGTGGCCTTTCAAGCGGGGAAACCTTTAATGCTGAGGACCTGAGCGACCTTACGCTTATCAGTTCATCTAATGACGGTGCGTTTGCTCTTGCTAACGCCGCTGGCGCTGTACTGAGCAGTAGCGCCCCGACCGAAACATTTGTGCAAGCAATGAATATCCGAGCTGATGAACTCGGATTATCTCAAACCTACTATCGCAACCCGACCGGACTCGACCTTTCAGAGACAGAAGCCGGAGCATATGGTTCTGCTCGTGACACAGCTTTTTTGGTGGAATATATCCTTAAACATGCGCCGACCATACTTGAGGTGACCAACAAAACTGATGCTCAGCTTGCGAGTGAAAGCGGAGTGGTACATCAGGTACGTAATACCAACCAGACTGTCGACGACATTGTTGGCATTCTCGGTTCAAAGACGGGGTACACAACTTTGGCCGGAGGTAATTTAGCGATTGCTTTTGATGCCAGCCTTAATCGACCGGTCATTGTTGTCGTACTTGGCTCGACCTATAACGGTCGCTTCAGTGATGTCGTACACTTGAGCGAATACGCTCGTAATGTAATCTCACAATAAGTATGGAACCACTTTTAATTAAAGTATTTTTGCCAACCGCTTTAGCCTTTTTTATTGGTATTGCCATTACCCCTATCGTTACTCACTATCTATACAAACACCACGCGTGGAAAAAGCAGTCCGGTAAGGTAGCTGGTTATGGTGGGGGAGGGACGCCATTGTTCAACCAGATACATGAGCACACCGACACAAATACTCCTCGTCTTGGTGGTGTCGTCATTTGGAGCAGTATTTTACTCACAACAGGTGCCTTATGGCTACTATCAGTTCTGTTTACGGACAGCGTACTGGGAAACCTTAATTTTCTTAGTCGATCACAGACGTGGCTGCCGCTTTTGGCGCTTATCATTGGTGCCGCGGTGGGTTTTCTTGATGACCTTCTCACTATCCGCGGTTCTGGCAAGCACTTTGCCGGCGGACTGCCGCTTTCACAGCGCATTCTGGTAGTTGGCTTAACGGCCGCTTTCTCTGCGTGGTGGTTCTACGAAAAGCTTGGGGTCCACGCCGTCAGCCTGTTCAACTTTGGCACGCTAGAGCTCGGCCTCTGGTTCATTCCATTTTTTATTTTTGTTGCTATGTGTGTTTACATGAGTAGCGTCATTGATGGCATTGACGGTCTTGCCGGCGGCGTTTTCATGTTCATTTTTGCATCATACAGTGCCGTAGCGTTTTTGCAGCAACAGTACGACATCGCCGCACTATGTACGACCATAGTTGGTGGTATCTTGGCTTTTTTGTGGTTTAACATCCCACCGGCGCGTTTTTACATGACTGAGACCGGTATTATGGCTCTCACCATGAGCCTTACTGTAGTGGCGTTTAGCACCGACGCACTTGGTGAGGGAATAGGGGTCTCTATTTTGCCTATAGTTGGTTTCTTACTGGTGGCCACCGTTATTATGAATGTGGTCCAGATACTTGGTAAAAAGTTCTTTGGCCGTAAGGTACTTCTTATTGCGCCACTGCATCATCATTTTGAAGCGCTTGGATGGCCAGGACATAAAGTAACCATGCGGTATTGGGTGCTTGGTTTTGTGTTTGCAATTATCGGCATCTTACTGGCACTTATCTAACGAGTATGCTGAAACACGTCGACCGTATTCTGCTTATTATCACCGTGCTTTTGGTCATCGTGGGGTTTTTTATCTTTACTTCCGCCTCGCTTGGGTTGTTAGCCCGTGGTGGCGCTAGCTTTTCTTCGGTGGCGTTTAATCAAGTGTTGTTTGGGATCGTGGGTGGAACGGTAGCCTTGTTCATTACCAGCCAGATTCATTATCGTAATTGGCGCCGTTTTGCGTTCTATTTGTTTCTTGCGTCCATTGTATTGACGCTATTGGTATTTTCACCGATTGGTTTTGAACACGGGGGTGCTAAGCGCTGGATCGAGATCGCGGGTTTCTCGTTTCAACCAGCTGAATTTTTGAAACTTGGATTTATTATTTATGTAGCAACTTGGCTCTCCGGCATGAGCAAACATACTCATGATTTTTTAAAAGGCACCTTACCATTTGCTGCCATCGTAGGTATTGTCGGTCTCATTATGCTAGCGCAGCCAGACACTGACACCTTTCTGCTTATGGCTAGCGCCGCGGCCGCTATGTTTATAACTGGCGGCGGTCGCTGGCGTGATGTTGCCATACTTGGCGGACTAGCCATTTTGCTTATTGCCGTTCTTGCGGTTATGCGCCCCTACATCATGGATCGCATTACCAGCTTTATTGACCCAAACAGCGACCCCTTGGGTTCTAGTTATCAAGTACAACAGTCTTTGATTGCAGTCGGCTCTGGTGGTATGAGCGGTCGTGGTTTTGGTCAAAGCATCCAAAAGTTCGAGTACCTACCTGAACCAATTGGTGACGCTATTTTTGCGGTCTACGCAGAAGAATTTGGCTTTATTGGTAGCTTCATTTTGGTGGCTCTATTTGCAGCTTTTTCATTTCGAGGGTATCGGGTGGCGACTCATGCACAAGACCAATTCGGTATGCTGCTGACAGTTGGGTTCGTGACTCTTATTGTCACACAGGCCATGCTTAATATGTACGCTATGGTAGCCCTAGCTCCAATGCTCGGACTAACGTTGCCATTTATCAGTCATGGGGGTACGGCACTTCTTAGTACGTTAGCTTCGGTTGGTATTGTCCTCAATGTCTCTAAATACCAAAAAACCCGTGTGTAACAGCATGCTAAACTAGTCAGTAATGAGAGTTGTACTTGTTGGTGGGGGAACAGGCGGTCATTTTTATCCGCTGATGGCTATAACGGAAGCGCTGTACGAGCGTGGGCAGTCTCTTGGTATTGATGTGGAGGTTCTATACATGGGTCCCGATCCCTATGATGTAACAGAGCTTGAACGACTTCATATTGAGCATGTTTATTGTCCGGCAGGGAAGCAGCGTCTCTACCGTTCATGGCGAAACTTCACCGACAAATTCAAGATCATTGGTGGTATCTTTGTGGCTTTTTATAAACTCTTCTGGTTGTATCCTGATGTGGTAATGAGTAAAGGTGGTTACACCAGCATACCCGTTATAATTGCTGCTTGGCTCCTGCGTATCCCAATTGTCATTCATGAATCAGATGCCGTACCAGGACGAGCCAACGCCTTTGCTGCTCGCTTTTCAAGATACATCGGCATCGCACATGACGATGCTGGACCACTATTCGCTCCAGAAAAGGTTGCCCTTATTGGTATGCCGATTCGAAAAGTCTTTTTTGCTGTCGATCCTGCACCTCGTCAAACATTGGGCATTCCTGAAGGTCGCCCACTTGTCTTCATTGTCGGCGGATCATCCGGAGCAGAGCGCATAAACGATCTTGTTATTAACGCGCTTGATGAGCTACTACCAAATTACATTGTCTTACATCAAACAGGAAAAGCGAACTTTGAGAAAGTGACTGAAACAGCAGCAGCTCTAGTAACCGACCAAAGCCTACTCGAAAACTATTACGTACGTCCGAGCCTAACCTCTACAGAGGTGGCCGCTGCACTTGATGCCGCGTCAGTTGTAGTGTCGCGAGCTGGGAGCGGTAGCATTTTTGAAATCGCTCTTAAACAAAAACCTTCGATCTTGATCCCGATTCCCGAGGATATTAGCCGCGATCAGCGCAAGAATGCCTATTCATATGCTCGTACCGGCGCTGCCATGGTGATTGAAGAACACAACCTTACCGACCATATGCTAGCAGCAGCCATTCTAGAAATATTAGAAGATAGCGAACGTCAGCAGACCATGAAAACAGCCGCTGCCAGCTTTACAACTGCTGATGCAGCCTATACACTCGCTGATACATTGATTGGCATTGGAAGAGAACATGAGTAATAAAGTTGTCACACGTTTTGCCCCGTCACCGACAGGGTTTCTACATATCGGCGGTGTACGGACCGCTCTGTTTGCGTATTTGTGGGCTAAAAAGAATGGTGGGCAGTTTATTCTACGCATCGAAGATACCGACAAGAAAAGGGAGGTAGCCGGTTCTATCGAGCAGATAATGCGCTCTCTTTCATGGCTTGGAATAAGTTGGGAATACGGACCCGACAAACCAAGCCCTGATTTCGGCAGCTGTTTGCAATCTGAGCGATTAGCGACCTACAAATCATACGCCGAGCGACTGGTAGAAAAAGGATTGGCATACCCCGACACACGTTCTGCAGAGGAGCTAGACGCACTACGAGATAAAGCGCAAGCAGAGGGACGTCCTTTTTTAGTGCGAGAACACCGGCCAAAAGAATTTGAAACGTGGGACGGTCAGTCTACACTACGCTTTAAAGTGTCCGAACTAAAACGCTACACGTGGCACGACGTGGTGCGTGGTCAGCTTAGTGCCGGCGAAGAGGCTCTTGATGACTTTATCATTATGAAAGCCGACGGCTTTCCGACCTACAACTTTGCTCATATTATCGACGACCTAGAAATGGGTGTCACACACATATTTCGTACTGATGAGTTTATATCTAGCACACCAAAGTTTTTGAGCCTATATGAAGCGCTTGAAATAAAACATCCTATATTTACTACTTTGCCTCCAATAATGGGTCCAGACGGCAAAAAGAAGTTGAGTAAGAGAGACGGGGCAAAAGACACCCTTGATTACGCCAAAGATGGCTATCTGCCATCAGCACTTTGTAACTTCTTAGCGCTTATCGGTTGGAACCCTGGCGGGGAACAAGAACTGTTCTTTACTGAGGATGAGTTGGCTAGTGTTTTTTCTCTTGAAAAAATCCAGCGCTCTGGTGGTGCTTTCAACGAAGAAAAGTTGCGCTGGATGAACAGTGAACACTTAAAACAACTCGGTAGAGAGGCGCAGACCGCCTATGTGACCAAGGGTCTGCCTGATTCCGTTACAACCGCACCACAGTATTCTGACGAACGCCTTGCACGAGCAGTGCCAGTAATCATTGAACGTATTCATAATCTAGTTGAGCTACGTGAACTTTTTGCAGCCGGGGAGTTTGATTGGTTATTTAAGGAACCATCATACGACCCGGAGTTACTCAAGTGGAAAAATGATGACTCAGTACACGCAGCTAAGTCACGGTTACAACACGTACTGGGCCTACTTGAAACTACTGATTTTTCTAGTCCAGAAGCAGTCAAAAACGCCCTCTGGGGTTATGCTGAGGAAATCGGCAGAGGGGAAGTGCTGTGGCCTCTTCGGGTCGCGCTTTCTGGCAAAGAACGCTCCCCAGACCCCTTTATGTGCGCCTATATCCTCGGACCGGAGGAAACGCAAAAACGAGTAGCTACAGCCTGTGCTAAAATAGCAGGGTAATGAGAGTACAACGTCTCACGGCTTTTATATTAGGGCTTTTGATTTTTCCGATGCTTACAGTCGGCCCTTCTTTTGTGTCAGCACAAAGCGCCGAGATAACCAAACTACAAAATCAGATCAACGAAAAAAACGAGCGGTTAGACCAGATCGAACAAGAGATCAAAGAGTTTGAGAGTGCGCTTGGTGAAGTTGGGGCAGAAAAAAAGACTCTACAAGACGCTATCTACCGTCTTAATCTTGAACGAAAAAAAGTGTTAGCGGATATTGATTACACGCAAAATAAGATCAGTAGCACCGACCTTGAAATCAACAAACTAACACTTGAGATCAGCAATACAGAGCGAAGTATTGCCAAAAACGAACAAGCGATTAGCGAGATACTTCGCCGTCTCTATTCAAGTGACAACGATTCGTTTGTTGAGATACTGCTCAGTAAAGATAACTTGGCAGAGTTCTGGGATGAAGTTGATAGTTTAGAGACAGTGCGCAACAGCATGTCGGAGCAAGTAGATGCTTTACAAACGTTACGTGAAGAATTGGGCGGAAAAAAGAAGCAAGAAACTGACGAACGTGACGCTCTCGTTGACCTTAAGGCACAGTACTCAGGTCAACACGCGGTACTTGAGAATAATAAGGCAGAAAAAGATCAATTACTTACTGAAACCCGCAATGAGGAGGCTGAGTACCAAGCAATGCTCGCTGAGCGTAAGGCGGCGCGTGAGCAACTTATCAAGGAAGTGCAGGACATTGAGTCACAACTTCAATTCATTCTCGATCCAAACAAGATTCCAACTCCGGGTACAGCTGTCTTTCGTTGGCCGCTTGATAACGTTGTCATCACACAATACTTTGGGTATACAAAGTTTGCTCTTTCTGGCGCGTACAATGGCAGCAAACACAACGGAATAGATCTCGGTACACCGGTTGGTACTAAGGTCTACGCGCCGCTGACCGGCACCATTCGTGCTACCGGCAACACTGATGCTGTCCCTGGTTGTTACTCGTGGGGTAAATGGATACTTATAGACCACCCAAATGGTCTGTCGACTCTTTTTGCGCACCTTAGTCACATCGCAGTCAGCCCTGGGCAAAAAGTAAACACTGGGGACGTGGTGGCATACAGTGGTAACACGGGCTACTCTACGGGACCACACCTCCACTACACACTCTACGTAAGTGAAGCAGTGCAAGTCAAAAAATTTAGTGAATTCAAGGCAGTTACTGGTTGTGGCGCTGCGTATTCGCCATTTTCTGCGATCGAGGGGTACCTTAACCCACTTGATTATCTGCCTCCACGCTAAGATTGACATTATAAATTAATGTGTTATTGCTTAAGATTCTGGGGATAAACCCGTGGATAGAGCAGGGGAGAAGTCAAAATTTTGCTATCATGTAAGTGCGATGCAGTGCATCGTAGGAACTTACCCACACAAAAGCCCGCTCAGCGGGCTTTTGGGTGAGAAGGTCTGGGAGACCTTCGCAAGAGGTTGCCTAGATTTTCTTGAGCAATGCGAACAGAAAATCTGACAACCTGAACAGTTTCTGTAAGAAGAAAAGTCTGGGAGCACGACACAAGACCTTGCCCGATATTTTAGGAATACTTGAAGTAAAATATCGACAAGGTGTACAGTTTCTGTAAGAAGAAAAGTTTGGCAGTACGACACAAAAAACTGAATATTTTGCGACGCTTGATCAAACGATCAGGCTTTTTAGTATTCAAGTACAACGTGCACAGCAAAGTGTTAACAAAAAGTTAGCCACCTGTACAGCATGTACACGAGCTAGAAAGAATGACTGTCTGATATTCAGATGAGCTAAGTCAGCAATCAAATCCGAACTCACGCGAAGTAATTCTTCATTAGTAAAACCTAACGACATGAGTACTGTATCGCGCAGCTACACTCGAAGGCCTTAGAATCGATTCTGTGACGTCAAAATTTAAGGTTTACAAACTCAGTGTTTATAAACTCTGAAAAAAATTATTTAAATGTGATCTGAAACAACCGTAGATACTGTTTTGTATAAAGAGCGTTGTACGACGTGAGCATTGGCAGGCACTCATCGTACAATATCAATATCTCTGTTTGCAACACATTATTTACTGTCTTAAAAAGCCATTTCGCGACCCTAAGCCTAGGGGTCGCGAAATGGCGTCATCTTTTGCGAAGTATAAATAAATGCATTATTTATACTTCGCAAAAGATATATTGTGCGACTCTTATACCTTATGAGAGCGTCTAGCTCGAATTAGGTATAAGGAAGTGCCCTAGTGGTGCGACTCTTATACTATTTTAGGGAACAGCGCCCTACTGCGGTAAATAAACCCCTCCTAGAAGTTCGGCAATGATCTGATCATAATCTTGTCTGTCTTGAGTCAGTTGTATATTTCGCGTCCCTCCCCGACTGAGTCTTTGTTCATGCTCCGGATGAGCTGTAAGGTAAGCCTCTAGCTTATGCGGCACAAACTCGTCTTGTGAGACAAATGTCACTTCAGGGAAAGCCTGCTGAAGGGCTGGGCGCAAAAGCGTGTAGTGGGTGCATCCCAAAACCACACTATCTACCTCCCCTACTGAGGCCATCAGGTCCAAAAGTACTCTTGCTGCTTCTTTTGTGGCCGTTTCAATATTTCCTGCTTCAATCAGTGGCACAAGGGCCGGCGTGGCAACTCCATAGAGTTCTACCTTCTCATGATGTCGATTTTTGAGCTCACGTTCATACTTACCAGACTCGATCGTACGTTTAGTGGCGAGCAAAATAACCTTCTTGGCTTGTTTGTCGATAAGCTCCTCTACTGCCGGAATGATGACTCCCAAAATACGCCTATCAGGGTACCCGGCTGGCAAGAATGTGTCTTGGAGTTTGCGCATTGATTCTGCAGATGAGGTGTTACATGCCACAATATTAATAAGACAATCTTTAGCAAAAAGTGCTTCCATGCCGGCTTTAGTAAGTTTGAATATTTCTTCCTCGGTTTTATCACCAAACGGTAGGTTTAAGGTGTCACCATAAAACTCATAGTCATACTGCGGTAAGGCGGCTGCAACCGCTTTCATAATGACGATACCGCCCAAACCGGAATCAAAAAAACCTATTTTCATAGTCTATACTGCCATCTTTAGAATGCACTCGAACTCATTTTTGGTGACTGGGGTGACTGATAATCGATTTCCCCGCTTTAGAATCTGTAGCTGTTGTAACGGTTTGCTTTCTTTTAACAGCTCTAATGAAACTACCTGCGGAAACTTCTGTTTAAACGCCACATCAACACACAGCCAGCGTGGGCTCTTTGGGTCTGAGGTCGGGTCTGGGTGGTCACTTTTTGGGTCAAACTGAGTGGGGTCCGGATACGCCTTCCCCACTATTTCCATAACACCCACTACCCCCACCTCTTTGGTACTCGAGTGGTAAAAGAGCGCCAAGTCCCCTGCCTGCATCTGGTCACGCATCATATTGCGTACTTGATAGTTCCGCACCCCATCCCACATGGTCTTTTTGTCTCGCTTGAGGTCATCAATAGAGTAGCAGCTTGGTTCGCTTTTCATAATCCAGTACCCCTGCCCTGTTTGTGTATCAGCCATAATATGCCTAGTATAACCTCTGTGAGATGAATATGTGCAAATTAGCATATTGTAAAGGTTTGGAGTGCGGGTATACTAATCTATACGGGAATATCCTCCCAGATTTATTCAATAGGTCTACACTATGCTTAGCGAATCACACAAGGCCATGATGCGAACCCACGGCACCATGGTCGGGCGTATGCTCATCGGTCTTTTATTCGTATACTCCGCAGTTGGCATGATTATGAGCGGCACCGGTAATACAGCCGCTTATTTTATGTCAGCTGGCGTACCCCTTGCCAGTCTTATGGTCTGGGTCGTTTTGGCGGTCAAAATTGTCGGCGGTGGCGCGCTTATGCTCGGTATTCGAACTGAGCAGGCGGCGATGGCCCTGATTGTCTTTACCTTGGCTGCTACTTGGTTTGGCCATGTAAATCCAACCGATAGTATTAGTATTCTTAAAAATCTAGCTATCGTTGGTGGCCTCCTTTATACCCTCGCTTACGGGCCGGGTGAAGGCTGGAAACTCTAGTTTCTTGCCATATACAAAAAACGCCCCAGAGGGGCGTTTTTTGTATTAGTTATTGTATGCCAGAGTACGACCCCAACATGGTGACGATGCGCTCCACGGCTGTGTTCCCTGCTTCTCATAGAGATGACGGGCGTAGGCCATGTTGTCGTAAAGATCATCCAAGTTAAGGCCCATCTTAGCGGCTGCGGCTTCATGGAAGCGTTTGTTGATCTGCATGACACCAGTGTCAGCAGGGTCAACTTTTCCTTGAAGGATCGAACCGTCAGCCAACTGGTGGCGGAAGGTCGATTCACAGCGAGCAACTTCGATCATTACCGGAATATCGCTGAAGTATTCACGGACAGCGAGCTCGGTATTACCTGCGGTTGCAGAAGCGATCTCGCTCTTCTCGTCTACTTGTGTAGTGATCTGTCCGTAGGCTACTTGCGTATCAACGCTGGTAGCAACTCCGGAAACAGCAAGAACAGCTGAGATCAATGAGGATATAATAAGCCAATGGTCTTATCTAACAAATTTGTCTGACAAATCGTTTAGTCAAACAAAAAACGGCACATCGCCGCTTGCAGAGCAAGTATAGCACGAAACCAGCATAAAGTCAACTTATGCCATGTATTTTCTATGTGTCAATAGTCTATAAAAGCCTTATTGTTGGCCGTTATTTTGACTTTTATTTGGCACTTCAACTCCTAAACGCTCAAATGCGCGCAGGACTTCAAGCGGTACTGCAAAGATAACGGTGTTCGATTGGTCAGAAGAAAGGTCGTTAAGGGTCTGAAGGGAACGTAGGTGAAGGGCGCCGCTTGAACCAGAGAGGATTCCGGCTGCTTTGGCCATATTTTCCGCTGCTGCCACCTCCCCTTCTGCCTTGATGATGACCGCGCGGCGCTCACGCTCCGCCTCGGCTTGCTTGGCAATGGTGCGTTCCATGTCTTCTGGAAGGAAGAAATCTTTGAGTTCAACATTCTCCACCTTGATACCCCAGTTGTCGGTCTCCGCGTCCACAATCTCTTTTATTTTCTGTGAGAGCTTTTCGCGCTCAGCCAGCACTTCATCAAGCTCAGCGCTACCGACAATGTTACGCATGGTGGTCTGTGCCAGCTGCGAGACTGCAAAGTAGAAGTTCTCTACCTCAAGCACGGCCTTAGCGGCATCAGATACCTTGTAGTAGATAACGGCATTGATGCTAGCAGAGACATTATCACGCGTGATGACCTTTTGGTCCGGTACGTCTACTGCTTTAACGCGCAGGTCCACCTTCATCATGCGTTGAAAGACCGGCACCACAATACTCCATCCCGGCTGACGAATACCGGTGAATTTACCCATGGTGAGGACAACTCCCCGCTCATACTGTTTCACCTCCCGCAAGAACGAGAGAATGAGAATAACTACAACAATTAGTGGTATCCAAGGCATATAAATAGTGATTAGTTAGTAGCTTATAGTCAGTAGTTCTTAGTATACCCTCCCCTGCCATTTCTGCCAGTGTTAGATAATCTTGTTTCTTTGTGATATAGTTTGGCTTCGGGTATCCGAATGGATATACGTTCCGCACCGAAAGGTATACGTCCCTTAAAAAAGGAGAAGGAAGAAGTCCCTTGAGGCGCCCGATTTTCTTTTCAAGAGCGACTTCGGTCGCTCTTTATTTTTAGCGAACCTAAGATTGCTTTAGATGTGAGGAAGGCAAGAAAAATGAAGCGAGTGGGACGAATGAGTCCAGCGAGCTTCATTTTTTGCAGACTGACAAAGCAGATGAAGTGATATTAGGTTCGCTGCTCAAGGAGGGCCATGGCGCCATAGAGTCCACCTACTGAACCTAACTCCGCATCCTTTAGTAGCGGACACGGCACCTCTTCCCCTAATACCGCTTGCGTATGTTTGATGATATCGTCCAGCAAAATACGTGGATCGCCGACTATCATCGAACCGCCGAGTACAATCACATCTGGTGACCAGTACAGAACAGAGTTGCGGAGGCCATGGGCCAAGTAGTATGCGAGCTGATCCCAAACAGCATCGCTTTGCGGTATCTCGTACGGTTTTACACCCGTACGTGCCTCAAGGGCCGTACCAGACACAAGGTTCTCCAATGTCGGTAAGACATCTTCACCAAGAATGGTGCGGTCTATGTCGAGTATCTGCTTCCCCGGCTCAAACCCAACAGAAAAACTATCAATGTGGCCTTGCTCTATTTTAGCGCCACCAACACCGGTACTGACGGTGTGGTAGACCATGATGTCAGCCCCCTGCCCTGCCCCGAAGTGCGCTTCACCGAGCGCTACTACGGCTGAGTCATTCTCGATATAAACCTCAGTTTTTAGTTTCTTTTTTAGGTTTTCTTTAAGTGGCTCTTCTACCCACGCTGAGAGCGCGCTGTCGTCCATGATCTCACTGCGGTCCTCAGAGAGAACACCGCGTACGCCACCGGCAGCTGCGGTAATAGGGCCTGTCTCCATCTTCTTTACTGCCTCAACGATAGCGTCTATTCCCTCTTCAAACTTCTTGGGTGTTTTAAACGAAATAGGCTCAGCAAACTGCTTGAGGTCCTTGGAGACCGCTACACGTGTCTTAGTGCCACCAATATCGAAAAGTACGTACGTCATAACTCTATTCTACAATTGGTTTTATCTCGTGTCCGAATATTTCGCTGGCAGTCTGGGTATAAGCCTCGATATTGTCTTTAAAGAATGGTGGGTGAGCTTTTTGAATAAGGCCAACGAGATAATATGAGGCAGCAATGACGGTAGCGTAACCAGCCCCCGCCGGTAACTCTAAACAGATACGGTTCTTTCCTACACCGTAGTGTTTGTTTTCGCTGCCGAGAGCAATGAATAGCTCATCACCTGAGGTAACTACCGTCTTAGCGTGTTTTATCTCTTCGTCGGTGAACACGCGCCCTTGTACATACGGGCCAAAAAGCTCATCAAACTTGGTACGGACCATGGCAGTAGCAGCCTCAAAACGAGCCGGCAGTATAAATACATACGAACGGTAGTCGGCAAAGTTACGGAGCGCCTGAGGCTCTACCGATTGCATGATGTAGCTCAGGATTGTGGCTGGACTCTCCCCCGTTTCTGCAAAAATCATACTGAGGTAGGTAGAGGTGTTGTAGGTGTACGGTTCACGATTCTTCGGAAAGACATGTATGTGTTCGGCCGCCACAAACTCTGCTGCTGGCGCAGCAGGATTGTTGGTAAGGAGGACTACGTCTTTACCACTGTCTTTGGCCGTTTTAGCAATACCACTGGCATGTTTACTACCAGAGGCAGAGACCACCACCACCGTGTCGATGTCATCGTACTGCGCCAAAGCCTCGTGGTAGGTAGATTCATCAGCAAAGCGCGCTGGAGTGCTCGAAAACAGTATCTTTCCCGTTTGAAGCGCATTGCCGCTACCGATGACAAGTGGTTTTTTATACGCATCAATGTTCAGCGCTGGCAAGGCAGTGGTTTGGAGTAGCTCAAGTGCTGCCAAGACCACCACATCAAGGTTTGGGATGGAATCTATATCAAAACTCTCAGTGATCTCTAGCGGTTTTTGCATGGTACTTATACTTGTGAAGTCGGTTTGCCGTTTGTTACCTTCACAATGTATTTGTACGCTTCCTCAACAGAGTCTACAACCTTAAAGAGGTCAAGGTCTTCTTTGCTGATGGTCTTATGCTTTTTGAGAAGGTCTTTTTCAAACCATTTCACTAGTGGCTCCCAAAACTCTTTGCCGTAGAGCACAATTGGAATACGTTCGATCTTTTTGGTTTGTACGAGTGTGAGTATCTCAAAAAACTCATCCATGGTGCCAAAACCACCGGGAAAATAAATATAGACCTCAGAAGCAAACGCCAGCATCACCTTGCGGGAAAAGAAAAACTCAAAGCGTTCGGTCTCGGTCACATACGGATTGAGCTTTTGTTCCATCGGCAAGCTGATGTTAAGGCCAATGGACTTACCGCCCACCTTAAAGGCCCCGACGTTACCCGCTTCCATAATACCCGGACCGCCGCCAGTAATAACTGAAAAACCTTTTTTGGCGAGCTTAGCTGCCAGTTCCTCAGCCGCTTTGTAGTATGGGTCCCCTACCTGTGTGCGGGCGCTACCAAAGATAGATGCGGCAAGGCCGTGTTTGCGGAGCATCTCAAAGCCGGTCACAAACTCGGACATAATGCGAAAGACTCGCCAGCTTTCGATAGCGTCGCCATCAGGGTCGAGAAGATCGGTCATGACCCGACAATTTTCAACTGGACCTTTAGAGTTTGTAAGAGCTTTTTTTGAAGAACTTTTTCCTTTACCAAATATACGTACCATGCGCTCATTTTAGCACCACACAGACGTGTGAGTCGCGAGTTACAAACAAGTGGTACACTTTTAGATATGATAAAAAGACATGCCTTACGTTTTATGTACGCCTTTAAAGGTATCTACTTTGCACTATGTACTGATTTTAGTTACCAGTGGCAATTTTATGCCGGTGGTATTGTAGTCACCGCAATCGGCTTTTTGTTCTGGCCACTAACGCAGACAGAGTTGTTGTTCCTTGGACTTGCGTGGGCACTCATTCTTATCACCGAACTACAAAACACATCGTTTGAGTCAGCACTCGACCATCTGCACCCTGAGCTGCATGACAAAATCGGCCGGAGCAAAGACATGGCCGCAGGCGCGGTACTAACGGCTGGCTTCTTTCTAGTATTCGTGGTCGCAGTGATTGCACTAACCTAGCCACGGAATAGGATACTGCTCAAATTCTGGCAGTAGTTTTTTATCGTAGAGAAGGCGTGACGCTACTTCCCCATGACTAAGGGCGCCGGTAAGCGCATTGTGTGGCTGCGGCTCTTCAGGAATCCCGCAGTAGTTCAGTACGGCATCAAGATCAAGCGCTGAGCGGCGGTGCTGCTGATCTATTGGCGGCTCTCCTCCCTGCTTTACTATATGCATCCAACACAGACTATGAGTGTCGATAGTGCGGTAGGCCAAGTCCCACGAAAGGCCGGCCCGTTCAGACGCTACCCGAAGAAAGTCCCTATCAAACGACGGATTCTGTCCGAGAATGGTGCGGTCGGCTAGGTGCTGGCTCCACTCTAAGAACTCGGTTACAATCTCCGCTTCGCTCTTTTTACTCGGGTCTGTGATTTCAGCTTCGGTAAACCCGTTTACCGCTAGCGCACCGTCCATAATGTGCGCCCCATCCCATATTTTGCACTCAGCGTAAAAACGATTATCCGGATTAGCAAAGTCAAACGCACCAATAGAAACGATGGAATGTTTGTGGTACTCAGTACCGGAAGCCTCAATATCTAAAACTAACATGGTTGTATCGTAGCATACGCCAGTCTTTTCTTCTGTCCAAGTTTTTGCTATGGTTGCTGTGGGGAGCTGTAGTCAAATGTGTGCTTGGTAAGTTAAAGATTGGAGGCCAAGACTCATTTGTTGAGTTTGCGACCGAACGTACGCCGCCGGCTACGTTGCTTGCTTGAACGCCTTGTAAGAGAGCGGACCTCAACGGCTTAGATTTAGTCGACCTAAGTCTGACCTCAGCTCCCCCCACCCGCCCCGCTTCGCGCTGGGGCATTTTTTATATACAATAGTGACCATATGAAAGAAGTAGCAAATTGGCGCCGGAGTAAGAAGAGTCGACTTATCATAATCATTGGACTCTTGGTACTGGTGGCGGTTATCGGTTTTTTCTTTGAGAAAACGAGAATGTGGATGCTCGGCATTGGTGCAGTACTCTTAATAGCACTTGGGCTTGAAGCCGCAAATACTGATGTGGACCTTAGTAAAGCATGGGAACAAAAGTCGTTTGAAAATACGGTCATTCAACGTGACGAAGACGGTAACGCTATATACGGCGCCATGTGTGAGGAGAATGTTTACAACTGTGATGACTTCTCTACCCAGAGTGAGGCGCAAGAAGTCTACGACACCTGCCATACGGCCGATAATCCAGACCGCCACGGTCTTGACCGCGATGGCGATGGTGTAGCTTGTCAAAGCCTACCGCAAGGGGTAGAGTAGTAACTGCGATACTGTAAAGAAGAACAGTAGCAAACGGCTGCTGTTTTTCTTTGTCATACAATTTAACTAAGGCGAATGCTTGGATGAAATACGAGGCGACCAAGGGAAGTGATCTGGAGCCATAGTAAACCTATGGTGACAGTCACTTCACCGAAGGGCAACAAAGTAGTTCGCCAAGCATTCGCCTTAGATGCCTTTGCAGTTAGCAGCTGGTGTATACCCCGCCGCTTCTGCCTCCTCTTTAGTTGAAAACCAAATCTTATTCTCCTCAGCTATTCGCTTGGCGCCACTACACCATGGCAAATGGTATTTGTTACTATTTTTAGAGGCTACGTATTGCTGCGCTGTTGTAGCCACCTCAATTTGTGTGCTGCTTGACGGCTCAGGCAGGGCACCAGAAAACTGCTGCACTGCTGGTAAAGCTGCTGGTGCTGCAACCTGCTGTAGTGGCGCCAGAGAGGCCCTACCAAGGCCAAAAGAAGCAAACGAGACCATAAACAGCAGCAAAACAGTGAATACGGCATCATTAGCCATAATTGTATTGATTTTTTCACGAACTTCTTGTATACTCACGGGCACTTTGTTTTAAACAGTATACCGTATGTCAACCAAACGAGCTGGCGGTACCGCCAAAAACCTGCGTGATTCGCAGCCAAAATTCCTCGGAGTCAAACGAGCCGATGGCCAAGCAGTTGCCACTGGTGAGGTTATTGTGCGTCAGCGCGGCACCAAGATCGAAGCAGGCAAGAATGTCGGCATCGGTAAGGACCACACCCTCTTTGCCCTACAGGCCGGCAAGGTCATGTTCAAAGAGATCCGTAAAAAGCGTTTTGATGGTCGCACCGTGACCAAAAAAGCCGTGGACGTCCTCGCTTAACTCCAGCAACACAAACAAAAAACCATCCTTTAGGATGGTTTTTTGTTTGTGCGGTGTCTCCCATTTCTTACCCCTTAGTTTCAATGCGAACCGATTCAATGACGACTGGCTCAACCGGAATATCACGCTCTTTCGTATCTACCTTGGCAATGGCATCAACGACATCCATGCCAGAGGTGACGCGGCCAAAGACTGGATGTTTTGAGGTAAATGGTGGCTTGTCAAAGTCGAGGCCTGTATTATCAACTAAGTTGATAAAGAACTGACTACCGCCTGAGTTTGGCTGGCCAGTGTTGGCCATAGCAATAGTGCCACGTGTGTTTGAAAGCTCATCTCCGGCCACAAACTCGTCTTCAATGGTGTACCCTGGACCACCGGTACCGTACGATGCTTCGTTGGCAGTTTTGGTGTTTGGATCACCACCTTGAATCATGAAGTTATCAATAATGCGATGGAACTTAGTGTTGTCGTAATACCCTTCTTCGGCCAGCTTAATAAAGTTGCCAGTAGTGACCGGCATTACGTCAGCAAAAAGCTCGAGCTCAATAACGCCTTTGTTGGTAGTGATGACTGCTGTTGGATTCATATCATTAGTGATTACTGGATTCATAACGTCGTGTTCTTCGGGGGTAAGTGGTGCCTCTAAGGTCTTTTGCTCACCAGTAGTAGTGTCCGTAAGAAGAAGCTCTGGGGTGGTATCACGCACTTCAAGCCACCACGCAAGACCAGCAAAAAGACCGGCAGTGACTAAAAGCAGTATGATAATGGAACGATAACTAGCCATAGTGTTATGCTGCTACAACGGTAACTGTTACCTCTTCTTTATTCCCACCAGCCTCTAGCGTGAGATTGTGTTCTCCAGTCACTTTGATTGGCTCTGCAAAAGTGACCCATGATATTTCTAACATGACGCCAGCATCAGCAGCAGCGGCCTTCACCTGTTCTGCTTTAAGGGCAGCAAAAAGATGGCCTTGCTCATTGGCCGGCAAACGCACTGATAGCCCGCTGACCTTAAGTGACGAAACTGCATCAGCAAACGCTTTATCGTCAGCTGCTTGTTGCTGATCTGAGACTTGTTTCTCTGAAGTCAGCTTTTTGATATTCTCCGGTGTTCCCGCCTTTGCAAGCCCTTTTGGAATCAACATGTTAAGCGCGTAGCCGTCGGGCACTTCCGCAACCTCATGGCGCCTTCCAATCTTAGCGACGTCTTTGAGTAAAATGACTTTCATACGACTTGGTTTCGTTCAATTACAGAAAATAAGCTTTTGTGGGGGCAACTATAACACATTCTAGGGTACGGCTAAACTACTCAGCTACCGTTTCCTGTGATGCAAAGTATTCCTGAAGGTCACGCTTTCCGGACAGCCAGCGCAGTGCGGCTTCCTGCTGTGGATCCTCACCGGCCACCACCTGCTGCGGCGTACGCTTGATGGTGATATCCGGCTCTAGACCACCATCGGAAAGCGAGTTTCCGTTAGGAGTTAGCCAGCGCGCAACCGTAACTTTAAGTGAGGCGTCTCCAAGTGAGACCAACTCTTGAACTGACCCTTTACCAAAGGACGTATCACCGATAGCAGTTGCGACACCATGCTCCTTAAGCGCACCAGCCAAGATCTCGGAAGCAGAGGCACTGCCCCCATCAAAGAGCACCACGAAGTTTTCCGGACTAAACTCATCAACCACTTTTCCTTGGCTACGGTACACCTGATCGTCGGTATCGCCACCAAAGTGTTCGCGAACGACAACTTTACCGGTTGGCAAGAAGTAACTGCCAATAGCTACGGCGCTCTGAAGGAATCCTCCCGGATTACCCCGTAGATCAAGGACTAACTTATGTTTGCCACTTTGGATATAACTACGGAGTGCCTCTTGCATCTTCATTTCAGAAATGGCGTTGAAGCTATAGAGCTTAATGATGAACACATCACCCGCGGTCTCAGTCTCTACAGTCGGAATAGTGATGTTGCCACGTGTAATAGTGATCTCTTTGAATTCGAACTCTCCCTCGCGATATATTGTCAGTACCACGTCAGTACCAACTTCACCGCGGATACGATCGACGGCTTCGTCAACACTCATGCTGTCGGTAGACACTCCATCGATCTCAAGAACCACGTCACCAGCCACCATACCTGCTTTTTCAGCCGGAGTATCTGGAAGTGGCGCTACCACCGTCACGAGTCCATCACGCATCCCAACTTCCATACCGACGCCGCCGAAGTTACCCGAGATATCTTCCTCAAACTGCGATGCTTCCTGCGGCTCTAGGAACACGGTGTACGGGTCACCATAGCTCTCAACCATACCCTTGATGGCACCATAGATGCGGTCCTCGTCTGAGATTGCAGCTGTAGAAGATGAAAAAACAAACTTGTCGTCCATTAGGTGCCACACGCGCCAAAATTCACCAAGGTCCACCTCGCTAGCTGGAGCGTCATTCTTCCAAAAACTAAAGATGTTGGCTTCGTTAGCAGCATCGGTATGTGCTACACCACTACCGATACTAAGGCCGGAGAAAAATGCTGCCGAAGCAAACACTAACGCCAACCCGACTCCAAGTAACAAGTTGCCGCGCCGTTCGGTCTTTCGTGGGTGTGTGCTATCTCCCCTTGTATCAGTCTGAGCATGGGTATTCATGACACGTATTATTGCACACGTGCCAGCCGTTGCCAAAAAACAGCATGCTATCATACATAGTGATGGTAGAACGTTACAAGCAGAAGCAGGTGGTATGGCTTGATGTCCTTAATCCCACTCCGGACGAAATACGCGAGATCGCAGCTGAGTGCAGCCTGCCACCTGAATTCACAACCGATCTTACCAGTATGACTCCACATACTGAAGCTACTTCGCTTAAAAATGCGTTCAAAATAACCCTTGATTTTCCGGTCGTAAAACGCACCGACATCAACCACCCCCACGAAATTAAGTTTATTGCCACCAAGAGCCACCTCATTACCATTCGCTTTGAAGAAATAGAGGTCTTACATCGCTTTGCCAAAGAGTTTGAGGTTTTAAGTACTCTTGATAATGGTACTGCCGCTAAAATGAATGGTGGTCGTCTACTTATTGTCATGCTTTTGTACATCTACAAGGGTCTGCACCTAAAGCTCGACTACTTAGAGACTAAGATGCAAGATATCGAAGAAAATATCTTTGAAGATAATGAAAAAGAGATGCTCTTTGAGATATCAAAGGTGAGCCGGCGCCTAATTGCGTTTCGACATAGCATTACCGCTCACGAAGATGTTCTAGAGACTCTGGAGGCTGATGTTGTTCATTCGTTTGGTAAGACCTACAGTGGCTCTGTGCATGAGATTAAGCAAGTGTACGAGCAAGTGTCTCGCCGGGTGCTGGCTCTCTCAAGTACCTTGCAGGACCTACGTGACACTAACGACGCCCTCTTATCGACCAAACAAAACGAGGTGATGAAGATACTTACCATTATGGCTTTTATTACCTTCCCGCTCACCCTTTTCACTTCAATGTTCGGCATGAACACGACCACCACACCGATACTTGGTCACCGAAACGATTTTTGGATTATTCTTGGGATCATGCTGGTGGTATCGATTGGCTTTTTTGCGTTTTTCAAGTACAAGCGCTGGATGTGACCTAATTCAACGAGCCATCGGCGACTATGAATTAGGTCGATCCGTTAGTCTCGCCCCTCTCCTAGGGCGAGATGAGGATCACTTAGTCCAACTATTGAACGATCAGTAATCAAAAGGTCCTATATTTTTGGTCGATCCGCGAACCATTTTCTTTTTCCTAGAAAATGGTGAGGATCAAAAAGGTTTACGCCTCAATCAAGTCTGTATTGAAAGCCCGTCGATCCGTTAGCCTCGCCCCTGCCCTAGGGCGAGGTGAGGATCATCTTAGTGACTGGATTTTACCTTTTAAGTTTATTCGTTCTCCCGTATACTGTCACCATGTTTAGCCTTTTTAGCACTTCTACTACCAACGAAAGTATCAAACTCTATAATTCTGCCAGCAAAAAAGCAGAGGTGTTCAGACCCTTTAAGAAAGGTCAGGTAACCATCTACAGTTGCGGACCAACAGTCTACGACCATATTCATATTGGCAATTTGCGCGCTTACCTACTGCCCGACCTTTTGCAACGTCTCTTTCTCTACCACGGGTACACCGTTAAACTCACCATTAACTTTACTGATTTTGGACACCTCTCTGACGACGGTGACGCGGGCGAGGATAAGATGATGAAAGGAATGAAACGTGATGGCTACCCAATCACCATGGACGCTATGCGTGAGTTTGCCACACCGTTTATTGAGTCATTCAAGCGGGACAATGCCGCCTTTGGCAATCTGCCTGCCACCTACTACACCCGTGCCAGCGACTACGTTCGTGAACAAATAAAGTTGGTTGAGACTCTCATGCAGAAAGGCTACGCCTACGAGACCAGTGATGGGGTGTATTTTGATATCGCCAAGTTTCCTAAGTACGGTGTGCTTGGTAATGTCGATATCGAGAAGATGAAAGCTGGTGCGCGCGTTGAAGTGAACCCCGAGAAGCGACACCCAGCAGATTTTGCCCTTTGGAAGAAAGCTCCGCTCGGTTGGAAGAGCACGTGGGGCACCGGCTTCCCCGGTTGGCATATTGAGTGTACGGCCATGGCTTTTGCTACGTTGGGCAAACAGGTTGACGTACACACTGGCGGTGAGGACCTTAAGTACACTCATCACAATGCTGAAATAGCGCAAGCTGAATGTGTGACCGGAAAGTCGTATGTGCACTACTGGCTCCATAATGCACATGTCACAATCGAAAATGAAAAGCTGGCCAAATCAGCTGGCAATGGCTTGCGCTTAATGGAGCTTTCCGCCAAGGGCTACACCGCGCTTGAGTATCGGTACTGGCTCCTACAAAGTCACTACCGAAGCGGGGCTAATTTCTCTTTCACTGCGCTTGATGCAGCCAAACAAGCCCTTACCAGGCTTCAACGCTTTGTGTACTTCGATCTTGAGGGAGTAAAGCCAACTCGCCTGTCTGCTGTCTACGAAGCACGCATCACTGACGCGATGGGCAATGACCTTGATACACCAGCAGCGCTCGCTGCCCTCTGGGACCTTGTCAAAGATGAGCGCGTTACGCCCGGTGAAAAGCTGGCCACTATTATTGCCGCTGATTCTCTCCTGTCACTTGGTCTTTCACTACATCCCGACGAAGGCAAAGCTATGCTTGGTTATGTTGCGGAAAATGAACTGCCGGAAGAGATAGTGGGTCTTATCGATGAGCGTGAAGCAGCCCGCGTTGCCCGTAATTGGCCAGAAGCTGATCGTCTACGTGAACTCATCACTGCCAAAGGATATTCGCTCGAGGATACAGCTGAAGGGCCAAAAGTGTCACGACTTTGATGGTTCTCCACTTTCATGCACACAATCCACAAGTTTTCGAAGAAACCGTCAATCACTGCATCGTGGTAAAATAGCTCACACATGAGTGAAGCTCCAAAGACCAGTAAGAGTTTACGTACCCCACCCCACGATGTGGAGGCTGAGCGAGCGCTACTCGGCGCTATCATGCTAAAGCCTGAAACTATGCACGATGTCTCGGTGACGGTCTTTCCTGAGAGTTTTTATGCTGACAAGCACGCTGAAATATACCGCGCCATTCTTGAACTCTTTACTAAAGGTGATCCTGTTGATCTCCTTAGTGTCTCTAATCAGCTTAAACGAAATAAACAACTAGAGCGCGTCGGCGGTAATACCTATATCACCGAACTCATTGAAGCAGTGCCGGCAGCTGGTAACGCTCTCTACTACGCCGGAGTAGTGGCGAGTAAGGCAACGTTGCGTGGCCTTATTCATGCCGCTGAGGATATTGCTGAACTCGGTTATTCTGACCCAGAAAACATTGACGCTACGCTCGACCAAGCAGAAAAAAAGGTCTACGGCGTCACCAACAGCAACACAATTCAAAAGTTCAAGACCATCGGTAGTTCCCTCACTGAAGCATGGGAACGATTTGAACACCTTAGTGCTAACGAGGATGCTTTGCGTGGTATTCCGACCGGCTTTGGCTCCCTCGACAATATTCTGGCTGGTTTCCAGCGCTCTGACCTCATCATCTTGGCTGCTCGTCCAAGTATGGGAAAGACTACTTTTGCTCTTGATATTGCCCGTAACGCGGCCTTGCGCTACAAACGCTCTGTCGGTATCTTTTCCCTTGAGATGAGCGATCAACAGCTGGTTGATCGCATGCTCGCTTCTGAGGCTGGCGTCGATTCGTGGAAGCTGCGCACCGGTAAGCTGAAAAATGATCAGGAATTTGAAGCGGTACAAGCTGCCATGGCACGTTTGTCTGAAGCTTCTATTCATATCGACGACCAACCGGGTAATAATATTCTAAAGATGCGTTCAGCAGCCCGCCGCCTTCATAACGAACACGGGCTTGATCTCCTTATTGTGGACTACTTGCAGCTTATGAGTCCGACCAGTACCAAAGCCAGCGACTCGATGGTGCAGCAAGTGACCGAGATATCACGCTCACTTAAAATTCTTGCCCGCGAGCTCGACGTACCGGTACTTGCCCTCTCACAGCTATCACGTGCGGTTGAGCAGCGCGGTGGTAAGCCGCGTCTCTCAGACCTGCGCGACTCCGGTTCTATCGAACAAGATGCTGACGTAGTGATGTTCATTCACCGTGAAGATAAAATAAACAAAGAGTCAGAACGACCAAATATTGCTGAAATACTGGTTGAGAAGCACCGCAACGGACCAGTCGGAGCAGCTGAGCTATATTTCGACGGACAGCATGTGCGCTTCCTTAACCTTGATACACATCATAATGAAGCTGCAACTAGCACTGCTGCAAACGATGACTTTTAATTTGTAACTTCTCCGTACCAATGTCGAGCCTCGATAAATTGATCAAATACTTTGAGACCTTCCCCGGAATCGGCGCGCGCCAGGCGCGACGCTTCGCCTTTCACATCCTCACTATGAAAAAAGAGGATGTGTCAGAATTTTCAACCCTCATTTCTTCACTACAAGACACTGTGGTTGAGTGTCAAAGTTGCCGTCGATTCTTTGCCCAAAATGGCCACCAAAACTTGTGTCGCATTTGTAGCGACGAAACCCGTGATCACACGAAGCTGCTTATTGTTGAGCGTGATAGCGATATTCAGTCCATTGAGCGCTCTGGCGTATACGAAGGCCTTTACTTTGTACTTGGTGGTACTGTTCCCCTTTTGGATAGTATTGAGGCTAAGAATCTACGTGGTGGTAGCCTTAAGCGTACTATTACTGAGCGCCTTAGTGCTGACCTCAGTGAGGTCATTCTTGGCTTCTCTATCAACCCCGACGGTGAAAATACTGCCCGTTTTATAGAGTCAGTTATTGCTGATATTCCTGAAGCCAAGTCACTTACCGTCTCTCATCTTGGTCGCGGCCTCTCAACCGGAAGCGAGCTTGAGTACGCTGACCCAGAAACCATCAAAAGCGCCCTCCAAAACCGCCACTAAAATTGACAATGGCACCATTTTGTGCTATTGTTACCTGCAAATAAAAGTTCACAGGGTCGTATCAACAGGGTGGTGAACCATCGTATCTACGAGGAATCACCATGACTAAGAAAACAATACTGAGCGAGGCAGCTGCGGAATATCTAGTAGAGATGTGGTGTCAAAAAGGAAACATCTCTGGTGGCCTAAGAGAGCTGACCGTTCACCATCTTTTGAACCATGAGTTTGAGTCCGACAAAGTGGAACGTTGGGCCGACGAGGTTCGAAAATGGAAAGCTGCTCAACATGCGGCATAATGCCAAAGCCGGCGCGGAATTCACTTCCCCGCCGGCTTTCACTTTTGTGTAAAGCTTTCCATAGTCCAATCGATTGGACTATTTTAGTCTGAGAGAGTGTTATTATAAAAACATGGTTCGCTTGAACAAAGGTCATCTAAGTCAAAAACAACTTGACCAACTTTTTGAACAGCTTACAAAATCAATTGCTGATTACGGTAGCCAACAGTCACACAATGTCTTGGCAGAGCTATTGGGTCAAGACGAGCGCATAATGATTGCCAAAAGACTTGCCGCAGTCATTTTGTTGACTGAAGGTACCTCCATGTACAAAGTTGCACAGATTCTGAAGCTAAGTCGTTCCACAGTCAAAAATCTATACAATAAATTGGAGCGTGGTGGGTTTGATTATACCCTCAAGAAAGTCTCAAGAACAAAAAAAGATTACTTCGTTTTTTTAAACACTTTAGATAATATCTTACACTTAGGTGGGATCCTTCCCCACTACAATGGACCAGAACGATTTAAGAATTTGTAAATAGTCCAATCGATTGGACTATGGAGGGAAACAAAAAGCCCCTCACGGGGCTTTTTTGATTAGATAGATTCGATCTTAACTGAGGCGTATTTCTGGCGATGACCAACTTTACGGTCGCGGTTGCTTTTGGCCTTGTAGCGGAGAATGGTAATCTTTGGACCTTTCTTCTCACCTAAGTACGTAGCTGTTACCTTAGCCCCGTCAATGTATGGAGTGCCAAGTGTGACATCTTTGCCGTTGTCACTCATAACGACTTTATCAAATTCGATCTTATCGCCTTCTGCATGCTCACCAAGAAGCTCAACTTCAAGCACATCCCCAGCAGAGACTATGTACTGCTTTCCGCCAGTCTCAATAACGGCAAAATCTTCGGTTTTTACTGCTGTTTTAGCCATAACGTGTTTAGTGCGCGCCATAGTACAAGAAAACCTTGTTTTTTGCAATACTTTGCAATACCAAGTTTAAAGCCCGCGCGAACGCGAGCTTTTCAGACCTTACAAAAGCAGGCCTTGTTATTCCTTGAGCATATCTGCCATTCCAGCGCTCACGCAAAACGTTTGAGCCGACAGTGCTGCCTGATTCAGATTTGAGGCAGTTGACTCGAGGTAGTGTCGGGTCATAATGAGATCGCAGGTGATACCACGGCCGCTTTTCTGAAAAAGCGAAGCCAACACCCTCGCCACTCTCTCCTCACCCGTAAGACGGCGAATGAGCTCTCGGTCGAGAGTAGCGCTTGTGACGCGTAGTTCTTCCCCTGTGACCAAATCACCATAGGTGAAAGCTTCTTCGGCTTGAGCGGTGCCCAAAGCACCAAAGAAGATAACTGCCGAAAAAAGAACCCTTTTCATGTCTATGTCTCCCGTGTTGAAAATTAACAAGAAATTACAATATAGATTTAATAATGTCAATAGATCTTATTCTTCACCTTTAGCTGGCTTATCGAGCGCCATAGCCTCGGCACCAAAACCATCCCCAGTGATCTTGAGCACGTCTTTATCTATCTTCCCTAGTTCCTTGCTGGCAGCATTGTAGTGACTGACAGTGGTACCAAGAGTGGCGCCGAGTTTATCAAAATACTGGTTATAAGCCTGCAGGTGTCGAGTCAGCTTCTCGACATTCTTCTGGATTTCCTTAGCACTCTCCTCTACCTTAAAGGCACGAAAGCCGTACAGAACTGACTGGAGATACGCGGCAAAGGTGGTTGGTGAAACGATAATAACGTTCTTGTCTTTATAGGCGTAATCAATGAGGCTGCGAGTATTCACTTTTACTGAACCAACCTCATTTACCAAGAGGTCGTAGTAAATGGCTTCGGCCGGAATGTACATAAAGGCAAACGGTAAGGTGCCGTCTTTGGGGCGAATGTATTTAGCGGTCTCATCAATACGCTTTTTAAGGTCGTTCTTGAATTCTTTTTCGAGCTCTTCTCGCCTACCATCATCGGTCTCATCAACAAGGCGGCGGTAGTTATCAAGCGAAAACTTAGCATCAACTGGTATAAGACCGTCTTTGGTCTCGACAACCGCATCTACTACTTCCCCGCCAGGGAACCCGTACTGCAGCTTATACGCGCTGGCTGGCAACATGTTCTCAAGTGCGAGCTGTAAACTTGCTTCACCTAGATTGCCGCGTTGCTTTTGGTGCTTGAGAACTTTCTCAAGATTCTGGAGCTGCTCAGCCACTGTAAACACCTGCTTTGATGACTCGCTCACTTCCGTCACACCTTTAATGACGCCGCGAAGCTGTTCGTTCACCTCACGGTTAATTTCTTGAATGAGCTCTTTACTCTCGCGAAACTGCAAGCGAGCATTTTCTTGCATAGCCTTGCTGCTCTCTCCTAGCCGATCGTCCATCGTACGGCGTAGTTGTTCTAATTGGTTTTGGAGGAGTGAAAGACTTTCTGTAGAGCCACTCTTCTCAGGTTGCTTAAAAAAAGCGGTGTAGACCAAAATAGCTACTACAAGCAGTAGTAGCACCAAGATTGCAACTGGTAGTAATTCCATACGGCTAGTATACCACTAGCTTCTATTCTCGAAAAAAGACCCATTTACCGACCTCAATGGTAACGAGTGAGGCAATAGCAAAGACAATGACGAGCATAATGTCATAGAGCGGCAATGGTTGGTATGACAGTACGTACTGGAAAAACGGCAGTGACAACGCAACCATAAGAAGAAGTCCACTGACTAAAAACGAACCAACGAAGAACAGGTTCTCTTTAAGTGGCGTGCGCCAAAGTGGCGTAGAAAGTGAACGAAATGCAAACGCCATAAAGATAGAGTCAACCGAAATCGCAAAGAACATGGTGCTGCGTAGCTCTTCGATTGGTAGTTCAAGGTAGCGCAGATAGAAATACAAACTGAGCAGTAGGATACTAAGTGTGGTCACCACAAACGCAATGAACCAGAGCATACCAACCGACAGCACTCCCTCTTCATGCACGTCGCGTGGTGGTCGCTTCATGGCATTCTTCTCACCGCGCTCAAAGGCAAACGCAACACTCATCAGTCCTTCCTCGACGATATTGGCCCAGAGAATCTGGGTAGGTAATATTGGCACAGCGCCGCCTGTAAGGAGCGCAGCGGCAATAAGCACCACTTCACTGAGGCTAGTCGACAGTAGATACGCCACTATCTTACGGAGGTTCGCCACGATACGTCTTCCCTCTTCAATTGCTGCCACGACGATCTTAAAGCTATCATCGATAAGAACAAGGTCAGCCGCTTCTTTGGCAACTTCGGTACCCGAACCAACAGCCACTCCGATATTGGCGCGCTGTAGTGCTGGTGCATCATTTACTCCATCACCCGTCATGGCTACAATTTCACCACGACGCTGTAGAACCTGCGCAATACGGAGTTTTTGCTCCGGAAGAACGCGCGCAAAAACACGGACGTACTCAAGAGCTGCCAAGAGTTCCTCGTCATCGAGTTCTTCCAGATCACTACCCGTAAGGACCGCCCCTCCTCCCGAGCTGATACCTACCTGCTCTGCTACCCGATGGGCTGTCTCAGGATTGTCACCGGTCACCAGTAGCACCTCAACGCCGGCACCTTGGACCGTAGCAATGGCCTTTTTTACGTCAGGGCGGATTGGATCACTAAGTACCAAGAGGCCAAAGAATGTCAGACCTTCTAAAAGCTCCTCGGAAGACAGTGTTTCGTCTATCTCCCCGTCATCTATCTCCTTATATGCTACCGCGAGCAGTCGCTTACCCTCTCGCGTGAGTTCACTGATACGTTCGGTTACATGTTCTGTATATTCTACGGTGAGTTTTGTGCGCCCAGATTTGACTTCAATACTAGTTGCGTAGAAAAGTAAGTCCTCCGGCGCGCCGTTCACGCAGAGTAAATTCTTGCCTTTTAACTTACTTAAACCGGCTGCAAAACGTGTCTCTGAACGAAACGGTAAATAATCCAAACGATGCCGACGAAGTGATGGTGTGTCTGAGCTAAGACCATGTGTATATGCTTCAGCCACAATTACCTGTTCGACTGCGTCACCGTGGTACAAGACCTTGCCGTCTTTTTCTTCTTGGTAAGCATTAGCGGCGCAGAGGGCCACATCAAGCAGCCGGTGTTCACTACTACCTGTTTTCCACGTACGCGTGTCGTAATTCACTTGCTCACCGACGGCAATACCAGTAAGAGACATTTTGCCGCGGGTAAGAGTGCCTGTTTTATCAGTAAGAATGTACGTGGTAGAACCAAGTGTTTCTGCTGCCAAGAGACTACGCACGAGACCGCCGCGCTTAAGCAACGCCTCCATGCCAACTGCCAAAATGATGGTCACTGCTGCCGGCAAACCTTCCGGAACCGACGCTACCGAGACTGCAATAGCTACCAAAAGCATGTCATGAAATGACTGACCACTGATGAGTCCGATGGCAAACACGGCAGCCACCAACACCGAGATGATAAGTAACATCACCCGTGACAGCTTTTGTATCTGTATCTGGAGCGGCGTTTCAGTATCTTCGATAGCCTGCACACTCTTTGCTAGAGCGCCGATAAGAGTGGTGTCACCCGTCTTAAGTACCACTGCCCGCGCCACACCGGCGGTTACATACGAGCCCATGTAGATGATGTTTTCCCGCTCCAGTTCAGGAGTACCTACTGGTATCGCCTTGGTCACCTTATCTACACTTTGCCACTCGCCAGAGATAGATGCCTCGTTGACATTAAACTGTTTAACCTCAACAAGACGACAATCAGCTGGTACGCCGCTACCACTTTCAAGCAAAATAACATCCCCCGGAACGAGTTCTTCTGTGTTTATCTGGTGCTTTTTTCCACTGCGCACCACCGTTACCTGTTGAGTTTGACTACGCGTGAGTACGGTAAAGGCCTGTGACGCCTTCCCTTCTTGAAACACGCCAATGGCGACAGCTATAAGGAGCGCCAAGAGGATGACACCGGCATCAATAAATTCATGTAGGTACGCGGTAGCTGCAAAGGCCAGCAGTAACACTACTGCCAGCGGACTCTTAAGCTGCTTGTATACCTCTGATAGAAAGCTTGGGGGTGGTAGCTCGGTAAATTTATTAAGTCCGTGTTTTTTGAGTCGTGTTTTAGCTTCTGCTTCAGAAATACCCTCGCTGCCACTGCCAAGCACTGACAAAACCTCGCGCACATCGTGAGCGTGCCAAGCGTAATTTTTATCTTGAACATCACTTTGACGTTTTACTTTTCGGGTTTGTGTTAAGGTACTCGGCGCCATAGAAATGAACTCGTGTGGAATACCACCGCACTTGGTGTTAGTATAGCAGGCACAGTAAACATAAATTGTATTTCTATGTCATTACATGAGGAAATCAAGGCCCAGCTTAAAGAGGCGCTAAAAGCCAGAGAAGAGGTTCGTCTACGCACCGTTCGCAGTATCTTGACTGCCCTTACCAATGAGGCTGTGGCAACAGGCAAAACGCCGCAAGACATGCTCGACGATGACGCCACACTGGTTGTAATCAAGCGCCTAGCCAAACAGCGCAAAGACTCTATCGAACAGTACGAAGCTGCCGGTCGCACTGACCTTTCAGAACCAGAAAAAGCTGAGTTAATAGTCCTTGAAGCCTACCTTCCGCAAATGATGAGCCAAGAAGAGATAGAACCAGTAGCTAAAGCCAAGCTTGCGGAACTCGGTGTAACTGACAAGAGCAAAATGGGTGTTGCCATGGGTGTAGTCATGAAAGAACTCCAAGGCAAAGCAGACGGTGGCGACGTAAAAGCTGTTATTGAAAAATTACTTTCCTAACTATGTTTGAAGACCAATCATTTGAAAAACAAAGCTTGCTGAAACAAGCAGAAACAGTATTTAAAGGAATGTGTGGTAATGCACACTTAGACTACCGTGATGCGACCAATGAACGCGACGTCCCTAGTTTGATTGAAAAAAGTATTAAAACATTAGTTAACGCTGAAGAAATCAGTGATAAAGATGATGAGAAAAAAGACGCTATTCGTGCGCATCTACTCTTTTATTATGACTCAGGTGAGTACAAAGAAGAACCTGAGCAAAAGCAACAGAAAAGAGCAGCCTAGTTGCTAAAATTTGACAATTTGTATATAGTATTGCCGGCTGCGTGCGCAGCTAGAAGTTCACTTAAATGCGGAGGTACTACAGTGGAGATTCGGTCAACAACGAGCAAATCCATCCCACACGAGGGGACCACCTTGCCTTGCGGTCACGTGGTGACCTGCGTCGTTGCTGGAATAAACTCCAGCGATTGTGCGCGTATCGAGAAGCGCTTGGGGGACGCTGGGGGAAACGACATCAGAATCACGAAGCGCGGTGAAAACCACATCATAAAAGCCACGTTCGCCGACAACATCGGCTGCGATGCCCGTGCCCGAGTAAAGTGTTCTGTCAGTGGCTCCTTTCCGCCCTGGTCCACCTAGCCTCACCAGGCCTGCCATTTCTGGAGGGCATAATGGTTTACGAGATCTCTGAGATCGTGCCGACAGCTCTCGAATATATGGACAGAGGATTGTCTGTCCACCAAGCTGCCAGACGCGCGTTAGTTGTTTTTGGACGAAAAACATCCAAAGTCAATATGAGCGACCTGAAAGAGCGCATTCGACGCGCCCTATACGAAGAAGAGGCCGCCCAAGACTGGTACGTAGAGTTGCGGAGGAAGGAAAAAAAAGAACAACTAGCCGCTGCGCGCCATGCGGCCAACGTACGCCGAGATCACCTTATACCGGCCAATGACCGGTGACTGCCTTGGACCTTCGGGACGAGGCGGTTTTTTTATCTTTCTAACATGAATGCATCTTCGACCCTGAACTCCCCCACCTTGGTGCGGCGGAGTTCTTTTATTGTGGCTGGGTAACCCAGTCGCTTGCCAAATTCTTCAGCCAATGAACGAATGTATGTTCCACTCTCCACTTTAAACCGTACTTTTATCAGCAACTTTTTTTGACCGTTAGTACGATATATCGTACTAACGTCATTGTTGAGTAATTCTGCTTCGTGGACAGTCATATTTCTTACTGGCACGTCTTCAATTAACTCCCCTTTCTTTTCAGCGGCGCGGGCGCGTTTGTACATGGGCACCCCGTCTTTTTTAATAGCCGAGTAAGCTGAAACTGGGAGTGTGAGTGTGCCGACCATGGACGCCAGTACCGAGGAAAGTTGCTCGTCTGAGAAATGCTCCTCAACCGACTTCTCTTCAAGTACCTCCCCTTCCATATCACCGGTACTGCGCCGCTCGCCCACCAAAATATCAGCTACATACTCCTTATCGAGCTTGATAAGTTCATGTAACTTTTTAGTCCCGCTCCCAAACCCAATCAGCATGAGGCCCGACGCAAGTGGGTCAAGAGTGCCGGCGTGACCCATTTTTGGTGCCCGCGCCCCTTCATGCGTCTCACTGTACTCTTTGCGCAGCCGGCGAATCACGTCAAACGACGTGATTCCTTTAGGTTTATCTATAAGTAGTAGCTCCGGCATCTCCATAGCGCCTGTACTCTACCACTGCTTTTTAAAGGAAGGAAATGAGCTTTATAACAAAAAACCCAAAGAAAAGCAGCATCATCATACCCTCCCAGCGCATAATCTGCCGCGCCAAACCATTCACAAAGAAAATAGCAGAGGCAGCTACCAAAATACCAAGACCAAGCTTCATAACCACTTCGTCCGCAACAAGCGGCGTAATAAGCGCTGGCAAGCCAATAACCATTAAGATGTTAAAGGCGTTAGAACCAAATATGTTTCCAATGGCGAGTTCTTGCTCACCGGTCTTAATGGCTTGAATACTGACAAACAATTCCGGTAGTGACGTGCCAAGCGCAATGGCACCGATTGAAATGATGCCAATTGGAACCGCAGCCGCGGTAGCAATATTGATGACCATCATGACGGTATACTGCGCACCAAACACAACCGCAACGATACCGAGGACAATAAAAATAAGTGAGCGGAATTGTAAGTGTGGTCGACGGCCCACATGTGAAAGATCAACAGCGTCTGTATCGTGTGCCTCGAAAAAGAGATACCACACGTACGCAGCAAAAGTGCCAAGGAGTAACATGGCTTCAATACGATCGACATAACCATCGTACGCCACCGCAATAAAATGTACGGTGGCGATAAAGAAGATTGGGAGTTCGGTCTTGATAAGGTCGCGTTTGATGACAATCCGTCCCCCAAATGCCGCCAGCACACCAACAATAAGGAGAATATTGGTGATATTAGAACCAACGGCGTTAGCCAACACAATTTTTGTTTCACCATCAAGCGCAGCGGCAATTGACGAGGCCAGCTCAGGCAGTGACGTACCAAAGCCAACAATAAGAACACCAATAGCAAACTTGGACATTCCAAGTGAGGCGCCCATCTGTTTGGCTCCCTCGACAAACGTATCAGCGCCGCGCACCAGTGCAAACAAAGAGACTGCTAATATAAGCGACCACGCAAGCAAAAACGCCCAAAGTGGTACATTACCGCTAAAGACAAACCCGAGTAAAGCTGCGATGGAATCGTTCATCCCGTTAGAAGTCGGGAGTTACCCTCCCAAATTTATTTTTAATAAAAGTACGTTCATAAACTCCACACAATTCATTACCCCGCTACAGAAATAACTTGCGAAACTTCTAACGGGATTCATTTGTTCAATTGTAACCTACAAGACAAGGAGGCTTGGCGCGAGGACGAGGATAGCTCCCATCACGACCATCAGTACGCCTCCGATAAGTAGCGATAGTTGTGAGTACTTGTGGCCATGCGCTTCAAGCCGTGAGTAGCCCCAAATAGCCAATCCAAACACAACAAAGTCGTCGAGCATATAGCCAATGGTGTAAATAAGAATGTAAAACTGACGTTCAAAGAATGACAACAAATTGAGTTCAAGAATCTTGGTATACGCCTGCGGAATACCAATCGAGCACGCAAACTCAATGATGTTAACTGAGAACGCAATCGCAATAATGGCCAGAATCGTAGTGATAGTAAGTGGTTGGTGCGCGATGGCTTTGAACTTATTAATGGTCTTAGACTGCGTTTCAATATCGCTAATGTCACAGACGAGCGCTACATCACGATTCTTTCGCCAACGGTAGAGGAAGAAGACACCGCCACCGAGCGCCAAAAATCCCACCAGCGGAGTTACAATCTGATCAAGCGCCACAAAGTCCCACGTTTTGTACCAAACATTGAGAATAAGGTTGTACATGATGGCCTCCGCAATAATAAAGATGCCGGCAAGAAGAACCATTTTCTTGCGGCTACCGGCCTGTGAGAGTAATACCAAGAAGGTAATAAGTACCCACATGGCACACGGATTAAACCCATCGATAGTGCCGAGTATGGCTGAGAGTGAAAACAGTGACAATGTCCGTAGGTCAACCAACCCAATGAACGGCAACTCAAACACATAGGCTAGCTCCCCTTCGACATTACATTCGGTGCCAGACTCATCACAACCTGCCTCAGCAGAGACCACTTGTTTGGGTGCTCGCTCAAGGTGGTCCTCAACGGACAGTATGTCTGTTCCTTCCGCCGCAACAATAGCCTCACGGATACGAACACCGGTCGTCGACTCGCCATTGAATCCCTGAATTACCTCTTCTCCAATGACAAGGAGCGGCGTGACTTTTGACAGGTCGTGTTTTTCGGCCACTTGATTAAATAGTCGTGAGGCGTCTTTGTCTTTGGTCACATCCAAGTACTCATAGACGATTCCCTCTTTTGCCAAGAACGTCTTTTCTGCCTGACAAAAACCGCAGTCCTCGCGTCCAAACATATGCACCACCACTACAGAACTGTCAGTTTGCGCTAATGCACTTGAGCCGGTAAAGAAAACGCTACAGATAACAGCTACAGCGACTACGAGTTTATGAAACATATGCGCCTGATTCTACCAAGAAAGCCCTGAACCAAGAAATGGTCAGGGCTTTCATTGTGGGTACTCTTGAGACTACAAGTACTGCAGGTAGTCACCATACCCCTTAGCTTCCATCTCCGACTTCGGGATGAACTTGAGGGCTGCGCCGTTCATACAGTATCGAAGACCGCCTCTATCCTCCGGACCATCAGTAAAGACGTGTCCTAAGTGCGAGTCAGCGATGGTCGAACGTATTTCGGTACGCGGTAGTAAGAGCTTGAAGTCTTTATGCTCAGTTACAGCGGCCGGTGTGATTGGTTTTACGAAGGACGGCCAGCCGGTACCGGAATCGAATTTGTCTTTGGAAGAATACAGTGGTTCACCGGACACCACGTCCACGTAGATACCATCTTCCCAAAACTTATCGTACGGACTCGAAAAGGCTTTTTCCGTTGCCTCTTCCTGCGTCACTCGGTATGCCAGATCAGACAGCTGACTGCGCAGGTCCGCGTCGCTTGGCTTGGTAAAGTTCTTCCAATTAACAACCGCTGAAGCGGCTGCCTCTGCGCTCACACTGCGCCACGGCAGGTCCGCTCCGGTATCAGTGCCCCAGTACTTCTTAATGAAATCATCACGTCCTGACGCCGCGCGGTAGTACTTATACTTAAACTGCGACAGAGAGCCCTTGTAGTAGTCCTGATGGTAATCCTCAGCCGGCCAGAACTGTGGTCGCTTTTCGACATCAATGGCCAGTGGCTTGTTGTAAGGACCCTTATCGTTTACCTCAGCAATGAGAGCCTCGATAATTGCTTTTTGTGCATCACTCTCGTAGTAGAAAGCCGGAGAATAATACTCGCCACGGTCATGGAACGAGCCGTCGTCGTCAGTTGGGTCCATATGCTTCATGGCGTAAATGAGTATTTGCTCATACGATACCACCCCCGGATCATACGTGACCTCCACCACTTCTCGGTGACCACCTTTCGCGTAGTTGCTATAGGTCGGGGACTCGGTGCTACCGCCTGCGTAGCCGGAAACAACCTCCATTACCCCTGGTAATTTCTCAAGGTCTGCTTCTACGCACCAAAAGCACCCACCAGCCACCAGCATAGTGGCTGTTTGTCCAGTTAGGGTAACTGGCGGCGTGGTAACGTTCGCCTCGGCTGCAATCTCTTCTTTGGTCATAGTGTCTTCATTAAGCTGCTCATCTCCCGTACCATCCCCCTCTTCGGTTGACTCATCCGCTACATCAGAGTCTGTACTGCCTTCTAACATCTGTTTGGCTTTAGTGGCATCATCGAGTACGTCAAAGACCGTGCCTTGTTCTTGGCTTCGTTCTTCTACCGTATGACTCTCCGCATTACTAAAAAACTCTTGGTAAACTACACCGCCACCAAGTGCCAGCGCTACGATCAGTGCTATGTATCCCATATCTATGCAGTTTAGCAGCTGCTAATACTCTTTACTACGTGCTGCGGCCAATAAATATTTCATGGTTTGCCCCTCAATAGTACGCAAATGTACCCGTCGCTCTTCATGGTCCGGTATCGTTTCAGCCACCAAAGACCAGAAAGCATCTCCATGATTGAGTTCCCGTAAGTGGCATAATTCGTGCACGATGATGTAGTCTTGCAGGTGTGGCGGCAGGAACAGTAGTTTGTAGCTAAAGTTGAGGTTGCCAAGCGAGGTGCAGCTACCCCAGCAGCGACGTTGGTTACGAATGGCCACGCGATTGTACCGGAGCCCATAGTGTTCATTAAAATATTGCAGGCGGTCGTGCACCAGTGTCCGCGCAGCTTCCTTGTACTCTAAATAATGTTTAGTGACGCTACTGCGCCTTCTTTTTCTATAGTAAAACCAAGTCACAGAACCTCTATTATAGTATCAGTTGTATATCAACTGTTTGTGTTATGAACGCAACAGATATACAACTCGTGCCAGCCTGATGATCTCATAGTCGTACTGCTCACCTGCCGCCTCGTAGATAGGTTTTAACTTTTCTGTCCCAACTTTAGCAATAATAGTCATGAACTGTTGTTCTATCTCCGGCCAATTGGACACGTCTCTGGTCAAGATACTGCTCATTTCTGGCCCAACCTCACTTGCTTCAATCAATTTCTCAATATGACTCCACACGGTACCGGTGGTCATATCACGCACTTTGGCTATCTCAGCTACCGTATTGCCTTCCTGCAGCAATCGTTTTGTCTCCTCGAGGGTACTCTCTTTCTTGATGCGTTCGGCGGGCTGTCGCGCCACCTCCCCTTCCGGCACCGGCCAAGTACCGCCAACGCCCGTCACAAAATCTTGATGCATTTTCTCCACTTCTGACTCGTCGAGCTGCGCAAACGTGTCCTCCGCTTGTTCACTCTCAGCGTGGAAACGCCCGTCAAAATGAATGATCTTCGGGTCAACACGGAGCGCATTTGGATGCATGCCAAGGAGCTTAAGACCTTCAAGACTACGCACGCGAGAAAGCGCCACGTAGCCTTGGCCGTACACAAACGCTTTTGAGAGATCTATCTCAGCAGCATCAAGTGACATACCTTGGCTCTTGTGGACGGTAATAGCCCACGCAAGGCGCAGCGGCACCTGTTCGATACTAGCTCTCACTTTACCATCCTCAACCACTTCCCAACTGGCTGGCTTTATCTTGAGTTCACGACCGGCAGCGGTTTTGATAATTGGAAACCCATCAGTACCATCAAAAGCAATCACGCGGCCGAGAGTGCCGTTTACATACCCTGCCTCAAAGTTATTTTTGGTGCACATTACCATGGCGTCTTCTTTGAGTTGCAACACTTCAGGAGAGAGGCAGGTACGCACCAGACCTTCTATGACCGGCTTGGCACCCATAGCTGACATCTGAAACGTTCGCACCGGTCCTTTAAGCTCGCGCAGTTTCTCCGCGTTTACCGCATCAACATCTGCATTATGGGTGTAGAGGCGCGTTGGTTCAATGTCAGTGTAGCCAATCTCGGTTTGCTCTTGCAGTAACGTGTAGTGGTCTTCCTCAATATCATTGGTACGAATAGATTTAAGCAGACTGAGAAATAGTTCATCCTCTTGTCGGTATTGCTCCGTCAAGTAACAAATAAGCGGCCGCGCTTCCTGCCACGCATTTGATTCAAAGGCGTAGCGCATCATATCGCCCTGCTTAGTGACGGGAGGTAGCTGGAAAAAGTCCCCCACTAAAATAACCTGCAGCCCCCCAAACGATTGCGCGCTTTGACGCACCGTGCGGCAGATACGGTCAATACTTTCGAGCACTACCCCGTCGAGCATCGAAATCTCATCGATAACGAGTACCTTGGCTTTTTTGATGCGCCCCGCTACTTTCTCTTTGGTGGTTATCTGATCGAGTTCGTAAGCAGAGAGTGTACTGCGCACACCAAGGCCACTCCATGAGTGAATGGTCATACCGCCGATGTGCGTTGCAGCAATACCGGTAGAGGCGGTCACTGCGACATTGATTCCTGCTGCTTCAAGCCACGCGATGTACTCGTTAATAACGTGTGTCTTACCCGACCCTGGTTCTCCGGTCAAAAACGCGTTGGCGCCGGTCTTTAGTATCTCAAGGGCTTGGAGTTGCTTCATTGGGCATAAGCGTACCACAACTTATACTGAGTGCGATATAATCTACGTAAATGGCAGGTAGTTCTACAGCAAATGAGGGGGTTCTTTCTTTGACCGTACGCGATGCGGATGCTTCTACGGCGCGCCCAAAAGCAAAGAAAAGTGCAGCGAAAAAGAAAGTAGTTAAAAAATCGGCCAAGAAAAAAGCACCAGCTAAAAAGACAGCCAAAAAAGCCGCTGCAAAAACTCCAACAAAAACCAAACCTGTTTCTCAGGCCCAAAAAGTTGCTGTTAAAAAAACTCCTGCGCGTAAAAAAACTACTACGAAGTCCGAGCCAGCAAGCGCGTTCCCTACTGCCAAAGAGCTCTTACAAAGTGTTCGCCGTCAGCCACTTGGTCACCTCATGGTTGAGCAAATGCTCCGCCAAAGTGGTTTTCGCGGTACGGTCTCTACCGATAAAGAGCTACTTGAAAAATACTCAACCGACGAAAGTATCTTTGCAGTGCGACCACAAATTGTCCTCCAACCTCGTGATCAACGTGATGTTGAGGTGGCAGTAAAGACACTCGGCAAAGAGACCAAGCGCTTCCCAAGTCTTTCTCTTACTCCGCGCGCTGCCGGTACTGGCCTCTCCGGTGGTTCACTCACAGACTCAGTAGTGATTGATGTTTCTAAACACATGACCCATATTGACGCTCTGCGTGAAAGCAAAGACAGTGCTACATTCAGTTGTCAGCCGGGGGCCATGTGGCGCGACGTAGAAGCAATGCTCAAAAAAAATGACCGCTACCTGCCTCCCTATCCAGCTTCTAAAGATATCTGTTCTATTGGTGGCGCCGTTGGTAACAATGCCGCCGGTCCCGATTCTCTTCGCTACGGCCATGTGGCGGACTGGGTAGAAGCGCTTGATGTCACTCTCTGCGACGGCAATACCTACACCATCAAGCCTCTAACCTACAAGGAGTATCAAGCCCTTGTTAAAAAAGACAATGCGCACTCCCGTATTGCCAAAGAGGTGTTTGCACTCATCGAAAAGAATGAAGCCGCTATTAAAAAGGCCAAGCCAAAGACCAAGAAGAATTCAGCTGGGTACGCGCTGTGGTCAGTCTTTGACACCAGCGTTAAAGACTTTAAAAAAGGCATCGGTACGTTTGACCTCACCCGCCTTATAAGCGGCAGCCAAGGCACTATCGGCGTTGTGACCAAGATCACTATGCGTACCGAGCCAATTTGCCATCATGACACACTGATTGCGGTGCCGGTCTTTGACCTTGCAGATGCCAGTAGTGTAGTACTCGAAGCCCTCAAGTACGACCCGATCAATATCGAGATATTTGACGCCCTCACCTTTGACCTCGCAATGAAGAACCCGAACTTTTTCCGCACTCGTCTTTCTGGTATCGACTACTACAAGGTACTCCTTTCCATGTACACCACCTACCATGTCCGCTACAGCCGCAAGGTACCGGAATTTACCCTTCTTGTAACTCTCGATAATGACACCCTTACCGACGACCTGCGTGATATCGTGCGCGCTGTGCGCGAGTCTGGCGGTAAGAAAGCTCGTGTAGTTAAGAATCCAAGTGAAAAAGAAATGCTCTGGCAGATACGCCGTGCTAGTTATTCACTCTCCAAGCTCGAAGACCCAAACAAGCGCCCCGCCGCTTTTCTTGAGGATATGACCGTGCCACCAAAGAACATGGGTAAATTCTTTACCGAGATAAAGAAGCTACTAAAGAAGTACCACGTCACAGCCGCTGTGCATGGCCATGGTGGCAATGGACACTTCCACTTCTATCCCCTCCTTGATTTCACCAGCAAAGCTACTCCGGCACTCGTAGAGAAGATGTCAGAGGAATTCTTTAAAGTAGCAGTCAAGTACGACGGTAACATCTGCGGCGAGCACAACGACGGCATCATCCGTACCCCACACCTTTCTAAAATGTTTAACAAAAAGACTCTCGATTTATTCAAACAAGTTGAACACGCATTCGACCCTGACGATATCTTCAATCCGGGCAAGAAGGTGAACCCGCGCTTTGATATAAAAAGCACCATTCGACATAAGAACTAAGGTCAACAAAAAAGTTCGGTCCTGCATGACCGAACTTTTCACTTACTTACGCCACAGGACTTGGCATTGATTCTTCGGCACTAGCTGGGTGTTCATCCGGTACTGGTAGTGTATCAAGGTGTGTAAGGGCTCGACGTACCCACCAGTAGCCCCAGATAGACGCGGCAACACTACCAAAGACAAGCGCACACCAGACCGACCAAAGCGGCATCTCAAGTACAAAGACCGCTACGTACGCCACGGCAATAGCCGCACCGATGCGACCAAGTGTGATCCAGAACCCCGGCCACGAACGACCAAGACCTTGAAAGACGCTCGCTTCTACAAACGAAACCGCGAAGAAAACATATCCAAACGGAACAATATAGAAGTACTGTAGTGTGTATTCTGTTACTAAAGCGTCGGTAGTAAATACTTGCACAATAAATGGCGCCAATATAAATACCAGTACGCTAAAGATGCCGGCCGTGCCGGCAGCAAAAAGCACCACTGTTTTGAAGATCTCTCTCACTCGGTCAAAGTTTCGCGCACCAATATTTTGCCCCATAAGTGACATCGCCCCAAAGCCAAAACCAATAGCAGGAATAAAGGCAAAGAACTCAATCCGAAATCCGATCGAAAATGCTGCTGCACCGGCCTCAAAGAAGGCAGCAGTCACTATGAACATAAGCGCCGAAAATCCTAGTGGGTTTAGGGTTTGTGTAAGCGAGGCTGGAATACCGATACGGAACACCTCTTTAACTGAATCCCATTTGAGATACAAATTTTTTATATGCAGTTTGATCATCATCCGGTCACTCATGAGTACCCGTAGCGCGAGAACAAGAAATACTGCTTGTGAAAGCAGCGTGGCGTAAGCAGCACCAGCAATACCAAGTGCTGGAAAGGCTCCGTACCCAAAGATAAAGATGGGGTCGAGTATCACATTAGCGGCTGTAGAAATAGCAAATAGTTTGGTTGGTGTGAAATTATCACCCTGCGCATTAAAGGCAGTTGAAGTACTCATAAGGAGAAACATGAACACACTGCCAAGGGCTGTGATCGTGAAGTACGGTACCGCCAGCGGATAAATGTCACCATAAGCGCCAGAGAGTACGAGCAGGTACTCACGCCCTACGTACGCAATCGTGGTGAAGATTGCGGCAGCAATAATAGACAGTGCATATCCCTGTCCGAGTACACGTTCAGCTTCTTCTGACTTCCCCGCTCCAATACTCATTCCCATTAGCACCGCTGAGCCAACAGCAATACCCATCGAAAGTGAGATCATGGCAAAGAGTGTTATCTGAGAGATGGAGACCGCTGCGATTGCCTCTGGCGAAAGCTTGGCCACCCAAAACGCATCTACAAGATTGTAGAGCGTGTAAAAGAACATTGATAACATCATCGGCCACGCCAGTGACCATAGTTGTCGCGGGATATTCCCTTCGGTTAGTTTCTGCCCATGCATAATCGCCCAATCATAGCAGATGTTTAGTTGATTTTTGCAATTTTCGTTTACAAAAGCAGCCCGTAAGAGTAAATCCTACGGGACTTATGCTCTTGCGGGCTGTTCTGCAGCTTTACGCGCGGAGTTTTTCCATGAAAGCTGCGAGTTTGTCGGCATCGACGCGATCGCCAAGGCGGCTGGAAAGTGCATCACGCGGGTTGTAGAGAATGACGTCAACTGCATGACCCTCTTCCCCAGTAACGCATTGGCCGATGAACGCATGGGCCACGCGGTACACAACACCATCGATGACATACGTCGCCTGTTTGGTCAGAACGGACGTGTATTCGTACGTCTTGCCAACAGTGACATCCTTGCGGTCTTTCGGAAAGACGATGACTGGCATACCCTCCGCAAATTCTCCCTGCGGAACGTGGTGCGGGATGCTGCAATTGAGGTGGTAACCGAAAGTACCAGTTTTTCTCATTTCAAGAACTCCCTTTCAAAGTATTGTCTTTATTGGGTACCAGTTTGATAACATACATTTTCTTGTATGTCAAGATATAGCTTACCGCTCGCCATTCCACTCGGCGTGGAATTGTTCAAGAAATGCGAGCATATAGTCGTGCCGCCCAGTAGCTAGGGCCTTCCCTGTCTCAGTGTTCATTCTATCTTTAAGAAGGAGTAGTTTTTCATGAAAGTGATTCAGAGTCGGCGCGGTACTTTGTTTGTACTCTTCCTTGGTCATACTCAGATTAACCGGAATATTTGGGTCGTACAACGCACGACCCTTATGCCCACCGTAGTTAAACGTCCGAGCGATACCGATAGCGCCCATGCCATCAAGTCGGTCAGCGTCTTGCACCACCCCGAGCTCCGGCGAAGTCCACATTTGACCCTCAAGGCTGCCTTTGAATGATATGTGGCGAACAATATTCTCTACCTGTTCTACCACTTCATTTGAGACATCTTGAGAAAGTAGCCACTCCCGCGCGGTCCGCGGACCAATCTCCTCGTCACCATCATGAAACTTGGAATCAGCAATGTCGTGAAGAAGTGCGCCAAGTTCGACAATAGTCATATCAACATTACCTTCAGCTTCACCAATGTGTTTGGCCAGCTTCCATACCCGCTCAATATGAAACCAGTCGTGTCCCCCTTCGGCCTCGGCCAAGGTTTCCTTTACGTA
>JACKGE010000001.1 GCA_020632155.1 Candidatus Nomurabacteria bacterium | reverse complement strand
GTAGAGGCCGCAGAAATGACCGAACATCCACAGGACGATATGGTGACGCCACTTCGTCACGAATAAGAAAAATAAAAAAACTCGATCTCTATGATCGAGTTTTTTATTTACCATCATCAAGGTAAAGCTCATAGATGAGAACCAACCAAAACGGGACCACCAGAATGAGTACTAGTTCCTCAATTGGAACCATACTACCAAAGAGTGAAAAGCTATAGATGTATTCGTGATAGTTAGCAAAAAAGCGCAGATCGTTATGTAAAGAAACGTATTCGTAGACCAGAGATACAGGAAAAACAGAGAGGGCAAAAAGGGCTGCCTTACCAAGTACCTGACGCCAACTTCGGTGCGACGTAGCTACGAGTACAGCGAGTACACCGCACAACCCAATGATTAGATAGAAGAACGCGCCGGAGAGAATAATGTTTGAAAATACATACACGTAGGCAAGGCCGAGTGCCAACATAGCGGTTGCGCCACCAAGCACAATGCGCAAGCTTCGTGGCAGCACGACGCGAACACTCTTTCTATCATCAAAGAGATACTCGTATATGACGACAAAGTACAGTACGTGCACAAAAGCAGCCACAAACGCTTCAACTGGCACCAGACCAAAGAGTCGGACCTCAAAAGGAGAGAGTTCGTACCAGAGGCCGTTAGTGTACGCATACGCCTCAAAAAGCATGGTAGCGCCGAGACTGATAAGTGCCAGTATCGGTAGCAAACCTGTTTTGAGTTGTTCCAGCCGCCAGATGATCAATATCGGCAGAACAGACAAGATAAGAACCACAAACAAAACGTTGGCCTCAAAGTACGTCAAGAGTAATCCGGCAAGGGCCGTATAGATGGTCAAGATCAAAAGGTACACCAAACGATCGAACATGGCTGTAATTGTACCAAAAAGCCGAGACAACTGTCTCGGCTTTTTGGTACAAATCTTAGTAAGACTTTAGTCTCCTTGCCTTCTCGTGCTGGCGTATCTTCTCAAGCGCCTTCGCTTCAATTTGACGAATGCGTTCGCGAGTAACACCAAATTCAGTACCCACCTCCTCAAGCGTGTGGTACGTACCATCTAAGAGGCCGTGACGCATCTCAAGGATCTTGCGTTCCTTCTCTGAAAGTGTATCAAGTATCTCGGTTATCTGATCGGTCAAAATACTGTGCGCGACTTCTTGGTCTGGTGAGGTGATCTTATCGTCAGCAATGAAGTCGGATAGACGTGAACGATCGTCGTCGTCACCGATCGGCAACTCAAGTGAAATGGTGTCCTGACTGATCTTTTCAATCTGGTAGACCTTCTCTACCTCAACTCCCATTTCAGTAGCAATCTCCTCCGGCATCGGGTCACGACCAAAGTCCTGCGCCAGACGGCGAGAAATTTGCTTATACTTAGCCATGGTCTCAACCATGTGGACCGGAATACGAATGGTTCGCGACTGGTCCGCAAGGGCGCGGGTAATGGCCTGACGTATCCACCACGTGGCGTAAGTTGAGAATTTAAATCCTTTCGTGAAGTCGAACTTATCAACCGCCTTAAAAAGGCCAAGGTTACCCTCTTGGATGAGGTCAAGAAGTGTAAGGTCGGGACTACGGCCAACATACTTCTTGGCAATCGAAACCACGAGGCGCAAGTTTGCGCGAGCAAGAAGATTGCGCGCTTCATCGTCGCCATCAACAATACGCTTGGCCAATGTCTTTTCTTCTTGAGCGGTCAGGAGTGGGTACTGACCAATCTCACGCAAATACATTTGAATAGAGTCGTAACCACTGTCACTACGTCGATAGGAATTCTTCTGCGCCAAGAGCTCCTCAGATGGATCCTCCCCCAGCATACCACCGCTTGAAAGAACATCGATATTGGCAATTGAAAACCGTTCGTAGAGCTCTTCGAGAAATGGCACCTCCTTCTCAATAGTCGGAAAATACTTCAGGATCTCGTCGTAGGTAACATAGCCGCGGGCTCGACCCATCTTCATAAGCTCAGCTGCCTTCAGTTCTTGATCCTTGCGCCATTTGACTGGTTTCTTGGTCGTTTTTTTGACAGCCTTCGGAGCCACTTTCTTAGCGGCTGTTTTTTTGGTCGTCTTTTTACTGCTCTTCTTGGTAGCTTTTTTGGCTACTGGTTTTTTGGTGGTCTTCTTAACCGCCTTTTTGGCTACTTTCTTGGTAACCTTCTTGGTTGTCTTTTTGGGAGCCTTTTTGGCTACTTTCTTTTTGGTGGTAGTGGTCTTTTTGGCCACTTTTTTAGTCGTCTTTTTTGCTGTTTTCTTTGGCTTCGTGCCTGCCATAATTGGTGACCACAACTATACAGCAAAATCAATAAATTGCCAGTGTATAAAACAAACTTGCTGTTTAGACAAATATGTCGGCTGATAGTGGCGGTTCTCCGATTTCTTGCTGATATTTACTGACTTCACGCATAAGCTCTTCTACCTGCGCATTATCACCCGCTCGCTCAGCCACCTCAAGAGCCTCTTTACTATGACGAAGAGACGTCCGTAATACGATCTGACGTAGTTCATTTAGGCGATCACACACTTCTTCGTGGATTTGTTTTGGTCGATATGAGGACAAGTCATTCTCAAGGGTAAAAATAAGTTGGCTCACTACTTCAGCTGGAACTTCTCCCCTGAGGGCATCAATACGAGAGCCGGTAATTTGCTTTATCTGGGTTTCTATCACCTTGATCTCTCTATCACTAAGGAGGTCCGTAAAGACAAGCAGAGTGGCCAAGACAGCTTGTCGGCGACTGTGTTTTACTGTATCAACAGCTGAAGCTTCAGGTTCAGAAACGATAGGAGTGCTGACATCCCGCTGTTCCATAGTTTTGCTCACTTTCTCACGTAGGCGCTCAACATCACGCGCAACTGCATCTTTTGGCACCGAGAGAGCTTTAGCTACCACCCCCATGAAATGATCTTGATCGACATGGCTTTCAAGCTTCACAATATACGGCAATACCTCATCAAAAAGCCGGAGCTTACGTTTGCGGTCATCGGACTCCGCTTTAAGAAGTAAGTGGAGCAGGAATTCAATTACGTGAGTGGCTTTGCCGATCACTTTCTTAAATTCATCCTTCCCCTCTTTGATGAGGTCTGCAGGGTCTTTGCCGTCTGGTAGCTCAGCTACCTTAAGGTCCATACCACGCGCCAGCATGATATCAGCGGCGCGCTTTACAGCGGCTATACCAGCGCGATCCGCATCAAGCGCTAAGACCACGCGGTTTGAGAGCCTCTGCAATAAGCTAACATGGTGTGGTGTGAGCGCGGTTCCTGAAACCGCCACGGTATTTGTGTAACCCGCTTGATGTGCGAGCACCACATCAAACTGCCCTTCGACAATAAGTGAGAAATCAAACTTTCGTATCCCCTCTTTGGCTTTATCATACCCAAAGAGGATCTCTGACTTATTGAAGAGCTCTGTCTCTGGCGAATTTACATACTTTGGTGCTTCAGAGTCCTTTGTCAAAATACGGCCCGAAAAAGCCACTACTCGGCCTGAGGTGTCGCGAATCGGAAACATGATACGGTCACGAAACACATCATATGGTGCCTTCCCTTCTCCTGGAGCCTTGGTAAGACCAGCTTTCATAAGCTCTGCATCCCCGAAACCTTTGCCAAGCAGATGTTCACGCATATGGCGCCAACCGTGTTTTGGAGGTCCTGGGACATACCCAATACGCCAGCTACGAATGGTCTTCTCTTCTACTCCTCTATCTGTTATATACGCACGCGCCTCACTATGCTCCTGTAGTTGTTCTTCTGCAAATACTGTAGCTGCTTCAAGGACCGCGTACTGTGTATCACGCTGCGTACGTTTTTGTGGATCTTCAGGTACCAGTTGTACATTGGCCTTTTCTGCCAAAATAGTTAGGGCCCCTTTGAAATCAACTCCCTCCATTTTCTCGATAAACGTGAACATGTCACCTCCCTGTGAAGATGAGAAGCAGTAGTACATACCCCGATCTGGTGAGACATAGAAGGACGGGGTCTTTTCGTTGGTAAACGGAGACTTGCCTTTGAGGTTCTTGCCAGCAGCATGTAGCTCCACGTACGGCGAGATAACGTCCACAATACTCAGACGTTCTTTTATCTGCTGCACTGCATCTCCCGAGGCCATAATGGCCTATTTTACCCGAAAAGCAGTTTCTACGCACAAGACTTGACTTTTTGTATAAAAATGTTACACTAAAAATAGTTTTAACGGAGAACCGCCATGTACACTAAAATCAATGTCCTTGGGCTCGCCGCCGTCACTTTTTTTGTCGGTGGTATCACTGGCGCACTGGTCTGGGAGTATCTCAGACTAGAGAATAGGTTCTCGAGCCTTCTTGGCTTTGGACTTACCATGGTGTGCATTACGGTGTTCACCGTGGCCATCTTTTCGTCGACATCAAATGAGCGAGGTGTGACGAAAAAGATTGAGGAGTGAGCAGTACTCCGCCGCCCCCCGACAACCCCAGCGGTTCGCCGGGGTTTGTCTTTTCCCCACACCACTCACCCTCCATGTGAGTATCTATGTATCCTAGATGATACATAGATACGTTCTTTTAAAAAACAAAAAGCCGGCGCAACGCGCCGGCTTTTTGTGTTTGATTTTAGTTAGTGTCGAGCTTAATTAGTCGTCAGACTCACTGGCAGATACCTCTTTGACCATTGCCTCCTTGCGAGAACCTTTAAAACCGGTTCCTGCTGGAATAAGACGGCCAATGATGACGTTCTCCATGAGGCCAGCAAGATTATCCTCACTTCCCTTCACTGCAGCGTTAATAAGAACACGGGTTGTGTTCTGGAATGAGGCCGCTGAGAGGAAGCTCTTACGGGAGAGTGACGTCTCAGTGATACCAAGAATAAGGTTGTCCGCCTTAGCAGGGTCCTTGCCTTCTTCCTTGGCTTTGTTGTTAGTCTCAACAAAGATCCATTCCTCGACCACGTCACCAACGGTAAAGTGGGTGTCACCTGGGCTCGTGATCTTCACTCGGCTCATCATCTGCTTAACAATGAGCTCAATGTGCTTGCGCGCAATCGTCACACCTTGGAGCTCGTAGATCTTATTGATCTCAGAGATGATGTAATCCTGCGTCATCTCACGAGTACCGTACTTGAAGAGCTCAGGTAGGTGAGCACTACCGTCGGTCATAAGCTGACCGGAGTAGACACTCTCACCTTTTGAGACCGTGACTACACGTCGGTAACTGACGGGATACTCCATGTTGTCACCTGACTTCTTCGCGTGTTTGTCACCCTTTTCTGGTGTCACTACAATAACCTTTTCGCGGCCTTCCTGACGAATGTCAGTCACCACACCGGCAGTCTTAGAGACCACAGCTGGGATCTTAGGCTGACGCTTTTCAAACACTTCTTCTACACGCGGAAGACCTTGGGTCACGTCACCACCAACAGAGGCGGCACCACCGGCGTGTTTAGTGTTCATCGTAAGCTGTGTTCCCGGCTCACCAATAGCTTGGGCGGCCACCGTACCGACAGCTTCACCGATATCGACAAGCTGGTTGGTGGTAAGGTCAATACCATAACACTTCTGACAGACACCGCGGAGTGTACCGCAGGTCATTGGCGAGCGAACCACCACTGACTCACAGGTTGAATCTTCAACTGCGATGGCGTCGCGGCGTGAGAGCATATGCCCCTTCTTAAAGAGCACGTTGTCTTTAGTGTCGACAGCGTCTTCTGCAAGGACGCGGCCCTTGATAGCCTTTGAGAAGGCAATTTCAATACCAGAGGCACTAATACGATTGATCTTCGTACCCTGCTTGGTCTTACAGTCCTCTTCAGTGATGATTGCGTCTTGCGCTACCACGAAGAGACGACGAGTGAGGTATCCAGCCTTAGCGGTCTGGAGCGCCGTGTCAGCAAGACCTTTACGTGAACCGTGTGTAGTAATGAAGTACTCAAGCGGGGTCATACCTTCCTTCATCGAGGACACTACTGGGAATTCAAGGGTCTCACCACGTGTGTTAACGATAAGACCCTTCATACCAGCCATCTGCGCGATCTGGCCGAGAGAACCTCGAGCGCCAGATTTCCACATCTCGTATGACGAACCATTTTCGTCGAGCGTTTCAGGGAGAATGCTTTCTACCTCGCTCTTCGCACGGTGCCAGATCTCAACAATGAGACGACGGCGTTCATCACGAGAAATAAGTCCATCCTCGAAGAATGTATAGACATTCTGTTCTTCTTCACGTGCCTTGTCGATAATGGCTGTTTTCTTCTCTGGTACAACCACTTCATCAATACCCCACGTAGTACCAGAGACAGTAGCGTACTTGAAACCGAAGCGCTTGAGCTTGTCCACGATTGGTGGTACCGCATCAGTACCGCGATCATCAATGATGTCGATGATGATGTTAAAGAGGGTCTTCTGCACCACCACATCATTGATGAAACTATGATCACTAGGAAGTACTGAGTTAAAGAGGAGTCGTCCAACCGTGGTCTCAAAGACCTGTTCCTCAAACTGTGCGTACTTTGGTGTGTCGGTTGCCAGTACCTTGATCTTGGCGCGGAAATCTACAATACCGTAATCGTAGGCATTGATAGCGTCGTTTGGTGATGAGAAGTACTTCCCTTCACCCTTGGCGCCGTCAATGGCCTTGGTCATCCAGTAGGCACCGAGCGCCATATCAAGCAGCTTCTCGGATACAACCGGCTCAGAACTACCTGGCTTCAAAATGTTCTTGTTAGCTGAGATGATCTCGCGGGCCTCAAGCTGAGCTTCTTCTGAAAGCGGTACGTGAACGGCCATTTGGTCACCGTCGAAGTCGGCATTAAAGGCGCGACATACGAGCGGGTGTACCTGAATAGCATTACCCTCGATAAGGACCGGACGAAACGCCTGAATACCCTGACGGTGCAGTGTTGGCGCGCGGTTTAGCATCACGTGACGGTCTCTAATGATGTCTTCGAGAATGGCCCATACTTCCGGTACCCCGTCTTCAATGAGGCGACCGGCACCACGGATGTTGTATGCAAGCTCCTGTCGGAGAAGTTCGGAGATGACAAACGGGCGGAAGAGTTCAAGCGCCATGTGCTTTGGCAGACCACACTGGTCAAGCTCAAGTTCTGGACCGATAACAATCACTGAGCGGCCAGAGTAGTCAACACGCTTACCAAGGAGGTTCTGACGGAAGTATCCCTGCTTGCTCTTAAGGTAGTCAGAGAGGGACTTGAGCGGACGGCGTTGCGCTTGGCTCATAGCTGAGTACGCAGCGTTGCCGTGACGGATAGAGTTATCAATGAGAGCGTCAACCGCCTCCTGCAGGATACGCTTCTCGTTACGCAAGATAACGTCCGGCGCCATGATATCGATGAGCTTCTTGAGGCGATTATTTCGGTTGATCACGCGGCGGTAGAGGTCATTAAGGTCAGAAGATGCATGACGACCGCCTTCAAGGGCCACCATCGGACGCAGTGCCGGCGGGATGACCGGAATGCGAGTAAGGAACATCCACTCTGGACGAACACCAGCATGGATCATGCCCTTGATGAGTGAAAGGCGCTTGTCGAGCTTAGCGCGCTCCGCAGCACCAGCTTTTTCTCGGTCCGCTTGCAAATTCTCACGAAGTTTTTCAAGGTCAATGTTCTTAAAGAGTTCAAAGACAGACTCTGCTCCGATACGGGCCTCAAAGAGAGTTCCGTACTTGATGGAGTACTTGTGATAGTTGTTCTCATCGAGTACTGCACCCTGCTTGATGCTTTCGATCTCCTTCTTGGTGTCTTCCATGCGACCTTTGAGTTCATCCTTAGCAGTGTCGTTTTTTAGTTCCTTGAGCTTGGCTTTGTACTCAGTACTAAGGTCAGAGAGAAGACGTGCTCGCTCAGTCTCAGAGACCTTAGTAACGATGTACCCAGCAAAGTAGATAACTTTCTCAATGTCAGCAGCAGAAATGCCGAGAATGAGGGCGATACGACTTGGCACACCGCGCAAGAACCAAATGTGAGAGACCGGTACACATAGTTCAATGTGACCCATACGTTCACGACGGACAATGGCGCGTGTGACTTCTACACCACACTTCTCACAGGTAATACCCTTGTAGCGGATACCACGATACTTTTTACATGAACACTCATAGTCCTCAACCGGACCAAATATGCGCTCATCAAAGAGGCCGTGTTTCTCCGGACGCTGGGTACGGTAGTTGATGGTTTCTGGTTTGGTAACCTCTCCGTGTGACCAATCGAGAATGCGGTCAGGTGATGCGAGCTTAAGACTCACCTGAGAGAATGGCTGTGGTGCACGTGGTGTGCGCGGAGCACTACTGCGGGCACGACTGGTTTCTTTTGTGTTTGTTTCCATAGTGATTTTCTTAGGTGAGCTAGTAAGTACTTTCGTTATCGCCTTCACGGGCCAACTTCACATCGAGTGAAAGGCCGCGGAGCTGATTGACCAAAACGTTAAAGGCAGCTGGAGTGTGTGGATGGCTGATGCGCTCACCACGAACAATGGCGTCAAAGGCAGCACTACGACCAACAATGTCGTCGGACTTGATAGTGAGCATCTCGCGGAGGGTGTAGGCAGCACCATATCCAAGGAGCGCCCACACTTCCATCTCTCCAAAGCGCTGACCACCAACCTGTGCCTTACCTCCAAGCGGCTGCTGGGTGATAAGTGAGTACGGGCCAATAGAACGCATGTGAATCTTGTCTTCCACCATGTGGTGCAGCTTGAGGATATACATGTATCCAACGGCGGTCTTTTGGGCGAATTCTTCACCGGTACGACCGTCACGAAGCTGCAATTTACCGTCTTCCGGTAGACCAGCGGCTTTAAGCTCAGCCTTGATATCATCCTCACCAGCGCCACCAAACGGCGGCACGATTGCTTGGTAGCCAAGCGTGTTAGCCGCCATACCAAGGTGAAGCTCGAGGATCTGTCCAAGGTTCATACGGCTTGGTACACCAAGTGGTGTGAGAAGTACGTCAATCGGACGTCCGTCTTCAGTAAACGGCATGTCTTCCTCTGGCAAGATACGTGAAATAACACCCTTGTTACCGTGTCGGCCGGCGAGTTTGTCACCAACTGATACATTACGCATCTGCGCTACCGTGATGTGAATACGCTTGATGACACCGCTTTCGAGCTGATCGCCACTCTCACGTGAGAAGACCTTTACGCCGACCACGCGACCGCGCTTTCCAGCCTCAAGGCGAAGCGACGTATCTTTAACGTCCTTGGCCTTTTCACCAAAGATTGAACGGAGTAGTCGCTCTTCTGGTGTCAGCTGAGTTTCACCTTTCGGTGTTACCTTACCAACCAAGATATCTCCGGGGCGAACCTCCGCACCGATACGGATAACACCGTTCTCGTCGAGGTTGCGAAGTTTTACTTCAGAGACGTTCGGGATGTCCGGTGTAGTTACCTCAGGGCCAAGCTTGGTGTCACGAACGGCAACTTCAAACTCTTCAATATGAATGGTTGAGAACTTGCTGTCCTTAACGAGACGCTCAGAAATAATGATGGCGTCCTCGTAGTTGGCGCCGCTCCAGCTCATAAATGCAACGAGGGCATTTTGTCCAAGCGCAATCTGACCATGATCAGTTGAGGTGGTGTCAGCCAGGAGCTGCCCGCGCTTTACCTTATCACCAACCGTTACGGCCGGACGGTGATAAAAGGCCGAGAAGTCATTAGTTCGCTGCAGGGTGATAAGTGGGTATTCCTGCTTCTTGCCGTCTTTGCTTTTAACGACAATATGCTTAGCGTCACACTCGATGACCTCACCAGCTTCAAGCGCGACAATCACGCGACCAGTATCAAGTGCTGACATCTTCTCAACGCCAGTAGCCACAATTGGAGCTTCAGGAAGCACACATGGAGTGGCCTGCTTTTGCATGTTACTACCCATGAGGGTACGGTTGGCGTCGTCGTGGTTAAGGAATGGAATCATTGAGGTTGCGATAGAAAAGCCTTGGTTGGTAGCAACATCAATAAAATCAATTTCTTTTGGTGAGGCCGTACGTGGCTCGCCGCGGCGGCGGATCTCAACAACGTCTGCTTTGATCTTGCCTTTGTCGTCGACTTCAACTGCAGCGTGCGCAATGTTGTACTCCTCTTCTTCGTGAGCATTGAGGTAGACAACTTCGCCAGTCACAATACCCTTCTCAACCTTGGCGTATGGCGTCTCGATGATACCGAAGCGATTCACACGTGCATACATTGAGAGACGCAAAATAAGTCCAATGTTTGGTCCTTCCGGAGTGTGAATTGGACAGAGACGACCATAGTGTGAAGTATGGACGTCACGCACTTCAAAGCCAGCTCGCTCACGAGTAAGACCACCCGGACCGAGCGCTGACATAGTGCGCAGACCTTCAAGCTCAGCGAGGAGGTTTTGCTGCGGCATAAACTGTGAGAGCTGGTTGGTGGTAAAGAATTCCTTGATAGCAGCTTGCAGCGGTCGTGGGTTGATAATCTGAATCGGCAGTGAGGTCTCACTTTCGATGGTAGACATTCGGTCTTGAATGTTTCGCTTCATGCGCGTCATACCAACGCGAACACGTTGCTGGACCATTTCACCAAAGTAGCGCACGCGACGGAAACCGAGGTGGTCGATATCGTCAGGTAGTGCACCTTGGGTGTGGTTCTGCTCAATGATGTGCGCAATGATAGTACGAAGGTCTTCTAATGAGACGGTACGCTCATCAGTGGCTTTTTTGTCAGTTGGGCGATGGAACCGTTCGTTAAAGTGATGGCGACCAATTTCAGAAAGGTCGTATCGCTCAGGAGCAAAGATGGACTGTACGAACTCACGAGCGTTTTCGACAGTTGCGAGGTCTCCGTCACGGAGGCGACGGTAGATCTCAATATATGAGTCATCACTGGTCTTGGCGGGATCCTTGGCCAGTGTCGCTTTCAGGTACTCTTCGCCACGCTCAACATCCTTAAAGAGCTTAACCATCTCTTCATCTTTATCTACACCAAAAACGCGGAAAAGTGAGCTGATTGGGAACTTCTTCTTGCGGTCAATTTTCACGTAGATACAACCGTCAGCGTCAGACTCAATCTCTACCCATGCACCACGCGCTGGGATGATCTTGGCACCAAAGTAGGTGCGGCCCTTTTGCTCTTGCGCAGTAAAGAAGATACCGTAACTACGAGCAAGCTGCGGAACGATAACACGCTCTACACCGTTGATGATGAAAGTACCGTGCTCGGTCATTACTGGGATATCAGCAAGGAAGATCTCCTGCTCCTTGTCACTCTCGAACGTCTTGTTCTTAAGTACGATGCTTGCACGAAGTGGCGCATCATAGGTGAGCTTGTTCTCCTTAGCGTACTCTGGGGTACACTTTGGCTGCCCGAGGTCGTAACGCTTGAACTGGAGTTCAAACTTTTTCTCTGAATAGTCACTAATCGGTGAAAACTCAAGAAATATCTCCTTAAGACCAGTCTCAACAAACCACTTGAATGACTCAAGCTGTGGTTCGATGAGGTTTGGTAGCTCCAGCATCGGCTCGCGGAACTTCGCGAAGCGTTTCGCTGGAAGCTGACCGACAGTCACCCCACTGCGTAGGGCGTCGTTTCGCTGCTCGTCCATAACGTTTGCTTACTTATTAGCACCACTCTCAACTGGTTTTGGCACAAACCAAAACAGACGCACTATGCGCCTTCCCCGTCGATTTGCGGTTATTGTATAAAACTGTCCATCACTTGGAACGTGATAGCGTGTTCCCGGCACGCTTTCCGTCCAACCCACCTTCGTAGTGCAACCAAAACTCAATCCCACCTACAGTTGCGTTGTGCCCGACATTATACTGACAGCGCAAAGTTTTGCAAGAGTTATAGTGGCACTAATACCTTGTGTATTTTTATTTCTGTTGTATAGTGCAGGACACGACAGTCATCCAGATAAAGACATAGGGAGTGTCCAATGATCATTGTTGTAAAAGCCACCACCGAAACTGAACTCAATCGCCTGACCTCGGTGGAAAAAATGCCCGAGGGCATGTACGCTGAAGTGGGTGACGGTCCAGAGAATACGTTTTCTTTCGCACTCTTTCGGGTGCAAGACGATGAGCGCATCGAGACAGATACAGACCTTCTCCTTGCGGACGCCCTCGAACATTACGGCGTCGAGTATGTCCTTTTCACGGCGACAGAAATGAATGATGCTGCAGCCTTTGTCGGTTCGTTGAACCTCGGAAACATCGATGCCGCGCTCTACACCGTCGAGGAGTTCTTTGCCTACAAGAACCAACCCCTCAACTGAATGCACCCGCACACCAAAGGCCGCGCCTTGTGTGCGGCCTTTTGTTTATGTGTTTTGCTCTAGAAAATCTGCGTACTGCTGCGTAAAGCCTTTGGTGCCTTCTATCATAATGACATCTTGCTCTGGTCGCTCCATCTCATTTTTTACCCGATCAAATATCTTAAGAGGGTCAGACATAAACGTTATGTACTGACGTTCAGGCGTCGATGTGAGAGCCGGGTCATTGAGTCGTGCGAGTGCAATACTTTCATCAGTATGTATCCAAACCGTCTTGAACGAAGCACCATTCTCTCGCGCAATTTGCCGGAGGCGTTCACGGTGTTCCTTTTTGTTAAGACATACGTCGTAAATGACGCTGAGTCCTTTACTCAAAATATCTGCTGCCAAAACATCCATGAGTCCAAAGACCATTTCATTCTCTTCTTTGGTGTACTGGGGCTTTTTGAAAAGCGAGGTGCGTATCATGTCGCCCGAGAGATGGACGAGCTTTTCCTTTTCCGAGAAGCGACGAGAAAAATAGGTCTTGCCAGCACCGAGATAGCCAAATGTGCCATACAGGGTTGGTTTCATGTTGCGCCACAATGTAGCACGTTTTTACTAAAAAGTCCTGTACACAAGAAGTGCCGGCGACTGTTGCCGCCGGCACTTTATTTTTGGACCAAGTGTCGGCCCTTAGAGGCGTGAGACCCAGCGACTCCAGTTTTTGGCAACACGTTCGTACCGCTGCACATGGAGTTTGATCAGATCCTCAGGCAACGGAGGGTACTCCGGCCATTTCGTCTTATCGTCAGGATATGTCCTCTGCGCGATCTCGAGGTCAGCAAGCCACTCCTTATGCTGTTCCTTGTAGAAGAAACGGAGCAGGTTCTTGCCGAACCACTGGTTACCCATGCGAACTCCGAGTTCATCGAGAGATACGCCATCAATAATCATAAATGTGCCCGAACCACGGTGGCGCGCAAATTCGAACTTGCCGTCGTCAAGTGTCAGATTTGTTTCGGCGCACATCTTGTCGATGACGAACGACGCTCTGACAGTAGTGGCAAATACTCGTTCGAGTTCCGCGGGAGTAACGCCAGCGACATCAGCCGCTTCCGAATCACTCAGATACACGTCTCCCCCTGGACGCCACTTGGTTGATGCTTCAACAAAGGGTGTCTGGAACTTTACACCCGGCTCAAGGGTGACGCCATCGGGCAAGTCGATCTTTTCGATAGGAACCTCGCCGGCAGCAACGCGGTTGCAGAACTTCTCGGTTGCACGGAGCCGAAACAGAACCTCCAGCCCGATCATGTCAGCAAGCGTAGCCCCAGAAAGTAACGGGAGGCCACGAACTCGGCATTCTTTGACGCGAAGACGAGTATCATCCTCACGTACCAAAAAATGTGTATCGATATTGTGATGACGCAAAGCAGTGAACACACATGCTGCTTGCGTCGTGCGGGCAACCGCCAACCGTGCTGAGACAAAGTTGGGAATCGGACCGCGGTCAAACACTGAAGTCATACCGCGATCAACCATAATCACCTCTCTGGGCACCCCAGAGGCCGTGACTCTTTTTGAGGAACCGATCCTCGTGGGGGTCTGGTTCATACTGAGTCTCCTTCTGTATACCGCTCATCCATTAGGGATAGGAGCTTCCGCCATTGTTGTACCGCATTTCAATATAAAAAGCGAGTTCTAAGAAGCACGTTTCTTCTCTATTTCCTTGTGGTGTCCAGAGAGATAGACCGGCGGTACCTTGTACCTTTTTTTCTTGAATTCAATGGTTTCCGGTCGAGTATACATTTCACCCGACGACACCCGTTCTTCTTCAAGAGACTCGTAGGTACCAAGCACTCCCTCTACCTGCCGCGCTACGGAATCAAGAATGGCGAGAGCTGGTAGCTCACCACCAGTCAGGACATAGTCGCCAACACTCACCTCTTCGGCCTTTAGGGCCTTTTTCACTCGCGAATCAATACCCTCATAGCGACCACTAATAAGCACAAGGTGGTCGTACTGTTTAGCCAGCTTCTTGGCCATAGCGGTATCAAACTTTTTACCACGCGGGGCCATGATGAGAGTCTTTACTTTCTTTTGGTCTTTCTTGCGGCCAACAGCCTTTTCCCACGCTTTCAAAATTGGCTCAGCTTGCATCACCATCCCCGGACCGCCTCCATACGGACGATGGTCTACTTTTTTATGTTTATCTTTGGTGAAGCTACGAGGGTTGTAGTAATCTACGGAAATCTTCTTGCCGCGCACTTTAGCCCCCTTCCCTTTGTCGGTCTTTTGCGCCCGCCCCAAAACCCCCGCACTCGTATACGGCTCACACACTTCAGGAAACAAGGTGATGATATAAAAATGCATACTAAAGAATCTCTTTATATGTATTAAGAAACTTTGGAAACTGAGAGTGCAAATCTTTTTCTTCAGGAAATTCATCAATGCTACACCAGCGCATTTCTAAACATTTCTCTGGCTCAGGATTTGAAACCTGATTTGGATCAATGCGAACCAAGTAGTCAAACTGTATCCAATGATATTTTTGACCGTCTAGCTCTCTGAAAGTCTCTCGCATACCAATGCGCTCTAAATCAAGAGGTGAAGTGCCTACCTCTTCAAGAACCTCACGACGTACAGCATCTTCAATGGTTTCGCCATGTTTTATTCCCCCACTACCTATTGGGTCCCATTTAAAGTGTTCATCCCTACACTGGTCACTTCGTAAACCCAACAAATACCTTTTGTTGCCGTCATGACAAAGACACACAACTCCAACACCAATAAAATCAATTCCTTTTTTCATATTTCTTGTAGAGCAGCGTATCATATCCTTCGGTTACATACGACTCGATCTCGATGTTACTTTTTTCAATAAAACCCTTGATTTCTTTCTGTACTAAATCAAGGTTGATGTCTTGGCTGCACAATTTCTCTACTTCGATAAATTGACCTAGGCCTTCAACTTCATCAAGGCAAACATTGAAGTCATTATTTGCGGCTATCCGCCTCGCTTTCTTGACTGTTACCACTTTCTGAAACGAAAGTCCGTCTAATAATTCTTTAGTGTCATTAAACGTGCCAACTTCCCACTGTCGTTCTAGACAGTCGAGCTCACCAGAAAGTCTTTGTTTAACAGTAATGCTGTTTTTGTGCTCGCTGGTCCGCAGACGAATAAACGTCGCTGTACGCAATTTATCGGTTACCCCGAAATGCTTGGCATGAGCTCGGTCAACATAAACCTCATCAACCTGAGTTACTGGGGAACTAAACTGAAAGCCCGCACTTTCACAATATTCTTTAAATTGTGACAATTGACTCACTTTTATCTTGACTTCGACTTCACGCATCAAAAAATCCTAGCATAACCAGTCAAAACCAAAAACCTTTCATTCGAATGAAAGGTTTTTGGTTTTGTTCATTTATTTAAATTTTAAGGGTTCCTCAAGAATAGAAATTGGCGAAGAACGAGGAGTCTAAAGAAAAACAACGCAAGTGGGACATAGTAGTCCAGCGAGCGTTGTTTTTCTTGTAACGACGAAGTTGTTCGCCAATTTATATCTTGAGGTCGTCAATGGCCTGATCGAGGCTTTTCGGCTCCACCTCACTCTCCCCTCCGTCTGAATCCATAGCAGACTCCATCTCCCGTGGCATTCGCTTGGTACCGCCTTCTGGTTCATTGATCTTAAGGTTTACGCGGGCATCGTGCTTCATGCCAACTACGCGAAGTAGCGTACGAATCGCCTTGGCGGTATTACCACTGCGACCAATTATCTTACCCATATCATCGGCGTGAACATCCAATGTAAGGAGCACACCCATTTCATCTACCGTGCGGTCTGTCTTTACAGCGTCCGGATTATCTACGAGCGCCTTGACGACGGTCTCGAGAAATTGCTGGTCATCGTGCATATTCTTTTTGCTTCAAGCATTATGATGTTAAACAACCGTTAGCTGACCTTGAAGATCAGCAACGTGCTTCTCTATAATAGTACGTAATATCCCCTCTATGGTCAACGCAAAAGCGTGCAGTACCCTGCACGCTTTTGCTTTAGCCGAACACAAGGAGTTATTCGGTCTTGGTCTCTTCTTCCGCTGATTCTTCAGCAGGTGCCTCAGGCTCAGCTGGAGTTTCCTCCTTCGCTGGCTCTTCAGCTGGTGTTTCTACCTCAGCAACTTCTTCCGCTGGGGTTTCCTCTGCTGGTGCGTCAGTAGCTGCTTCCTCGGCCGGAGCCTCGGCAGCTGCCTTAGCAGCTTCTTCAGCCGCGGCTTTCTCTTCCGCCTCCCGTGCTAGTGCTTCTTCGTCAACAATTGGTGACTTCTTTGGGAGGACATTCTTTTTAGGAGCCTCTATCACTTTTTGCCCGACGAGAATATTGTGCACGGTATCTGAAGGCTGCACACCCTTTGACAACCACTCTGCGGCCGCGGTTTTATCAACCTGAACATGATTAAGCTTTGGATTGTATGAACCCAAAATAGCGATGTTCTTGTTGCTCTTTGGCCCGGTGCGTTTGTCGACGACCACAATACGGAACGATGGATCGTTCTTGCGGCCGACTCGTTGTAATCTCATCATTAACATGACGGCAGAACAATACTATACAAAACCTTATTTGGCAATAAAAAACCCGCAAAAGCGAATAGAGAAGGAGCGGGCTGCCGGGGAGGAAAATCGACAGCCCGCCTGTAGTGTACGAATCGGCAGGATAGTTTGCCGACGCGCGGTCGGCACCGTGGGGAGGAACACGCTACCTAACTTCCTTATACAGTATTAATAAGAAAACTAGAAGTCTTAGCTGTGAAATGCTATACTCGCGGCCACATGTCAAGTCAAACCTACACTGGCACTATTTCCATTAACAGCCGCGGACTGGGCTTTGTTTCCCTACCTGACCGCGAGGAGGATGTCATCATTCAGGCTGAGGAGCGCTCGTTTGCCCTTTCCGGTGACGTCGTGGAAATAACCCTTAAACAAAAACAACCCGGCAAGCGCCAAGAAGGTGCGGTAGTACGAGTGCTTGAGCCGGCACACAGCGAGTTCATTGGGGTTATTAAGAAGAACGAGGCCAATACCGACTGCCCGTACTACTTCCAGCCGGATAATCACCGCGTTCATATACGGCCGCTGTTGCCTGAGGTCACGGCCGCTGATGAGGGCATGAAAGTTGTCGCCCGTATCAAAAGTTGGAAAAGTCCGCATACTGAACCAATTGGTGAAGTAGTCGAAGTACTTGGCAAAGCTGGTGACCATGAGACCGAAATGCAGGCTATCATCCGCAGTGGCGGTTTTTCGCAAAACTTCCCAGCAGTGGTTTCTAAGGCAGCGCATGATCTCTATGAACGCAAGGAGGAAATTTTTGCTGCTGCCCTTGAAGACCCGAAGCGCCGCGATATGCGTAATGTTCCGACCATGACCATCGACCCAGTAGACGCCAAAGATTTCGATGACGCCCTTTCCTTTCGCACGCTTGAAAACGGTCAGGTGGAAATTGGCATCCACATTGCGGACGTATCTCACTACGTTACCGACGGCGACCATATCGACCTTGAGGCGCGTGAACGTGGCACCTCTATTTATCTTGTTGACCGCGTTATTCCGATGTTACCGGAAGTGCTTTCAAACGACCTCTGTTCCCTCCGTCCTAATGAGGACCGGTTGGCGTTTTCAGCTGTGTTCAAACTCGACAGTGAAGCGGGAGTGGTTGACGAGTGGTACGGCCAGACAATCATTCATTCCGATAAACGATTCTCATACGAAGAAGCGCAAACCGTGCTCGACACCAACGATGGTCCATTTCTAAGTGAACTCACTGAAATGATGCGTCTCGCACGACTTATTCGTCAGCGTCGCCATAAACACGGCGCTATTGCCTTTGAGCAGCCGGAGGTCAAATTTGAACTCGATGAGAAAGGGGTGCCAGTACGGGCTTTTACCAAGACCCGCACGGAGACTATGCTCATGATCGAGGACTACATGCTCCTTGCCAACCAGCACGTAGCCACCTATATTCACAAACTTTGTAAAGATAAAGGTAAAGACGCCGCTTTTGTCTACCGTGTCCATGACACTCCTGACCCTGAGAAAATCGACGAGTTATCTATCTTCCTTCATGCGCTTGGCTACGAACTCAAGAACCACAAAGGTGTAGTCAAAGCCACCGACATCAATCGCCTCCTTAAGGAAATAGAAGGCACGCCGGAAGAAACCCTTATCAAGACCGCCACCATCCGCTCGATGGCCAAAGCTGTCTACACCACTAAGAACATCGGTCACTATGGTCTCGCGTTTAAGTTCTATACGCACTTTACCTCACCAATTCGTCGCTATCCTGACCTGATGGCTCACCGCCTCTTGCGTCGCCACCTTGATGGTAGCAATATCAGCGGCAAGGAAATGGCTAAGTTTGAGAAGCTTTCCGTGCAATCTTCAGAGCGCGAGATCGACGCGGTGCGCGCCGAGCGTGACAGCATCAAATACAAGCAGGTGGAATACATGCTGCCGAAGGTTGGGCAAACATTCACTGGTGTCATTAGCGGTGTTACCGATTGGGGTGTCTACGTCGAAGAGAAAGAATCAAAGGCCGAAGGTCTGGTGCGTCTTGCTAGTATCAAAGGTGACTTCTTTGAACATAAAGCCAGTCAGTATGAGGTAAAGGGACAGAAGAAAGGTAAGTCGTATCGTCTGGGTGACGAGGTTAAAATGAAACTTGTCCGCGCTGACCTCGAAGAAAAACGCCTTGATTTCGAACTGGTATAAAAAGAAAAAGCCGTCGCAGAAGCGCCGGCCTTTTTGTTGATGATGTCGACAACGGTCACGAAGCCAAGTTGGGACCCGACTTCTCCTTCCCAAAGACCTCGTACATGATTTTCATCTGTCCGCCGTCAGGGCGCAGGTCCGCCGCAGAGGTGCCCCATTGCCACCGCCCATCGGAAAACGTGAACAGATAGGCAATCATGACGGACAGTCTCTCCCCATGGCTATAGCCTGCAAGTACCTTGATTCGCAGACGTGGACGCTCAGCCGGATATTGCTTACGCAGACTACGGAGGAAATCCTCCCTCCCTATGGTCTTTTCTCCTTCGAAGACAGAGACCACATCGTCCCGATAATAATCGGAAACAAGGGATTTGAACGGTCGTCCCTCGTTCCAGTCTTTCACAAAATCACGATGGAACCGTACAAGAAATTCCATCACCTTTTCATGATGAGCCATTTTTATTCCCCGTTTCATTGCACACCGCCATCGGCGCACTTCAGATCAAACGATACCACAACTATTTTATATGTAAATAAAAAGACCGCCGTCCTTCTTCAGACGGCGGGTGGGGTTCGGCGAATGCCGTACGCTACTTTCTGTAAGGAAATATGGCGAGAACGTAGGCAATGGCCGAACCCTGTAATGAAGTATAGGCTTACTTTTTCTTTTGTCCAGCCAATCTTGTTTTTAGTTCTGAATAAGTCAGAGTCGGCTGCGAAACTCGAAGTAATATCTTCTCCACACCATCAATATCCATCTTTACAACAAACTCCACCCTCTCCGCTTCTAGACCGCCCCGTTGCTGCTTATCAATTATAGAAAGGAGGAACTCAGAAGGTCTAGAGCGATTCATGTTCATTATCTGGCCAGCAATTGAACGGGCTTCAGCCAAAGCAGGACCGCGTCCAGTCACATTTTTGGCTCTTTTATCAATATCCAAGATCAAGGTCAGTTGAGTGCCCATAACCACACCACTGAAATCTGTAATTCCCTCTGGGGGAATGCCTGTTAGCGGTTGTCTTTGCATCTGTGCTGAGTAGCCGCGAGGTAGGCGCTTTTGCCACTCTGCACTGCTCAATTCGGTTGGTCTATTCTTACCACTCCAACTTTTATCCTCTTCAGAATCGTGACTCAGTTTTTCTGCTAGTGTCAAAAGTGAATTCGAAACCGTACCCCTAAAGTCGTTAACTGGTATATCCTGCATCAAATCCATGTATTCAGGCGAGAAGTAACGTTGCCTAAAGACACCCAGATTATCGACAGTCATTCCTTTTGGCAGTAGTTGCTGCTCGTCTGCTGAATCTTCCTCGGCCTCATCAAGTTCGTAAGACGTCAACCTCGCTTCTAGTTCAGTTATTCGAGCACTTTGCTTTTTAGAGTTGGCCTCAAATTCTCTCTGATGAGACTCCGCCATTTCGACTTGTGAGAGAAGTTTAATATTTTCGGACTCACTCTCTTCGAGCTGCCTGCGCAGGTCATTGATCTCTCTTTCCCTGTCAGCGAGTTCGTGATCGAGAGAGCTTTCTCGATCATTTTTTAAATGAATGGCTTCTACTTGTTCAAGTGGTGTCTCGTATAGACTGGCTATGGCAGATTTCAAATCCTCCAGCTCAACCAAGACCTCGCTGCCGTAGTTAGCTTTCACCATTATTTCTAGACCCCCGTCCGATTGAGGCGAGACCCCTATAGTAACTGGCCATTTGGTCGTTAGCCCTTCATGGTCTTCGTCTTCAACATAAGCTTCTATGGTCTCGGATTCTTTGGAGTCTCTTATCCTTTCAATACGGTCAAGTAATTTACCAAAACCAGTTGGTTCCTGTCGCTCTATCGCACCCTCTAGTTTGTTTGGTGACATAGGGAAAGTATATCAGAGGGTAAGAAACTTCCTGTTCTGTCGTCAACAACTAAGTATGCGACACAACAATACATACGCTTGGAATACCCGTTGTATAGAGACTGCTGCTATAAAGCGCGAAGGTACTTTTTCTGTCCTTGTCACAAATATGCATCTCCTCTCCCCTTTTCATTCCGGCCGTCGGCGTGTGTCAAAACTCAATTCTTAAGCCACACCACAGCGACGTATCTCCTCGGCTGGACTGAAAGCCGAGGTTTTTATTCAGCACATATCAAGTATTAGACAAAGGAGATAAAAATGTCTGATCGAATTGTGTTCCTTGATAGTAAAACTGTTTCACTGGTACTGGTGAACAAAAGCGACGCTCCAATCATTCAGCCGTGGCTGAATGACATGGAAGTGACGCAGTTCCTCATTCGCGGTGCCATACCAAATAGCCTTGAAGCCGAAGAGGAGTACCTTAATCGCTGCTACAAGACAGAGAGCGATTTGCCACTTGGTATCTGGCATAAGTCAAAAGCGAAGCTTATTGGTATGACGGGCCTTCATCGAATCAACCAGATACACCAATATGCTACGTTCGGTATCTTTATCGGCGATAAGCAGCACTGGGGTCAGGGTATTGGCACTGAAGTACTGGACACCCTCTGCAATTACGCTTTCACCATCCGGAACCTACGTACTATTAGGCTGAATGTTCTTGCTAGCAATCCGCGCGCCATACGTTGCTACGAGAAATGTGGCTTTAGGGAGGTGGGACGATATCCCCTCGCCACCCTTCATAATGGTGTTTGGTCGGACGAAGTACTGATGGTCCGCCAGCGGGACTAAAAGACATCAACTGAGTTGACAAATCCACCCGGCATACGTGCCGGGTGTTTTCTTGCAAGAAATAAAGTTCAGGACGTCATCACTAATGTATGAGAGAAAAACAGAGTTGGCATTACGAGATGAAGACCACACGTACCTACGGTACGTGCCTTTTTGGTGTAACCACCAAGACATTGCTACCAATTTATTTTAGCCCTGTTTTCGTTTCGAACTCCTGACACTCTCCCCTTTCGCGAAGTGAGCACTCGGCTGGAATAAAGCCGAGGTTTTTATTTCCAGCGTTCTCTAGCCAACATGGCACGAAAGGAGGTGTTCTTTGCGACAGTACAAAATAAATATATTCGTTGAAGACGGTACGATTCGGATGAAGTTTCGCTCGCTAGAAGAACATTTAGAGCGAGAAGGATTTCGGATTGGCTGGAGTCAATGCGGCGGAAGTATCGGACAATACATCATCCACACTCCTTTAAATATCGATGAAGTGCGGGGCAAACTACTCCCTTTTGATCTGAACTATACGCTTTCACATTGTCACTGATACTGGGCCGCGGCTACGCCGCGGCCCTTGTCCATTTTCTACTTAGCCACCGCCACTGCGTCCTCTAGCTTGACTGACAGTAGCTTAGAGACACCATCACCAGCCATCGTAACGCCGTAGAGGATACCGGCGCGGCTCATGGTCTCACGATTGTGTGTGATGAGAATGAGCTGTGAGTTCTTAGCTAGCGCCTCGATCATATCGCCATAGCGACGACTATTGGCTTCGTCGAGGGCAGCGTCGGTCTCATCGAGAATGACAAAAAGCGGCGGATTGACCTGACTCATAGCAAAGATAAGTGCAATTGAGGTAAGCGCTCGCTCCCCGCCAGAAAGCATATCAAGGCCGCGAACACGCTTGTTTGGTAGCTTCACATCTATTTCAATTCCCTCTTGTGCCTCTTCGTCCTCCTCTTCGGTTTCAACCTCAACCGTTTCACCCAGCTCGTCTTCCTGTTCAGTTTTCTTTTTTACCTTCGGCTTAACGCGTAGCAGATCAGCACTACCACCGCCAAACATTAGTACAAAAAAGCGATTAAACTCAGAGGCTATCTTGTCGATACCGCTTGTGAACTGCTCATTGAGTTGGTCATTGAGTTCTTTAATGAGTGCTTCCAGTTTCGCGACTGACTCCTCAAGGTCAGTTATTTCCCGCACGAGGAATTCGTCACGTTCTTTAACATCTTTGTACTCTTTGAGTACATCATCGTTAGCACCACCAAGCTCTTCCAATCGAACTTTCATCCGTTCAAGCTCACGCCGGCGGCCGCGCTGTTGTTCACGATCTTCACTCACCATTGTCTCTGGACCCACCTCAGCCCCGTCTGCTACAACCGCTACTTTGAAATACTCCGCAGCGCCGCGACCAATGAGAGCCACTGCCTCCTGCAGTTCTCGTTTGAATTCGTTACGGTCGCGCTCCAGTCCTTGAAGCTCATTATCAATGCGGGCCAGTGTTGACTCACACTCACGCTCTTCACTCACAATACGAAAGACCTCTCGCTCCGCAGCGCGACTCTCACTTGCCTCAGCTTCAATGGCTTCACGAACCGCATCATACTTCTGCTGTGCTTCCTTTTCTGTCTCCTCCGCTTTAGTTAGTTGTTCATCTGTCTTTTTCTTTTCTGTCTGCAACTTTTCCAACTCTCTTTCTTCCTCAGCAGTAGTATGAATATCCTGCTCGGTGGCGCGGGCTAAGAATTTTTTAATCGTATGCACAATATCACTAAGGGAACGCTTTAACGTTGTAGCATCGTCGCTCTTTAGTGCTTTCTCAACCTCACGTTCAATGCGGGAACTTATCTCTGCTACATCCTTGTACGGAATCGGGTGTTCGGACTGCTGTTTATTACGAACCTTCTCAGCTTCAATGCGACGTACCAAAAAGTCGATCTGTCCCTCAAGCTGGCCTGCCTGCCGCACAAGATCACTTTTGCTTGCACGCGCGGTTGAAAGCGCATTCTCAGCAGCAACTAGTGCTTCACGTTTTTCGTCTTTTTCAGCTTTGGCAAGAGTGTCTTTAGCGGCAATCAATTGCTCTTTGAGCTGTTCGAGCAGCTTAGCTGGTTCTTTACGCTCCGCAGTGAGACGGTCGTGATGATGGGCGATATATACGTCTTCGCGGCGTAAATACTCAGCATAAAATTGTGTCAGCTGTTCGCGCAGTTCCACTGAGCGTTCGATCTTTTTGACCTGCTTCTCAAGGAATTTTAAATGTGGAGCTACCTCACGACGCAGTGAAGCTACCCGTTCGATGTTCTCCTTGGTCTTTTTAAGTTTTTTCTCAGCCTCACCCTTTTTGAACTGGTAGACCTTAAGTCCGAGAGCATCCTCGATCATCTCACGTCGTTCACGCTGACCTGCAGTCAAAATACGATCTGCTTCACCTTGTGAAATTATGTGGTGTCCGGTTGGGCCGATATTGGCGGCTGCCAACACTTCCTGTACGTCTTTGAGCCGCACCTTGGAGCCGTTAATTGAATACTCATTTTGACCATCGCGATGGACCGTGCGCTCAATAATAACCTCGTCAAAATCAACCGGAAAAGTGCGCTCTCCGTTGGCAAGCGTTACGGTAACGGAGGCACGGTTACCCCGAGCCACTTGGTCGGTACCGCCCCAAATGAGGTCTTCACCCCTTTTGCCGCGCATTGATTTAATGGATTGCTCACCGAGGACAAAGCGAAACGCTTCAGCTACATTTGACTTACCTGAGCCATTTGGTCCAACAATAGCCGTGATCGGCGAGGAGAATTCCAATTCACTTTTTTTAGCAAACGACTTAAAGCCGGATATGGAAAGGTGCTTAAGGTGCATCATTGCGGCTTATCTTATTCTAACCACGTATGTATCAACGTCAGGAGGAGTACAGTCGCTGGTGTTGTAGTTTGAGGCTGCGCCGGTCTCAAACGGGACGTAAATGACAATATTTGAGCCAGAGTTTATATCACCTGTACTACAATTATAGCCTGAGTCATAGCGGTAGTTGTGAGCGCCCACATTAATAGGATCGCTAGGGATGGATGGCAAATACGGGCGCAGGGCTTGTACAAGAGTATTGCCATTATTTTCAGCTATGTACGCACCACTTGGATAATTTGGATAGTCGCCATTATCTTCGGCGTACAATCGCACCGCAGCGCGAATCATTGCAACGTCTGAAACCCGAACTTTATCATGCCCATTTTTGATAGCTGCTTGCACACCAATCATAACTATCGCGGACAATATGCCAATAATAGCTACTACAACCAACAACTCTACTAAAGTAAAGCCGCTTCTGGTTAGACGATCAACATTCACCATGATATGTAAACTGTAGCATGAAAAATGAGCGCCAGAGCGCTCATTTTCCTTTACAAAGTGGATATTACCAGCCCTTTGTCTCAATCGCTTTTTCAGCTGCTGCTTGCTCTGCCTCTTGTTTGGAGCGACCCTGTCCTTCTGCCACTTGTTCGCTACGCAAAAAGACACCGACCGTAAACACTCGGTCGTGATCGGGCCCGACCTGAGAGAGCATTTCATAGGTAGGCGTAATAGAGACGTGTTCTTGTGACAGTTCCTGAAACCGGCTCTTTGGATCCTGCCAGAGACGTTTTTCGACAATGCGATCGGTTTTGGCATAGAGTTGACCAGCGATAAAAGCCTCCGCAGCCTCATAGCCTTTGTCCATATAGATAGCGCCAATACAAGCCTCAAAGGCGTTAGCGAGTATGTACTGACGGGCGCGACCAGTATCTTTGGCCTCACCTTTTGACATCAAGAGATAGTCATTAATACCGAGTTTACTCGAGGCCTCAGAGAGTGAGATGGTGTTAACAAGCGCCGCTCTCACAGCAGTGAGTTCACCTTCCGGTTTTTCTGGGTATTTTTTGAAGAGATAGTCGGTCACGGCAAGCTCAAGTACCGCATCACCCAAAAACTCCAAACGTTCGTTATGATCTTGCTTAGCCTCACGATGTTCATTTAGATACGAACGATGTGTAATGGCCGAGAGCAATATACCGGTATCAGTAAACGCCACTCCAATCAGGGCTTGGAGTTTTTCGAGGTCCTCAGTAATATTTCGTTCTTCTTCCGTCTTTGACATAGTGAATCACTGTGATTCGAGCACCCTACCACCGTTTACGCTTTTTGACCACCACGACTCACGAGCACGGTCACTGCCTTAGTCACGATCGGCAAAATATCCTCATAAAAATTGAGGTCAAGTATCTCGGCTACCTTGAACCATTTAGCGTCATCAAGACCACCTTTTTGCTCAAGCGTAATGTCAGTGTAGTCTGAACGACCGAGGAAATATGTTACCTGTTTGCGGTGTTTGCCGACATCGGGCTTAGAGGCCACATATTCATTATGGCCCAGTTCTTGCTCAATGGTGATATCAAGTCCAATCTCTTCTTTGATCTCGCGCTGCGCCCCTTCTTCCACTGACTCTTTATCTTCCAATTTACCCTTTGACAGAGTCCAGTGACCAAAGATGTCGTGCACAAGAGCAAGATATATTTCTCCTTCGTGTTCAGCGTATACGACTGCCCCCGCAAGGCGAATGACCGGCATTTGATCAAACGGGATGTCCTTCTTTTTCTTTTTACCAACTTCGTCCTTACCCGGTTCTCCGATCTCTTTATAGACAGCACCGAGGACACCGTTCACAAACCGGCTACTATTCTCACCACCAAACTGTTTAGCAAGTTCAATGGCTTCGTTAATAGCCACCTTGGCCGGCACTTCGCCGCGATCAGAAAACAGAAGCTCGTAGAGCCCGAGACGCAAAATATTTCTATCAACGGGTGATATACGGTCGATCGGCCATTCTGGAGCGGCCTTTTCAATGACCAGATCAAGCTCACTTTGCTTCTGTAAAATACCGTCAAGGAGTTTTTCCATGAACGGACTATCGGTCTTATTGGGAGCGAACTCCTCCATGTTTCGATTCAAGACCTCAACAGTCTCTTTTTTATCGATATTATTTAAATCCCACTCAAAGAGTGACTGGAGGACAATCGAACGTGAAAGGTGCCTATTTGCCATGAAAATATGTACTAACCTAATCTGGCCTTAGAATAGCACGACCAAAGTGCCAAAAAATCCGCTACTGCGGATTTTTTGGGGATTATTTACTCTCTTCCTTCTTCTCTTTTGCTGGAGCAGCTTCTGCTACTGCAGTAGACTCGGTCTCAGCCACAGACTCAGCCTGCGCGCGAATAGCCTCACGCTTAGCCTGCATACGGGCGGTACGAGCCTCTTTCTTGGCAGCAAGGTCCATAACCTGACGGCCATTATAAAAGCCACACTCAAGGCACATATGATGTGGACGGTGATGAGCGCCGCAGTTTTTGCAGGTTGCCAAAGTCGGCGCAGATAGCGCGTGATGACTGCGGCGAGACTTGCTCTGCGAGCGGTTGTGTCGCATTCGGATAACCATAGTGGCCAGAAATATACCAGATAGTATGGAAAATAGCAATATATAAAAAGAGGCCGCCGCGATTGCCGCGACGGCCATTTGTCTGTCTTGCCCTGCGTTCTGCAGAAATCCCGCAGGTCAGGCAGCAAACGAAATTTGGAGTTCCTCGTAGAAAGGACAGTCGTTCGGAACTCGACAGCAACCGATACAATCGCAAGCGACTTCTCGCTTTTTTTTCGACCGTTTTGTTGGCTGAAACCCAATCAGGTGGATACAGCCATTCCCCGTGCTGCAGTTTCTTTTCAGTTTTTTTGTCTCAGGCGAATTCCCCACGCCGTCCTCCATTTTCTAGCATTTACGGAAATCTAGGAGGTGCGTTTTTGTAATCGCCTCGACAGAAAAACTATACCTTATTATTTACCCCTACGCAAGTTTCGGCAAAAGCTCCGGCGATGTTGGGGGGACAAACCATATTCTGCAATGGCCTGCCGATGGGCCTTGGTGCCATAGCCTTTATGAGTCGCAAATCCATAGGCAGAAAACTCAGCCTGCTTCCCCAAACTGACCATATACCTATCCCTTGTCACTTTAGCCACAATGGAAGCAAGGCCAATTACCTTCTCTTTACTATCACCTTTGATGATGGTTTCTTGGTTTATAAACTCAGCTGGCGCCTTCAGTCCCCCATCAAGCTTAACTATCACATCTGAATAGCAAGTATTTATATTACGATTAATCGTAATATAGCGATTATTCTTATCGCCATTTTCATTAGTACGATATATCGTACTATTTGTCGCGCGGTGAAGTGACCGTTTTAAGGCAGTATGTATACAAGGGACGATACCCTGCTTGTCTATATCTGCCGCACTAACCATGGCGACTGACCACTGTATGGCTCCGGAGCGCCGCATCGAAGCTGCGGCGCGATACAGCTCCTCACGCTTTTGCTCGGTTAACTTTTTAGAGTCAGTGACACCTTTAAGGAGGTCCCAGTCAAAGTCTAGCGGCACACATACGGCTCCAACTGCTACAGGTCCTGCTAGTGGACCTCGGCCAACCTCATCAACACCAACAATGTATCTAATTTTTTTGACCATATTGTCGTAACTAGCGGACCCCCTTCTTACAGAAGCTGTTCAGGTTGTCGTTATTCCTTTTCGTTGCCTCAAGAAATAACAGGCAACCTCTTGCAAAAGTCTCCCAGACTTTCTCACCAACTTCATCAACACCAACCTCAAAGCGAAACATGTCTAGTATTGTACCTGAGACAATTTGCTATACTAGGTCATCATGTCTGGGAAACTGAACGCTGATTTCGTGCATCTACATGTGCATTCCCATTATTCCCTGCTCAATGCCCTACCTACACCAAAAGAGCTCGCTGCGGCGGCCAAAGCAGACGAGCAGCCGGTATTGGCTCTTACTGACAATGGCGCTCTTTACGGCGCCATCGACTTCTATAAAGCCTGCATCAAAGAGGAAATAAAACCGATCATTGGCCTTGATGCGTACCTCGCGCCGCGCACTCGTTTTGATAAAGAAACCAATATCGACCGACCGCGCAGCCGTCTTGTTCTGCTTGCTAAAGATGACGAGGGGTACAAAAACCTTATTGAACTCGTTACGCGCTCGTATGTCGATGGCTTTTACTATCGGCCGCGCATCGACCAAGAACTTATTGAAAAACACCATGCTGGACTTGTTGCCATAGTGCCGTCATTTGCCGGTGAGCCGGCCCAAGCCCTTAAAGACAACAATACCGAAGCGGCAGCTGCCAGCCTTGATTGGTACAAAAGTATTTTTAAAGAAGATTGCTACCTAGAACTTACTCACCATCCGGAGATACTAGGGCATCAAGAAAATCAGCAGCGAATCCGAGACCTAGCGGAACGGAGCAACACACCTATGGTAGCCGCGCACGATGTTTACTACCTACGGCCCGAAGACCGCGTTGCACGTGAGACCATGGTCAAGATCCAAAGCGGCGGTATTGTGGAAATGAGTGACGACCATCAGGCCGAGGAAGATTTCTCTTTCATTACACAAGCTAAAGCCCGTGAGTACTTCCATGACAATCCGACTGCGCTCGAGAATTCGGTCAAGATCGCTGAGGAATGTACCGTTGAAATAGAGATCGGCACCACGTGGTACTTCCCAAACTACATCATCGAAAGCGGCAAAGGGCCGGATGAAGAGTTGCACACTCTTGCCTACGAAGGCGTAACGTGGCGTGGCCTCTCACTTGATGACCCTGAGGTCAGACAGCGACTCGACTATGAGCTCGATGTCATCAAAATGAAAGGGTACGCTAAATACTTCTTGGTAGTAGGCGACCTCCTTAATGAAGCTCGCAAACGCGGTATCCTCACCACCATTCGTGGTTCAGTGGCCGGCTCGCTCACTACCTATGTACTGGGCATCACCAACGTGGACCCCCTTGAGTACAAACTCCCCTTCGAGCGTTTCCTTAACCCCGAACGTCCGTCAGCGCCCGATATCGACATGGACTTCGCCGACAATCGTCGTGACGAGATCATTGAATATGCCAAAGAAAAATATGGAGAGGATAAGGTAGCCCAGATCGGTACCTTCGGCACCATGATGGCGAGAGCGGCCGTGCGCGACGTCGCGCGCGCCCTTGGTCACCCTTACTCCACCGGTGACCGTATTGCCAAGCTCATCCCAATCGGCAGTCAAGGCTTTCCAATGACTATCGACCGTGCTCTTGAGATCGAGCCAGATCTGCAAAAGCTATACAAACAAGACAGTGAATCGCGCGACGTCATTGACCTCGCTAAACAAATAGAGGGGCGCGTACGGCACCTTGGTGTGCATGCTGCCGGCGTTGTCATTGCGCCGGAGCCACTCAATCAATTCGTACCGATACAGCCCGACCCAAAAAGCGGTAAGTATATCACCCAGTACGAGATGCGCAGCGTCGGTGAAGACGGTGTGGGTCTCCTTAAGTTTGACTTTCTTGGTATCAAGAACCTCGCCATTTTGGCTGACGCCGTAAAGCGCGTACACGCTATTCACGGTATAGATGTCGACATTGAAAACATTCCACTTGATGACCCAAAGACCTTTGCCATACTGGCGCGTGGTGAGACTATGGGTCTCTTCCAGCTGAATGGCTCCGGTATGACGAGCTTTCTTAAGCAGCTACAGCCATCGTCCATTCACGATATCAACGCGATGGTAGCCCTCTATCGCCCTGGGCCGATGGAATCAATTCCACAGTACATTGAACGCAAACACAACTCACATCTCGTTTCTTACCTTGATCCGCGTCTTGAAAAGATACTCGACCGTTCCTACGGCGTTATCACCTATCAGGACGATGTGATGATGATCTCTATTGAGCTGGCTGGCTACTCGTGGCTCGACGCAGACAAACTCCGCAAGGCCATGGGTAAGAAGATCCCTGAGGTCATGGCGGCTGAGAAAGACAAACTTATGCAGGGATTTTTAGAACACGGCCAGCTGACTCCGCAGACTGCTGACAAGCTTTGGAAGCTGATTGAGCCATTTGCCGCTTACGGATTCAATAAAGCACACGCCGCTAGCTACGGCCGCGTTGCCTATCAGACCGCCTATATGAAAGCGAATTATCCAGTCGAGTATATGTCGGCTGTGCTTACCGCTGACTCTGGTGACACTGATAAGATATCAGAGATCATTCATGAGTGTGACCGCATGGATATTGAGGTATTGCCGCCAGACATCAATGAATCATTTGCGCCGTTTTCGGTGGTACCAGAAAAAGACGACGAAGATCCCAAAATACGCTTTGGACTGACAACTATTAAAAACTTCGGTGCCGGCATTGCTGAGACCATCATAGATGAACGGAAAGCTCACGGGCACTTTGCATCTTTGACTGATTTCCTGACCCGTATCCACGACCGAAACCTCAATAAGAAATCTCTTGAATCACTCATCATGGCCGGCGCCTTTGACCGGTTTGGTGAGCGTGGTCACATGCTTGCCAATCTCGATAATCTACTGGCCTTTAACAAAGAGCATGTAAGCGGCAAAGAGGCGGCGCAAGATTCTCTCTTTGGCGGCATGGAAACACACCTCAATGAACTTACGCTTGAAGACGCACCCGCCGCTACCACTGAGCAAAAACTCATCTGGGAAAAGGAGCTTCTTGGTGTGTATGTATCGGGCCATCCGCTTGATCAGTTTGAGGATGAACTTAAGAAACGCTCCAGCATCACTGACATCAAAGCTGATGGACGGAACGGCATCCCAGTGGTGACCGCTGGTATGATCGAGACCGTGCGCGAACTCTTAACTAAAAAAGGTGACCGGATGGCGTTTGTACAACTGGTCAGCAAAACGGACGCTATCGAGATGACTGCCTTCCCCGAAGTATTTCAACAGAACAAGGAGTTGTTGTTGCCCGGAACCTGCGTGGCGGTAAAGGGTCGCTTAAATATTCGAAACGACGAGCCAACGATTCTGGTGGAGAGGATAAAAAGTCTAGCTCCGATACAACAAAATTTGGTAGAAAATGACTAATTGGCACTTAAGAAACCTTCAGAGATTAAAAATTCTGCCAATACATCAGTGAGTCCATCTCCTATTTTCCAAGCAAACGTATATTCCCTAACAGGTGTACCATTATTGTCAGGTAACGCAACACTCATTATGACCTCGGACGCATTTATCCGAAACGAACCGTTAAACATAATTCCATTGAGTTTTTCCTCACCAAAACGCTCTTTGAGTCTGCCAATTGCAACCTCGAACTCTCTAGCAAAATCAGTTTTTATCTCTTCGCTGTTAGAATTAGGATTGATCTCCTCTACTCCCACCAGTGGTCTAATGTGTGCATTATCAGGATTGTTTTTTGCTTCAGCGGCTGAAACAGCGCCAAGCATCGCAGCTCCGGCGATAGCCGCCTTGCTGGTATAGCTTTTTTTACCAGCTTCTTTTCGGAAACCTTCAAACATGTATATAGCGTAGCATGATTTGACTTTTACACTAAGAGCGCTAGGATAATAGGCACGCAGAAATTGTGGTGGCTACCAACCACCAGACGTCTATGTATCATATATGATACATAGAGTTATGCGGAGAAATCCGCATCTAATCTGTCATCAATGAAGTGCTGGCGAGAATACTTGTCGGAAGCGCGGTGGAACCGCGATCTTAGATCGCCCGCGCAAAAATATGAGCATTCATATTTTTGCGCGGGCGTTTTACGTTATTAATTTATAATCACTATTTACATCTATGGCACAAGATCAACTGGAAAAGAAGCGACACACCTTGGCCCACCTCTTGGCAGCGGCGGTTCTCAAAGACTACCCGCACGCGAAACCAACCATTGGTCCGGCGATTGATAACGGTTTCTACTACGATATCGATTTCTCCGGAGGCGAAGCACCCGGAGACGAGGACCTCAAGCAGATACAAAAAAACATGAAGAAAATGCTTGGCTCATGGAAGGAGTTTACACACCGTGAGGTCACGGCTGATGAGGCGCGCGCTATCTACGCCGACAACCCCTTTAAGCTTGAGCTTATCAATGAACTTGATGAAAAGGGCGAGACCATCACCTTCTACACCAGCGGTGACTTTACCGATCTATGTCGCGGTGGCCACACAGAACGTCCGGCAGAGGAAATAGCAGCTGACAGCTTCAAACTTGATAAGATCGCTGGTGCGTATTGGCGCGGCGATGAGAAAAATCCCATGCTCACTCGCATCTACGGCCTTGCGTTTGAAGACAAAGAGGAACTTGATGCGTACCTGACACAATTAGAAGAAGCTAAAAAACGCGACCACCGTAAGCTTGGAAAGGAGCTTGGTCTCTTCTCTTTCTCTGAACTAGTAGGTGCCGGACTACCGCTATGGTCACCAAAAGGTACTGGTATTCGACAGCGTATTGATGCCTTTGTGCAGGAGCTTCGTCGTGCTAAGGGCTACCAGATGGTCACCATTCCACATATTGCCAAGAAATCACTCTATGAGACGTCCGGTCACTGGAATAAATATAGTGAAGACCTTTTTAAGGTGCGCGCTAAGGAAGGTAGCGACGACAACGACGAGTATGTACTCAAACCAATGAACTGTCCGCACCATACACAGATATTTGATTCTGTCCCCCGTTCGTACCGCGACATGCCTCAGCGCTTTGCTGAGACCACTATGGTTTATCGGGCTGAGCAATCTGGTGAATTGGCAGGTCTCACCCGTGTACTCTCTATCACGCAAGATGATGCCCACGTTTTCTGCCGTGAATCACAGCTACGCGACGAAATTGAAGCCATCTGGGATATCGTAAACAACTTTTACGGTGCTTTTAACTTTACACTCAAAGTCCGCCTCTCCTTCCATGATCCAGATCAGAAAGATAAGTACCTTGGTGATTCAGCTATCTGGGCTGAAACAGAGGCACTGATGAAACAAATCGCCGAGGAACGTGGAGCTGATTATTTCATCGGTATTGGCGAAGCTGCTTTTTACGCTCCGAAACTTGATTTTATGGCCTCTGATTCAATTGGTCGTACGCATCAAGTAGCGACCATCCAGCTTGATCGTATGATGCCGCAGCGGTTTGGTTTAACCTGTGTCAATGAACAGGGCGAGAAGGAACCGGTAGTGATGATTCATGCCGCAATTGCCGGTTCACTTGAGCGCTTTATGGCTGTACTTATTGAACACCTCGGCGGTGAATTTCCGCTTTGGCTCGCTCCTACTCAGATAGCAATCGTACCGGTAGCGGAAGCGCATAATGAATATGCACGCAAAATATATGAGGAGCTGTTAGCAGTTGGTGTTCGCGCTGAGCTTGATGACAGCAATGAGTCTATGGGCAAAAAGATCCGAAGCGCCAAGCAGCAAAAACTTCCCTACTTTGCCGTCATCGGTGATAAGGAGGTAAGTGCCAAAAATGTCACCCTTGAAAGTCGAACTGGCGAATCTACTGCAATGAGCGTGAGTGAGCTTGCTAACCATCTCCTAGCGCAGATAGAGACCAAGGCGATGTAGTTAGGTTATTTAACACAAAACCGCCGCCCCAAAGGGGCGGCGGTTTTGTGTGTAGTGACTATTATTCACTTAACACCTTAATGGCTTTAAGAACAGCCATTTTTACTGCAGACTCTTCGCTGGTATAGGTACCATCAAGAGCTGAGGTAAGAGCCTTAATCACGTTAGTAAGCTGCTCAGTTGGAAGGTTCATGGCTTCGCGCTTTAGAAGTTCTGAAGCGTTGGTCTCTGCCCCCTCTTCACCAAGTCGCATACGATAGAGTGCATCAAGGTCAGCGGCTGCTGCTGCGAGGGCTACCATTGGACGATGGTCGATGAGCGCAAATGCACTCATCGTATCACCCATGAGGATAGCCTCGGCTAGCGAACCACTTGGCATGAGGTCGGGGTCGATCTCATGTTGTTCGGGCATTAAGGCTTCTACCTCACCGTCATACAGTGACTGTATACGATCAAGGTTAAGAATCAGCCAGCCATCCTCCTGTGGAAAGGAGCGCTTAGCACGCTTAATGAGATTCAGAAGTAGTGTTTCCTGCTCTTCAAGAGCAACCTTGGTGCTAATGAAGCGTAGAGCGTCACTTGAGACCAAGGTCTCTTCAGCATGCGCCACGTCTTCAAGGTGTGTTAGATCATCGATCAGTGTTTCATCCATCTCGTCTGCAGTACTAAGACCAAGTGGTCCCGTACCTAGAAAGATATCGGTAAGCGGTGCTTCGGCAACCGGAAGGTCGTCCGGAACACTATATTCACTTACATCTGTGGATTCCACGGCTGGTGCGAGTGTTTCGCTGCCAGCATGGCTACTTTTTTTTTGAACTCCTCGTTCTGCGCTACGGCTACCTGATCAACTGGCTGTGGCAAGCTGAAACCAAATACTGAGTCGCGACGAATAATGAGGACGTAGGCGATGTAGAGTGCCCAGAGGGTTAGAAGGATGTAGAACATTGCGGTAAGAGCCGGACCAGCTTCAAAACCAGTATATGGCACCTGTGTGAGGGCGATACCGGCAACCAGTGGCTGATCACGCTTGGTGTAGACCGTTACTTTTGGATCGGTAACTTCTACCTCAACCTTACAATCACGGTCCTTACTACCACGCTCGGCAGTAAGAGTGAACGTAGTGTCTTCGTTTACAATGACGTCGATCTCACCATCCATGTAGTCCTTATCATCTGAAGAGAAGATCTTGTTTCCGTGGTTGTCCTTAAGAGTGATTTCCTTGGTGTTACTGGTATCCCAAGAAAGAGTAACCTTGGTGCCAGCAGCAACCTTGTCGTCAGAAACGTCGAGGTCACAACGTGGAGTTGGTGTACCACCACCGCCACCACCGCTTTCAACATCAACACTAACCTGACAACTATCCGAATCATTTCCATTAGATGCAGTTAGAACGTACGTTGTGTCTTTATCGACATTTACAACAGTTGATCCGTCTCCGGCAAAGCTACCGCCGACATTGCTAATAGATACACTTGAGGCTCCCGTTGTGCGCCATGTCAAAGTGACATCTGTACCTTTACTTACTGAAGTCCTAGAAACAGTGAATGAATCACATGAGACTGGGTTGTTACTGGTTGTAACGTCTACATAGGTAGGGTCAGAGTCAGAAACTGACTGATTGTCGACTACTGACTGACCGGTTACGTTAGCTACGTTGGTAAAGTCATTCTGAACATTAGTACTGTTACAGGTGTAGGTCTGTGAAGCGCCGACAGCAAGATTACCGATAGTACGATCACAGTTTGGCTCTACTGGGTCGGTTACAACAACGTTCTTAAGGTTCTCAGAACCAGTGTTAGTAACGACAATCTCGAAGTGAGCAGTACCACCCTTGGCAACAGTCTGATTGTCATCTTTATCAGAAGCATCACGCTTGATAATAGAGATAGCAGGGTCAGTAGATTGACCAGCAACCGTTACCGGAGCTGTACACGTATCAGAGCCTTGAGTGTTAGATGCGGTGAGTGTGAAAGTCTTAGTACCAGTTACATTTACTGAGGTAGAACCGTCAGCGGTAACCGCACCAATACCTTGGTTGATAGAAACGTTCGTGGCATTAGTTGTCTCCCACGTAAGGGTTACGTTTCCACCACCGTATGGCAGGTTGCTTGGTGAAGCAGTGAATGAATCACAGCTGGGAGCTGGTGCTTGTGGCTCAACTATCACCTTGACAGTACAGGTATCCTTAAGATCTAAGAGAGCACCAAGAAGATTTGAAGCAGACGCTGTCAGTGTAAAAGTCTTTGTACTGGCCACATTTACCGTCTTTGAACCATCAACCGGTACTGAGCCGATACCTTGATTAATCGAAACAGCACTGGCGTTACTGGTCTGCCACGCAAGCGTGACATCTGCTGCACCTTGAATAGTCAGCGTACCTGACTGTCCATTGGCAGTGAATGAATCACAGCTTGGGGTCTGGTACTGTGGTGGATTTGGAGGAGTTGGTGCACAAGGACCACTGATACAACTAGTGTTTCCACCGCTGTCACTACTTCCGCTGCTGCTACCTCCACAACCGCTACAACCAGTACCACTATCACCCGAATCATACGCGAAGGCAAAAATCGGAGTGAATACTGAATCTTCTACAAGGTCATGTACAGCAGGAATAAAGGCAAAAACGCCAAAAGCCACTGCGATAGCACCCGTGAAGATTGATATTTTAATAATGTTTGTCATGATAATTTGACTAAGTTTGTTAATTACTCACCGGATCATTCCGGATATTGAGCATGAATACTTCATGACCAATATCCAAAATGTTCAAAGGTGGTTAGTCGCGGAGAAGTATCTTCTTCGTCCGCGACCGACCTTGTTTTCAATATGGCCGCTCATCCTGCCAGTCGACAATCCATCCACGTGGCCTTTTTCGGTTGATAAACGGCCGGCCAACATGGACCTCGCGCTGCCGGTCCCAGTGCACCTTGTTGTCGGTGCCGATGAAGCAGACGCCTCGCTTCCCGTTGGGCATGGTGTGGACCGCACGCTTCGACTTGCAATCGACTTTCTTGTAGTTGCCGGGATTCCCGACAACACAATACTTGACCTCCCACACGGGAACTTTCTGGCCCCGCCTCACCCCGACGGGCTGGTTGCAGTTGATGGTGCACGCCTGAGCCTCGGTGATGCCAAGGCCCGTGACTTCCGGTACCAGACCGGTCGCAAGCGGAACCGCCAAAATGGCGGCGGCGAGGGTATTCGTGAGAAGCTTTTTCATGGCTTCCTCCATTCTGGTCCGCCGCAGCGGCTGTTGTTGATTCAAAGAACATTTCCTTCGCACCGCGCGAAGGAAACTCTTTGGACTTTCTCGTCGCGGATACGACGAGTTTTCTGTCCACAAGCGCTCCCATTAAAAAAGGAGCATTCCAGAGAGAAAGCTCGTCACAAGTACAATGTATGCATTTATTAAGGAATTCTTGGCTACTATAGCCCAACAGAACTTTACAATCACAGTATAGCAGAAAAGCAACTTTTTGTCAAGCTACCTCCTTGCTGTCCCCCTCCGCACCGCCCTGCCCCCTTTTCCACAGGTCGGACCTGTGGGAGAACTCCTTACGAAGGGCCACCCTTCGTAAGGAGCCTATTTTATAGGGAGTGGGTGCTGATAAGCTCAGCTTCAACCACAAAACGGTCGTCTTTAGTGCCAAAACTGTTACAGGTAGCCAACGTAAGGCGTGCCTCCCCCGGTGTATTTGGCACCACGACTTCACTCGTTTTAGCCTTAAATACCTTATCAACACGGTAAATATACTCAGTGTCAGAAGACTGGACACGAATCGTGTCTCCCCACGTTAGGTTTTGAATACCATTAAAAGCCTGAAAGTTCTTGTTAAAGACATTTGGTAGGTAGCTGGAATGGCCTAAAATAAAGACATTTCCGTTGCTTACAAGATCGGCTGAATCTGGGTGGCGAACCACACCAGTAAGCAGCGCCTCATCTAGAGCAGCGACGCTATTAGAAGTAGGGTTGAGTACCGTCACGCTCTTTCCATCAAGAGCATCAAAGATAATACGGCTTGGAAGCGGATCTTTGGTACTAACCGGCTCAGTTTCTACCTCAGCTGAATTGGCTTCAGGAATGGTGACACGAAGACTATCTTCAGTATTATTATTTTTTGGGCGTAGACCACCATTAAGAACCTGTACTGCTTGATTAAGTGCTGAATTTTCTTGAGCTTTTTTGGCTTCACGAGCAGCAATAGTTTCCTCAGAAAGTGGTTCCGGCAAGAAGTCGATAACCGACAAAAAGGCATACGAAAGAAAAACAACAACAAAAAAAGTAAGGAAAAAGGCCACTTTGCGGTCAACAAAGCGCTGGAGGGTTGGATTCATGAAAATGCGAATGGTCATATGTTCTTTTATGATAGCATGAAATTACTTATTTGTCAATCTACAAGGGTTGACAGTTTTGTGTTGTGTGCTAAAGTTTCGATGTCAAAACCCAAACGTTTTGGGTGGTCCTCAACACTAACACCAGCGCTCTTCCCTATCAACCTTTGGTGGTGATGGGCCATTTTAGTACTTGAGACTGACACTATTATTGAAACTGTTTATCTTTATTTATGACCGACGTACAAAACACCGGCAAAAACCGCCTCATTAAGACTTTTGCAGTCTTTGGGTTTGCTGCTATCATTGTGTTCCTTGTCTGGCTAGCGATACAGCTTGTCAGCCTACTACCGGGGGCATTTGCCTCTCTTGCCTCAATGGCCGAGAGTATCCAGAACCGTGAGCGTACTACTGACACCATCGTTATCGATGCTCCGGGTAGTGTCGCTAACTCACAGGAATCATTCACTATCAGCTGGAACGAGACTAAGCGCTCTGGACACTACACTCTCAGTTATAAGTGTGTGGACGGGGTGTCACTCGATATTCGCCTCGCAAGCGGCACTATCTTGCCAATTGATTGTGGCAGCCCGTACCAGCTACCGGAAGGTACTACCAGCATCAATATGGCCTTTGCGTCAGAGAAAGAACGTTTTGTTGACGTGCCATACACTATTGCCTTTGTACCAGCAGGCAAAACAGTCGCCTCACTTGAGTCGAGTAAGAGCCTCACGCTGGTTAACCCGACCATTCCAGCAGCCGGCCTCGTTGCCTCTGCTGAGGACACGAACGAGGACTCAGCACCAGTGGTAGACACACCTGTCCCGACCACAAGTACTCCGAGTACTCCAGCGCCAGCGCCGCGTGAGCCACAGTATGTGGTAACAACTACTTACAAGGTGCCGGTGTCTGATCCAAACGGATATACTGATCTCGCAGTCTCATACCTCGGTATTGGTACTATCACGAGCGGTGGTAAGTACACACCAACAGGAGTCCTTGATGCCGACGATAATGCCGCTTTCCAATTCAAGGTAAAGAACGTCGGCACTAAGACCTCAACCACATGGAAATTCGAGGCTGACCTCCCATCTGGCTACACCTATGTCTCCGAGACACAGGCTGCTCTTAAGCCAAACGAAGAAGCAGTCATGACTATCGCTTTCGGCGAGATTGGTGATGATGGCCTTAAGAAGTTCGGCGTACGAGTAACCGGTGGTGCTGACACCAAGACCACAAACAACAGTTTCATTTCAGCTGTACAGGTAAAAGACTAACCTGTCCGCACACAAAACACCGCGCGGCCCCTTCGGGGCCGCGCGGTGTTTTGTGTGCTGGTCTTAGTTGAGCATCACAACTGTGGCAAATCTACCTTCTGGCTCCCCCGACCGTTTAGAGCGATAATGTGAAAAGTAATCTGCTGAAATTACTGTATCAACTGGTTCGATTTTAATGTTAGCAGTCAAGACACCAGCGTCAGTGAGTTGATCTTGTATGAAGCCAAGTAAATCAATACTTATTAAGTCAGTGTGCGCAACTATTTTCAAATAAGGCTTCCAACTTGCTTCAATTTCCTGTTTCATCACCTCTACTAAATATGATTCTTTGTGTATACCCGGACCAATAAGTATTTCCACATCTTTGGGTTCAGTGCCAAATTCAACATTCATACTTTTAATAACTTTTGCCGCCAATTGGCTTTGTGCCGGGCGTCTTCCCAAATGGGCTAAGCCAATCGCTTGGTGTACTGAATCATAATAGATGACTGGAAAACAATCAGCTGTAAGTATAAAAAGGCCGAGCCGTTTGCAGTTTGTAATGACTGCTTCGGCTTCAAAACAATGCTGTGGACTCAGCATACAAGAACCACGGTGGTTTGACTCAACGCGCATAACAGTATTACCGTGCGTAAGTGATGGCATGAAGCAATCTTCAATATTAATATCCAATTTTTTCAGGAAGTCTTTTCTTCTATTCACTACTTCTTCCGTTGACAAACCATATTTAAAGGACATGTTTCCATCAGTAATCGTGGAAAATTCGGTCGTGATTGCGTGCGCAAGCATATGTTTTTACAATATCACACAAAAGCGCACAGTTGACGCGAGATTTCGGATGAAATACAAGGCGTCACAAACAAATCATTATGAGCCTTATATGGCTATAAGGTGAACTAATGATTTAGTGAAGTGCAACGAAGTAGTTCGCCGAAATCTCGCGTCAAATGTCGAGGTTGGCCATCTTCGCGTTCGACTGAATAAAACTCTTCCGCGAAGCCACATCAGTGCCCATTAAGATATCAAAGACCTTATCAGCGTCCTGCGCGTCTTCAATGGTAACCTGCTTTAGGAGGCGATTTTCGGGATGCATCGTGGTCTCCCACAATTCATCAGCGTTCATTTCACCAAGGCCCTTGTATCGTTGAATACGGAACTTGGCGGCGGCCTTTTTAGTCGTCTCTTCTACTTCTTCTTCTATTGCCTCAGCCTCACCGTCTTCAACTCCCTCGTCAGTCTGGTCATCTTCACCAACAATGCCGAATTTTTCAGCGTCCGTGAAGGCGTACCATGTCTCTTTGCCTTTTTGTATCTTATAAAGCGGCGGCTGAGCGATATACACATACCCCTCCTCAACAAGCTGGCGGAAATAGCGGTAGAACAGTGTTAGGAGCAGCGTACGAATGTGCGCTCCGTCCACGTCTGCATCAGTCGCAATAATAATCTTATGGTAGCGAAGCTTACCGACATCAAAGACATCACCTATAGCGGTACCAAGCGCAATCACCAGATTCTTTATCTGCTCGGAAGCGAGCATTTTATCGATACGCGCTCGTTCAACGTTGAGTATCTTTCCTCGTAGTGGCAAGATAGCCTGCGTACGCCTGTCGCGGCCCATCTTGGCACTACCACCGGCTGAGTCACCTTCCACAATAAAGAGTTCCGACTCCTCGGCTTTTTTGGTTTGACAGTCAGCCAGCTTTCCGGGGAGTGACATTCCTTCCAGTGCGCCTTTGCGAAGGACACTGTCCTTAGCAGCCTTTGCGGCCTTGCGGGCTTTTACCGCGATGACCACTTTATTTATGATGCCTTTTGCGTCGTCTGGATTCTCTTCGAGAAAGAGTGCAAACGCCTCACCAAAGACCGCTTCGACGGCACCGCGAGCCTCGACAGAACCAAGTTTGGCTTTGGTCTGGCCCTCAAACTGAATTTCTGGCATCTTTACCGATACCACTGCGGTGATACCTTCAAGTACGTCGTCACCGGTAAAGGCACCGTCCTTTTCTTTGATGAAGTTATTTTTTTTGGCGTAGTTGTTAAGTGTCCGAGTCAAAGCAGTCTTAAAGCCAGTCACGTGAGTACCGTGCTCAGGGTTGTAGATATTGTTCGCAAAGGCTGAAATACGGGCAGAGATATCATCAACATACTGAAGCGCCACTTCGACTGACAACACGGCTGGGTCGATATCCTGTTTTTCAACGTAAAAAATATTCTTATGGACCGGCTTTTGGTAGTGGTTATTGAACGCCACCAGTGAACGAAGGCCCCCCTCAAAGTAGAAGGTCATATGCGGCACCTCGAGCTGCTCTTCAGCGAGATACTGTTTGCCTTTAAGGTCGAGTTTCTTCTGCGCTTTTTCATCAAGTTCCCTCGCGTCGATGACCGTAAGGCGCATGTCCTTTACTAAGTAGGCCTGCTGGCGCAAGTGGCTAACAATGCGCTTGTAGTCGTACACAATCTCTTTAAAGATAGACTCGTCAGCTTGGAATGTGATAATGGTGCCGTTCATTTTTGAAGGGCCGACCTTTTTCACTTTCGCCTTTGGCTTACCAATAGCGTATTCCTGAATATAGTACCCACCATCACGATGTACCTCGGCAATGACGTGCGTCGAAAGCGCATTTACCACCGACACGCCCACACCATGAAGACCACCGGAGACCTTGTAACCCGAATCGTCACCGCCGAACTTACCACCAGCGTGCAGTGTGGTGAGGATGGTCTCAAGCGCTGAAACCTTGGTCTGCTTATGAACATCAACCGGAATACCGCGGCCATTGTCGACAACACGTACGTAGCCACCCGGCAACAACGCTACTTCGACGCGGTCAGCAAAACCGCCCATCGCTTCGTCTCGTGAGTTATCAAATACCTCCCAGATAAGGTGATGGAGGCCATCGGGGCCGGTAGTACCGATGTACATACCCGGTCGTTTACGAACCGGATCAAGTCCTTCAAGGACCGAAATAGAGGATGCATCGTAGTGGTGTCCGTTACTCTTCTTGGCGGTTTTCTTTGCTGGCATGAATGAGGATAAATATCTTTAATTAGAGCTATATTTTAGCACAAATTAGCCATTTTTGCAGGGGAAAACTGCTTATTTTTCAGCCTAATCTGTATTTCTTAAAATATGGCTTAAAATCGTTGTGCACAGCACCGGCTTGACGCTAGACAAGCCGCGGGAGTATGGTGAAATTATCGGTCATACAAACAGAGGATTCAACATGAGTATCATCGATTTCGTCGGAAGCCAATGCCGCAAAAAGGCCGCCGACAAGAAAGCGGCACGCGAACGTTTGCGGAACCTCGCAGAACGTCTTGCTGGTGGCATGCTCTGCACCGACTAGGAATCTGAGCGGTCGCCCCACGTAGAGCTCGAGGACATCCCCTGCCCTCGGCTCTTTTTTCTTGTCTATTAGCCCACAATATGGCATTGTTGACGCGGACAAACTTTGGAGGCCATGATGCGTTATCGAATTAAAGCGGTAGCGGTGTGCCGCGACCGATCATATTTGCTTGGAGTAAGATCAGTATTGGTATCAAGCAAACCAAACCTGATGGGACTGCGTGCGGATTGGGTGCCTCTCGGGGCCAACTTTGAGCCAAACTATGTGGCTCGCTTGCCGAACAACACAACAGTCATTACGCACTACCTTGATGAGCTGATGGTTAATTTTGATCGTTTTCAGTTGGAAACTATTTTGCCAACCATCGCTGCAATCACTTTTACAGACACAGCTCCGAGGCTGAACCTAGCCCTGGCCATAGTGGAGAGCGGATATGAACAAGCAGGAGAAACGACTATCTGGGAAGAAGACACCAAATGGAGCGAATACCTCCAAAAGCTCTTCGCCAAAACCACTGCCCGCACTTAGACTGATTCGGACACAAAAAGAATCACATAATGCCCCTATTGGTTCAATGGCGCTTGCAGCAAACGCTCTGAAAAACCGTTCGGGCAAGTAAGGAGTGAGGTTTGTTACCGGACCTCAAACTGGCGCTCAACGGCGGCGGCGTAAACGGCATCCATGATGCTGTTTACCTCGCTGTCGGTGAGCGTTTTTTCTTTTGACTGAAAAACGAGACGAAAGGCGTACGAGATACGGTCGTCTTTGGTAAACTCATCAAACAGTGTGGTGCGGACACGAAGCTCGCCGGCGTTATCATTTAAAACAGCTTCTACTTCTTCTGCGGTGGTACCAGCCGGCACCCAGAGCGCGATGTCACGAGTCACCGCTGGATAGACCGAAAACGGAGCGTACGCGATCTCAGGAGCAACGGTTACCGGCTCGTACGCAGCAGGCGCTGGTAGTTCACTCATCAACGCAGATAGATTTAGTTCAGCCACGCCCTTTTCAATAGTAAAATCGCACGCTGCACCAAGTGCTGTCTCTAGGGCCCGTACCACATCTGCTATGAGGGCATCATCTTTAGGAGTGTAGCCGCTCACCTTTTGACGAACACCAACACAAAGCGAGACGTGCTCACTAACCGTTCCTTCCTCTTTGGTAAAGACGGTGCCTATTTCAAATACGCGCGTATCTGCCGCTCCAAGCAAATCAACAAAACCAGCGTTCTTGTCGAGCGTCTCAGCGATATTCTTGCGAAGTGTTGAACGCATGTATGATTTGTCACTGGCGAGGGCATTACGGAGCTGTATCTCGTCTTTTTTCCGAAACGATGAGGTAATGACCTCCGAGAAACCAAGGTCAATGAGTGTCTCGCGCACCTTCTCGCTGTAGTAATGGCGTACATTGAGCTCAGTAAGCGGTACCGTCTCTGGCACCACGGACTGCACATGGTCATAACCATAGATACGGCCAATCTCTTCGATAAAATCTTCAGCAATCGTAAGGTCAGTACGTTCCCATGGTCCGGTGCAGAGTAGTTGCCTGTCTTTTTCTTCCACTGTGATGCCAGCTCGTTCTAGAATCGACACCATCTCACTACTCTCTAGCGACAGACCAAGAAGGCGATTTACCCGAGTCGGTTCGACAGCCACGACGGTAGGTGCGTATGGCTCGGGGTAGATATCAACTATTCCTTCGCAAGAACCCCCAGCAATATCAGTAATGAGTTTGATGATCTCTGTCTGAGCATATAGTGGCAGCTCGCGAGATGGTTCGTTTTCAAAGCGTTTACTAGCATCGATGACAATACCAAGCCCGCGCGCCGTCTTGCGCGTCAGTATTGGGTCAAAGTGAGCTGCTTCCACAATGATATCGGTAGTGGTGCTATCAACACCGGCAAAGCGACCACCTTTGACACCAGCAAGGCCGATCGGTGTATCTGAGCTACCATCAACGATAAGAAGCTCGCTACCAGTCAGCGTAACGTCCCTATCTTCTTCTTTACCACCTTCAGCGAGCAGACTAACTACTTCCCCTTCACGAGCAAAGCGAACCTCGAACTGCCACTTCCCTCCTGTTTGGGGAAACTTACCCGCATCGTACGCATGGAGTGGCTGCCCCAGTGCATACATGACGTAGTTGGTAGCATCAACAATATTATTGATGGAGCGCTGCCCCAATGCCTTAAGTCGCGCTTGCAACCATGCCGGTGATTCTTTAACCTCAATACCGGTCATAAGTGCAGCAGTGAAGCGCGGACAGGCGGTGGTATCTGCGATATCAACGACAATGGCATCCGTTTGGGGTAGGTCTAGCACTTCATGTAATGGGTCATACACAAGTGGAGTGTTGATGAGGGTGGCGATTTCCCGCGCAATACCACGATGTGAAAGACAATCACTAGAACGATTTGGTAGCACATCAACATCAATGACCGTGTCACCCTCAACCTCCTCCACTCCCTCAATCTCAAACGCGTGCTCACCTAAAAGACGAGCTACTTCCTCAGCCGAAGGGGTGGTATCACCAAGAAAATCTTTAAGCCATGCGTACGAAACTATCATAATACTTAAAATTGATTAACGAAGCGCAGGTCACCAGAATACATGTCACGAATATCACTGATGCCATACTTCATGACCGCCAAGCGATCGATACCCATCCCAAAGGCAAAGCCAGAGTACTTGGTTGGATCAACGCCAGCCGCAGACAGCACATTTGGGTGTACCATACCGGCACCCATGACCTCAATCCATTTATTGGCAAGCTTACTGTCACTATCTTTCAGCATCATATCAACCTCAACCCCCGGCTCCACGAACGGAAAGAAACTCGGGCGAAAACGCACCTCGACATTGCCGCTGAAGAATTTTGAAAAGAAGTACTCAATGGTGCCTTTGAGGTGCCCCAGATGCACGCTCTCATCGACATACAGTCCCTCAAGTTGAAAGAATTGGGCTTCGTGAGTGGCGTCGGTAGCTTCGTTACGAAATACCTTTCCAGGCACAATGACGCGCACCGGCGGCTCGTGTGTTTCGAGATACCGACTTTGGACTGGACTAGTATGGGTACGCAAGACCATTGGTTCTTTTGTGTCAGCAGCTTTAAAGAAGAAGGTGTCCTGCATGTCCCGTGCTGGGTGGTCTGGCGGGAAGTTCAATTGGTCGAAGTTATAGTGTTCAGTCTCTGCCTCCGGGCCTTCCGCAAACACAAAACCGATCTCGGAGAAGATACTGTTGATCTCCGCAATCATCTGCGATAGTGGGTGTTTGTGGCCAATTTGTTTGATCATAACTAGGTGCGCTGGTTATACCCTACTGTATCAGGTCGGTAAAGACCTCCAAAATGTACTCACCGTCTTTTACCATGACGCGACCAGCATCAAGCAGTACCACAAGGTCAGTGCCGGGGTAGAGCAACTGGACGTTCTGCCACGAGCGATCGTCGATCTCAACGACATAGAGACCATCCTCTAAGAGCATGAGCACAAGGTCACTTCGATTCGGCAGAAAGTCAAACCAAATCACCTCTTGCCATTTACGATCGATCCGTATATCGCTGCGACAGAGACGTTCCCCAGCAAATCCTGCCATACGAGCATCACTTGAGCTTGCATACTGCGCTGCCAGCGCCGCATACACATGCTCACCATATTTGTAACTCGTGGTTGCGGGCGATTCAAAGGTCAGACAGTAGTAATACGGGATATCTTTCTCACCTCCGATCCAACGAGCATATACTTCCCCGTTGTCTTCATACAGCTTGGTGTTATTCCATTCTTTGGTGGAGGTCGCAAGCACCAATGTTGTGGTCGCAATACGTGGTACCGGCACAAATTGAAACCGTTCCTCTGGCTCCACGATTTGTAACTTGCCAGCTTTGACTGCTGCCCACTCTGCTGACGTTGACGCAAAACGGGTAGCAAAAAGCGTGTATTCATCACTTACCGCCAGCGTAGTGGTGGCCCGTGAAGTTGTAGCGATAATCGCGTTACTAGTAGAAGCAAACGAAAACGGCCTCGTAGTGGTTGAGCGCACCATCACCACTGCCTCTCCGGCAGAAGTCTGCCACGGGGTAATGACTCGTACCTGTGGCACTTTCGGTAGATTAAATGAGGCTGCTTGGGTGACGATCTGGGGGTAGATAGCGATGTTCTTAACCCACGTTTCGAGCCCTTCTCCTTGGGTATGGAAATTATAGACTCCTTCATCATACCCTTGCACGTAGAAGGCGCTACTGAATGGTCGGCGGTCCTGTGGAATGACACCGTTCACATACAGTTCGACGGCGGGGTTCTGAACGGCAATATAGGCACCACCCGTTGTGGCCAGTACTCGCTGCCCATCATCGGACTCAACAAAGCGGTAACCGGAGGTGTAGAGAATCGCCAATGGCAAGACACCCAAAAAAAGACAGACGAGAGTCCAGAATATGAGTTTTCGATGATGAAGAGGCAAAAGGCCGACTTGTGGTTCGTTTGGCATACGTTTAGTTAGGCCTTTTTAACACGTTTTGGCGTTACCCAAAAGCCCATGTACTTACCAAACATCAATCTAGTTTGAGCATCAAGGCCGGGGATGGCGCTAAAGACGATCATAGTGATCGGTACCATGATCCACTGCACTGCCATAACCACATACCGAAAACGACTATGTCCATCAGGCCGCGGTGGTGTGAGTGATAAAGAGATAATGGCAGAAAGAATGAGCCCGGCCATCGCAAACGTAAGGAGATTCCTTACCACAATCGGTAGTTCGTATGAGAGGACGGTCTGGTGAAATTCCTGTGTACCTAAGAAGACCGGCAACCAACCAAGACAAAAGAGGATGAGTGGGTTAGTGACGAGTGACGAGTACCCTTCACCCTGAATAAACGCAATGGAGAGGCGTTTCTTAAACGGCATCTTGGTGTGTTTGGAAAAATGATACATGAGATAGACCCAGTTCTCGACGCCATACGTCCAACGGCGGTGCTGACGGTAGATGTTCTTGATTGTTCCCCAATTACTGTGAGCCACTGTTGCGTCCATAGCAATCGGGTACGAGAGAGAGACCACATCAAAACTACCGTCGTTTGCCAGCAAAAGATTCCAGTAGATACGTGAGTCTTCACTGACGACGTTCGCCTGACCGTACCCAATCTCATAGAGCGCTTGGAAACTGACCGAATGAGAGGAAAAGGTAGCTGCTCGATCCGGTCGCTCCTGCATGATCATCTGCCAAAACGTACTCGACATTGCCATCACCCGCGACACGGCTGGGGCCTCCCAGAGATTGTTGGTAAAGAGCGGCACTGGCTGGTAGGCAGATTTGTACGGCCGCTCAGCGGTCATAAAGTGCCAAATAAGACAATTGAAGTAGTCCGGATAGACAACCGTATCAATATCAAAGATTGAGACAAGGACATCCTTATAGTTAATATGTAGGGCGTCAAGAATATGTTCGCGGGCCTGATGAAGAGCGTAATGGGTGTTTGATCCTTTACCGGCGATCTCCCCGACCACATCTGCCGGATGCACCGTCGTTAAAAACGCGCCAAAGGTGCCGTGCCACTTCTCTTCCATGGCTGCAGCATCCATACGTGCCTGCTCGCCCGCCCGCTCTTCCGCAGCCAAGACCACGAGCAGTTTTTTGTTGTCGTACTTTGATTCCGAGAGTCCCTTAAGGGCACCGTCAATGACCTCCACCGGCTCATGATAAAACGGCAACACCACAAGGTGGTACATATGATTATACTCAAATCGCGCCACAAGCTGGGCCCAGTCGAGCTCCATATGGTGCCGCAAACGTCGCCAGTTATACCGAACATGATACGAGAGGAAGAACGTCTTCATGACCCAATACACGGCAAAGGCAATGATGAAATAAGCGGCGATGAATGAGGCGTAAATAGCCGCTAAGACCACACCAATCAAGATGATCCAAGAGGTGAGACCGGGTAGTATCTCAAGCAGACGGTAGAATCGGCGATCTTTCGGATTTGTGAGTTCGCTGGCGCGGGCAACCTTAAAATCATCGCGCCTAGCATACGGTAATAAATGCTCCTTGTTGTCCATATACAGTAAGGCGAGTATACTCCAAAAATAGCCAAATTAAAACCTTATTCCTTGCATTTTTTGGTCATTTTGGCCATAATGTGCCGACTTTCATAGTATCGCTTCCGGTTTTAAACCCTGAGAGCCACCTTAGCTCAGTTGGTAGAGCAACGGTTTTGTAAACCGTGGGTCGTCAGTTCGAGTCTGACAGGTGGCTCTCAGGGTTTAAACGTATCTGCCACATTAGTGAAGGTGGTTAGAGTTGAAACAGTTTGGGAAACTGTCTCAAGGTTTGTAAACCGTGGGTCGTCACGAGTCCTCTCGTTCATCAGTCACCCAGACTGACTCACCTCTCAGATTTTAAAGGTGTCCACTACCTTAGTGAAGGTGGTTAGGGTCTACTCGATTGCCTGCGCTTTTAACTTTTGTTTTTGCTTCTCTGTAAGCGCGCTTGATTCTTTGTGTTCTGCAATAACATGGAGGTGTGTCTTACGCTGCTCGTCACGAATGGTCTTAGCTACTCGGCGATTATTCTGCTGCATGAGTGCAACCCCTTTCTCAAACCAACGTAAACCACCCAACATAATTGCTAGTGCTTTATGAATGACAAAATGAAGCGCCAGTCGCACTGCTCCTGTACCAAAATGAATACCGAGATGAGTCGTACGTTGCACTACTAATTCAAGGCCCCGATCAAGCTGACCACGCCAACCAGCACCAACTAACCTAGTGCCTCGCTGTGCTTCAAGACGAAAGACCGTCATACAGAGCACTATAACGCCGCCTGAGGATAACAATACGATAAGACTGGTGCTCATGATTCGTTAATGTTTCTGACATTGTACCAAGAGAGTCGGCGGACGCAAAAGTGCCGACCCAAAGGGTCGGCACTTTTGCGTCTTAGTGTTCATCATCCCTTAATGGACATGCGCTGCACCTCTACAAGAGTGACATTCTCACCGAATTTCTGGACCGCTCCAGAGACCATTTCACCAATGGTCATATCCGGATTCTTCACAAATGGCTGCTCAAGGAGTATCTGATCTTTGAAATAAGCTGCCAACTTACCTTCCATTATCTTTTCTTGCATTTCAGCCGGCTTGTCTTTGACCTCCTCAGCAAACACTGCCTTGGCGGCTTCCATAGCTTCAGCATCAACTTCGTCGCGAGCAATGTACTTTGGATTCATAGCGGCGACGTGCATGGCAATATCATTAGCCAATTTCACAAACTCTTCATTCTTTGATACGAAATCAGTCTCAGACGCAAGTTTTACAAATGCAGCCACTTCATTCGTGTTGTGTACATAGACGCCAATCGTACCGGCACCAAGCTCACGGTCAGATTTCTTTTCGGCTGCTTCGCTGCGCTTTTTCTTAAGAATGACCAAAGCCTTAGCCATATCACCATCAGCTTCTTCAAGTGCTTTCTTACACTGCATCACTGAGATGCCGGTCTGGTCGCGTAACTCCTTTATTTGTGTAGAACTGATCTCCATATAATGTTTTATCGTTAGAACGTTTGTAAGCGTATCAGTGCTCTCAGCACTTATGAACGGGTGTTCATGCGGCGCGGACGGCTGTCAGTGCGGGTTGGCTTGGGAACATACTTAGCCTTTCCCTCGCTGTAAGCTGTCGTAAGCTCGGTAAGAGCCAACGTGACACTAGCCTGCAATGCATCGTTTACAAGGACCGGATACGTCACTTTGGTGAGGTCGTTATCAGAACTCATGATACCAACGACTGGGATGCCAAGCTCACTGGCTTCAGCTACGGCAATGGATTCGTGACGTGGATCAACAACCAACAACATATCAGGGGTCTTTTCGATATCTTTAATACCACCAAAATTAAATGTGAGTTTGTCAGCCTCGCGACCAATGAGTACACGTTCTTTCTTAGTGTATTTGCGTTCGAGTTCACCAGACTCTCCTTCTGCAATAAGCTCATGAAGGCGCGCGATACGCTTCTTGATCTCTGACCAGTTGGTCACCGTACCTCCGATCCAGCGATTAATGACATACGGCGCAGCCACCTCTTTGGCAAAGTGTTCAACAAGCTTCTTTACTTCTTCTTTAGTACCAACAAATAAGACGGTCTTGCCTTGTTCACCGGCCTCTGCGACCGCTGCTTTAGCAGCAGCAAGAAGCTCCGAGGTTTTCTCAAGATCGAAAATGTCGGTTCCCTGCTTATTACCAAACAGATATGGTTTTACTGTTGGGTGACGACGACTTTTTGAAAAGCCGAAGTGAGCACCAGCTGAGAACAAGCGCTCAATGAGATTCTGGTCATTGGTTGACATGATTGTGTTGATTGTTTATCCAAACTGTCCTTGCTAATTAATAAACTGGTATAAGGGTACATCGAGGGGCTGCTGTAACAAGCAACACACGAGCCTTATGTGACAGCTTCAGGAGTCTGGAGACTGTACCGAGACGTTTTTGATAATAAAAAAGCGCCAGAGCACAAGCGCGGCAATACTACCACAGCTCACAATCACTGGCAACTTACAAAGGGCCACCCTTCGCGAAGGGTGGCCCTTTGTAAATCATTATTCTTCAGCCATGAGTGCGTCCTCAGCAGCATGCATAGCATCAATGATCGGCTGGAGTGCGCCACCAAGGGTGGCCTCAATAGTGTGCCAACTTTCTTTGATGCGGTGATCAGTGATGCGATTTTGCGGAAAGTTATAGGTGCGTATCTTTTCACTACGATCACCGGTACCGATCTGTTTACTGCGCAGATTGGCGTGTTTTTTGCTCTCTTCCTCTTCGTGGAGCGCTTCAAGTTTAGCGGTGAGAAGGGCCATGGCTTTCTCGCGGTTCTTTAGCTGCGACCGCTCACTTTGACAACGCACATCAACTCCGGTCGGTTTATGGACCAGTCGCACCGCGGTTTCTACTTTGTTGACGTTCTGTCCGCCAGCACCGCCAGAACGCGAGAATTCCATATCAATGTCACTTGGATTGATCTCGATGGTTGGTTTTTTACGCATTGGCAAGACTGCTACTGACGCAGTTGAGGTATGGATACGGCCAGCTTTTTCCGTTACCGGCACTCGCTGCACGCGGTGCACTCCGGTCTCAAAACGAAAGGCATCGTAGACATTGGGACTAATGATCTCAAACGAAGCCTCCTTATACCCACCAACACCGGACCGTGATTCATTAGTGACCGTAACTGGCCAACCCTGTACCTCGGCGTAGCGACGATACATAAGTGCTAACTCCTCGGCAAAAAGTGCCGCTTCATCCCCACCGGCGCCCGCCCGCACTTCAAGGGCCACACCGTAGGGCTTAGCTTCCTCTTCCTTAGAAGCTTCAATGATTCGGTCCATCTCAGCAAATTCAGCCTGTAGCTGCGCTTCCAACTCAGCGATTTCTGCAGTGGCAAGCTCGGCCATTTCTGGGTCAGAGGCAGCTAGTTCACGTGCCTCAGCTAATTTTTCGAGCCCAAGTTCAAACTGTGACGCCAAGAATTGCGTTTTTTGATTTTCTTTGAAAATATTTAGTCTATCTTGATCCAACTCCATGATGTCTATATGATGCCATAGAAAAAACCGCTCCACCAAAGTGTGATAGCGGTCTTTTCGTTACGCCTTCTTTTTGCGTGTAGCTGCTTTTTCGGCGCGAGCTTTGAAACGCTCTACCCGACCGGCAGTGTCCATGACCTTTTCCTGTCCGGTGTAAAACGGGTGTGATGCGCTAGTGACATCAACACGAGCCAGTGGGTACTCACTGCCGTCTTCCCACTTGTCCGTTTCGCTGGTCTCAATAGTAGAACCAACCAAAAAGCGCTCCCCACTTGAGTTATCGTGGAAAATAACAAGACGGTAGTTTTCCGGATGAATGTCTGTTTTCATAAGTGGCGGTAACTATAACAGATGGTTAAAAAAAATCAATAAATGCCTTCGGGTTTAGCTTCCCTCCAAGGTCTTTATCTCTTGCTCCAAGCGCGCTTTGCGGGCCATAACATTATCTCCATACGGATGGTTGATCGGGTTGCTAGCACCGCCCCAGCCGGCGAAATAGCGGATGGCGGCCGTCCACTGGGCATTATACGTGCCGCCAGCGGCTCCATTGTCACGCATGAGGAGTGCCGTGGCCATAAAGGCATCTTGGTTATTGAACGGATTAGATGGACTGCTCTTGCCGGTCAGCTGGCGAATGGCGTCGCTTGAAGCACTATACGCGTAGCCACTACCAGTACTTACGATACCGCCGTATATAGCCCACGTAGACGGAATGAACTGCGACGGACCCATAGCACCACCCCACCCAATACGTTCACCATTACGTATCCACGGACAAGAGACCTGTTGCGTACTAGGGTTAAAACCAAGTGCGTTAGCTATCGCAACAAAGACGGGCTGGTCACGATCTGGATGCATGACCGCTCGTCCGTAGACAATATCGTCGTACGCACAGGAACCGATATTAGCTCCGTACGATGACTCCTGCTCCAAGATTGCTAACACCAGTGCCGCTGGCACTCCTGTTTGCGCTGAAGCTGCTTTAGCATATTGAACCGCGTCTGGGAATGGTATCTTACCGCCGCCTCCAGCGAGCTCAAAGAGCTGGGCGCGGATCTCGGCAGCTGTTTTTTGCTGGGCTTGCAACAGCTGCTTATACGCTGCTTCCTCACCTTTAGTGACATCAAGAATCTGTTCTTTTTCGTTCTCCTTTCTTTCTATAGCGAGCTTCTCTTGCTCTTGCAGCTCCTTGAGTTCTGCCTCGGTGAGCTTTTTATCTTCAAGCGAGGTCTTTTGGGATTCTGTGTCGGACTTAATAGTACTGAGGGCTTCCAATGATTCATTTAGTGAGTCATTGATGACGCGGTAATTCTCAAAGTCCACAAAGAACTCAGAGAGATTCTGGTTACTCAGCATCAGTTCCACCAAAGAGTAGTCATCCACCACTTGTGTCTTGCGTACTAGCTCTGCAATAGATTGACGCTGCTTTTGGAGTCGCTCAGTCAAAATATCAATGACCTCTTCTTTCTCGCCGATTTGATCGGTCAGCTGCTCAATGGCAAGTTCGCGGGCTTCAATACCGAGGGCTGCCTTATTGATCTGTGTGTCGAGAATATTGAGGTCGCGCTCGAGTGACTGTCGTTCGACTTGTTTACCTTCAAGGAGTGACTGCTGCTGAATGATCTGCTTTTCGACCACCTGCAGTTCTTTCTCGAGCCGCGCCCGACGTTCAGCGTCAGTCTCACCAAAAACAGCAGCTTGTGGCCACAGCAACACACCAACAACACATACCACCAGTAGGCGTTTCATATTAGTAATAAGTATACCAAAAGAAAAAACCACTGCCGCATCGGTAGTGGTTTTCTCTCTGGGTCTACTCAGCTTCTTTCCCTTCTCCATCTTCTGAAGTAGTTTTCTCACCCTCAACTTCGATAGCAGCCATATCAACTGGAGCAGCATCTTCCTCCTTCTCTTCAGCCACCGGCACCACCAAGGCAACCGTTTCATTGGGATCGTTTTCAACTTTTACCCCCTCTGGCAGAGATATATCTTTGACACGAATGACCTCTTCAAAGTCAGTGAGGACACTGACGTCAACAGTAATATGTTGTGGTAGTTTGCTTGGGCGACAGGTTACCTCAAGTTCGTGAAGAGCTTTATTGAGAACACCACCGCCTTTCACAGCTGGAGCTTCACCAATGAACTCGATACCGACATGAGTAGTGAGCTCCTTACCGCGTTCAATAGCGTAGAAGTCGACATGCTGAATGCCGCCCCTGACCGGATTAAATGAAACATCGTGCACGAGCACCTCAACTTCACCATCAAGACCTTCAAGACTGATGATAGTTGATTCACCAGCTTCTTTGAAGAGCTTTTCAAAGGTTTTGCGGTCGATATTGAGTGCCAGTGATTCTTGTTTTGGACCGTAAACCACGGCTGGAATGCATTCAGGCGAAGCTGTCCCATCCCGTTTTGTTACTTGAAGTGTTGTTGTCATGGCAGGTAATGTAGCACACTCTGTGGTAACAGAAAAGGCTTTAATAGGCATCACCTAAAACAACATTGTATGAGTCATTCTGTCCAATTCCTCCCTCACCACCCCAACTGGTGCATTTGGTGTCATTAGTATTACTATTGTTAGGATTTTCCATGTTGTGAGCAGCCACTACTGCTTGTACGGGATTACCACCGCAGGTCTGTCTGCCATCATAATAGTAGTAATAGTTTGAGCCATCGTGCGACGGATCTTCTGGAACAGCACCCATATATTGACCAAGAATGGTATTAATACCACCAGTACAAGATCGGCAAATCCGGCCGGTACCACCAGTATTAGCATTATCTGGTGCACCTTCTGAGGGGTAGCGGCCGTTCTCAGTATAAAATAAATTAAGGGCTTTCTCTATTTCTTTAAGTTGTGCCATACGAGCCGCATCGCGACTCTTCTCGCGCGCACTACTGAGACTCACTAAGACCACACTGGCCAAAACACCAATGATCGCGATCACCACGAGAAGTTCAATGAGAGTGAAGCCTTGGTTGAGCTCTTTCGACTGAAACATCACTTTTCATTATACTGTGTGCGTGTGTTCACACTTCTCGTTTTACACACTCCGGCACTGATATAATCTGTGTATATGTCAAACCAATATGATTTTGTCGCTTTGGGCGATATTGTAATAGACGCATTTATTCAGCTTTCCAAGGACGACGCTGATGTTTCTACTGATATGGACACGGGCAAAAAAACCCTCCATATGCCGTTTGGTGGTAAATTGCCGTACGAAGATGTGACAGTAGTAAATGCAGTTGGTAACTCACCCAATGCTGCCGTGGCGGCGCATCGCCTGGGCCTCCGCACTGCTCTTGTCACCAACGTTGGCCATGACCGTTGGGGTCAAGATTGTCTTGACGCTTTGCGCACCGAAGGTGTCCACACCGACTATGTAAAAGTACACGAGGGCAAGATAACTAACTACCACTACGTCCTCCGGTACGGCCCCGAGCGCACTATCCTCATCAAACATGAACACTATCCATACTTCCTGCCAGATTTTGAAACGCCACCGCGTTACATCTACTTCTCTTCCATCGGTGAGCATGGTCTCCCATTCCATCATGAAATTGCCGCCTATGTAAAAGCTCACCCTGAGACCAAGTTGGTCTTTCAGCCCGGCACCTTCCAAATTCGTGTTGGACATGAGGCGCTCAAGGATGTGTACGAAGTAACTGAAATATTCTTCTGTAACAAAGAAGAGGCGCAGGAGATACTCGGCAGCAAAGAGCAAGATGTGCCGACACTCATCCGAGACTTTAAGAAACTGGGTCCAAAAATGCCGGTTATCACTGATGGTCCTAATGGTGCCTATGTAGTGGATGAAAACGACCAAGCGTGGCACATGCCAATGTATCCAGATCCAGCACCACCCGTCGACCGCACTGGCGCCGGTGACTCATTTTCAAGCACTTTTACAACCGCTATTGCGCTTGGACTCTCTCCGGCTGAAGCTCTATCATGGGGTCCAATCAACTCTATGTCTGTTGTACAGCACATTGGTGCTCAAAAAGGCCTGCTTACGCGCGACGTACTTGAGAAACATCTGGCTGAGGCCCCCGAGGATTACAAAGCTAAGAGAGTATAGGAGAAGGGGTACCAACTAAAAACTGCCTCAGGCAGTTTTTAGTTGCTGATACAGTAATTCATCCTAGCCGTTGCTGGGTAACTACTGTGATAGTTATCATAATTATTAAAAGTGCAGGTGTTCAATGTAGCAGTGTCCTCTGTAGAAGGGCTCTCCAAGTTGGCCCAGAGAGTGAAGTTACTGTCATTAGCAATGATCATATATCCACTGCGACCACTTTGATTCCCAAGTTTTGCACCTGATGGATCTACAACTACTCCTCCGAGATATCCATCATCCTTTAACTGCTGTGCAACTGATTTTGGGTATGCGCCACCAACGTATGAAAACCAACCGTTGCCATTTCCACCGGCCCCTGCTCCTAAAATAGAATACGTCCCATTATCCAAATGATATAACTCAAGGGCCTTTGCAACCTCTTGTAAAGCTGCCTTACGAGCCGCATCGCGACTCTTCTCGCGCGCACTACTGAGACTCACTAAGACCACACTGGCCAAAACACCAATGATCGCAATCACCACGAGAAGTTCAATGAGGGTGAAGCCGTTTGATTTTTTATGTACCTCAAGCATATTTTACAATCCTTCACAGACCGGCACGCCAGTTCCCCACCATCCCGTGCTGATATTTACTCCCGTTTTACAGTACCCATTGGCATTGGTCCCAGGCCGGTCAGTATCTTCAAAGCGAATTCGAATACCATACCCTGGACCACTACCATTTACGTTGGCACTACCACAGTACAAATAATCGTCATTGCCGGTATGTAAAGGATCAGTTGGCAAGCGGCTCATGTAGTTAGGCGCAAGCGCCGCCGCGCGTGCCGGGAGGTTGCCCGGTGATCCACTGCAGATATTGATGTACCCGCCATTGTCTGAACGGTACACCTCCAAAGCAGTCTTAACCTCTTTTATTTGGGACACCCGAGCCGCATCGCGACTCTTCTCGCGCGCACTACTGAGACTCACTAAGACCACGCTAGAAAGAATGCCAATGATAGTTATCACAATAAGGAGTTCAATGAGAGTGAAGCCTCTTTGCATATTCAACATAGTAGCACGTACCTTAATTCAAATTTTTTCTTACTGTATCTAGTAGCGTTTTGGTGTCCATACCATAGTGGGCAAGTAGTTCTTCCGGTGTTCCAGACTGACCAAACTGGTCGTGTACACCAAGGCGAATGATCTTAGTTGGATGAGTCTCAGAAAGATACTCGGCTACTGCGCTACCCAAACCTCCGGCCACTTGGTGTTCCTCAAGAGTGACAATAAAGTCGTTATTTTTTGCTAAGGCAAGCACAGCTTCTTCATCAAGTGGTTTTATAAAGGGTACATGAAGAACAGAAGTGCTAATACCAGCTTCGTTTAGCTCTTTAGCCGCCATAAGGGCGTTGTGAGCCAATATGCCAGTGGTGATAATTCCGACTTTATTCTCAGCACTATCAACACCTTCAGCAAGTAGTTGCGCTTTACCGTAATCAAACGGGCTGTCTGCCGTGGTCACTACCGGAGAATTTTCACGGGCGATACGAATGTATACCGGACCTTCATACTCCGCAGCCCACAGTGTGGCTTTACGTGCCTCATGCACATCACACGGTGCAATGACCACCATGTTTGGAATCACTCGCATAATGGCCATGTCTTCCACCGCTTGGTGGGTAGCGCCGTCAGGTCCTACCGAGACACCAGAGTGGGCCCCGATAACCTTTACATTGCTGTTGTTGTACGCAATTGTAGTACGCACTTGTTCCCAACTTCGTCCGGGTGAAAACATGGCGTATGAAGCAATAAAGGGTATCTTCCCCACTGCTGCCATACCCGATGCCACCGACGCCATATTTTGCTCAGCAATACCCACTTGCACAAACCGCTCCGGAAATGCATCGGCGAATAGGTTGGTCTTCGTTGAGCCGGTAAGATCAGCGGAAAGTGCTACTACCCGTACATCTTTCTCTCCCGCCTCTTTAAGACCCTCGCCATAGCCATTGCGATTCGGAACTTGTTCAACGTTATCAGTGAATATATTTCTATCTAAATGATCTGCTAAACGCATAGGTTATAGGTTAAAGTATTTAGGTTTCAGTACTGAGCGTCTTAATAATACTTTGTAACATTTTCTGTACTTCAATAAGTAATTCGTCTACTTCACCAACTGTAACACCATAAAGCTCCTTTGTAATTACTAACTGTGTTTCTAATTCTGCACATGATCCATTTGCTATGCGTAAAAATTGAAGATAGTCCTTACTCGTACCACGCTTGGAACCTTCTGCAATATTCGAGGGTATCGACACAGCAGAACGTCTCATCTGACTAATAAGTCCGAACCTTTCATCTGTCGGCAACTTCTGCAATAAAGTGTAAACTTCTTTAACTAGAATGATAGATTTCTGCCAAACAATTAGATCCTTAAATGATTTGATTGTATTCATCTTCCTAATACACTATAACCTAACACCTGTAACCTACACTCAGTCGATATCACTAGCTTCAATAGCACCACCAAGGGTACGGAGTTTCCTGAGTGCCGTCTCAACTTGTTCACCCTTAGGCACACGGTCCTCAGGACCTTTACCGGGCGGATTGCCGTGCCACCTAAAATCACGTTCAAACACATCAATACCTTTTGAGGCAATAGAGTGCGCAATGATAACCGACGGCTGCCCATATACCGCTTGTGCTTTTCCGATTGCGTCGTGCATCATGCGAATATTGTGAGCGTCAACCTCCTGCACATCAAAGTTAAACGCCTCCCACTTTTCGCGAAGTGGCTCCAGTGGCATGACGTCTTTGGTATAGCCATCAATCTGAATGGCATTACGGTCAATAATGACGATAAGGTTATGAAGTTCCTCCTTGCCGGCCAACATGGCCGCTTCCCATATCTGTCCCTCATTGATCTCTCCATCACCAGTCATACAGTACACGTACTGTGATGTGTATGGATTATCCATCCTAAGAGCAAGCGCCATACCAACCGCCTGCGAGAGGCCGCTCCCTAAGGGACCTGAGCTGGATTCAATACCCGGTAGTGTTCCCTTATGTGGGTGCCCTTGAAGACGTGAGCCAAATTTTCGTAGCGTCAAAAGTTCCTCTTCAGGAAAGTAGCCAGCGTGCGCCAAGGTTGCATAGAGGCCCGGACAAATGTGGCCGTTACTTAAAATGAAGCGGTCACGTTCCTCCCAGTCAGGATTTTTAGCATCATGTTTAAGGACACGAAAGTATAAGAGCGCAAAAATGTCAGCCATACCAAGCGGCCCAGCAGTATGACCGCTGCCAGCAGCAATAAGCATCTCAATAGTGCTCTCACGAATATCATTCGCCTTTTGCTCCAACTCATGAACGTCGTTATCACTGAGATAAAACATACTCTTAGTATAAAGCACCTTGGTGTACCAAACTGATACGTGGTGTTAATTAATGAGCGCCACCAATTCTCTGTACGCAGTAGCAGGGTCCGCTTGCTTAGCTACTGCTGAGCCGGGCAAAAAGCGATTCACCCCAGCCTGCTTAAGGCGAGCGATGGTATCTTTGTTCACACTGCCATCAACGGCTATCTCCAGCGTTGGATACTGAACGTGGAGTTCATGTGCTCGCTTGAGCGTGCGCTCATCAAAGGGTTGACCTTGCTGTCCTATTTCTTTGATACCCATTAATTGCACAAATGATATTTTGTCCATGTATAATTCCAGTTCTTGAAGCGGCCGATCATTCATAAGCGCAAAGCCAACAGTGTAGTTGTGGGCATTTGCGTGAGCAAAGATATTTTCATACGCCTCTGTTGAACCCATATGGATCACTACACGCTTAACACCAAGCGTTACAAACACATCAAGATACTGCTCCGGACGCGCGACCATGCAGTCCATTTCAATAGAAAAGTCACGAGCGACAAGCGCCAGCTTACTGAATGCATCAAGTGGCGCAGGCTCTGTAAACGGCCACGCGAGTGGCGGTACAAACTGTCCATCTACAATATCTATCTGCAGTTCGCTGACCACGCCGCGAAGCGCAGTCGCGAGAGTGGTTATCTCAGTGAAGTCTTTAGCGGGCAATGATGGAACGACCGTATAGTTCATGACTTATTGTGTTTCCTCTATCTTTTGTATGCGACGGACATGTCGTTCTTCTGCCGTAAAGGATGTCTCAAGCCATTTTCGTACTGCTTCTTTTGCTGCTGTAATCTCAAGAAACCGAGCTCCCAGTGACAGTACATTGGCGTCATTATGTTGTCGTGTTGACTCAATCATATCAAGCGTAGCGCCAGTAGCGTCAGTCTGCTCTTTAGCTGGTGCACCGTAGTAGACCGCTGCTCGAACGCCCGCGTAGCGATTGGCAACCATTGCCTCCCCTTGTCCTGATGCACCAATGACGATGCCCCGACGTGTTCCTGGGTCTTCTGCTACCGCGGCTGCTGCAGCGTGGACAAAGTCCGGATAATCATCCGTACTATCGAGACTAACCGCACCACAATCCTCTACCGTGTAACCAAGTTCGCTACTGAGAAATTCACGCAGAATCTCTTTCAGCTCAAAACCGGAATGGTCAGTGGCAATGTAGATGGTTGGTAGTGACATGGTGATTAGGCTGATGGTAGCTGCGCAGCGGCGGCAATAACATGTTTGACCAATGTATGCGTGTAACTGGTCTCATTGTCATACCACGCCAAAACCTTGACCAAGTTGCCTCCTGCAACGCGTGTAAACGAAAGGTCAGCAATCGAAGCGTACGGAGCGCCAATGATATCGGAGGAAACAATCGGCTCGGTGGTAACGGCAAAGATATCCTGCCACTGACTACTGGCTGCTGCCTCTGTAAGCGCAGCGTTCACTTCTTCTACAGTGGTCTCGCGACTGGCCACGAATGTAATGTCCACAATGGACCCGACTGGCACCGGCACGCGCATGGCAATGCCATCAAACTTACCGGCCAGCTCGCTGTGAGCCAAGGTAGTGGCAATAGCCGCTCCAGTCGAACTAGGGATAATGTTTTGCGCCGCTGCTCGTCCCGAGCGAAGGTCCTTCTTACTTGGACCATCAACTAGTGACTGCGTGGCCGTATAGGCATGAACCGTATTAAGGAGTGCCTTTTCGATACCGATACTTTCTTTGAGAATACCAATAAGCGGACTAGCAGCATTGGTGGTGCATGATGCATTAGAAGATATCTGCTGGCCAGCAAGTGTGTCCTCATTGACTCCCATGAGGACCGTACCGCCCACGACTCCAGCAGCAGCCGGATCGTCTTTGACCGGAGCAGAGATGACCACTCGCTTAGCACCAGCTTCAAGGTGAAACTTAGACTTGTCATATCCAGCAAACACACCAGTGGCTTCAAGGACGATATCAATACCGAGGTCTCCCCACGGCAGTTTGGTCTGATCCCTTTCACTGATAAACGTTATTTTCTGTCCATTTACCACCAACATGGTACCTTCCACCGAAATCTCCAGCGGACTTCTTCCGTAGACGGTGTCGTACTGCAGTAGATATGCAAGGTTATTGATATCTCCAAGGTCATTAATGGCCACTATCTCTAGGTTCGGATCAAGCACCGCCAACCGAAAGAAAGCGCGGCCAATACGCCCAAAACCATTGATAGCTATTTTTGCTTTATTACTCATATATTTTATCTATACCTTAACTATACTCCATCACTCGAAGTAAAAAGAGCATCTATCCTCAACCACGTGACCGAGAACGTAGGAGTATCAAAAGCAGAAGTACTAAGAGTATAACTGGCCACAGAAACCACCAGACAAGAAACTTATTTTCGTGTTTGATCTGCGGAATAATCTCACTAATCACGTTAATTTGTCCTTCCGCTCGCTTTATGGTGCGCGTTTCGTAGTCATAGAGTTCCAAGGTACTTGGATAGTAGCCGAGTGTCTCAAGACCGCCAATGGTAGCCTCATACGCTGTTTTGTCATGATTGATACGTAGAATAAATGAGAATATCTGATTGGTGTTGACGGGATGATGGAACGTCACCACGATGGTCTTGAGATGCTCAGGCACCACCCCATACGGAAGCGATACTGTAAACGGCACTCCGCGCTTAAGAGCTATCGTCTCAGCGTCAGGCGAAACGTACGAACCCGATTGCCAAAATTGCAGGTCGCTCATAAAAAGATCAAACGAGGTATCAAGAGATTCGCTTGGTAGCTCTGGTGGTGCAGTGGGGTCTGTGTCAACCATAACCACCGCGCCAGAAGATATGTTGCCCGATGTATCGTACGAAAAAACTGAGTAATATCGGTACCGACCGAGGTCAGTTCGTGGATCACGAACGCTTGTTCCCTCACCCTCATAGACAATCCAACCATCATACGGACCGGCAGGATAAAACAGGTTGCTACCAACGACACGGACATGGCTAAAGTCAGGCTCATGTGGGTTCTGCCAGTTAAGCGTTATACTGCCATCATTTTGGAGCGATGCAGTAAGACCCCAGACGTTGGCTGGAGGCACCGTATCCGGACCGTTGTCTGTAGTAAACGATACCCGCTTTACGTATTCCTCAACTCCAAACCGCTCAGTAAGCCGTAGCTCTAGTTCATATGTAGTCCCCGGCTCAAGATCAGTGATGAGAGTGCGGTAGGATGTCTTGTACGCATCACTACCAATGTATCCAAGTTCATAAGACGGTGTTCGACCCCAACGAAGCAGTAACTTTGTGTATACGTTTGTGTCAAATGTTATAACTGCTGTTGTTTCACTAGAGGATATCTGAAAATTTTCTACCTCTACAGGACCACGCGGAATATAGCTACCATAATTATGGCTACTCGACGTTGCCGTTGAGGTTGCTACTACAACGGGCAGAGTTGACGTGGCCACGGTCACCGACGAACTCGATACGTTGTAACTGTTATCAAACGCGGTCACATAGTATGAGTAGAGTGTATCGGCAGTAAGTCCTGAGTCAGCGTAGCTCGAAACCGTTGTAGTGGCAATTTGGAGGCCGTCACGAAATACTTGATAGCCGGAAAGTACCAAGTTGTCAGTACTATCATCCCAATCAAGGTCTATTTGATCGGTACTAATAGGCGTAGCAGTTACATTTGCCGGAGTGGTCGGGGCTTCGGTATCATCACCAACTTGTACGCGAATATTGAAATCCCCCGAAACAGCAAATGTCATAGCGGGACAGAGTAGCAATAGAGCGGTAAGTAAACGCGTAACCAAGGTCATAGTGGCAGCGCAGTTATGGTGGTAGTGGCCACGTATGTACCGACAGTTTGCGCAACAGCACCGCCGATACTGACTTGGAAACGGACGGTAGTAGTAGCCCCGTCTGGATGATTTGAACCAGCACCTCGCGCTATGGTTGCTGATGTTGTTGAAAGACCATCCCAACATCGAGAAGAAGTATCGGTAGTATCAATACCACAGGTATCCGCTCCGTTATCTCGGTACCGCACAGTGATATCACCACCTTCCGGTGAGTAGCCAAAGAGAGCGTCGCTGGCGGCGTAATTAAAGGTAAAGTCTGGTACAGCACCGATAGGGACGTAGTCTGCAATCGAGTCAAGGTCGCTCTGCATCGCTGGATCATTGTCTGCCGCGATAGAAAGTTGATAGCCAGCCAGACTGTCAGTCGTGACCACCACCGATACCGTGCCGCTGGCACTACCACCAGTTACACCAGGGATGGTTGGGGTAAGTGTGAGGTCTCCTACGTTACTAAGTGAAAGATACACTTCTTGCATTTGCTGATAACCGGCGCGCAGAGAAAAGCTACTGCTATCACTATCTCCTGTAGCAACTTCACCCACGGTACTTTCAAGTCGATAATTACTCGAAGTTGCATTACCGCCACCGACATTAACCGAATCACTTTGGATCTGAAAATTATTACTCTGCATCACCTGCGCTAAGGCGTCAGGTGAGTAACACCAAAGTAATGAGAGTGTTGTCCAGAAAAGAACACTGAGTACGACGGCCTTCATACCCCTTATTGTACTACGCGTCTTTGCGTTTGAATTCAAAATTTCGGAAGAGATACCGTAGCAAGAGTACTATAATCATCAAAACGATCACTGCTATGACAATGAATTTCCATGGTACCACCCAGAATGTAACGGAAGCTTCATCGATAATGTCATTGTAGCTCCGATTCACACGCACCGTTGCCGTATAGCGCCCAAAGAGACCCGCTCGGTCCCAAATAATGTCCCGCGAGCGCAGTGAGCCGGGCATAGCAAACCACGGATCTAGTTCTACGTATCCAACTTCCTGCCCCGTTATGTTTGTAATACGAAGCTCACCATACGGTGCTAGGTGTACCGAACCGGTATTTTTAAAGAGAACAGAAAAAGTGATTGGGCCAGACTCATGCCACCACGTATCGGGAACGGTAGCGATCTCTTGGAGCGATCCTTCGCGGTCTACTGCCCCCGGCACCGTTACAAAGAATAGTGTCCCAATACGAGCCACCACCGGTGACTGTGGCGTAACGACGTCAGCCTGACCAGCACCACTTTTTACCGCTACCGTATCAACTAGAACACTTCCGTAGTGTCCCCCCGGGTCAGCGTCAGGTGGAATAGTAATAGTGACCGGCACGCGGGCACGTTCGTTGTTTTTAAGTATCAATGATGTTCCGCCAAGCGATAACAGACTCTGTACCGAATATGGACCCACTGTGCTACCTAGGAGCTCGATGGTCTTACTTGGATCATCACTACCGATCATGTCCTCAATACCAAAATTAAAGACTCGCTCCTCACCGGTACGGTTTGAAACGTTGATGAAGACCGTTTTACTCTCTCCCGGCTCTATTTCTATTTCAATCTTCCCCGGCCCAACAACAAAGTCGCCAACGGTGGCATCGTCTTCAGAACCGATGGTTGTAACTTCATACCAGTTATCACTGCTGGTGGTAACTGGTGACGTATCGAGCGAAAGCGGAAGGCCATCAACAATGACCGTATCATTACCAGCGGTGGTCTGCGCACCAGTTGCAACTGGCCACAAAATAAGCGCTACTAAAAAGAGTGTCCAGGTCCGAATATCTGTGAGCGCTGGTGCTGTCATAACCCTCCCAGTCTATACTTAATTGTTAGTGGCGGTCAATGTGGCGGTAGCTGTGTACGTATCGATATCAATGGTTGGTGAAGGGTTGTTTGGTACATTTACCCGAAATACGATAGTGGTAGTGGCGTTGGTGGCTGAGCCAGAGGTGCGGTTAGTGATAGTGATCGGGGTGTTGGTACCATTCAGCCAACAGCTATACGCGGTAGTGTCATTACCGCCGCCACCACAGTTACCGCCGCCATCATCTTGAAAGACAAGGCCTAGGTCAGCACTGGTAGAAGCACTCACAGTGTACCCAAACTCAGCTGCGCCGCCAGTTGAATTATCCACCCAAGCATAGTCTGGGGTACCAGCAACTGCTGGTGAGTAATGGTTGATATACGCCGCTGTGTTATTACCGTCCATGCCGGTTGTAGTTGCGTACGGGAACTCGATGGTCATATTGTAGCCGTCTGGGTCGTTAGTGGTCACAATAGCACTGATACTACCAGTCGCAGCCCCTCCGGTAAGACCAGCAATCGGACCAACCATAATGACTGTAGTGGTACTCAGAGTGAGTGATATCTCACCGGTAATGTCCTGCGTGACAGTAAATGTCTGCGAGTCTTGAGCATGAGTAGACACCGGTTCGTAGAACACATATATAGTAGCAGCCAATACGGCAAGTATGACAGCGCTGCTGAGGGCTTGGTAGAGTGCCCGATACGAAAGATTTAACGACATAGTAAATACAAAACGGCTAGGTTGTTAATTGGATATCACTTAATTATACCCCACCCACTACCATTTTTATTCCCACCCATACGCCTGTGTGGATATGCTCTATCAGTTCAAAAATTGCCACGTCCCTAGAATCGATTGGAGCCATTCATCAAGCGGTGCCAGCGAGTTTATTTCATACAACCATCCATTGTGAAGCACCCACACCTCGTAGGTCTCACCGAGTGCCAGATCTTGGCTGTAAAAAGCTGCTCCATCGGCGCCGGAAAGCTGTATGGTCTGGAGGTTCTTCTGCACACCTGACGGTATATCTTTACGAAAGCGCTCGGCGCTGATGGTACTAGCGCTATACGGCAAAATGAATATTTGAAAACCCGCTGGTTTTTCGGCATTCTGGAATACGAGCGTGGTGGTGTTATCTCCACCCGGATATTCTCGTACCTGTAGATAGTTCGGGTATAAGACCGAAAAACCATAAAAATCACTTCGATACTCAAGTGCGTCATTTGGTACCGTACGACCACTAGAAACTATGCTCTGTTTGTTAGTGGTAAGAAGGGGCTCACCAAACAGCGTTGGGCTACCTCCTTGACCATGTACGTACATATATACACCGATGATACCAAGCAATGCACAGGTGAGTATGATGCCGACAAGATATCGCATAATAACTAATTATTTGGGTACAGAATAATTGTCGGGCGTGGCACTGGCTGCTCAAACGATAATACGACGACGCCCGAACCACCATCGCCAGCAGGGAGAGTACCGGCGCCCGCGCCACCGCCGCCAGAGCCGGTACCATCCTGTCCATCAGTAGCACTGACCGTATTGCTGACACCACCACCATTACCACCTACGCCGGAACCGCCAGATCCTCCAGCATTTACTCCGCCTCCACCACCTCCACCACCAGCTGCGTAATAGACAGAGGAACCAGTAATTGAATTGGCGATACCTGTACCTCCGCCTGCTCCAGAATAGTTCGTCGAATCAGATCCGACTGACCCTGCTCCTCCACCGCCAGAACCACCTCTTTGGGCACAGTCATTGGAACTGTCGTCCCCACCATCATTACCTGAACCAGTAGCGGCAGTGGCCGTACCTCCTGAAAGAGCGCCTGAACTACATTCACCACCTGCCCCGCCGCCGGAGCCGCCATTACCACCATTAGCGTCGTTGGCACCACCGCCACCGCCGCCAACGGCTACTAACGAATCAAAGACTGAACGGTCACCCGTACCGCCAGTTCCGGTACCAATAGCGCCCTGTCCGCTAGCTTGTCCGGCTCCCCCATCACCTACTACCACCGTCAGGTTAGCACTTGGAGTGACACTGTAGCTGGTCTGGTATATATACTCACCCGCACCGCCACCTCCTCCGGAATCACCATTGACATTAGCTTCACTACCACCACCACCGCCGCCGCCGCCAACCAGAAGCACGTCCACACTAGTAACACCGTCTGGTACGGTCCACGTGGTAGTTCCAACCGATGTAAAACTCTGGGTTATGTCAGTTAACACTTTACTTGAGCTGGTATACAGTTTAACGGTATATCCTTCAAACAAACGCATGCGTCGCGACAGTGAGGTGTCCGAACCACTTGAGATGAAATAAAAGGTGCTGGGAGAAAATTGGTTGTTATACTCCGTCTGTATCCATTCTGGTGAACGCGTTACAGACGCCACCCTGACTTCATCAAGGTACCCGTCCCACTTACGATTAGCAGCACCGGTCTCATACGCTATTTCCCAGTCGGTAATACTGCGTGCTGATGCCGCTTCCGAGTGGGTTGATTGATTGTTATTGACATACAAATTGGTTTCCGTAGGAGCCACCGCCACCGCCGTATAGTTCCACTCATCAATATCAAGAGTAAGAGCGGCATCGTTATAGTAATACTCGGCGGTTGAAGCGTCCCAAGCATACGCTAGGCGGGTACTATTTAGTCCCGACAGGAGCATGCCGGACAAACCAGCGTCTCGAGACGAAATGATCGCTTCAAAGGCAGCAGTAGTCTGCGGCTGCGCCCACGCAGAGAGTGTAACTGAGTTTTCAGCAGTGATGGAAGCCGGTGCAGTGATGTAATCATTAGTACCGTCAAACTCTTGGGCATACCCGCCGCCAAGTGCACCTGACACTCGCGAAAGCGCCATAGAGCTACCAGTACCATCGTTACCATTGGCAGTTGAGTCTTTATATCCACCAGCCGTGTTATTGACGGTCTCATTAAGGTGGTAGACCGCAACGTAATTATTAGTCCAGACATTTTCTGCACCGTACGTCTCTGACTCGGTATAATCGGTACCAGAAGCATAGCCGTAATAAATATAGAACCGAGTCGGCTGCGAAGAGTAAACCTGCGGGGCCTTAAACCACAGCTCACCGGTTTGGCTGGCATTATCACAAGCCACCACTTCCCGCGGGAGTTCAGTAGAACCATCACTGGCAACAATACGAATATCGCCGCAGTCACTGCGTGCGTACGACCAGAAACTGGCTGGAAGGTCCGAGAGATCAACGTAGACCGGAAAATCAGTCTGCGCAGCACTTGGCAGGTCATACTCAAAGACTAGCAACCCCGGATTACCAGCATTGCCTGCACCGGCACTAACACCAGCGCCGCCCTGTCCAGCACCACCGGTGTAGTAGGTATTACCCGAACCGCCGGCGGTAACGCCGCTACCCGCTGCAGTCGATGTAGCTGAGGCAGTTGAGGTAGCGTAACTCGAACCACCGCCGCCGCCAGCACCACTGACACCAAAGTAAGCGCCAGCGCCGCCACCACCGCCGCCATAATAGCCGCTTCCACCACCACCACCAGCGCCACAATACGAAGCACTCCCAGTGATTGAACCGCCGGCACCACCACCATTACTCCCGCCTGTACCGCCGCCGCCGGAAGAGTTCGTAGCACACGAAGCAGCCGTTTTGGCGCCGCCGGCGCCGCCGCTTTCTGACGCTCCGTTGGTACCACCGTTGGTACCACCAGTACCGCCTGCAGACTGACTACCTCCCGTACCACCAGTAGTAATACCTCCATTATTAGTACCGGCGACACCAGTACTACCGCCACCACCGCCGCCGGCATAGCTCTCGGTATAACTACCGCCACCACCGCCGCCGCCAGCAGCAATAACGAGAACATCGCCGCTACGGGTTACTTCTGTATGTCCGCCGCCACCGCCGCCATAGCCGGCAAGGACTGAGACGGCTTCTCGGGCACCGCCGCCGCCGCCACCGCCAACGATGTATCCCAGTGATTCCCCTGATGTAACACTGAGTGTCGCCTCCATGTACCCAGCGCCGCCGCCAGCGCCGCCGGTTCCCGCATAGCTTCCTCCGGCGCCACCGCCGCCACCCCATGCATGTACCGTGACACTGGTTACTCCTGTTGGTACCACAAAGGTTCCAGAGCCAGCACCAGCATAAATAGTAGTAGACGCACTATCGGCATTTACCCGCGTTGGGTTAATGGTAAGCACCACTCGGTACGGCCAGTCGGTGCTATTCCAGTTGACCGCACTAGCTGTGCGCGGATACGACAAACCAACAACCGACACCTGCGCCAATATCAGGAGTACTGCCACACCTCCGCGGAACAGCTTTCTATTTGCCAACTGCTTGACTGTAAAACGTAGTACGTACATACACAATGTTAACCGCCAGTGGATGTGTTATCCGGCTCCTCCGCTCCATTCGAATCAGTATCAGTAGCATCCGTGGTGTTGTTATCACCTGATTGATCGTTCGAAGCATCCGTACCATCACCTTGGCTACCACTATCTCCCTCAATAGTGTCAGTTTGATCAGGAATAGAATCACCACCGTCTGTAGTTTCACCATCACCAGTACCCGAATCAGTTGATGTACCTGTGGTTCCATCTGTAGTGTCACCCGAGGTACTGCCGTCATCGGTACTGGTGCCGGTTGTATCATCGACAGGGTCGTCCGAAGGTGGTGTGTTGCCGCCAGCGGTCGAACCACCGCCAACATTTCCGCTTCCCCCACTACCGCCGGTACTTTGGCCATTAAGGAGTGACTCCAGTTCATCTCCATTAACACAGACGGCACTACCATTGGCTTTTTCAACGCATATCTCCTTGGTACGCACTCGATCAGCAAAGAGGTCGCCGATGCCATTGGCGGTGTCACCGAGCCATGTCACCAAACGAGCAAAGAAGCGGCCAGCAAAGGTCTCCTCATCACGTTCATCAAGAAGTGGCATTGTGCTCGATGCCAAGCTCTCCAGATTCATGTCGAGCTCAAGTACCGCACTGATGGTTGGTGATATGAGGTTTTGGTAGTCAAGACGGTAGTAGTTTGTGTTTGGGTCGCGCATCACCAGCGACGGGAACACCTCCTTTACTTCTTGAGCGATGAGTCCGTACTGGATACCGTCAGTAGAACCGTTCTCCTGCATCCAATCGTTCCAGAAGAATGAGACTGGGCGAAGTCTGCGCAGTTGTTCAAGAGTGCTCGTACCACTTAAGGTAGTGATCTCGTCCTTGAGTCGCTCATCAGATGATGAACAGCTGGTAGCGCTCGAACCATTACCGAGTACACAAGTCACTGCCGAGCCAACGATAGTTACATTACCGCTTTTAGCTATAGATAATGCAATGGTACCGGTAAGGTCAGTACCCGAAGCGATGTTAAATGATAGGTCTGCCGCTTTATACCCGACGGCCCATGCATTAGCATCATTAGCAAACTGGAATACCGCATCACCAGTACCACTTGAGTCACCAAAGGTAGAAACACCCGTCACTGCATCGACGTCAAAGAAAGTGGCTGAGGTGGTACTGATCCTAAAGGCAGAACCAGCAGCAGCACTGGCGTCAATATGGAGAAGTGCGCTTGGCGTCGTTGTGCCGATACCAAAGTTTCCACCGGTATTGATATACGAATTTCCGGAGGTTTCAAAGGCGATGCTTGGTGAATTGAAACATGGTGCGTTGGTACCAGAACAATCAACACCTGTTGCGCCAAGCCGCAAGGAACCGGTGCTCCAGATGTCAGCATCCGTTTGTGATACACCCCATGTCAGAGCACCTTCGTCGGTGGTCCGACCGGTGATATAGAACTGCTGGTCAGGGTTTAAGCTACCACCACCGCTGTAGAGTAACTCTATAAGCGATGAGCCATCATCCGCACTGTTCCAAGCACCAGACTTGATGACTTTTAAAACCGAGCTTTCGTCTTGTCCGCCGCCGCCGCCATCTTGGTCCTCGATCACAAAGACATCCTGTTCGCCAGAGAGCACATTGGTCTGTATGAAGGAGAATCCGGTTTCGTTACCAGCATGTGTAAGGGCCAATTTGGTGTCGGTAGTTCCGGTTAGATCGCCAGTTAGTGTCACATTACCGCTTGAGTCAATTGCAATGCCTTCGTCACCACCATCACCAGAGAGGTAGTTGGAGCCAAGCGCTATATTGGCGGCAGTGCCGGAAAGAGTGAGAGTGCTTGAAAGTGTGGCGGCAGCGGCGTTTACCGTACCTGTGAAAGTTGGTGACGCAGAGAAGACTGCGCTGCCGGAACCGGTCTCGTTAGTGAGTGCACTAATAAGGTTGGCAGAAGTAAGACCTCCGGTATCAAGCGAAGCGACACCACCACTGTATGAGAAGAAGCCGTGGTCACCATTAGCCATTTCCGCCGCTGCTACCACATCGTTATCAAGGAAACAGAAACCGGTCGTACAAGTGAAGTCACCGAAGTCATCGTCAGCGAGATCAACTGGATCAATGAAAGCACCGAGTTGACTAAAAGCAGAGGAGTCGACGCCGTCAAGGGTATCGGCATCAAGGCCACTGCCAGAGCCATCGTTCGCATCATTCCAGAAGCGAGTCCACGCGTAGTAAGTACCACTATCGCGCCGACGTACATAAATATCGCCGGAGGTTGTACCACCAAACCAAAGCTGATTTTGCTGTGAACCATCGTGAGCAGTAATAAGAGCACCATACTGTTCTGAGTTTGGAGTATTGGTTGGTGACACACCTGCATAACCGCCAATTGTTACCTTACGGCCGGTTGGTACTGAGACGGTATCAAGGTCATCACCGCCGCTAATGGTATACCCCTGCCATGTTGATGCTGTTAGGGTATCACTTACATAGGCGTCTGTAAGTGCTGTTCCCTGCCACGTACCGGCCGTAACAACACCGGAGGAGTTCACTTGGAAGAGATCTCCATTGCCGACAGTGAGAAGTGCGGCAGGTGAGGTGTCGCCAATTCCAAAATTACCGTTTTGGAAGGTTGCAATCTGACTACCACTGTCATAGAAATCTATGTTTGTACCGCCTGTATTAAACCAGAGTGTATTGCCGTTGATGCCGATACCATAATCAGCTGCATCATAAGTACTCTGCCCGTACAAACGCAACTTCCATCCATCTGGATTAGATGGGGCTCCTGTTCCGGAGGTTTGAAAATCAATAGTAGCTTGTAGTGAGCCGAGGCCATCGGTGAATGTTTGGATAGCATCATTCGTACCGTCTCCAATCTGGAGTAACGTACTTGGGCTTGTAGTACCAATACCGACGTTGCCGGAGGAGTCGATGACAAAATCCGCTGTATTAACGGTCGGTCCAATCGCAAACAGATCTGCGCTTGTATCAGCACCAAATTCCCACAATTCAACTCCATCTTCCCAAAATTCAAATTTAGTGTCATATCCAGTTGGTGCCTCCATACGTGCTACCGCACCCGTTGCCTGACCAATCGTACTCAAGTGCAATAATCGTTGTGGACTCGTGGTACCGATACCAACGTTGCCGGAGGAGTCAATATAGAGACGTGAGGTATTGTTGGTCTTGAGGTAGAACGGTGCGGAGTCAGTTGTACCAACGGACGCTTCACTCAAGCTGGTAAATGCCAATTCGGCGGTATTCTCCCCATTATTAGAACCACTGGAATCAGACATCGAGCGGAGTACTACAGAGTTATCACCAATACCGTTATAGAGTTTAAGGGAAGCGTTATATGGAGTTGGCGGCGTCAAACCAAGCGAACCGAGGCCGTCATCAATAACAACCGTTGCCGTCGAGGTACCGATGTTACCGCCGTTTATATAGAGAAGATTGGTTGGAGACGACGTACCAATACCCACATTCCCTCCTGTGTAATAGAGGTACGGGTCACCGGTGAGGGTCCAGTGGTCTCCGTTTGCTAAGTAGGTATCGTCGAGTGTACAGGTGGTGCCGTTGCAGGTGAAGTCACCGAAGTCAGCGGCGCTGAGTGCTGTGGCAGAAACCTTGCCCCAGCTTGGGGCCCCAGTTGCACCACCGGAAAGGAGCACGTTGCCCGTCGCGGCGCCAGAAAGTTCTGAAATGGTACCGGCAGCTGAACCGTAGAGAAGGTCACCGGCACCAATTGCTCCCCCGCCGAAGTTGTTGCCGTCAAAAGTACCGGTCATAGCACTCGTTAGGAGCGCGATGGTGCCGGTGGTATTTGGCAATGTCCATGTCTTATCTGAACCGGTAATATTGGTGGTGGTAAGGAGCCCTTCAAATGTATCAGCAGACGATCCTTCAAAGATGACACCGGTAGTGCCAAAGAAGGTCTCACTAGCTCCAAATGATGGGTCGCTACCAATGACTGCTGAGTAATCGATATTTGAATAATCAACGGTGTCAGCCGCCAGAGTGGTGCTGATGCTGGTAGCACCAGAACCAGAGACGTCTCCAGAAAGGGTGATGGTTTGGTTGCCCGTCAGATAGGTAGCGTCGAGAGTACACGTCGTGCCATTGCAAGTGAAGTCACCGAAGTCTTCGCTCTCCAGTGCATCGACACCAACAGACTGCGTGATAATGTCACCAGAGGAGTTTACTTGGAACAGGTCGCCGTTACCGACGGTGAATAGACTGGCTGGAGAGGAATCACCGATACCGACGTTGCCACCATTTGGATTTAGGAGTAGCGGATAATTGGTGGCAAGATTGGTGGCGTTTGTGGATTGTAGCCACTGGCCTGAGGTACTGTTGCCACCGATATCAAGAACAGAACCAGTATTGTTTCCGAGGCGCATATATTGGCCAGTACTTTGAGTGGTTCCCGAAGTCGCTGGCCACGCGTTTGATGCTCGGGTAATTTGTAAGTAGGTGCTTGGGTCAGTGATACCAATACCAACATTACTAGACGTATCAATGGTTAGTGCGGTTTCAGAATCAACAGCACCTCCTTCGCCGATCTTGAACTTGTCACCGTCGCTATTATCAATACCAACGATCCATTGTTTAGTGCCTGTTAAAAGGAACGAGAGTGCCGAGTCACCAGTACTGTCCTGCTCAATGAGATTTTGGTACGAGCTTGTATCATTCACGTACGTTTGCAGTTTAGCCACAGAGGGGTCGGCTGCGCCGATGCCGACATTACCATTCGTGTTAATCACCAGTCCTGAACCACTGTAATCATTGCTATTGTCGGAGAGGATTTTGAACCTATCACTATCACTGTTGTCGACACCAACATTCCAACGTCGTGTACCCGTCAGTAGGAATGAAATGTTTACATCACCAGTACCAGCTTGTTCTAGTGTAAGTCCACTCGCACCAGCGGCATTGGTACTATTTTCGTACACATCAAGTTTAGATGAAGGTGTCGGGTCACCAATACCAACGTTGCCGTTTGGTATGAGCAGATCACCTGAACCAACGATTTGCGGATCAATGTTAAAATCGGCGCCGTCATACCAAATTGCTGCATCTTGACTTTCGCCAAAGAAAAGGTTGGTGCCAACATCGGTACCACCTGCAACACCGTCGCCGTCGCCGTCAAGAACAACGTCTCCTTCATTGGTCCAGAACGCGTAGGCATTGCCCTGCCCTCCCTCTACTACATCCGTGAGATAAATACCGTAGTAGTTACCGATGTAGCCGTTATTGGTTAAATTGCTTCTAAACGCATACGCGTTGGTAGTAGTAGAATTAGCCGAAGTTTGGGTAAGTACATCAATGGCGTAACTAGCGTCCAATGTACCACTGGTATTTTGGTTATCTACAACCGAGTATAATCCACGGGCGCTACCAACATCTTCATTGCCATTTAATATCTCGACTTCGCCATACACACCCGCTGGGTTAAGAGTATTAGAATTTAAGGTATACCCGTCGACCGTAAGTTTATTGAAACTACTATATGGTGTACGGTTTCCACTTATGGAGGAGCCGAAGTTGGTTAGGTTATATATGCCGTACGTAGCTGCATCATCAGTGAATGAGTCATTTATATAGAGACTGCGTGAACTGTTCGGCGCGACGCCACCGATAGACAATGTTCCATCAATCTGCACTTCACCGGTAATGTCGGTGTTACCAGCAACATTGAGAGTGTCAGACGGATCAGAGGTGCCAATACCGACCTTACCATCGTGAGTAATAATCATCCGTTCTGTCGGACCGCCGGTGGAATTCAGGGTTCCAAAAGAAAGTCCCCCGTCTTCATTTGAAGTAGCGCCAGCTCTCGTATCAACCGCTTTGATAAAGGCGGTTACTGGCTGTGCACCACTGCCATTCTCTCCCCCATATACACCAAACTGAATACCGGCGTACACATCGCCCGGACTGGTGCTACCACCTTCATTTGACTGGATAGTGAGTAGGTTTGGTGCTGTACTTGCAGTACCACCAAGGACGACCAGGGGCTGGTCCGGCGTCGTCGTCCCAATACCAACATTTCCACTGTTGTAGTAGATATCAGAGCCGGAGGTGGTCCACTGGGAGAAGAGGTTGGTTGTGCCTTCGGTGAGGTCGTCAGTATCACCCGTAGCATTGGCGAGGTCTAGGTAGTAACTCCCCTCCTGTCCGTCGAAGGTGCCGGTCCAGTCACCAGTCTTGGTGAGGTAGGCGTCACCGATGGCGGTGCCGTTCCACGTTCCGGTAGTGATGGTGCCGAGGGTGGTGAGGTTGGTGACCAGCCACGCACCGAGGGGTATTGGCGCGTACCACACGCGTAGTATCGGTTCCGGTATTGACCTCGGTTTGAGTAGCAAACTCCTTTGCGGAGCAATACCAGTTTGTGATTCTGAAGCAGCTCGGACCGTTAGGTTGGTGCCCGACAAAGTAAGACCAGTTGAGGCGACAAGGTTAGCGAAGTTGCCAGCACTATCGTCCCAGAATAAGATACGGTCTGCATTTGGATCAGTGTATGAGACACCAAGACCGCCATTGGCAATACCAAGTGTGCCAGTCACCCGGTAGAGAGTGGTAAGCCAGTCGTTGCAGAGAGTACCTGAGGATGGGGTGCCAAGAGCGCCACCATTGACCACAAAGGAACCTGATGTTAACACCAAGAGCAGTAAGGACGCCGGTTCCAGCACCACTAAGGCCAGTGCTAATTGGGAGACCAGTTGCATTAGTTAATGTGACAGCGCTTGGTGTACTGGAGGTTAGGTAGTGAGAGTTGGCGAAGCTGAAACACCGCACTGCCACCAGTTTCATTAGTGAGGGCAGATGCGAGGTTTGCACTGGTAAGGCCACCTGTCAAGCGAAGCTACCCTCCAGCTGTATGAGAAGAAGCCGTGTCAGCATCAGCCATCTCGGCTGGAGCGATGGTGTCGTTATCAAAGGTACAGAGATACCACTGGAGCAAGAAAAGTCTCCGAAATCATCGTCTGCAAGATCCAGTGGGTCTATAGCGCTGCCGAGTAGAGTGAGACGTTGGCATTGAAAGAGCGCCATCTGCTACAGTACTGTCGAGATATGCCGAGGGTGTTATATGTATCATCTAACTGTATCATCTGTAAGTGAATCAAAGTGCCAAGTTCCAGAAGAGAGCGTGCCACTGTTGCTGCCATCAAATATATAACCTCTACCCGCTTTCACAGTTAATTGTGTTGGTGTTCACGGCCAAGACTTGATCGCCACCATGGTACTCTCCGTGCCGGTAGTTTGGAGGACGTAGCCGAGAGCACCGCTTGGTGAAGTGCTGTCATAAAGCGTCCTTCTATACGGGCATCGCCAGGCGCATGCAGGAGTTCTGATGGAGTGGTGGTGATGCCGACCCGGAGGAGCGTATACAACCGTGCCGTACCAGCAGTGCGTGGATCACCACCCAGTGCATTTGACTGCTGCAGAGCAAAATCACCATAAGCCACAGGAGTGTTTGCGCCAACGAACCAGTTTCGAGCACCAGTATTGGTACTTCCTGATGAAATAATAAGGCCGTTATTACTTGTAGTAGTATATGCACGGATATTCCCAACCACGTCAAGCTTCACGGACCTGTCGTCCCGGATGCCGACGTTACCAAGATAGTTAACGCGCATTCGTTCTGTGAGATTCGCTGCAGAATTCTGGTTGGTATAAAGGCCGATTTCCAACCAAGATCCCGCCACCCGTTACATCAGCTCATACGCGAGTGCTCGTAAGCGTCCTCTCCAGCAAAAAACCAATTTCACTATTTCCAGCAAATTACCATTTGCCACCACGTAGTTCAAGGCCGGCATATTGCCAGATGAACCCCTCCAGCATCAACGGTGAGCGTTTTAGTGGTTGTGCTGAATGGACTCGTCAATACCAATTCCAACACTTCCACTGCAAATATCAGAGCCAGAGGTGGTCCATCAGAGAAGAGGTTGGTGCTGCCTTCGGTGAGGTCGTCAGTATCACCCGTAGCATTGGCGAGGTCTAGGTAGTAACTCCCCTCCTGTCCGTCGAAGGTGCCGGTCCAGTCACCAGTCTTGGTGAGGTAGGCGTCACCGATGGCGGTGCCGTTCCACGTTCCGGTAGTGATGGTGCCGAGGGTGGTGAGGTTGGTGGTGCCAGGCCACGCACCAAGGGTATTGGCGCGTACCACACGCGTAGTATCGGTTCCGGTATTGACCTCGGTTTGAGTAGCAAACTCGGCAATACCAGTCTGAGATTCTGAGGCACTACGGACAGTGAGGTTAGTGCCAGTAAGGGTGAGTCCGGTTGAAGCTGTCAGGTTGGCAAAATCTACCAGCACTATCATCCCAGAAGAGAATGCGATCAGCATTTGGATCGGTGTATGAGATGCCAAGACCACCGTTGGCGATATCAAGCGTGCCAGTGACGCCAGTTGAGAGCGGGAGGCCGGTAGCATTGGTTAGAGTAATTGCACTTGGAGTACCAAGATCTGGTGTGGTGAGAGTCGGTGAACTTGAGAACACGACACTTCCAGTACCAGTCTCATTAGTGAGCGCACCAGACAGGTTGGCACTAGTGAGGCCATCGGTGTCGAGAGATGCTACTCCGGAGCTGTATGAGAAGAAGCCGTGATCACTGTCGGCCATTTCAGAGGCCGCCACGGTGTCAGCATCAAGGGAGCACGTTGTGCCATTGCAGGTGAAGTCACCGAAGTCTTCGCTCGCTAGTTCGTTAGCATTAATGGTAGAACCGAGGATGGTGGTGTTGGCATTGTAGCCTTGGACGGTTGAACCGATGTCAGTACCGTCGAGATAGCCGGCAGCGGCATGGTTGCCCCAACTGTAGGCGGTTTGCCAGTCAGTGGTACTGGCTATAAGGACGGCGCCGTAGCCGGTGTCGTAGTCAAACGCAAGAGTTCCTGTAGCAGTTATCGGACTACCAGTCACTGTCCAACCAGTCGGGACACTCGCTGCAACGCTACTCACCGTACCACCGCCACCAGCGCTGATTCCGAGACTGCTTGTTGCGACCCACAGCGTACTAGTACCGGTAGATTGAAGCACGTAGCCAGCAGAACCGGCCGACTGAGTGACGTCTTGGAGCTCGTCAGCAAGGTAGACACTGTCAAAGAAGCGGGCATTCTTGTTGCTGTTGATAAAGGTTTGGCCAAAGGAAGACGAGATGTCAAACAGGGGCAGGTTGGCATCATCACTAACAGTGAAGTGAGGGCCATCAACACTGGTAGAACGACCGTCAACAACAGTGATGCCGTGGAGTTCGGTGCGGCCAACTACTTCAAGTGGGTAATCTGGCGTCGTAGTACCAATCCCCACATTTCCAGCGTCAGTAATAAAGAGCGAGCTGGTAGCTTCGGCAGTGTTAGCAGCTGAACCACGAAGGACGTAGCCGTTGGTAAGAGCAATATCACTAGCATCGAGGTTGGTGAGATTGTCGGCGTTGAGGTAGTAACTCCCCTCCTGTCCGTCGAAGGTGCCGGTCCAGTCGCCGGTCTTGGTGAGGTAGGCGTCACCGATGGCAGTGCCGTTCCAGATGCCGGTACCAATCGTGCCGAGTGTCGTGATATTGCTTGAGCCAGCCACGTCGAGAGCGCGGTGTTCTCTACATTGTCGAGCGCCAATGTGGCTTTGAGTCCAGCGGTAGTGGTCGAGGTAAGGGCGCCGGTACCGTTGCCGACGAGGAGTTCACCAGCGTTGAAAGAACCTGCGCCGGTACCACCACGTCCAACAGCGAGTGTGCCGTTCCAAACCGGTGTAAATGTATGTGTATCGCCGCTTGAGACAATAGTGAGTTCTAGGTTAGTATCACTGGAAGTGGCAAGGGTCTGCGTAGAACCGCTTTGGTACGAACCAGCCACACCAAGTGCGGTGATACCCCCGCCAGCGCCAGCGTCAGCTCCACAAACAAATTGCTGTGTTGTAGAGCTCCACAGGAGTTTAGAGGCAGAACCACTACAAGCGGTTAAACCGGCCCCACTGAACGTATCGGTAACATAGAGGTCGCTGGTTGTAGCTCCGCCCGTTATATATGCGTTACCCGCAACCGTAAGTATTTGATCTGGTGTTGTGGTTCCGATACCAATGTTGCCGGAGGTATCAATAGTCAGCGCCTCACCACTACCAAGAGCAGATCCGGTAGATATCTTGTATTTGTAGCTATCATCATTATCTACACCACTTGACCAGCGAGCAGCAGCGTCAGCGTAGTATTGGATGGAAGCATCCCCACTTGCTCCGGTCGGGTCAAGTCGCAAAATTGCACTGGTGTCTGAGACATGCAAGGTGGTCTGCGGACTTGTCGTCCCAATCCCCACATTTCCACTGTTGTAGTAGACGTTAGAGCCAGAGGTGCCCCACTGAGAGAAGAGGTTGGTGCTGCCTTCGGTGAGGTCGTCAGTATCACCCGTAGCATTGGCGAGGTCTAGGTAGTAACTCCCCTCCTGTCCGTCGAAGGTGCCGGTCCAGTTGCCACTGGTAGTAGCAATGAAACCAAGACTAGTAGGGTCGGTCCACAGCGTACTGGTACCAGTTGACTGTAGAATGTACCCATTGGAACCAGCTGATTGAGTGACGTCTTGGAGCTCGTCAGCAAGGTAGACACTGTCAAAGAAGCGGGCATTCTTGTTGCTGTTGATAAAGGTTTGGCCAAAGGAAGACGAGATGTCAAACAGGGGCAGGTTGGCATCATCACTAACAGTGAAGTGAGGGCCATCAACACTGGTAGAACGGCCGTCAACAACAGTGATGCCGTGGAGTTCGGTACGGCCAACCACTTCAAGTGGGTAATCTGGCGTCGTTGTCCCAATCCCCACATTTCCAGCGTCAGTAATAAAGAGTGAGCTAGTGGCCTCAGCGGTGCCACCTGCTGAACCGCGCAGAACGTAACCGTTGGTAAGAGCAATATCACTAGCATCGAGGTTGGTGAGATTGTCGGCATTGAGATAGTAACTCCCCTCCTGTCCGTCGAAGGTGCCGGTCCAGTCACCAGTCTTGGTGAGGTAGGCGTCACCGATGGCGGTGCCGTTCCACGTTCCGGAGGTGATGGTGCCAACGGTAGAAAGGTTGGCTAAGGTCGTAAGGTTTGGAAGGGTTGTGGTAGCAAAGAGGACTTGCGCTGCAGTGGTAGAAGCGCGAGCAGTCGTGAAATAGAGGTTAGTACCTTCAGCGAGGTCGGTGGTGCTGTTGTTGCTGAGGTCGTCGTCACTGAGGGAACCGTCGTTGTTGGTGTATATGTTGGTGACGTCAGTCAAAATACTTTCCAACTTTGCTTCGGTATTAAAATCAGACGTCGACGCAAAGTACACTGCCAGTGACGAGGTTGAAACTGAGAGTACCCCACCGGTGTTTACAAGTGCAGTGCCCGTAAAGTCAGTAAAGGCTTCGCCGTTTATGACGAGCGTTGTAGCAGTAGCAGTAGTGAACGTAAGATCAGTGATGGTACTAGAGGCTGTACTGACAAGTCCTCCAGTGAATGTCAGCAAGCCTGAAGCTGTGTCAGCTGCATCACTTCTGAGGAACGAGGAAGAAGCAACACCGCCCACGGTATCACTATCAGCTGCGTGTGCCGCCTCAAATGCAGCCGGTACGGAGCCAAGCACTTTGCGCGGTGACATCTCACCGTCACCCTCGATATTCACTCCTAGGTAGAGCGTTTGATCAAAATCAACTCCAGAGAGAGAGGCTACTTCACCGAGCATCACTGAGAACAGGCCGCTTGTGGCCATCACTTGATTACCACCAGTGCGTGTTTCGGTCCAAATGGCGCTGCCACCGGTAGGAACGGTATAGAGCTTAAACTCCATGTCGTATAAACCATTTGCCACCGGAGAGCCAGAACTATCGAGGAGCTTACCTTGATAGTTGATCTGGTAGTTTGGCGCCGCCTCCGCAAGAGAGCTAAGGAGACTAAGGCTAAGCACGAGCAAAAGACCAAGTGTAGTTGTGTGTAGTATTCGGTTGATAATGATACGCTTGCTCATACGTAAAAACTCACTCGGTACTATCCTCAATCACAAACGCCTGTTCTGAAGTACCACTGCGAAAGACCGGTGTTATTACCGCACCATTCGCACTGGTCTTCACCATGACCTCGTCAGAAAAATACCGTGCGGCAGACGTAGCATTCTCATTGTTCGGAAGCAAGATGCGGGCTTCATTGCTATCTACCTGTGGCAGGTCTCTAAGGCCACCAACTGCCTCCCCATCAAGAGCAACCTGATGGAGTCCTTGTGGCGGCCACCAATCAGTCCCGTCTATAACATTTGCGACACTACCAACGCGTGCTGCAAGTCCAGCAATCGTCGCCCCTATGTCTGAAAACGAGATCTTATTTTCAACTACAGAAAGTGAGAGGACGGTCATAATGCAGATTGAAGCAAACACCACGGCCGTAGTCGCGAGCGCTTCATGCGCTCCACTTTCTTGTTTCTCGATTTTTGCTACCGATGGCGATGCCGTACTCACCTCACCATGACGCTCTCTAAGACGCTGCTCTTTTAATTCTTGTTGACGAGTTTTTTTGAGCTCCTCTTGCTGCAGTGAAAAGAGTTTCACTGAGTCGCGGCCAACGAACCACTGTCGACCATTGCGCCGTGCATCGACCTTTCCCTCCCGCGCCAACTTAGCGACGTAGTCGGTCGTGTAGCCGACCAGTTTGGCGGCTTCTTTAACGGGTATGAATTTAGCCTGTGGTGAAGGATCGAAGCTCATACGATATTGCTATATATTTTATAGTGATTTCGCCTTTTTTTTGGCTCAAAAACGCTCCATATGTGGACAGTAAAAAACACCTGTTTGTCCTGCAGCAGGGAGACCTCTACTCGATCAAGACCACTTCTTTTTTATGTGAAGTACAACCTGTTCAGCACCCGCCTACAGGCCTGAGCCGCCGCCTCCGAAACCAGCAACCCTACTCTCCCTTGTACTTAGAGAAAAAGCCCTGACAAGAAATAAGGACCTTACAGTTACAAACCGGAACAATCAGCCCTTACACACCATCAGGGCAAACAAGGCCTGTATTTTTACACAACCAGCTATGTAGGCTTGGCAAAATAAATCTCGGCTACACGAAAAAACTATATTTTTAGGTACATTTTTGCTATTTCAAAAATTGTTTTTATATTTTCTGGCTCAAACGAATAACTGTCAGAAACGTTACCGCCTACGCTTGTGTGGTACTCAAGCGTAGCTATAATCAGCCCAAGAGCACTGACTGCCACCCACACAAACACCCACCACAGCGCTCTAAGGCCATGGCCCTTTTGAGCTGTCCTGCGCTTTGCTGTTACGGTCCTTTTTTTGTGTGTTTTAACTGCAGTGGCAATAGGAACCACTTCCGCACTATCACTACTATGTACGTTTACGTGCCGCGATTTTGCTTCTGAGCTCTTGTGCGTACCCTTTTTTGGCGTTTTTTTTGCTTCTGATACTGGATTCTCTGCAAGTTCAGGAGCTTCCGCTATCGTAAGGGTGCCGTCACGTTTAAATGTTGGGAGCTCTGTAGCTTCCATTTTATAGGCTTTTTCAGTGCTTTTTATGTTCATTTGCCGCGCTTCTGCCAAATGTACTTGCAAACGTGAAGACTCTCCTTTGTCAGTGGGCTTGATTGCTGGCATCAATTCGCTTTCGTCCATTTCATACCGAACATTCTTTTGTACACCACGACTGTAAAAATGCTTATTGATCGGTATGTGAGTTGACCCTTCCTTGGCCGGTACTGTCTCAGTGGTCTTAGTTTGCTTTTCTATCTGTAGCTTAGATTTCTTAGCTACACTTCGATAACGACCCTTACGATGAGACCGAAGGGATTCTGGTTCTACAAACCAACTTCGCCCCACGAGCTCTGCTTTCACTTTGCCACCACGACACAGCTGCCCAACATAGTCTGCTGTGTAGCCGAGTTCTCGGGCCAGAATGTTGGCTTTTATAAAGGTTTCTCCATTAACCGAGATAGTTTCCATATGCTGTGCCCTATTATACAGGTGGTGACAAAAAACCGCGAGTGGATATCTCGCGGTTTTTTGTATAGCACAAACGCTATTTCATTTGCTCCTTAAGGAGTTCAGTAAGAACAGCTGGGTTGGCGCTCCCTCGGGTGGCCTTCATACCCTGTCCAACCAAGAACTGGAGTACGGCCTCCTTCCCTCCTTTGTATTCGCTAACTACCTCTGGATTTTCTGCTATTACAGTGGTCACGATCGGCAGTAGCTCATCAGTAGAACTTGCCTGCAATAAGCCCTTTTCTTCGGCTAATTGCTTTGGATCACTTCCATGACGCAATACCTCAGCGAGAAGATCTTTTGCTACGCGTGAATTTATTTCACCACTATCAAGAAGGGTGATAAGCGATGCAAATGAACTGGCGGAGCTCAGCTCTAATGTTAGTTCAGACGAATCTTGTAACAATCCCACAACGTCAGATGTTACGTAATTTACTGCTTGCCGCACTTTCTTGTCATTCGAGGCCATTTCAGCTGTTACAGCGTCCATAAAGTTGAGCAGCTGCTTATCAGCTAGTAGTATCTCGATTTGTTCACCTTTTACACCGTAGCCGAGATATTGCTCCCTTATTTCTAGGGGTAATTTAGGCATTATCTCCTGTAGACGAGAATTTTCAAATTCTGGCACTTTTTTGAGGTCGTACTTGGGAATGTCTGGATCTGGGAAATATCGGTAATCTTCAGCTGTTTCCTTGGAACGTTGCGAAAATGTGCGACTTTTGTTCTCGTCCCACCCGCGGGTTTCTTGAATAATACGTTCGTTACTATTTAATAGTTCCGTTTGTCGCTTGATCTCGTATTCTATTGCTTGCTCCACCGCCTTAAAGGAGTTCAAATTCTTAACTTCAACTTTAGTGCCAAGCTCATCTGTATCACTAATAGATATATTGGCCTCTACCCGCATCTCCCCTCTTTCCATATTTGCTCCTGAAATACCAAGTGTTCGTAAAAGCAGCTGTAGCTCTTTAGCAAAAGTAGCAGCTGTCTTGGCGTCATGTATGACTGGCTCCGTAACCAGTTCCATAAGTGGTACTCCGGCTCGATTAAAATCAACGATGCTTCCCTCCATCTCATGTTGACTGCGCGCGGTATCCTCTTCGAGGTGCACACGAGTAATTGCCACTCCGGCCAGTTCACCCCCTGAGACAAATGGGTACGCATACTGACTGAGCTGATACGCTTTTGGAATATCCGGATAGAAATAATTTTTACGATCAAACTCACTATAGACAGCAAGCGTGCCGCCAAGTGCCTTGCCAACAAGCAGAACCTTTTTGACTGCTTCTTTATTTACCGCTGGAAGGGTTCCGGGGTGTGCTAAACAGACTGGACAAATGTGTGTGTTGGCTTCAGCTGCATGCGGATCGTTCACACATGAACAAAACATCTTACTTTTTGTATTGAGTTCAGCGTGAACTTCGATACCAATGGTGGGTGTATACGTACTCATGGCCCCTATACTACCCTTCCCGTAAGTGCAAAACAAGAGAATCTTGCAGTTCTTTTATCCCTTCCCCGCTTTCTGCAGACACTACAAACACACGTTTGTTAATTTTGTCAATAGATTTGCAAGTTGCCTCTATAATGTCTTTTGAAACAAGGTCTTTTTTAGTTAAAATAATCCACTCTTCTTTATCAGATATACTTTTTGAGTAGTTAGATAGCTCTTTAGAAATTGTATAATACACATTTTTTGGATCATCTTCTTCAAGTGAAACGAGGTGGAGGAGCATTTTGGTGCGTGATATATGTCGCAAAAACTTATGGCCAAGCCCCTTCCCTTCTGCAGCCCCTTCAATAAGCCCCGGTATGTCAGCGATAGTAAACTCGTAGAGTGCCCCAAGGTGGGGCTCAAGCGTTGTGAAAGGATACGAACCAATTGTCGAACGAGCATTGGTAAGTGTATTAAGGAGTGTGGATTTACCAGCGTTTGGTTTTCCAACAAGTCCAACATCGACAACCAAACTGAGCTCAATAAAAAAGCTTCCTTCCTCCCCAAGGGTTCCTTCTGTGGATTCTTCCGGTGAACGATTGGTTGATGACTTGAAGTATTCATTACCAAGTCCGCCGCGACCACCTTTAAGGATGCGTGCAGTCTCTCCTTCGGTGGTCAGCTCATAGCTAAAACCTCGCTCTTCGTCGGTCACTTTTGATCCAACCGGAATATCAATATACAGGTCTTCACCGTTTTTTCCGTACTGGCTAAGAGCACGGCCAGCTTCACCGCTTTCAGCACGAAACTCTTTGGCACCGGTATACTTTGACAACAACCCAAGGTCTTTGACAGCCCGCAAATAGACACTACCTCCATTGCCGCCATTGCCACCAGCAGGGCCGGCTTTAGGCTTAAATTTCTCATGTCGCCAGCGAACAACGCCAATACCACCGTCTCCAGCCTTGGCTTTTATACGTATTTCATCAACAAACATATGTGAGTTCCTAGCCTACCACGGCCATAAAACTAAGCAACCTAGTTCCGACGGTGTGTACGCCTAAGCCACAACCACGCACCAAAAAAGATGAGCAGCGATGCGCCTGTTAGTTCTATGAGCAGTGGTTTGTTCCCCGTAAGAAGGGCGTCACCAAGGTACGCAAACGCAAATGAAAACCAAGTGACTCCGACTAACGTAGCCAATGTGTATTCAAGTAGACTGACGCTTGATGTAAATCCAATGGCGTAACTAACAATATCGACTGGCAGTGTGAGGCGCAGCAACACAATAACCATAAAGCGACTATTTTGTGGTATACGAGCAGTGAGCTCGTCGAGTGTACCTAGGTTTACAAAACGTTCGAGGGCTGGACGGCCAACATAGCGGGCGATCAAAAACGCCAATACCCCACCGAGGGTCCACCCAACGATACTAAGGAGTGCTGTTGCAAACGGGCCCATTACTGCAGAGGCCACTGGTATAAGTGGCATTACCGTAAGTGGCATGAGTACGATTGCCAAAGTGAGCATGAGTACATAGCTAATGTAGCTCACCGCGTTCATACCTGAGACAAGTGTCTTCATATAGGCAACCGGCTCAGTGAAGAGCAAGAGTAGCGTACACACTAGAACAAAACCAATCGCCGGCAGGAGTTTGGCGATCGTCTGCATCATGATATGAGTGCGTTACCAATGGCACTGACTATAGATACAAAAATTGAACCGAGGAGTGCTGGCACAAATCCCGCTACAGCAAAACCCTCAATGAACGAAGCTGCGAACCAAAAGAGGGCTGCATTAATAACAAAGGTAAACAAACCCAACGTCAAAATAGTCACTGGCAATGTAAGGACAATAAGTACGGGACGCACAATCATATTGAGGAGTCCTAAAATAAGAGCAGCAATGATCGCTGTGTAGAGGCCCATAACCTCAATACCAGGGATAAAATTAGCTGCCAATAGTAGCGCAAGAGCTCCGATGAGAACTCGTGAGATCATTTTTATCATGTACAAAGAGTACGCGTTTTTATTTAAACGTCAATGGTAACTAGGCTTTGAGTTTCCACTCGCCAGACTCGATAAGCGGCAGTGCCCTTTTGTACTTGAGTTCCTGTGTGTCAGTACCGTTAGTGATGGTCACTATTTCATTACGGCCATGACCAGCCGCTTTGATAACTGGACTATTATCTCCTCCATTGGCAGCAGCTCCGACTTGTTGAGCTTGTTCCTTCTGTTTACGTAATTCTGCTTCCTCTTTTTCAATCGCCTTCACCTGAAGGTTTGGTATCACTTCTGCAATACGGTGGAGAGTGTTTCCCTGCATTTCAGTAAATAAACGCTTCCCTTCCTTGCGGTATTCAATAAGGGGATCACGTTGCCCGTACGCACGAAGATTAACACTGCTGCGTGCGTACCCCATTACTTCAAGGTGTTCCACCCAGATAATATCTACCATTTGGAGCATGAGGCGACGCAACAGGTCAAACCACGTAGTCTCATCAAATTCTTTAGCCTTGGCTTCAATGGCTGGTACTGCCTCGGGCACTGCTACCTTAACTTCCTCAAGTAGCTCACTAACTTCTTCTGTAGCGCCAGTCAAAAGCTTACGGCGCCGAGCATAGATGACCTGCCGCTGACGATTAAGTACGTCATCGTACGCAAGTACCTGTTTACGAGCATCAAAATGGAAACCTTCAATACGTGTTTGAGCTGATTCAAGCTGCCGCGTGATCATCTTATTCTCGATCGGTTGATCCTCAGGAATGCCAAAGGTGCCCATAAGGCCTTTAATACGGTCGCCGCCGAACACTCGCATAAGCGTGTCTTCCATGGAAACATAAAATTGTGTCTCTCCGGGGTCGCCTTGGCGTCCAGAACGACCACGCAATTGATTGTCGATACGTCGCGCTTCGTGTCGCTCGGTACCAAGTACAAATAATCCGCCGAGCTCAAGAACCTCTTTCTCTTGTGCATCAGTGGCGTTAGCACCACCAAGTTTGATGTCAACACCACGACCAGCCATGTTGGTAGCGAGGGTCACTGCCCCCTTGCGTCCTGCTTCAGCAATGATCTCTCCTTCTCGTTCGTGGTTCTTGGCGTTTAACATCTCATGTTTGACACCAGCTTTGGTAAGCTCAGCAGAAAGAAGTTCGTTTTTGTCGATAGACGCTGAGCCGACGAGAATTGGCTGTCCTTTCTCATTCACTTCTTTGATTTTAGCGATAGCGGCGGTAAATTTACCTTTCTCGGTCTGGAAAATCAGGTCATTGCGGTCAATACGTTGCACTGCTCGGTTGGTAGGCACGGGAACTACTTCAAGGCCATAGACCGTATAAAACTCCTCTTGTGAGGTAAGCGCGGTACCAGTCATGCCCGAGAGTTTCTCGTACATGCGGAAATAGTTCTGATACGTTATCGACGCGTACGTTTTGCTCTCACGCTGTATCTCCACACCCTCTTTTGCCTCAACCGCTTGATGGAGGCCATCGGACCAGCGACGCCCCGGTTGCAGACGACCAGTGAATTCATCAACAATGACCACTTCATTATCACGAACCACGTACTCCTTGTCCCGAGTATAGAGTGCTTTGGCCCGAATCGCAGTCTCTAGGTGATGTACATACTTAATGCCTTTGTCAGTATAAATATTATCAATACCGAGAGCCTTCTCAGCTGCTTCAATACCCTCATCAGTAAGCGCAATGCTTTTAAGTTTTTCATCCACCGTATAGTGCTCGTCCGGCTTAAGGCGCATAGCAACGCGTGCAAAGACCGTATAGAGGTCTTCTGAATCAGCGGCTGGGGCCGAGATGATAAGCGGTGTACGTGCTTCGTCAATTAAAATAGAGTCAATCTCATCGACAATGGCGTACGCATGATGTAGTTGCCGCAAGCGCTTCGCATCAAACTCGATATTGTCGCGCAAGTAATCAAAACCAAATTCACTATTAGTACCGTAGGTTATGTCAGCTCGATATGAATCTTGACGTTCACAGGGACGAAGGAATTCGTGATGAACTTTGAATGAGCCTTCAGCGTCGCGCTCTTCATCTTCTGCACCATGATGTTCATCGTAAAGAAATGAGGAGCTGTGATTAATAACACCAACTGATGCACCAAGGGCTGCATATACCTGCCCCATCCATACAGCATCACGGCGTGCTAGGTAATCGTTTACCGTCACTACGTGTACACCTTTACCAGTAAGAGAGTTGAGGTATGCTGGCAAGGTTCCAACAAGCGTCTTACCTTCACCGGTACGCATCTCGGTTATTTGTCCGCGATGCAAAAGTAGACCACCGATAAGCTGCACGTCGTAGTGGCGAATACCAAGGGTACGGCCCGCTGCCTCGCGCACAGCAGCAAACACCTCCGGTAGGAGTTCATCAAGCGTTTCACCGGCACTAACCCGCCCCTTGAACTCTGCAGAAAGTCCCTTGAGCTCGTCGTCAGAGTAGCCGCTAAAGCGTTCACTGAGGTCGTTTATTTGAGCTACTAGGGGTTGTATCTTTTTGAGTTCCTTCTCGTAGGTCGGTCCAAAGAATCGGTCCAGAAATGACATAGCCGCTAGCATACCACAGAAAGAAACCGAGCTAAAGCGCCTGCTCAGACAAACAAAACACCGCTGTGGAGAGCGGGTTTTGTGTGTCGAATGAAGTAAGGAATTTACTTCTTGCGACGTACAGCCTTCTTGGCAGCTTTCTTAGCTGGCTTGCGCTTTGCTGCTTTTTTAGCAGTCTTCTTCGCAGCCTTACGCTTGGTTGTCTTCTTCGCAGCCTTCTTAGGTGCGCGCTTTGCGGTCTTCTTAGCAGCCTTGCGAACTGTCTTCTTAGTAGACTTGCGCGCTGTCTTCTTGGCAGCTTTCTTTTTTGCTGGCATAAGTGTGGTGTGAGTTTAGTGTATAAAGAATCGACCGCGACGTTCTCTTGTCAAAGAACAACCCATTGAGAGAATGTCAGCTTGTATGTATATTATCGCGCGGAAAAAAATTTATACAATGTCTTTTGTAAAAAAAATTTGTGGATAAAAAATTACTAGTGTAATTTTTTATCCGGTCATGAGCAGAGCGAATGAATGAACTTTGTCGAACGAAGTGAGATAGTTCATAGGTGGACAAGAAAATTAATTTTTTCTTTTATCTAATCATGAACGTAGTGAATGAACACACGATGTTGCTTGCAACAAGTGTGTAGGTGGGCAACGCAGTACAAAATTACCATATACCTCTGCAGAAAGTTAATTCGCTGCAAACTGCACGTTTGCAACTGCGATATGAGTGCAGCGAATCAGTGACAGGTGGGCAACGAAGTAGCGAACAACCACTTAACACTGTTAAAAAAATTAATCTGGTGCAAGACGATTTACAACTTCGTCACCTCCCACTCGATTTCGATGCCTGTGGCCGCGGCCACTTTCTCTTGTATTGATTCTGCAAACGCAGTTATCTCAGCTGCGGTAGCGCCGCCGTAATTAACCAGTACCAACGCTTGATTTTCATACATACCAACATTACCGACTCGCAGCCCCTTTAGTCCTACGATCTTGTCGAGTATCCATCCCAGCGGTAATTTAACTACTCCGTCCGTCTGTTCGTAACCTGGTAATTCTGGATACCTACTCTTTAGCTCTGTATACACTGTTGGTGAAACGATTGGGTTTTGAAAGAATGAACCAGCAGTGCCAAGCACAGACCAATCAGGAAACTTGGTGCTTCGAATATCAATGACTGCAGCGCGAATGTGTTCAAGGTCGTAATCGGTTTGATCTTTGAAATATCGTTCGAGGTCACGGTAGGCAATTTGTGGATTTGCTTCACTTTGTACTTTAAAGGTCACACTCGTAATAAAATAGTGACGGCCTAACGCCGATTTAAAAAATGATCGGCGGTACCAAAACTCACATTCCGGTGCACTAAAAACACGCTCCTCACCGGTTCGTGTATCAATAGCAGTAAGAGAGACAAGTACATCAGCAATCTCGACCCCGTACGCACCAACATTTTGCACGGGCGTGGCGCCAACCGTACCCGGTATATGAGAGAGATTTTCCAGTCCCCACCAACCCTTTGCTACCGTGTGTGCGATTAGGTCGTCAAACACTTCACCTGCACCAGCGGTCACAAGTATATTGTCGCCACTCTGTTCTGATGTGATGCCAGTTATCTTATTTTTAATGACCAAGCCCTTGATACCAGAATCAGACACTAATACATTTGAGCCGCCGCCGAGAATTGTAATAGGTAAATTCTTCTCTAGTGCAGTAGTTACTGCGCTCACTGCCTCTGTTTTGTCTTTGACAGCAACAAAGTACTCCGCTTCCCCGCCCACGTTAAGAGTGGTATGTCTGTGGAGTGGCTCTGCTGGTAAGATGGTTATCATTATTGACAGTTTAGATCTGGCTGTCGTCCGGCTTCGAGATTTGAAACGATACAAGCTCCTTGTGCTTCAAAACTCGGTACGTCACGGCGAGCTTCATTTAGGGTCTCTATTGCCATCGGAATATTGTCGGTTCGGTAATACACAAACGCCAAACTAACTCTACTCTGCAAATCGTCAGGAGTTACTCGAATACGCTCCGTCAATAGCTCTGCCAGTAACTCATTTTCATTCTCACGATCTGCCATAGACAGCGCCATGTTGTTGGTGGCCAGATCAGTAAAGTAGGTTCCAGTAGCAACCTCATGGACCATAGCAATATCCCCAAGCGGGATGAAAGAAATAGCATACAGCGATCGAGCTAACGTGTTGTCAGTATCAAGTTCAAAAGCCTCTTGATATTGAGAATTCATTTCATCATACTCCCCTCGCAAACCAGCAACAGTTCCCTGCTCGAGAATAATAGCTTGCTTGCGTGGCGAGAGTTCATGTGCGCGGTCGATCTGCTGCTGCGCATCATCAAGACGATTGGCATTACGATAAAAACCAGCTAGAAATACGTGGAGGCGGGCATCGTTTGGTTTTTGTTCGATCAAGTTCTTAATATGCCCTTCTACTTGAGCAAGATACTTACTCTTGGTCTCAGCTGAAACATCTGGAGAGGCAGCAAGGTTCATCGCCTGCTGCGCCATTTGCTCAGTTATCTCTTGGTCTGCAAAGCTGTGGCGACTAAGAGCGCGTTCGAAGGCACCAAAACGCTCAGCCGGCTCACCAGACTGAAAGGCATCAATGATATCTTTGGCGGCCAAAATCCCCGGAACGTGTACGAGGTAGATCACCATTACTGTCAGTACCACTACGGTCGGTGCCACAATATGCTTCACTATGACTGGATCCGGTCGGTAGGCAGCAACCCGCGGTATCTCGGTCGAGACTCGTGAATGGATGTACGCCAGTACAACAGCGTAGAACATGTAGCTCACGAGGTTATCAAAGACCACGAGGTTGTGCGTAAAGTAACCAGCTAAGATGCCAAGCAGTAGCGCACGCTCAATGACCGAGAACGAGACATCGTCATTGAGGGCATCATGATGAAATAGCGGACGCCAGAATAGATAGTAGAGACAGGCAAAGAGAATGCTAAAGTACGCTACGAAGCCCAACACACCACCGGCAATGAGCCAGTCGAAGAAAATATTGTGTACCCTATCGAACCATGCCTCTTGGTCGTACAGTGACGGGTCATAGTTCTTGTTAAAGACGTAGTTGAAATTTCCTTGCCCCCAGCCCAAAAGTGGTCGTTCTTTGACGCCTTCAAAAGCCATCCCCCAAATAGTGGCGCGCACAGTGAGATCTTCTGTAGAGATATTAGCGATACGAGCGATACTTGGATTTTGTTGTACCACTGCGCTATCCCTAAAAACAAAGAATGCTGCAGCGGCCACAATACCGATGATGGCACTACCGATAGCTATCTTACGCACCTGCGGATACCCGCGGCCAAAGAGAGCCATGTAAGAGACCGCTACAAAGGTACCGACCGCAAGGCCAATGAACGTGCCGCGCGTTCCGGTCTCAAGGAGGATATATACAAAGAGCACTGAGCCAATGGCATAGACCGCTTGCAGCAGACGATTCTTAGTGTGGAGAAATAGATACGCCAAGATAAAGATATGGAAGAGCATGTAGATGGCCATGTACGAAGCGTTACCAAGCGTACTATCAATACGGCCACCACCACCTTCAAGCAAGCCCGACGATCGCGCCAGTCCGTACAGGGCAACGTAGGTAGCAACACCGAGCGTGGTGTTGAAGAAGTAGGTCCAGTATTTGCTTTCGCGAAGTGTGTGTGCCAACACCACAAAATACAAGAAGAAGTGTACAAGCATCACAAACCCATCCATGCGCTCAAAGTTACTCCACAGGCTCTTTAGTGGGTATTCACCAAAGAGATCGGCAAAAAAGATAATGATCAAAAATCCCAGTGTGGTTGGCAGTAGCCACGAGAAACGCAGCCGGTACTTGGTGTCCAGAAGCGCCAGAATGAACCAAGCAGCAAAAATGATGTCAACAACGATACGGAAGGCAAAGTTTTTTCCTGTAATGAACGGAAAAAACATGGTGTCACTCACCATAAGGGGGATGAACAAGGTGAGAAAAACGCCAATAAAGACCACCGCTTGCAAAAAATCTCTCATACGTTAATGATGTTTGCTACCAATAAGATTAGGGTACAGCATACCAGAGACATCTTATTTCGCCACCCTGTGCAAAAAGCTCCCCCGAGCCTAGGCGGCACGTGGAGCGGTAGGAGCGATTGGGGCATCAGCTGGTGCCGATGGTGGCTTATCATTGACTAACGCGGCCTGAGGAGAAGTACTGGTTTCAGCCTGATCTGTTGGGACGATGATGCTTTCAATGGTATCTCGATATGAACGATAGTAATTGACCGGGTCCTCATCTATGCGAGCCGCTACTATCTCAGAGGCTGTGTGCGCAAACAAAGAACGGTAACTGCTTTGGTTTAGAAATTGATTGGTTTTTTTGCTTAAACAATCGATATCTCCTACTGGACAAATGAACGCGCTGCTACCATCGGTAAAAAGCGTCTCGACACGTCCAACGGCTGCAGTAACTATTGGCAGACCAGCAGCAGCAGCCTTTAGTACGTGTTCCTCAGCTTCCTCAGTGGCTCCGGCTTCGATGAGCAGGTCGGCAGTTTTAAGAAGCGAGACCGTATCTTCGACACGTTCTAAGAACACCACACTCTTAGCAATACCGATGAGCTTCACTTTTTCCTGAAACAAGTGTTTGGCTGGACCGGTGCCAATCACAATGAGACCGATCCGGGGACTCATGAGTAATCCACGTAAGGCGGTAATGACCGCATGGAGATGACTGTCTGCCGTAAGCGGTGCGTAGGTGAGAATAACAAACTTAAAGTCTTTGTATCGTTCATGAACATCAAAGGTTGGCACTGCTTCTCTTAGGCCCTGTAGGTCGAAATACTGTGGCAAAGTGGCCACATCAACAATACGCTTAAACTTGCCGTTGATGGTCTGAGCCAGTACCTCCGTTGCAGTGCGAACACTATTGGTTCGACGTAAGACATAGCGAGCTAATCGTTGCTTGCGCTTATAGTGTGCATCCGCTTGTTTGAATGTTGGCGCTAAAAAATCTTCATGCACCTGTATTTGGAGTGGGCGCGAAAATGCCGAGGCAATGAGATATGCGGACAGGCCGGCAGTGTACGGATCGGTACCGACCACCACATCAGGACGGACAGTATCGCTAAAGACCAGCATATCAAGAGCTGCCTGACGAGCTCGCCATGGTGCGAGCCACCACTGGGCAGACGGTGCTGAATAGACCCAAGCCGCTTGACTTATACGGTGTTCTTGTCTGGCGTGAGTACTACCGCCGAGCACCAACACATGAACTTCATCAAATACACTCGAAAGTGACATATAGTGGTTTTGCACACTACTGCCTTTCTCCAGAGCGCGGGTGTCGCTCGTTACAAAAAGTACTCGTGACATCGTGCGTCCGGTATCACGATCAATGATAGGCCGATCACGGCGCGCTTCTTTGATACTGACTCGTTTATGTATCCGTTCGACTGATTTTGGCCGGGTATCGAGTACATGGTCCAAAACCGCTCCCGCTCGGCGGGCCGGATCAAACATGGTGAGATCGTCCTCAAAAACGATCTTCTTTTCCACACTGGTGTCAGACATTCCTTACATTATAGCGCCCCAAAATCTAAACACTGACCACCTTATCCAGATTTGCTGACAGCAAGTAAATTCGTCTGTTCTGTACCCAGTCCGGCAAGAAACTCATCGACGTCTGTCACTGCAATATTCCGGTCGATATCGGTGAGTGAGTAGCCGGCGTTAACAAGAAGCAGCAGTATATCTCTCGCCATATTCGGGTCACGACGGCGGTATACATTGGGGCTGAACTCCATCACTAAGGTTGGTTGGTGCTTTTGTAAGACCGCCTGCGCTCCCTTCAATACTTCGTACTCGTAGCCCTCAACGTCTATTTTTATAAGGTCAACCCGATCAATACCAGCCAATTCATCATCGAGCCGAGCCACCTTCACCGTTTCGAAGTGACCAGAATCAAGTTCTTTTACTAACGAAGAACCGCCGATGTTACCGCGCTGCAATTCTATCTTTTGTTCACCAACAGAATCCCCGAGCGCCAACTGTCGCACGTCGATATTTGAAAAGCCATTTAGCTGAATACTTGTCCTAAGTTGCTCGGCCAAAAACGGGAGTGGTTCAAATGCAATGACTCGCCCACCTTCCCCTACCAACGTTGCCGCCTCCAAACTGAAGTAGCCGATATTAGCGCCGATATCGATAAACGTACCGCCTCTTTCTAATTTCTGCTCCAAAATAGCTGCAATTGTGGTCTCCCAATTACGGTGCATGTAAATGTACTCATCAACCGCCCCATTATTCGGGTCTAGTTGAATAGAAAAACCGTACGTTTTAATCTCGACACTTTGTGGCCTATCAAAACCACGCAGCGCCAAGCGCGCGTACACTGGCCGAAACGTTTTACGAAGACGCTTTGGAATAAGTCCTTTGACGGTGCGGTACATGTCCATACTGTTTTGTGTCGCTCATTTTAGCCTGCACAGAAACTAACGGCAATTAAAACAATACACGGGAAACTTATTACTACTCCAGTTTGTTAAAGGTATATACTACAGAGCATGATTGGTAGATCAAAAAAACGACTCCATCAAGTACTACGTTGGAGTGAGCGATATACAGGTACAGACATGACCTATTTATTTCATGGCGGCTCTTGGTTGCTATCGAACCAAATAGTAAATTTTGTGTTTTCACTACTTCTGGTTTGGGTATTTGCCAACCTTCTAAGTCAGGCTGTCTATGGTCAATATCGCTTTCTCATCACTATGATGAGTTTGTTCACACTCGCATCACTGCCTGGTATGGGTACTGCGATTGTACGTGCTGTAGCGCGTGGTAATGCTGGCATTATTCCTGAAGCGACACGAACACGATTGCGCTGGGGAATTCTAGGCTCTCTCTGTTCACTCGTTGTCGCCGGTTACTACTTCTTTGCAGGCGACACTACACTGGGCTCGCTCTTTCTGCTAATCGCTTTGTTTGTTCCCTTTTATGAATCATTTACTGTTGCCCAAAACTACTACAATGGCAGAAAGAACTATCGCAGCTACACCATAGTATCTGTGATTCGCTATGCCACCATAATAACTGCCACTACTGCGGCTGTACTGCTACACGGGCAGCTTTTCGTTATCGTCGCAGCGTACATTGGAAGCACTTCATTGATAAACTTCCTTATCTATATTTATTTGGTTAGAACCTCTCATTGGGAGACATCAAATGACACAGAGACCATACCGTATGGAAAAAAACTTACTGGCACATCAGTGCTGAGTGCCATATCCGCCCACCTCGATAAGGTGATGTTGTGGTATTTTGCTGGACCAGTTCAAGTTGCTATGTACACGATTTCCATGTCACTTCCTAAAGAAATAACAAGCGCTCTTAATAATGTAGGCAAACTCGCTCTTCCTAAAATGGCCAGTCGAGATAAACATGCACTGCGTGAATCACTGCTACGTAAATTTTTCGTATTCTTTATCGCTACGATTCCAATATATATTGCGTATATTGTAATGGCACCATTGTTATTCAAACTCTTTTTACCACAGTATTTAAATACGCTACATTTTTCACAACTAGCAGCGCTACTGATACTTTTTTCTCCCTTGGTACTTTTCACACAATACTTTAATGCAACTATGCACGTACGGGCTCTCTATATCATGGAGTTCATTCAGCCGACAGTATCTATAACACTATATTGTACCCTCATCCCAGCCTATGGGGTACTGGGTGCAGTATTAGCTTTTGTTGGAAAACAGTTTGCCAGTCTTATTATGTTGTTATTCTTTTTCGTCAGAGACCGCGCTGTCTGATATTGCTCGATAAAGTTTTTCAGCGATTGCTTCAGGAGTAAACTCAGTTGCCACACGCACGCGTGCTGCCTGCCCCATTGATGCAAGTAACGTGGGATTAAAACAGTTATTTAATATACTCGCCAAGGCTTGAACATCACCGGTTTTGAAAATAAAACCAGTTTCATTTTCTGATATATAAGCATTTGCTCCAACCGTGTCACTCGTGATGGTTGGCAGTCCACACGCCATGGCCTCAGGGACGACCATGCCAATGGCTTCGTTATAACTTGGAAGCACTAAGACATCATGCTGATTATTAAGCTGTCGTAGCTCATCTTTTGATAGTGGCCCTTGAAATCGAACGATGTCGCCCAGTCCCAGCGCAAAGACCTTTTTTTGCACCTCTTCTTGTCCTGTACTGCGACGAGCTACGAGCGTGACACTGATGGCTCTATCCTGCGAGCGCAATTGTGCCACCGCTTCTAACAAATTAATATGCCTTTTGTACGGTATATACTGAGCATTCATTAAAATTCGTAACGTTCCATTCGGAAGCCACTCGCGACGCTCAGTAGGTACAAAGAGTTGGTTGTCGACAGGTGCTTGTAGGAGTTCAGTTTTAAATTCTGGTAGATTTTCGGCCCAAAAACGTTGTCCTTCTTGTGTGTATACAAATACCTTGTGAATCTGTGCGCGATGTCGTCTTACATACCGTATCCAGAGTGAGAGCACTACCCGCGAAAGTCTACTTACCGGCCAGCGCTTTGTCTCACTCCAAACAAACAGTTTTGTCTCGGGATGGCGACGTGTATATCTAAGAGCCTGCATCAAAAACCAATGATAGATATCAAACACAACAAGCACATCGACATGCTTCCCTGACAATAAACCAGCGAAGTTTCGTATGAAATGCGGAGCATGCGGCTGCCAACCAAACAAAGACAGGAACGGGAGCACGCCAAACGTGCTTTTTTTGTACGGCAGTATCTCAACTCCATCACCAAGCTCAATACGCCGTGTCTTCTGTAGAGAGGCAAATCCGAGTATTGCTATTTTCTTGCTTAACGCTGCGTACAAAGAACGTAAATGGCGTTTATAGGGCACTAAACCGATTACTTTTTTATCGTTTATATCCCGCTGTAGTGTTTCTACTTCAGTCAGTATTTTGGAAGCATTTTCTTCAGCAGTTTCTGTCCCGTCAAGAATCAACCTGTCCACATTAGGCAACGACTCAATGTGTTGTAATAATTCCGTCCGTACAAGCTGACGCTGTGTACGTTGTTGGAGTTCGGCAGCGACACTGTTTTGATCAATTACAACTGTGTCACGCTGCATCCAGCGGCTGATTGCTTCATTTGAATCAAGCGAAATATCAACGATTAAAACCTTTCCCGCTTGCGGTATGACTACATCAGAAACGAGGGTTCGGACGTAATCAATGTTTGATGTACCCCGTACAGCACTTGTGACGAACCAATTGAATATATCAGTATCAATACAGACCAAAGTTTTTTTGTGACCTGCAGCTACCCTCAAGTAATACGCAAAAATAAACGGGAAATACATTAAATATAAACGGTTTTTAAGGTTGGTTTTGCGTCGTGCTTGCCACACATTACCAACGTACGCAGTGAAGATGCGGAGTTGTAGGTAAAAAGGAAACCGTAGTGCCCAAAAAAACCTTTGCAGCGGACTTGATGCGTCTTGAAGCCACGCAGACTGGTGAGTATACGGAAGGCCTCTTTTCTCGAATTTGGTATATAACGCTTTAGCAATCGTGGACTTCCCCGCTCCGCGTTCCCCAGTAAATACGATTAACATGGTTAATTCTTTATGACTTCAGAATTTATAAAAGAGACTACGCGCATCGTGTTTTCTTTGGTTTCTCTACAACCATCAAGAATCAAAAGTGGCACTTTTGATTGCTGCTTCAAAACTTGTAGCAAGGCGACATTTTGTGCAAATGCGTGTTCGTAGATTGGCTCTCGCGTTGTTTTTCTTTGCTGACTTTGAGTCTTAAAACGGGCTGCGAAACGTTCTTGCATGACAGCATGAGGTATCTCGACAAAAACCAGACCGTCGTATAAAAATGCAAAGTGGTCAAAAAACTGCAAAAAGGCTTTCTCTATACCAATACCCTCTCGAAAGAGAATGCGCGGCAGGAAGTGTAGCATGTCGTCTTTCATCCAGATGTCGAATTGGTAACGGTGATAGTACGGATGCAAGAGGACCATTTTAAAGATATGTCGTGCCACATCTTGATAATTGGTCCACTGCCATTTTGCCTTACCTACAAAAAAAGCCGCCACAAATAGCAGGTGGTGTGCGTTGGTAAGTATCAAAAGTGGTAGTGATAAAACAAAATGCCAACGAGCGCGTCGTAATTGTTGCGGATAGACCGCAATCCTAGGCTCAAGTAGACCACCGTCAACAATAGCGTGGATGATAGTGGTCTTTCCGGCAGTGTGTTGGCCGACAAACTCAATGTAATAAGGTCTTCCTTTCATGCAAAGACAGTATAGCGTAATTAGCCTATAATGGGCTAATGTCAGGGAAAGTAAGTAATAAGCCAGATTTGATCGATATTGCGATGTTTGTTCCATCTTTGGATGGTGGCATAGGAAAAGTGACCGCTGAGCTGGCTTTGGGGTTTATGAAGCGTGGACTTACGGTTGAGGTCTGGTCTCTCCACTCCGGTCACTATTCCGCTGAATTGGAGTCAAGAGTCACAGTACGATATCTCAATGCTTCTCGGGCAATGAGCTCTTTTTTTGGTCTGCGGCGGCTGCTTAAAGACCTCCGACCACAATCTCTACTATCAGCTTCATATCATACCAATTGCGTGGCGGTCTTGGCGCGCGCCTTTGGCGCGCGCCGCACGCGCCTCGTCTTAGTTGAGCACACCTCACTCACTAATGGCTTAGCAACTATTTCTTTGCTCAAAAGGCTCATAGCAAAAATGAGTATCAAAGTACTCTACCGCTTCGCTGACGGATGGGTTGCAGTGTCAAAAGGAGCTGCCAAACAAATGGCCGCTCTCGCCGGACTGCCTGCGGAAAAAGTAGTCACTATCTATAATCCAGTAATCACCGATGACATCTTCAAAAAAAGCCAAGAACCAGTTGAGCATCTTTTCTTGTCTTTAGGTGAACCGCTTCTACTGGCTATCGGCCGTCTATCAAAGGAAAAGGACTATCCCACACTGCTGCAAGCCTTCGCCTTAGTGACTAAAAAAACACCAGCTCGTTTGGTTCTGGCGGGAGATGGTCCGGAGAAGTCAGCTTTGGAAGCCTTGGCTCGAGAACTCAATATTGAAGACCAAGTGTCACTACTCGGTTACACAGACAATCCCTACCCTTGGTATAAAAAGGCTGATGTATTGGTACTTTCCTCCACGCGTGAAGGTTTGCCGACCGTCCTGATTGAGGCATTAGCACTTGGAACCAAGGTTGTAAGCACGGATGCCCCTACTGGCCCTAGGGAGATACTGAAAAACGGTCAATATGGGACTTTGGTAGCTATGAATGACCCAGAGTCCTTGGCCAACGCTATTATCAGAACACTGATTAGCCCTAGGCCAATAGTACCTACGTCCGCCTTGTCCGCTTACAAGGCCGAAATGGCTACTGATGAATATCTTAAGATACTTAAGAGTTAGACGCTGGCGCTACTTCTCAGCCACAACTAGCAGTGTTTCTGCAAACAAAGGACTTATTCGTACTATTACCCGCTCAACGAAATACATGATCTTTCCTTTCCAATTCAAATGCTGTAGACGAGAGGAGGAATTGAGGAACGTGAACCTAAAATCTACGACCGTAAGTTTGTTTTTGCCAAGCAGTTGGGTCAGGGTCTTATAGGTGAACGCAACACTATGGTCTGGATGCTGATGTTCGCGACGAAAGAATGCGTACACAAAGTTAATGAAATGGAACGCATTCGGGACACTAATTATCAACTTCGTACTATCTCCCATCACCCGCTTCATATTACTGAGCGCAACCTCCAGATTCATCAAATGCTCCATGGTCTCACCAAACACAATTACGTCTGGCTGAAAATCTAGGTCCTGCAGTTCGTTCATATCAGCTACAATAATTTCCGAGTTTGGAATTTTCTTGCTATTCAAGAATTCACTTGCTTCTCGGTCAAAGTCTAGACCCAGCTGCCGAGAAGCCACCTCACCAATACGAGCATACAAGAGATTTCCCCTTTCTAACTGTTGCTCTGTATAGGGCCAATCAGAGGCGCCAATATGGAGCACTTTCTTGCCTTTGCATAAGTCTAAAATATACTCGTCGCGCTTAGGTACGTAGCATAGAAAATTTCTAGGTATGCTGCGATCAATTATTACTTGTGTGGCATTTTTCATGACAAATCGATTATACCCTAACAGTAAATTAAAAATTTAATGTCTTTACAAACTGTCTAACATTCTCGACTAAAATCCTTCGGCCCCCATTGTTGTTAACATAGCTGATATTTGGCACTGGGCAGTCAGATAGTCTTGCTAAAAGTTGTTGATATTGCTGCGCACCACCTACGAAAAACATACTCTTGACAGAATCTTCCATATCATTAAAAAATGGCAGTTCGATGTGACGAGCACGCTCACGTTTCAATGCATTTTCTGGAGACGTAACTATTTGAATAATCTGTGTCTCTTGTGGCAACAAGATACTGAGTAGGCGCTCTGCGTATTCATAGTTTATTTGTAGCAAGGTCAATAGTGCTACAACTCGACCAAAAATGCCCTCATCATTAATAAAAATCGTGTCTTTTTTTCTCATTTTATAGCTGACTATTACAGACTCAGCGATTAAACGGTATCGCATATTTCTCACAACTGACCGTATATGGGGAGTTTTTGTATACTCATCAGCGATAGGAGAAAGCCACAATCTTATAAGTGACGGGTGTTTGCAAAGCAGCCATAACATTTTTAGTACAATATACGTCTTCACGTACAAATTAGCATTAAGAGGATTTCTCATTTGAACTCCAATTCGCTTCGTCTGTAATTCAGCCAAGAGAATTTTTGCCGCTTCTGTTTTTCCAGAACCTGGCAAACCCACTAGTTCAATATAGTGTGATGTTCTCATAGCAACCTACTCCAAAAAGTGCTTAATCAAAAAGTTACGCACACTGTGTTTTAAAGAATGCTTCAAGTATCGTGGAGTAAGCACATGTGTTATCGTGGCTAGACGTGAAGGTTTTAGGTATGCTTGTACCTCGTCTTTTATAACTTCGAGCTTGTCTGGGAAACATATCTCGATATACTCCCACGATTCGCGTGTATTATCAGTAGAGTGGACAGAGCTTTTGTCACCTCCGTCTAAGCTTTGGCGTAGCAACTCTTTTAGCTTACGCACTCGATATTGTTCAAAGCCAGCAGCGTACACAGGTGGTAGTTTGGCACATTTGAGATCGACCACAACAAGAGCTCCGGCAGGACGCCATCCATCAGTATTGCCCGACTCGTCTGAGCCCCACGTCCCTCCTCGAAGATTCTCGAAAGCTGTTTGCTTCTCTTCATCAGTAAAGATTTTGGAGTGTAAGATACGGTATCCCTGTGAGCGTATAAGATCATCTAACGCTTCGGTTAAACCGGCCTCAAGAACCCACTCACGAAAAATGAACACTGATAACCCGACCAATGCATCTTTGTGCTCAGCAGCATCAGCAAAGAAACGCTGATGGACCCAGTCGTTGGTGTCAGCTATCTTAGCGAGTGTATCTAACTTGGGTCGCCATCCTGCTTGGGCCAAATGATTATCCATCTCCTCCATGGTGGCACCGACCTCTGTACCAAGAGCGGCTGCCTTCTGTTTTATTACTCCAAAGTAGTCATTTTCTGGATATTTTTCAGTCTCTTCCTTTAGGGTACTCGGGATACCACAGGCATGGCCCTTGCGGGAGTGATATAAGCAGTGATATATCAGAGCATAAAGGGCGTCCTGTGGTGCTGGAATACGAGAACCAGCAGGACCAGAAACTGAGCGCTCGAGTATTTGGCGTGCCAACGGTGGTGGGTAGGCAGGAATATCTCCCGGTTCACCTGAAACTCGGAGCAAGCCGAGCCTAATATCCTCACCCGTTTCAGTTAACAGATGTTGATTCTCTTTCAAATAGGTTTCTACCTTTTGTTTACCAGCATCAGAAAGTAGTAGGTCGAGATCACCTCCTTCACGATAAAGTTCTGGCAACTTTTCATAAAAACGTAAGACCACGTACTCGATATTTTCTTGTGCGAGCCAGCGCAAAAAACCGGCAATGCCGATAGCACTAGGAAGAACCGGAACTGCTTGAGTAGATTTACCAGTCTGCTCTAATACAAGCCAGTAGGTTTTGCGTCCAGTCTCATCAATGATCTGTATCAATTTCTTTATTCGCACCAAACCAAAGAGGGCACGCCTAATGAGACCAAAGAAACCAAGCAGCCATGCACTACTCAAACTTACTCGCACCAGCACATACTTTGGTGCGCTAGGATACATAGCAACTAAAAGCTTTACTGATCGACCATCGAGCACACAGACTGGCGCCACACAGTCGGCTGCTTCACGCAATAGACGATACTGGCGTACAGCAACTGAACCGTCACCTTTTTCGCCGACATCATCTTTGGTATACAAGGTCACACTGGTTGCTCCCGCACGCTTGATGCTGGTTGAAAGTGCGTAGGTTGAACCATATACCTCAACTGTACGGCCCTTCACAAACGACACTACGTCGTTACTATTGATGGTCTCTTTATTTGTCATAGAAGTCGTTTAGTGACAAGGTCACGAAGGGCAAAGCGAGTAGTATTGGAAAGGTATGTTGGAGAACATAAACGCTTGACTCGCAACCAGAGGGTTCGCCGAGCGGCTGTTTCTGCTTTAGCTTCAAGAGCAGAGCGTTTTTCAGGGAAACAAACTTCTATATAGTCCCATGCTTCAACAGTATTATCCGCTGAATGGACGAGGCTTGCCTCCCCTGCTTGATCAAAAGCCTTTCTAACTTTCTCTTTTCGCTTTTTAACCCGAACGCGTTCATATTCATTAGCATACGCCGCTGGCAACTGAGCACATTGTGGATCAACAGCAACAATGATGGCCGCTGGCAGCAATCCAGCCGTGCTTCCATCGGGACCAGCCCAATTGCCACCACGAATATCATCCGTCGCGCGCCTTTTTTGCTCTTCGGACAAAACTGTACTTTCTATCACGGTCAATCCATTCTCTTTTAAATGGTGGACTATGTCTGGTAGTAGTCCTCTTTCTAGGGCTAATTCTTTAACGACAAATACCGCCAACCCACTGCTGCCAGCATTAGTCTCTGAAAAAAACCGATCGCGAACCCACATGTTTTTTTCAGCAATCTTGGCAAGGGTATCACGTTTAGGGCGCCACCCAATAGACGCCATGTATTCGTCCATATCTTCCATTGTAGAACCAACGTCAACGCCAAGCTCTGCAGCCTTGCGCTTGATAATACCCCCGTAATCATTCTCAGGAGGATGTTCTGGTCGACCACCTAGATTACTCGGGATGTTGGTTGCATATCCCTTATGGTGGTAAAGCGCATGGTATACAAGTGCATTTAATGCGTCATGCGCCTCTGGAATACGTGAGCCAGCTGGACCATCAATTGCATTTGCAATAATACGTCGTGCTAGTGGCGGAGGATAATACGGCACACCCTTATTGCTTGTGATTGCATGCATGCCGATTTGGACACTGTCTGCACTGGTACCAGTAAGTTCGTTAGAGAGATTCAGCAAATACGTTTCAACCCGAATTACATCTTCGTCTGCGATTAGTAAGTCGAGGTCTCCATTGTCTCGGTGTAATTCAGGCAGCGACTCGTAAAAGCGAGGGACAACGTATTGTATCTCTTCACTACGAAGCCATTCTAAAAATGTTTGAATGCCGACACTTTTTGGCAACAACAGTGGAGGTGTTTTGACCATTTTTTTGGTTCTATGGATCACGAGCCAGTAACTACGCCGACCACGAGTATCACGGATACTCACAATACCACCCAACCGCACCCGACCAAGTAAGAGCCTCCTCAACAAACCCGGCAAACCGAGGAACCACGAACTCCGAACTGTTAATCGAGCAAGTATATAGTGCGCATCACTTGGATAGCGAACCGCCAAAACCTTAAGTGCTGAACCGTCCAGTAGACAGACATCGGCAGTGGTTAATGACGCTGCTGTTGAAGCGGTATGCTCATGGACCAATATTCCATCGGTTGCAGCAGCATTTAACTCTCCCCTCACATACAGGGCCACCCTCCTTGGAGCTAACACATGTAAAGACTCTGCAACCTCTACAGAACTATCGTATATATCGACAGTATGGTCTTTGATTAGATCAGTCTGCTCTATGTTTTTCATGCTGAATGTTACAGAAATGACTTCGGTATCATACCATTTATACTGGTTGAAAACTGGCTTTATTCAATTGCATAATCTCGATTTAATGTGATAATCCTACGGTATGTCTACTTCCCCGACGGTTTCGGTCATTATGTCGGTCTATCGCGAACCGGTGAGTTCTATATCTCCGGCAATTGAGAGCATTTTGGCGCAGACCTATCGCGACTTTGAACTTATTGTGATGCTCGATGACCCACAAAACAGCTCTGCAGAGAAGTACCTGCAGTCACTTACAACCCGTGATGAACGGGTAAAGTTTCATAAGAATGAGAAAAATATCGGTCTTGGCGCCGCTCTTAATACCGCTGTCTCACTCGCGAGTGGTCGCTATTTGGCTCGTATGGATACTGAAGACCGCTCCTTCAGTACACGGTTTGAAAAACAGATTACCTATCTTGAGGCAAATCCAGAGGTCGATCTCTTGTTTACACAGTGGCAAGAATCTTTTACTACCGGTGAAACAAACGTGCGGGCGGTCAAAGCAGCAGATGTGCGTCATATTAAAAAGAACTTCTTTCTTAAGAGCCTTCTCCTGCATCCTACCCTTGTGGTCAAACGCGAGGTACTAGAGAAACACCCCTACCCCGCCATGGCACGACCCGAAGACCTTGTGCTCTTTCTCGACCTCATTCGACTTGGATACCACTTTGACCTTCTCGAAGAAGTCCTCTACGAGTACCACATCGATTCGCGAGAGAAATACCAAAAGGTCCGTACGTACTCCAAAAACCTACTGCCACACCTTCTGCGGCACATTCCCCACTACTGGCTGAATGTCTATTTCTGGTTCTACGTCTTGCGTGTGTTTGTTGAATACCTGCTCTCGCGAAGTGAGTTCATCTACACCCGTACCGCGTCACTACTCGCGCGCGTCTGGAAAACAGTTTTTCGTTCGGTTTAGTTATAGGTGACCAGCATACTCTCGACCATATCTTTGAGAGTCTTTTCTGGCTGCCAACCAAGTTCTTCCTTGGCTTTGCTGGCGTCAGCCAAAAGTGCGGCGGGATCACCGGCGCGCCGCGGTGCTTCTTCTATCGTGAGCCTCCGCCCACTTACTTCCTCAAAGGCAGCAATAAGCTGTCGCACTGAGTACCCATTTTGGGTACCAAGGTTATATGTGCCCGAACCGGCGCGCGACAATGCGGCCACATGCGCTGCTACCAGATCAGACAGATGGATGTAGTCACGCACACAAGTTCCGTCCGGTGTTGGGTAATCAGTACCAAATATTTTAAACGTCTGCTCTTCTCTAAGAGCACGAACGAGCAGCGGGAATATATTCTTAGCATCTTGTTCAACGTACGAGAGGCCAGCATCACCAGCCACATTGAAGTAACGCAGAATTGCGTACTCTGGTAGTTGCCCCGTGCGAGCGTATGATTTGATAATGTCCTCGGCCATGAGCTTGGTCTGACCGTAGATATTGATTGGTGCTGTCGTGGCATCCTCAGAGAAAGATGTCAAGGTAGCGTCCGGCGCGTACACCGCCGCGCTTGAAGAAAATACGAGCTTTGACACACCGTGCTGCACCATCTGCTCGAGCAGATTCAGAGTACCAGTTACGTTGGTACGGAAGTACGCAGTTGGTTCTGATTCACTCTCCTCTACCGATTTACGCGCTGCAAAATGCAGAACCGCAGAAAATTCGTGTTCGTTAAATACCTTAGCCAAAGCAGCGGTATCTGTTACATCACCTTGTATGAAAAGCGCTTGGGGCGGTACTTTATCTTGTTGTCCATGTGAAAGGTCATCAAACACCACCACTGATTCACCCTGTTTAATTAGGGCTTGCGCCGCCGCTGAGCCGATATAGCCGGCGCCGCCGGTTACGAGTATTTTTTTGTTCATGGTCGTCATAATAGCATGGTTATTACATAGCCCTCTTTGCTGCTAGCTTGCTGTCCTCTAGCAAACCTACTATTGCAACTGCTAAAGCCTTTGGTTCGTGACGGATAAGACTACGCTGCACCTCATCACCGGCAACTGAGGCGGCTCTCTCGCCACGTACAATATCTGCCCTGACAATACGACTTGCCAGCTTCTCACTGTCATCTAGAACCGGCTTAGTACCCTCACTTTCTCGGTAGTGCTTCACGACTGCAGCTGGAAGCGCAGCCTGATTGAGAAGCACGATATCAGGATTCACACCGAGATAACGCCCGATTTCGTTTGTACAATCGGTGACACTCATGCCTTCAGTCTGCCCGATGCGCTCCATCAGATTGGCAACATAGACTACCCGACCACGACTGCGCGCCACTGCTTCAGCAAAACCGTCTATCACTATATTTGCGAGCAGACTGGAATAGAGATCGCCCGGACCGATCACGATAACATCCGCGTTGCGCAGCGCTTTATCTGCCTCAGCACTGAGCCTTCCTGCCGGCTCCGTTCGCAGTTCCACTATCCGCCGTCCGGTACGGTCCTCTGCTGGCGCATCAATTGCATGTTCGCCCGTTATGGTTACTCCGTCATCATAGGTAGCCACTAAGTGGACGTTATCGGCGGTCACTGGTACCACCCGTCCTGATACGTTAAGAAGTTCTCCGGCAGCGGCAACCGCCTCCGCTTCGCTGCCGAGGATATCAGTGAGCGCAGTTAAAAAGAGATTGCCAAAGCTGTGCCCAGAGAGACCGTCGCCCTGAGCAAAACGGTACATAAAAAGCTGACGGAGCAGACCAGCGTGTTCTGTATTCTCGTCAGCGAGCGCGGCCAAGGCCATGCGCACGTCACCAACCGGCAGTTGTCCGAACTGGTCGCGCAGGCGGCCGGTAGAGCCGCCTGAGTCAGACATATTGATAATAGCCGTAATGTCGATTGTGTCCTGATACTCCTTAAGACCAGAAAGTAGTGTATACGCACCAGTACCACCGCCCACGACCACAATCGACTGTTTGTCTGACATATGTCCTTATATAACAATCCAAACCGAAAAAAGTTACCGCCTTTTTTACTGCCGCACCAAGAGACCAAAACTTCCTACCAATAGAACGCCAACCAAGCCAAGGTACGGCCAGCGAGACGATGTAGGCGTTGCGGGAGCTGCAGCTATGGCTGCCTGCTGGTCAGTCGCTCCAAAATTAACTTCAGCAGCCGTAGGTGTGGTGGTTGATACCTCAGCAGCAAACACAAATTGTGTATCGACACCATCAGTAGTCTCAGATGCCGCCACGTACGGTTCTGGAGTAGGTGTCACAAACGCAACTGAGGGTGCTATAGCAGTTGGTTCACTCTGTGGTTGCGCTGTAGTCTCACCTCCTGACATCAGGGCAAGCGTGCCTGAACTGTCATAGACCGTGGTGAGCAGCTGCGCACTTGGCGCTAAGTCACGTTTTGGTATCGTGAGCGTACTGCCCGCCAGTAGTTTGGTCCGGTCCGGCAACTTAATACCCGCAACTGTGAAGCGCGAGAGATCGATGGTGTATTTAGCATCGTTATGTAGCTGGAGGTCACCGGTTGGCGAATGGGTAATGGAGAGATCAACTGGCAAAATAGTGACGGTTGCCTCTTTGATAGCTTCATATTCTCCGTACGCACCACGGGCACTAATAATATATTTACCAGGGTACCGATACGTATGTGACACCTCTTCACCTTTGGCGGTACCAAGATCACCAAAATTCCACGAGTAGCGAAGTGAACTCAGCACTCCGGCGCCAAGGCCAGTCGCCTCAGCAGTAAAAGTGACCGGTTGTCCGACGTAGGCCACAGTCGGCACCAAGAACGTGAGCGTTAGTTCATGTGACAGCTCGTCAGCGGCACTTACTGCTTTGGTAGTTGCCGAACCAGTAGACGATGTTGTGGTTGTCTTTGTTCCTTGACTTGTCTCTGTAGTAGTCTCAGTACTTCCGGTGCTAGCATTTTCACGGCCGGGGGTGGCAGCAGCGGTTATCCAGCCACTACTCGTATACTGCGCCGTCTCCTTGGTGACGTTATCACCACCGATGAGTTCCCAATTCTCACCGCCTGCAACTTGATCCTCTATTGAACCGTCAGCGCGATATAGACGCATGGTGGCACCAGTGTTTGGGAGCGCCCCCGTATAGATGAGAAAGGCAGCACCGTGAGCAGAATCGTCATCAGTTCGCTCAAGAACGGCATGGCTACCAGCCGAAAGTGTGCCACTGAGAGCAATCGAGAGGTTCATACCATCAGACACTTCCCATCCATCAAGTACTACCTCAGTAGGACCAGTGTTATAGAGCTCGATCCACTCATCATTCGCTGAACTTTCTGTTCCCATCCAGGCGATCTCGTTGATGATGACTGCTGCCTGCGCAGTTACTGGGGCGGCACAAAACACGAACACTGTGTTTAATGCCCAGTTTCGCCACATGATTAGCTTATTTAAGGGGTGATCTATCGCTAGTAGTCACACGCATCATCCGTTCGAGTTGTTTGGGGTCTAGTTCGGAAGTATTCTCCGGCGCTGATGATTGTTTTGGTTGTGTATCAATAGGTACAGACTGCGCCACTGCAGCGTTGCCTGGTTTTGGTGCTTGGTTTGATGACGGCGACTCTTTTTTTTCTTCGATGGATTGGGGTTTTTCTCCAGTTGCACTACCTATCACACCAGCAAGGACACTTCGTAGGTCTTGTTTGTTGTCCGCCGCAGCTGCGCTTTGAGCGGGTGACTTTTCTTTCGAAGCACTTGGACCACGGGAATCACTGGACTTTTCGGCTGCATTAGCGTTCTGCGGCTTGGCTATGGTGGCGAGAATAGAACGAAGCTCAGTAAGATCTTTGTTTGGGGTCGTAGGTTGTGACTTCTTCTCGCTATCGCGCTCTGGACGCTTTGTTGGTCGCTCACTATTGGTATGTGGTCGTTCTGATCTACTACTTTTAGCATCGTTCACACCACTACGTGACTGTGAACGGTCTTTATGTGTGTCTCTGTCTCTGTCTCTATTCTTCCCCCTATCTTCCTTTGGCCGTTCTGTTCGCTGCTTAGTATCACCGGATAGTCGTTTAGAGTCTGCGATCTTTTTATTTTTATCGTCACCCTCACCAATCTCGTGCCAACCGAAAATGGCCTCTTCTACCTCTTTGCGACCATGGGCAAATTGTTTGCGACTCGAATCAACCACAACATCTTTGTACGACAAACCGTGGTGCTGCAGTGGCGGTATAGTGGTGGCAGAAAATGGCGCTGAGCCAATGCCGTCGATCATGAGCGTCATATAAACTTGTGCAAAACCGAGGTTAACAATATCAACAGCGGTGAATTTCGGTGCAAAGATGGTCTCGAGCACCTCAGCATCAAACGGACCGACTCGAAATGAGATAATCGTACCGACGTTACCAAAGACCGCGTTCTTGACTTCTTCTTCCATCTGCTCGATATACTGGTGGGCAATGGTGAGATTGAGTTTGTACTTTCGTGCCTCGGAAAGAATGTCCGCAAAGGTAGCATTGGCAAACGACTGGAACTCGTCCACATAAAAGTAGAAATTCGGCATTTGCTGCAGCTGCTGATATGGCATATCAGCGCGGCTCATGGCTGCAAGATAAATGCGGGTCGTAAGCATCGAGCCAAGCAGGTTGGCATTAGTTTCACCCACGAGACCTTTGGAGAGGTTCATGATGAGGATCTTCTTCTCGTCCATGATCTTGCGAATATCAAAACTCGATTTTGGCTGACCAATGATATTGCGGATGAGGGGGTTGGCGGTAAACTGGCCGATCTTGTTCTTGATGGCGTCTCCCGCTTCCTGCATGTACCGTTCGTTGTACTTGGCAAATTCGTCTACCCAGAATGACTTTACCGACGGGTCCTGAATATTATCAACGACCTTCTTGCGGTAGTTTTTGTCCGATAGCATGCGGTTCACTCCAAGAAGGGTCGAATCTGGATACTCAAGGAGCGCCATCAGTGTGTTCTGGAGAATGTACGCCATACGGGCGCTCCACGCGTCCACCCAGATCTTCTCAAATACCGACATGAGGCCAGAGACGACCAAGTGGCGCTTATCAGGACCAACGTCTTCCATGACATTGAATGAGACCGGGTGCTCCATATCAAACGGAGCAAAGTAGAGCACATCTTTGATGCGTTCTTCCGGCACGTAATTGAGAAGGGTTTCCGCAGTCTGACCATGGGGGTCGATAAAGGCAACGCCCTCGCCATTGCGAATATCTTGAATAGCCATGTTTTCGAGCAAGGTCGATTTACCCATACCCGTCTTACCAATGACGTAGACATGGCGGGAACGATCCTTGGCCTTGATACCAAAGGGCAAATTCTTACCGCGCGCGTCTGTTTGCGCAAAGAATGTGATTCGCTCCGGATCGTATGACATGGTCATAGTATAACAGAATCACTCTTACACCGTGTCGTTAACAGTATCGTCACTATTCAGAAGGACCTAACAACGCGGCTCTGGTATAGATGTTACTTGATGCCCAGATCATCCACGAGTTCACTCCCGCGTCATAACTAGCCTGTATCTCAGCCCGCACGTCAGCGGCATCATAATCACCACCATAGTCAAAATCTTGTATCCAGGTGCGGAATTTATCAGCCGTGTACACTGGTTTTTCGTAGCGGCCGGTGAATTCCTTAGTACCACTGGCGTTTGTGGTGTATATCGGGGTATGCAAAAAGCCTTGCATTGGCGTAGTTGAGGCAATCATCCGGTCAACTCCTGACTGCATGGCGTAGTTGACCACCTTATAGGGGTACAGGTTAGGATCGCCAAGACCAAGGAATGAGTCTGGGTAGTGGGATGGGTAGACCATAGGGGCAATGAAATCAAAATATGGTGCCGCGCGGTCCTGCACCTGTCCGATTGATAGGTCATCGTAGTTGGTAGTGGTCATGCCGAAAAGGTCGGCACTGGTCCATGGTGTAGCGGTGTCGCGACCAGTGTTCTCATGTTTGTAAGCAGCGTACAGCGACTCGTCATCAAGACGCTCATTGAGGTACTTGAAGAACGCCTCTAAATTTGCCTGTTTGTCATCGTCATCTGGATAACTCTGTGACTGCGTAAACGAGATGTCTGACATCGGACCGTCTGACGGGTACCGAACATAATCGAAGTTAAGTTCGTCAAAGCCTACGTTATACGAATCAACCGCCAACATAACAAGATGATCCCAGTATGGCTTGGAACCAACATCAATGAACGAGAGACCCTTGTAGTCCTTCCAGACAGTCACCCCATCAGCCTTTTTGACTGCTAATTCAGGGTGACGACTGGTGTAGAACGGGTCTTGGAAGACAGTGATACGCCCAATAATAAATAATCCGGCCTCATGTAGCGACGTCACAAAGTCCCGCATGTCGCGAGTACCACATCGTGCTTCCTGCCAAGCTGATTGCCACTCTTCGTGTTCTGGCGGAAATGAGAGCGTGCCCGAAAAGTCTTTAATGTCGATAACAATACTGTTAACCTCGGTTTCATTAGCCAGTGTCACTAACTTCTCACGAAATGACGGTGTGCCAACAACGCACGAGGTCATGTAGATGGCTTTAACAGCCTTCGGTAATGGAACATGCTTAACAATCGGTCGATTATCCACCTCTGTGATCGAATCAGGCTCACTGCTGGAAAGTGCCTCCGCTTGACGTTCCTGCTGGGCTGGCGATACAACGTTGGCTGTGTATGAAACGGTTGTGAGACCGGGCAGCCAGATGACACCTGCCGCACCAAGACCAAGTGCCGTTGCTCCGAACGCACCCAAGGTCCAGTGTTTCATACGCTATCGTTATTATTAGATGCGATCGGATCACTCTCAACAAAGGAATCCGTGGCACGCTGTCCATTACCACGGTCGATCTTGCGCAGATATGAACTTCGGCGTAGCGAAAAACCAAGTATCATCAGGAGTATTCCCAAGCCATACAGAAGGTATGTCTTCCATATCATCGGAATACCGAGGACCGGGACAAAGAAAACAATCAAGCCGGCCAATAAAACCAAAGATTCTCTACTCATCCCAGTATTATACCGCACGTCCTTCTGGGGCCACAATGACTACAAACTCCCCTCGCTGTTTTTCTGGAGAGCTTTCAAAATAGGTCAACACCTCCTCGGGAGTGCCTAGGACCATTTCTTCATGCATTTTGGTCAATTCTCTCGCCACCATTATTGTACGATATATCGTACTATTTTCCCCATACGTTTCTGATAAAGCATGGAGGGTTTTCATAATGCGGTGTGTTGATTCAAAGAAAATAACCGGATAATCATACTCCGCCAGCGCTTTGAAAAAAGTCTCACGTCCCTTTTTCTGTGGTACAAAACCCAAGAAAGTGAACTGGTTGCCGGTGAGTCCGGCAATAGAGAAAGCTGCCGTCACCGCTGAAGGGCCGGGAATGGTCTCAACGCGCGCGCCTGCGGCGCGCGCGTTTGACACCAACAGTACCCCCGGATCACTCACGCTCGGCGTACCAGCATCGCTCACCAAGGCAATATGTTTCCCTGCTGCGAGATCAGCCAATACTTGCTCGTGTACTTTTTCGCTCGCGTGTGCGTCATAGCGTTTGAGCTTGGTTTCAATATTGTAGTGTTTGAGTAGCTTCCCCGTTACCCGCGTATCTTCACAGAGTACATAATCGGCTTCTTTGAGCACTCGAAGAGCACGCAAGGTAATGTCCTCAAGGTTCCCGATCGGGGTGGCAGCTATTGATAGCGTTCCTTTCTCTTCCATGCGCGTAGCCTAGCTCGTTTTTATAAAAAAGAAAAGCTCGGCCACTCCCATGGCCGACGCTTCAAATTGATGTTCAAACAGTTTTGATTACTCCTTCTAGGTCCCATCTGCCATAGTCAGCGAGATGTGGTCGTCCGTTGAAGAGACAAAATTGCTTTAGCGCTTTATTTGCAGAACCAGCCTCTTCCAGCATCGCTGACCACATAGGATGACTTGTGGCCTCTTCGGCACAGTCGTGAGGAATTGCATCGCCCCGCGACTGAACAAGAACAAGACCCCAGAACCAGATACTTTTCACCGGTATCAGACGGAGCCGCTCATCTTCCCTGTACAAATGGTATTCAGCTCGGTTGGCCGACACACCTGCCCCAATGTACCTGCAGACGGCGACGAGCTTGGAACGACTGTCGAATTTGTCGAGTCGCATCCTTACTTCGCCATTACGAGCATGTACAAAAAGTCTTGCAACTAAGCGGTACGGGCGGAAACGCGCTATCTTCAACGCAACTGGCCCAACAAGAATGACCCAACGGGTCGCTCCATACAAAAATTTCATTGGACCCTCCCTGTTTGCGTCCGTTACAAATAAACTATATTAAAAGTGTTTTGTCAAATTGGTAGCGACACTCGAAACATCCCCCGCTCCCACTACAAGCACTACGTCATCTTTTATAATGGTCTCCTTGAGATTTGCCACAATATCATCAAACTTTTCAAAATACTCCGTATTCGGGTTTTTCTCTTTCACTGCTACTGCCAACCGCTCTCCTGTTACCCCACCACCGGTATCGCGCGCATCGTAGACATGGGTCAAAATCACTTGATCGCCTTTAGAGAGTTCTGCTACAAAACCATCAAACTGCTCAGCCGTGCGTGAATAGAGGTGTGGCTGAAACACTACCACCAAGTTCTTGTCTGGATACAGCTCACGCGCACCGGCCATAGTGGCTGCCAGTTCCGTTGGGTGATGCGCGTAATCATCGTAGATAGGCGCCCCTTGTAACTCGCCTTTGTATTCAAAGCGACGCCACGTGCCGGCAAACTCGCTGGTTGCCTGCCCTGCAACGCCCTCTGCGACACCGCAAAAAGTTGCTGCCGCGCGCGCTGCGGCGGCATTAAAGCGATTATGAAGTCCGGGTTGCTTCATTGGTGACACTAGGTCAACGCTGTCTTTATAATCGATCACTGTGGCCGCAACACCCTCAAGGACCGGCGCTACATTGGCATCACGCACGCTCGCGATGATTGCGCCTTCTGCTGGCACCTTAGTGGCTAGTTCAGTAAAGGCTGACTGAATATCAGCAAGGTCGTGGTAGTAATCGAGATGCTCCGGCTCAATATTAGTAATAACGAGCACATCGGGGTTAAGACTTAAAAAGTCCCGTTTATACTCACAGGCCTCAACGATAAAATACTTGCTCTTCCCCGCTCGATAATTCTTGCCAGTACTACTGCGAAGCGAACCAACGATGGCAGTAGGATCGAGACCGGCTTGCTCAAAAATGTCTATCAGCATGGCAGTGGTGGTGGTCTTGCCGTGTGTTCCAGCTACTGCAATGAGGTAGTACTCATTGGCCACGGCACCCAGTGCCTCAAAGTAGTTCATCATCGGCACTCCGAGGGCACGCGCCGCCGTCATCTCCGGATGATCTTTACTCATCGCCTCGGTGTACACCACCAAATCAATATCGTTTGTAATATTCTCTGCGCTTTGTTCAGCAAAAAAAGTCACGCCCTCGGCTTCGAGCGCTCTCGTGAGGTCAGAGAGCGCGCGGTCGCTACCACTTACCACAGCGCCCTCATGCAAATACAGCCGCGCCAAACCCGACATCCCAATCCCACCAACGCCAATGAAATGTATACGCTTGTAATTACTCATATTTTTTCACTAACTCAACAAATTCATCATTACGCTCATATTCATTATTGTACTGACTGAATGATGAGAAGGCTGGGCTAAAGAGGATAATATCGCCATTTTTGGCTGCCAGCCGCGCCTCTTCTACTGCCTGCTGCAAATCTTCTACTGCTATAGTACGGTTAACCGTACTATTTCCCCCCTCTAGAGCTGCGAGCAATCTCTCTGTACCGGTACCCGGGATAAGTATTGTTTGCTTACAGTGCTCCCTGATTGCCGCAGTTAACTGCAGTAGTTCAAGGCCTTTATCAGCGCCGCCCGCAATAAGCACAATGTTTTTGTTGCCAACATCAAGGGCTTCAAGAGCCGCTACGGTGGCCTGCGGTGTAGTGGCATTGTTGTCGTTGTAGATACGAACATTGTCGACGGTTGTGAGCAGTTGCAAGCGACCTTCAACGCCAGAGAAACTGGCAAGACCAGTAAATATTTCCTCATCCGTGAGGCTAACAGCGCGAAGGGCCGCCACCGCTAGAGCGGCATTGAGGCGATTGTGCTCACCTGGCATTGAAAGCAGTACGTCCTCTGGCAAGGTTGAATCATCCACCAACACCACCTCCTGACCAAGTGTGCCTGCCATTTTTTTTGCTCGTTCAAATACCTCCGGCACCGTGATGAACACGCCACTCTCTTTTTGGTGTAAAAAGATGTTTGCTTTATCCGTAAAGTATGCGTCCATATCATTCTTATAGTAATTCATGTGATCGGGCATGAAATTGGTGAAGACCACGATCTGCGGTGAAATACCAGCCCACCCAAAACCTTGCAATTGCCATGAATCAAGCTCCAGTACCGCTAACGAGTCTTCTTTCACTTCTTTGAGCAACTGTAAATTAGAGACACCACGCACATTACCGCCCTTAATGATGTGTTCACCGGTAGTGACCGACAGAACATGATGGACCATAGCAGTGACCGTACTTTTACCGCGGGTACCGGTAACGCCAATAATAGGAATGCCAGATAACTCAGCAAAGAGTGCCGCACTTTGCTTCAATGGCACACCGGCCTTATGGGCATGAGCTAAATATGGAGAGTCAAACGGCACCCCAGCAGCGACAAGTACCATATCAACGTTTTCAAAATCTTCTTCTTTGTGTCCGTTGAGCGCAAAACGTACGTTTGGGTACAATTTAAGTTTTTCGACCGAATCGGTAAGTTGTTCCTCAGATTTGAGGTCGGTAACCGTCACTTCTGCGCCACATTCGGCTAAATACGCTGCGTCACCAACACCCCGACCCAAAAGACCGAGCCCCATAACCGTTATCTTCTTGCCTTTGAACTGTTCCGAGAAATCCATGGGTGTAATACTAGTGCAAAGCGCTTTAAAAATAAAGCTCACTTTTTGTCCGAGCACCAGACACTTTCGCAAGAGGTTGCCTAGTATTTTGAACTTGTGAAAAATACTGACAATCTGACTAGCCGCTGTAAGCGGGCAGTCGAAAATCAACCATGATAAAAGCCTTTGTCCGGGCTCAAGGATTTGCACCACAAGAGTATTTTCGAAAATATATTCCCTTCGGTCATTATTTTCTAGGTCCACCACAAGAGTATTTTCGAAATTATGGTCGAGTAAACTCTCCCTAATTTCTAGGTCAACCTTGGACCTTTCGAGTGAGTTGCGAACACTTGGAGCAACGCAAGAGTTTTTCTGAAATTTTCGAAATTTGTCCGGGCTCAAGGATTTGAACCTTGGACCTTTCGAGTATCAGTCGAACGCTCTAGCCAACTGAGCTAAGCCCGGACAAATTTAAAAAATTTTGAAAAACTGGACAGCTTCTGTAAGAAGTCAGTCGAACTCTTGTCTAGCCACCCTATCGCCTCATAAATATCGGCAATTCGTTCCTGACGTCACGACCGGCTGAAACATAAAGCAGTTTATGTTTCAGAGCCATAAGCCCGGACACAGGGTTCAACGTCGTCAAACTCTGCAAAAGTCCCGCAATACTACCAAAAAACCCCACAAACGTAAACTATTTATCCCGCTTGTGCAGCCCAAAAAAGACCATTTTGCGGTAAAATTGCCAGTATGAATAGCCTACAAGAATATCTGGTTGCTATTGGTGTCTTCATTAACAGTATCCTTATTCCCTTCCTCTTCGCGGTTGGTTTACTTTTTTTTCTCTACCGCACCTTCCAGTACTTTATCCTTAAGGGAGATGACGCGGCCGCACGCGAGCAAGCCAAGCAACAAGCCATCTACGGCATTGCTGCCTTTGTATTTCTGATGAGCATTTGGGGTATTGTAAACTTGTTAATCAGTGGACTTGGTTTCAATAATGATTATCCGCTTAACTCCGACTATGTTGAAGAGGGCTCGTGGAGAAATGGCAGCGCTTGGACATTCTTCGATTTCAGCGTCGGGTTTGAATTCTTTGGTAGATCTGAAAATACAAACAATTTCAGCCCAAGCAATAACTATACCGACCTGCCTGATAACACTAATGTGGTACCGACGGCAAATCCGAATAATCCATATGACGAGTCGCGAGTTCCAACCCCAACGCCAAACCCCTATAGTGATTCCCAAGTACCGACTCCAACTCCACGACCGAATTAACATCTAAAGAATGGTTGTACAACAAGAAAAAATGACCCAGCAGTGCTGGGTCATTTTTTCTTGTCTATTTGCATCTTCTTTTGTCTTATCCTTTTTGGGGTGAGAAGTGACTAAATGTCACTTCGCAAGAGGTTGCTAGTTATTTTGAAGAATGAAAAATAACATCAACCTGAACAGCCGCTGTAAGCGGGGCTTTCGCTCGCGTAGACCAACCTCTCAAAGTGGGTCACAAAAGTATGTGCTTGCGCAACAAGAAAGACGCTTATACCAAGGGTGTAAGCGTCTTTCTTGTCTTTGCTATCTCTTTTGTCTTATCCTTTTTGGGGTAGGTCTTTCCCTACAGTCAAATACTAGCTAAAGGTTCAAGTATCATTACCTCTTACATGCTCAATTGAGGCACATAAGACCGACCAATTAGCCGCGAGTTGTCACTCTGTTACCAGAGCAACCACGACGTGTCCAATTGGAATTAATCCACGACCAGCTTCCGCTAGCCGTGCCTTGTTACGACTTAGTCCTTGTTATCGAGTTTACCGTAGGACCACGCGAGGTGGCACTTCGGGCACTCCCGACTCCCCTGACTTGACGGGCGGTGAGTACAAGGCTCGGGAACGTATTCACCGTGGCGTGCTGATCCACGATTACTAGCGATTCCGACTTCATGTGGTCGAGTTGCAGACCACAATCCGAACTGGGGATAGTTTTATAAGGATTTTGCTCCGGGTTACCCCTTCGTATCCCGTTGTACTACCCATTGTAGCGTGGGTGCAGCCCGAGGCATCAAGGGACATGCTGACCTGGCGTCATCCTCACCTTCCTCTCCCGTGAGGGAGCAGTCTCGCCTGACACATATAACAGGCAACGAGGGTTGCGTTCGTTTCCCCACTTAAGGGAACAGCTCAAGCCACGAACTGACGACGGCCATGCATCACCTGCCATACACCTTCGAAAGATTCTCTGGTTTCCCAGAGCGTGCAGTATGGTTTCTAGCCTCGGTAAGGTTTTTCGCTTAGCGACGAATTAAGCCTCATGATCCACCGCTTGTGCGAGCCCCGTCTATTCCTTTGAGTTTTAAGCTTGCGCTCGTACTACCCAGGCGGTCTGCTTAACGGGTTACCTTCGCCTCTTGGAGGGTCGATACTCCAAAAAGCCAGCAGACAGCGTTTAGGGCGTGGACTACCGGGGTATCTAATCCCGTTCGCTACCCACGCTTTCGTGCCTCAGCGTCAAGAAAGTGCCAGTAAACTGCCTTCGCATTTGGTATTCCCCTCGATATCAACGGATTTCACCCCTACACCTTGAGTTCTGTTCACCTCTCACTTCCTCTAGTTGTACCGTTTCAAATGCAGCCTTTGGGTTGAGCCCAAAGATTTAACACCTGACTAATACAACCGCCTACGCACCCTTTACGCCCAGTGAATCCGGGTAATGCTCGGGGCTTCTGTATTACCGCTCCTGCTGGCACAGAATTGGGAGCCCCTTATTCATGAGGTAACGTCAATAAACTTCCTCCCTCATAAAAGGTGTTTACGTCCCTAGGGACTTCATCCACCACGCGGCGTCGCTCCGTCAGACTTTCGTCCATTGCGGAAGATTCTCGACTGCGGCCTCCCGTAGGAGTATGGACCGTGTCGCAGTTCCATCGGTGGGGGTCAGGCTCTCACCTCCCCTATCCGTCGTAGCCTTGGTAAGCCGTTACCTTACCAACAAGCTGATAGAACGCAGGCCGTTCCCAAAGCGATAAATCTTTACTCTTGCGAGACCATCACGTATTATTCCGACTTTCGCCGGGTTATCCGTGACTTTGGGGTACGTACCTACGTGTTCCTACCTCGTCTGCCGTGGGTCTAAACCCACTCGACTTGCATGCCTCATCCACGCCGCCAGCGTTCACCCTGAGCTAGGATCAAACTCTAATTTAAGACAGGTTTGGATCTACTTAAAGTAGTTCTTACCTGGGTTCATCTACTATCGAAATCATGCAGATGCATCATTCCGGTGCGCTGTACTCTGTTAGCGCTCTTCAATGAACCTCCTAAAGGATAAGACAAAAGAAAAAACAAATTTCAATTGTCTTGCTGATGCGTACCGTCATAACCAAAATAAATTGATTACAACTTGGTACTCAAATCAATCATAAGGTCGATTGATTTGATCTATTCAAATCATCTGTTTCTCCAATTAATCTTTTGAAACACATGACCCTCACCAGCACACATCAGACAAAAATAAATTGTTGGCTGATGTGTGCAGATGAGTATTGTCGAAAAACGCTGCTCCCTCCGACAGTGCGAGTAGGAACTTACCCAAACTCGAAACGCGCTTTAAAAACGCGTTCTTCACTCCCGTGAACAGTGGCCAGTATTATACAGATATCCTTTAAAAGTGCAACCCCAGCGCGGGAAGGTTTGCTCTCCTGTTGACATACCTCTAGCGACACGCGCTACGACCTTGTACTGAGCCAGAATTAGGCCCAAAGTAACCGGTACTATCCGTACAGTAATATGAACCGTCAGTTAGTGTTGTTTCAATAGAAAAATCAGAGCCTGTTTCAGTACAGTAAAAACCCTCTGGAACCCCGATGTCTCCGCACATGGCTTCGTAACTGTCCAAGCGTCGATGATAGCTAGAAGCAGACGTTTCTAGTCGTTTCAAGACGGCCTGAGTATTTGTATCATGTACCATCCCATCACGAGAACTGGTCACATACAGCATGACTACAACTACAATAGCTAGAGCCCCCAGTAAAATTAACAGTTGTATTAAAAGAAATACAGGTTTGTTTAACCTCATAAATGCATGGTAACACAACAGAAATGATTAGACTTTTGTGTCTGTGCACGTACAATGTACCCGTATGCAAGAAACCATTGTTATGTCAGTTGGTGGTTCACTCATTGCCCCCGACCAAATAGACACTTCTTTTCTTACTGGCCTTAAGCAACTTATTGAGAGTGAGATACAGGAACACGGACGGCGCTTCGTAATAATTGCCGGTGGTGGCAAAACAGCGCGACGATACCAAGATGCAGCGTATACGGTGGCCGGCCTCGATGATGAAGACCTTGACTGGATCGGTATCCACGCCACCCGCCTTAATGGACACCTCCTACGTACTATATTTAAAGACACCGCCCACAGAGTAATGGTCACCAATCCGGATGACGTACTTGATGCTCCCGCAGAGGCGAATCTCATCGTTGCTGCTGGTTATCGCCCTGGTGGGAGTACGGATCTGCGCGCTATCCAAATCGCGGAAAAAGTAGGTGCCAAAAAGGTCATCAATCTTTCTAACATCGACTACGTCTATACCGCTGATCCACGCCGTGATGAGACCGCCGAAAAGATTGAGGATATAACATGGACTGATTTTAGGAAACTGATACCCGAAGATTGGGATCCTGGACTCTCTACCCCGTTTGATCCAGTTGCTGCCCGTGAAGCCGAGGCACATGACATTGAGGTGGCTGCCATAAATGGTGCCCATCTTGAGGAGCTACAGAAATACCTGCGCGGCGAGAACTTTATTGGCACGCGTATTCATAACTAAACCAAAATATAAAAAACCCCGCCGAAGGCGGAGTTTTTTTAGTCATTAGATTACATTGACTTAGTATCCTCTGAAGTGTCTCCAACAGCTGGGGCTTCAGGTGTAGTCATCTCGGTCACAGTATTCATTGGTGTCTCCGCTGATGTGGCTGTTGCCATATCTGCGGTTCCAGCAGCACCAGTTCGTGGATCGCCGCCGAAACGGTTGGCACCAGTCATGCCCTGCTTTGCAGTCAGAACGATCATGATGATAAGACCGAGTAGCGGAATAAAACCAATAAGCTGCCACCAGCCGCTCATATCGATGTCATGCAGACGACGCGCAGTAATACCAAGTGCTGGTAGCATGATCCCGAGCGAGAACAAGAGTGCCAGTGCCTCAGATACGATCATCGCTACAATGTAGATGACCATGTATACGAGTACGAACATCCAAAACTGTTGGCGTGTTGCTCGACCCTCAAAATCAAAGTAATGGTTTTTGACCGGATCAAGAAACCAATTGAAAATCTCTTTAATATCCATAAATAATTGTTTGTTGTTAATAGTTTGTCGCTAAATAATACCATGTTTTCGCGACTACAAACGAAGTCATGGTAAGCTTGAAGTAATGAAGAAAACACTATTTGCCCTTCTGTGTATCGCCCTTGGGGCGTTTCTGTGGTGGGCCTTTTCACCACTTTTTATCGACACAGAAGTCAAAGACACCCTTGATCCGACCCTCCAAGCTCGCCTTGAAGCCCAGCGACAGGTTGACGCGGCACGAAAGCAGCAGCCGGCGACTAGTAGCGACTCAACTGAAGAATCTCCTACAGTTCACACCGAAGTGACTGCTGATGGTTCACTCTCACGAGGACCGTTTCCTATCAAGGGCACAAGCGGACACCCTGTCAGCGGCACCGTCGACGTGGTTGAGAGTCCAGAAGAACGAGTGCTCTACTTTCAAGACTACGACGGCACCAATGGCCCAGACCTGCATGTGTACCTATCAAAAGACCTTGAGGCCACTGACATCATCGACCTCGGCACTGCTAAGGGCAACAAAGGCGACATCGTCTACGGCATGCCGCTTGATGTAGACCTGACGGAATACCCGTATGTGCTGACGTGGTGTAAGGCATTCAATGTTCTCTTCGACTACGCAAAAATAAACTAGATTAACTCCTCCACTTATTTTATATATCTCTATGTATCATATATGATACATAGATGAAAAAAGACATTGACGAGCTTGCCCTACAAGCTTTCGAAATTGCAACCGCCAATGAAGTTGAAACCATTGTTCGACTATTGACTGAGCGCGAAAAAATCGCACTTGGTCGACGTATACTTATTGCTCAAGCGATTTTGTCTGGTAAAACACGTTTTGAAATTAATGACCGGCTTCAGGTAAGCCCAAACACATTTGCTCAGATGAATCGTTGGTTGGAAAATGAATTTAGTGAATATGTTTCTTCTTATCAAAAAAATAACCAACGTGTAAGTAAAAAACATGCCTCAAAATTTGTCCCGCCTTTTTCGTATGAAAATCTTAAGAAAAAATACCCTACTCACTTTTTACTTTTTTCATTGATAGAAGAAATGTGGAAACAAAAATAAGTCTTTGTATCCTATAGGATACAAAGACTTATTTTTGTTATCTGTTTTTGCCTACGTTGCTGCGTCGTTCGTGTACAGTGCGAGAAATTCTTCTATCTTTGTATGCAACTCAGGAACCGTACCGTCATTTTGAATAATGACATCTGATTCTTTAAGGGCACCAAAGATGTCCTGCTTAGTAGGGTCATCTGGGTTTGACTCCCTCACCTCCTGCGCGCGCCACTCATCAAAAGTCACATGGTCTGTCTCACTACCTCGTTTAACGATACGTTCATACCGTAGCTCCGGCGGGGCATCTACTCCAAGCACGACCCCTCCCTGCTCTTGCATGTACCGCGCTTCAGCAACCGCTCGAATGCTCTCAACCACACAGTTACCACCATGTTCTTTGGCCATGGCCACCAGTTGTTCGAATATATAGGTTGGTCCGTAGGTGTGACGAAGATCATTTGCTACCTCGATCATACTGTTTCTATCAATCGGCAAACCACGTCGTTCTATCTCTGCGATAATGAATGTGCGAGCTGAGAAGTGTGCAAATTTTTTTGTGTCGACCAAATAATCAGAAACTACTCCCTTCCCTGCTCCAAACGAACCTGTTAAACCAATTATCATAGGCGGTATACTACCAAACAAAAAGCGTGAGGCCAATTGGCCTCGCGCCTTTTGTTTTTATCTAGACTGTTTTTTCTCTTGCCACGACGCGTACCAAACCAAAAGTGGACTGGCAAGGAAGATAGACGAGTACGTACCAGCCACTACACCAGCGATAAGTACCAGTGCGAACGTCTTAGTAACATCACCACCAAAGAAGTAGAGGGCCACCAGTGCCAAGAACGTAGTGAATGAAGTATTAAAAGAGCGGAGCAAGGTCTCAGAGACTGAGATGCCGACGATCTCAGAGAACGGCTTGTCGAAAGTGTAATCAATCTCTTCGTGTTTTTGACCAAACTCATCGCGGCGCACTTTTTTCTTTTCCTGTCGATACTTAATGAGATTCTCACGTACGCGGTCAAAGACCACAATCGTGTCGTTAACTGAGTAACCGAGTACCGCCAAAAGCGCCATCACAAAGAGTACATCAACCTCAATACCGGCAAATTTGCCAAGGAGACTCATAAGTGCTGACGGCACCAAAACATCGTGAACAAGTACAAAGATAGTGATAAAACTGTACACCCACGAACCAACTGGCTTACCTACTCCTGCAAACGCAAAAGCAACATACAGCACGATGATCGCAACCACGCCGCCAATGGCCCAGACCGCCTTATCTTTGAGCTCTTGTCCAATAACTGGACCTATTGATGTAAAGCGGGTTATCTCTCCCCCTTGGCCTGCCGCAGTAAGGACTTCTTGTACCTGCACCCGCTCTGGCTCACTAAGGTCGCGACTGCGTAAAATGTACCCAGCTCGTCCAGTCTCATCTGTAGTGACCCGAAGTGAATAATCACCAAGTTCCATAGAGCTAAGGTTTGATTCCAGCTCCGCTTTCTCTGGTTGCGTCTCATAGACCACCTCTGTGAGCGCGCCGCCAGTAAAATCAATACCGAGATTAAGACCGTATTTGAATACCAGCCCAGCTGAAACAAGCATGGCCGCAAGGCCAAGTGCTATCAATATGTTCTTGTACTGAATGATACGCATACTTATCGCTTAAAACCTGAATTAAAGAGTTTGCCCATGATGCCACCATCAAGTTGCGTCCGCGGCAACGCCATCAGTAACGTACGGGTAACCGTAAGTGCAGTCAGCATAGAGACAATGACACCAATACCGAATACAAGTGCAAAACCCTTTACCATTGAGGTGCCAAACCAAAAAAGAATGATAGCAGAGAGAATACTGGTCACGTTACCATCACGAATAGCGCTCCAAGCCCGAGCAAACCCAATCTGGGCCGCTTCATTGCTTCCCTTGCCATCCCGATACTCCTCTTTCATGCGTTCAAATACGAGCACGTTGGCATCAACAGCCATACCAAGTGAGAGCACAAAGCCAGCGAGGCCCGCCGCCGTAAGTGTTACTGGAATGAGCTGGAAGAGTGCCAACATGACAACGACATACATAAGAAGTGCCACTCCCGCCACAATCCCTGGCAAACGATACCACAGCAGCATAAATAACATCACCAAACCAAGACCAATGGTACCGGCTTCGATACCTTTGCCAAGCACTTCTCCGCCGAGTGTGGCACCAATAGTCTGGGTACTCTTCAGTTCAATCGGTACCGGCAAGGCACCGAAGTTGAGGTTCTCTGCCAAATCACGCGCTTCGTCAGGAGTAAAGTTACCAGAGATAATAGCAGTACCACCGGCAATAACCTCGTTGATACGTGGCGCTGACACGAGCTGCCCATCAAGGAAGATAGCGAGATTCTCTCCAACGTGCGCACGTGTGATGTCTTCAAATAGCTGCCCTCCTTCACTATTGAAACGAATCGAGACCACCGGTTCATTGGCCAGTCCGCCTTGATTATTTGACCCTAGGAATTCAAGTTGTGCCCCCTCAAGATAACGACCAGTAAGACCAGTAGTAATAAACGGATTTGGCTGTTCTACTGGCACACTTACCGCACCGTCTTCAGTAGACGAGGCGTCCAGCGTAATGGTTGATGTTGCGGTAGCATTTGCAGCTGCCTCATCAACTAACTTGAATTCTAGAAGTGGTGTCTTGCCAATCTCTTCAATGGCGGTCTCCACGTCAGTTACCCCCGGAAGTTCGACAACAAGGCGTTCGGATGGGGTGTCACTGACGAAACTACTCTGCTCTACCTGCACGATTGGCTCAGAGACACCGAAGGTGTTCACGCGGCGTTCAATGACATCACGCAAAACATTCATGAGTTCACCCACATCGCTTGGCGCAATTTCAGAAACGTCAGCCTCGTAGACCAAGTGACTGCCACCAGCGAGATCAAGTCCTAGTTTAAATGGGTAGCTGGCACTGTCATTGGTAGTATTGAGATACACAAATTGCCCGATAAGGCCACCAATAATGAGCACAATAAGGGCATAAAACATGCGTAACCACTTGACGCTCGCGTTAGTATTCGTTTCAGACGTAGACATACGATGAGGTACTATACCACCATTATTCTATCTGTGCACCACCCCGAGCGTCTTAGTGCTGAACCAGATTACGTAGCAATACCGCTACTGTAATTGGTCCAATCCCTCCTGGGACAGGTGTAAACAAACGCGCTTTGTCTGCGCAGGAAGGATCAACATCACCACGTAATTCCCCGCCCTCCTCAGAGGTGCCGGCATCAAATATAATCACTCCATCTTTAACCATTTCTGGTTTAATGAGACCCGCTTTCCCAGCACCCGAAATGATTATGTCTGCTTCTTTAAATAAAACCTCGGGAGCATCAGTGTCTTTATCAATTACCGTAACGTTAGCACCCAGTGCCGTCGCCCACTTGGCCGCTGGCTTACCAACTAAACGACCTTGTCCTACCACTACCACATTGCGACCTAACAGTGACACGGCGTAACGCTGCGCGATCTCATCGATTGCTCCTACTACTGGTGGTAGTACGGTGTGGTGTTCAGCGTCCACGTACCGCAAAGCATCAACATCAAGACTGACCGGAACGACTTGGAGTACTCGGTCAGTATCGACAGCAGCCGGAAACGGTAGCTGCACAATTACCCCATCGGTTTGTATGGTGGCGTGGTTAATTGAGGCTATCACCTCTTCGGTGGTGATATCTGCGGGAAATTCGATGACGTTCGTTGCGATACCAACCTCAGCAGCTTTCTTGCGTTTCAGATTAAGATATTTTTGCGTTTCAAAATTCGGTGCACAGGTAAAAACCGTCAGGTGTGGCCGTTCTCCTGTATGACTAATGATATTGCGAATTTCTTGATAGATGTCCGCAGCAATAGCTTTTCCATCTACTAACATGTGCAGCGAGTATAACAAACTACATCCCCCGCGGCGAGAGATTTTACGAGCCGGTACGCAAAATTAACGTAGCCAGTGTTTTGATAGCAATCTGTAAATCCAACCAGAGAGAGCGGCGCTTGAGGTACAAAAGATCGTACGAGAGCTTACTCATGGTGCGTTCGATATCTACCCCACCGCGCGGTGCATCAAGGTCATTTATCTGTGCCCAGCCAGAAAGCCCCGGTTTAATGAAATGGCGCGTATTGTAATACGGTATCTGCTCCGCATAGACCGCAGCAAGTGCTGGCATCTCAGGACGCGGTCCAATAAATGAAAGGTCTCCCCGTAGGACGTTGAATAATTGCGGCAATTCATCAAGGCGGGTCTTGCGAAGTATGGAGCCTATCTTGGTGACTACATGTTTGGTCGCGAGCGCCTCAGTACCCTCATCTCGGCCGGACATCGTACGGAACTTATATATGGTGATGGGACGATTAAATTGACCAACACGTTCGGTTCGATACAAAAGTGGCCCTTTATCTTCCAATTTAATAAACGCAGCTACGATTGGAAACACAATCGTGCATGGTATGAGGAGCACAATCGCTCCAAGGATATCGGCAATACGCTTAAAGAGATCATAAAAAAGACTACGCGATTGTGAAACATGAGTAATGAACCAGTCGTGCTGAAGCGCCGAGATCGGTTCGCGGTCAAAGGTGTCTTCATAGAGCTTAGTGAAATCAAGGAATGTCGAGCGGAAGTTGAGGAATGCCATGTCAAAAATAACCGGCATAATCTTGGTGGTGTAACTACTATGTGCACTAGCGACGACCATAGATATTTGGTCACGCTCTATAAGTTGCAGCAATTTTGACTCAAACTCGGGTGTATTTTTGGCTACACTCTCATCGATGATCCGCACGAAGTAGTAGTTATAACGATCGTTGTTGTTTATCTCATCAACAAGCTCTACTGCCTCTTGCCCATCCGCAATCAAAATGGCCTTGTGCTGTTCTTTTGGAGAGAAGTGGTTGGTAAGCTTTAGACGCCACCAAAAAATGAGAGCGGTGGAGATAACCATGTAAATAGCCAAGTTCGTCTTTGGGGCGATACCAAACGGAAAGACAATAAACATGACGACCGCTGCCACCATGTTAACGATCTGAGTGTAGACAATGCGTGTGCGCAGGCTCTGCTTAAGGAGTGTTGTATGTTTGTCGTAGAGGCCTGAGCTGAAAAATATGAATACCCACACACCGGAAAGTAATAGAAAGGGAGTGAGGTGGACAGCCAGATTCTCAGCAGACGGCCACTCAAAGTACCTGACAAAAAGCGTCAACCACAGAGCGCTGATAAAACAAATGATGTCACCAGTCACCAGCACAATGAGTTCTCGGGTTCGTTCTCCCATATTGAGAATAATCGTACCCAATCAGGGTAAATTAGCAAGCCCGCACACTAACGGTAAGACTGTTAATTCACTTGTGAATTAACGCGCTTTTGCGCAGTCTGACCAGTTAGTGCGCGGGCAAGCAAGTGTCGTAACTAGTCACTTATAAATAGTGTTACTATAGGCACCAATGAACGAACAAAGAAAGAAAAAGGTTTTATTTCTTATAACAAAGTCCAACTTTGGCGGAGCCCAGCGCTATGTCTATGATCTTGCTACTAACCTGCCAACCGAACAGTATGAGGTGGTCGTAGCGCTTGGTGGCAACGGGCCGCTTACAGAAAAGCTGGAAGCTGCCGGTCTTAAAGTACTTTCTATTCCTGCACTACAAAGAGACATATCTATCATTAAAGAACTGCAGGCACTCTGGCAAATTGGTTCCCTTATCAAAGACGAGGACCCTGATATCTTTCATATCAACAGTTCCAAAGCCGGCCTCTTAGGTGTCATGATGGGCCGCATACTTGGTGTGCCGCGTATCATTTTCACCGCTCACGGCTGGGCCTTTAATGAAAATCGTAATGCACTATCTCGAATAGTGCTAAAACTATTCCATTGGTTAACGGTCATTGGCAGCCATCAAACGATTGCTGTCTCTCATACGCTGAAGAGCCAGCTTGCATGGTTGGGGGCAGAGCGTAAGATGACCGTTGTATACAACGGTCGCGCAGCCGCTACACTACAGTCCAAAGATCGTTCGAGACGTGTCCTAATGGGTTACGCACCTGAACTCGAGCAGTACCAAGATGATTTTTGGAGCATCACCATTGGTGAACTTCATCCAGTCAAACAACATAATGTGGCTATAGAAGCTATGGCAAAACTTGCAGCGGACAAACTACCAATCCGTCACCTAATCATCAGCGACGGGGATGAGCGCAACAATCTGCAGGCCCTTATTGCTACACATGGCCTGGCGACACATGTCTTTTTACTTGGTGCAATCGACGAAGCCGCGCAGTATCTCAAGGCCGCTGATGTGTTTGTTTTGCCATCACGCAGTGAGGGATTTCCCTACGTACCCATTGAGGCTTGTCAGGCTGGCGTGCCCGTGATTGCAAGCAATGTGGGTGGCATTCCCGAGATCATCACAGACAAAGTTGAGGGGTTATTAATCCCCTCAGGGGACAGTGAGGCGCTGGCACAGGCAATTGCTGAGCTGTATCACGATACGGCACAGCGAGCAGCGTACGCTGCAGCAGCGCTCGCACGCGGTGAGGTGTTTAGCATTGCCAAAATGGTCGGTGGCACCCTCGCCATCTACGAAAACGACCCTACTCCCCCACGTTTTGAGGCTGAGGCAGCCATGTAGCCTTACTCAGTAATGAGAATGTCGCGCGCTTGATAGTGTCTGGTGGTGTATTTACGCATCGCCATGACAATGCCAAGGCCCATGAATTCGGTCATAAGGTGTGTGCCGCCGTAACTAAGGAATGGAACGGTTGTACCAGTTACCGGCAAGAGACCGATATTCATACCAATGTGCACAAAGAAGTGGCTCACAAAGAGAATGGCCACGCCCGTGGCAAACAAACGCTCAAAATTGGTTGCGCCAAGTGTCGCATGGTAGAGCAGCCGCCAAATAACCACTGCAAAGAGCAGAAAGAGCACGAGCACCCCCACCAAACCCCACTCCTCGGCAAAGGCAGCAAAAATGAAGTCCGTCTCGTACTCCGGCAAGAACTGGAGTTTTGATTGTGTACCGTAGCCAATCCCTTTACCTAAAAGCTGGCCTGAACCAACAGCGATAGTTGACTGATAGGCGTTGTACCCGGCGCCTTGAATATCAGACAGCGGATCAAGAAAGGTCATAATGCGTTCTTTCTGGTAATCCTGAAAGGCAAACTCCCACATACCACCAAACGCTACTGCACCGAGCAAAAAGACGAGGAGCAAGTGGCGCAATTTGATACCAGCCACCAGCACCATGCCAAACCAAATAAAAAAGAGGATGATAGCCGAGCCGAAGTCTGGCTGAATGAATACGAGACCAAAGATCACAAAAGCATAGAGACCAGAGATAATGATGTGCCGAAAATCTCCAATGAGTTCATGGCGCTTGCTGAAATACTTAGCCAAAAGTGCTATTAAGACGAGCTTGGCTGGGTCAGAAGGTTGAAGTGAAAAGAAACCAAGGTTAAAACGACTTTGCGCCCCAAGCGTGACCTCACCAATAAAAAGCACGAGTATGAGTGAGAGCGCCGAGACAACATAAAAAAAGAAAGCGGTATTGCCGGTACGCAAAAAACGGTAGTCTGGAAGCATCGATGCCACCATGACACCAAGACTGAGTATGATCCAATAGGCTTGCCGAGTGAAGTATCCATTATCACCTTGGAAGGTGTACATGGTCACCAAACCAAGTAGTGTCAGCGCAAGTGCTGCTAGCACGAGCCAGAGGTCAAAACCAGCAAATAATCGCCACCATCGCATGGTGTACATGATGCGTGATATCACCTAAAAATGCAAAAGCTGTCTTGAATCAGTGAAAATGACTACTGCAACGGTACAAAACTAGTGAAAAAGTCTGGGAGACTTTTGCAAGAGGTTGCCTGTCATTTTTTGAGGAAGCGAAAAGAAATGACGACAACCTGAACAGCTTCTGTAAGAAGTCAGATTTTAAATATATTTCTTATTGTAATGGCACAAAACTAGCGTCAGATTTCGGAATAATCTCGATAACAGCCGGCCCGTCCTCACAAATAGCCGCTGTGATACTTTGGTAAATTGCATCAACGTCAGTGCTTGAAAGAGCTTGAAAGGCGTAGCTTTGATCAGTAGCAATAGCGCGAACGAAGTCCATATTCACCTGCTGTCCAAGGCCAATAGCATAGACTTCAACATCCATATTCTTAAGTGTTGCGGCCTCCGTAAGGGCGTATACCTCCGGTTCTTCCCTCGGTGCGGTAGCGAGGCCGTCCGTTAGAATGACCATCACCTTACGCGCATCGCTATTGTGACGACTAGTGGTGAATTCTTCCCGTGCGCGCACAAAAGCTTCGCCGGTATTGGTATTACCAGTTTCCTCCTCCGGCAAGATAGACATGTTCTTGATGGTCTCAATAGCGCTACCGGTATCACCCCCGAGCGGTCGCTCAAGTACTGCATCACTCGCAAAAGAGACAATGGAGATTTGGTCCTTCCCGCCAAGACGCGACACAAAGCTACTGGCAGCATTGATGACACTACTAATTGGCTCTGGTGGGTCACCGCCGTCATTATTCATACTACCGGAGAGGTCCACCGCCATCACCACATCCGTTGGCACCTCACAACTACGCAGGGTAGTAGCGATAGGCTCTGGCCACGTAAAGACCACCTGCTTTTTAGAACGCGGTGCAAAATTATCAACAAAGGTCTCCGAAGCAGTGAGCGCATTTCCGTTTTGATCAAATATGGTGGCAACCACTTCGACCTCGCGGGCTTCTTCGAGGCTCGTATTCTCTATAACCGCATCAAGTCGTGGTTCACTGTCAGCCCCCGATAGTGAGCGATCAACAACCGTGAACTGCTCGCGTCCGAGCGGGGATGGTTGCCACAGCTCAGCTTCACCAAGCTCAAGGAAGGTACGTGTTGGTGTGCGGCCGCCCGTATCAATACGTCCAGCAAAAATAGGATATACATTGTCTGGCGGCAAGACAGTGGTACCGCTGCGTTCTGTTATAAGTCCGTCAGCATCGTAAAGCTTAAAAGTATACGGAATCGCTTTGGTTGAGGCCTCGCGGTTCATGTTCTCAACATACCCAACCGCATTATACAAACCACTACGAATCTCAAAACTACGTGACCACTTCACAACAGGATCGCTTACTTCAAACGGACAAATACGTACACAACTACCGCCGCAGTCGATTGCGAGCTCATCACCATTTAGTGACCCATCAAAACAGGTGGCTGGATTGTAGAAATAGCGGAAATATAGAAAAACTACCAGCAAAATGAACAGCGTAGTAAAAAACGTGCCGTAGATAAGTTGTCGCTTAAAAGCCCAGGCTTCTGTGGTTCTCATAGTGACATTGTACCAAAAAACCCTAGTATCACTTGTGGCTGACGGGGGTTTCTTGGCCTTAAAAAAATCAGCCATGTATAGAAATAGCACCAGCTGGTGTATTTCCATACTGGTGCCTTTTATTGACACTCTTGTCTTCGCCTACTTCTTGAGGCGTGAGTAACTCTAGAAACCACAAGGTTTCTGGTGTAGGGCGACGGCAAGCCGTCGCCCTAACCATTTCACCCCAGCCGACGCTACCTGCGGTCGGTGCCGGTCTTGCGGACGTTGTGCGAATCCGACGTGTCGGAGCCGGCGGTCGCCTGGAAATCGAGGAGCGTGTGCCCCAAGATCTCGATTGACGACTCCGGAAGTTCGCCCACCTGGCTGAGTGCGGTGCGGATGTCGGCCGTCTTCTCGATGCTGCGGCTGTCCGCGTTATCGTCGTAGGAGAAGACGGGCCGGTCATCGTCACCCCGCGAGACCACGAGCGGATGCAGGGTGATCTCTTTCTTGTCGCGGTTGCCAGTGATGGCTACCGCTTCCTTGCCGGAGAACATGATGCCGAGAACGCCGGTGCGGGCGGTCCTGATCATCATACCCTTGGTTTCGCCGAACGAAACGACGTCGGTGGTCATGACCTCGATGCCGCCCTTGATGGGCTTCTTCGACACCTTGAGCTTGACGCCGGTTTCCTTGTCCTTGTCGAAGCCGATCCAGCGCACATCGCCGAGTACCGAGCCGGCCTTGCCGAAGTGGGCCTGGCGGCTGGACGTGGTCGCTGCCAGATAGTAGAACGCGTCGTTGAGGTTGGTTGCGGCCTGGACGAGGTCGCGGCCCGACAGCGACGAGATCTGCGTCAGAAGGCCGATCAGCAGGTTGGTCGAGAGCGGCAAGTGGACGACGTCCGAATTGTACGGGTCGATGATGACGCCGGACAGAGTGCGGATGGTCGGCTCGTCGATATCCCGGCCGGAAACTTGGTTGAGGTTCAGCGTAAGCGCCGGGTCGGCGATCTGGCCGATCTGCACCACCGAAATGCTGGCGCCGACGGTCATCGAGTTGTCGAAATCCTTGGCGAACTGCTGCGGTTCCACGAACTTGACGCCCTTGGCGATGGTGGTGAGCAGGGTAACGGTCGAATGACCGGTTCTGTTGTTCATTGGTCTCTCCCTTTGAACGTTGGAATGTGCAACCGCAACCGCGGTTGCGGTTGAGTACGATTCGACCCCGACGTCGGGAACCTTCAAAACAAAAGCCCTCGAGGGCACGAAACGTGGGCGCAAGTATAACAGGTTAATAGAAAAACACAAGGGCTTTGTCTACTAAAAATAGACTTGTTTATGGCCGTATAATTTTTCTAGGGGTTTCGTTTTTTATATCCAAAGTAAGCACTAATCTTTACCTAGCAAAAAGCCGCCCAAATGGGCGACTTCGCGACGCAGTACAATTTATTGTAGTCAGAACATTCAGTCTGGGTTGGCTGCATACCAAGGACGCAACCACCCCATTCTCACCTTGTGCTCGCTGATAGACCGCTGAATGCCGGCCTCGCCTGCAGTCATAGACTCCCGTGGCATCAGGTAATAGCCCGCTCCACAGACCAGCACCAGAATGCCCAGAATGGCCAGCTTAGGAACCAGTGAATGGCCTTCACCCGAAACGTCAGCGGTGTTGACACCGTTGTTTGCAGTCATATTTGCCTCGCAAATTTGAAATCCGCCCAACTCTGAGACGCTGTACTTGAACACTTCTTACAACAAGATACAAAAGAACCGCCCGAAACTCAAGGGCGGCCCTACGTTGTGAGGGGCGAGTTATTCACTCGCCCGACATGCCCTATCCTTGGTCCAGTGTAGGACTGGCTTTCTCGAGGTGTTCGATTACCTTCTCCTGTTCTCGATCACCCTGCGTAGCTTGCGCTTTCAGGTGCGGCCACACTACGGTCAAACCGATCGCTGCCACCAGAACGAGCTCGAGCCAAGGCCAGGAACGCTTCTTCGAAACCCGATTGTCGAAAGAAACGTCCGGCACCCAAGTGTTGTGTTTGGTTTGCTTCTGCATTAATCCTCGCTTGTCGCAAAGTGAAATTGGAACCCGCCTACCCCTTAGGACGCACGAGAACCAAATTTCTTTCATTCATTGAAAAATGGCCTAAACGAAAGACTTTTTTAAGAACCATCCGCGCGTATAAATAACACGACATCAAAAGTATGTCAAATGTGGACAAGGAGTTCGAACGGTCTTTCCGATGGGAAGTTCGTTATGAATATTCGACGAGTGTACAGAAAAAGCCACAGATCATTTGCATAAATGCTGTGTGTTGGCGATGACCTACTCTCCCTTCTAAAAGAAAGTACCATCGGCGCGAGAAGGCTTAACTGCCGTGTTCGGAATGAGAACGGGTGTACCCCTTCCGCTAATTCACCAACACACAAAATTCATACTGAATCTGTGGCTTTTTCTGCATTGCATATCCTATTGACTTTCACTCAAACTAAATGCGACAGCCGCATAAAGCATTCCTTACAGGAACTACGTCTTATTAGTACACCTCGGCTGCATGTGTTACCACACTTCCACCTAGTGCCTATCAACCAGATCATCTCTCTGGAGACTTAATGAAACCTAATCTTCAAGTTGGCTTCCCGCTTAGATGCTTTCAGCGGTTATCCATTCCCAACATAGCTACTCGGCAGTGCCGCTGGCGCGACAGCCGATAGACCAGAGGTCAGTTCATCCCGGTCCTCTCGTACTAGGGACAAATCTCGTCAAGTTTCGACGCCTGCAGTAGATAGGAGACCAACCTGTCTCACGACGGTCTAAACCCAGCTCGCGTGACTTTTTAATTGGCGAACAGCCAAACCCTTGGGACCTGCTCCAGCCCCAGGATAAGTCGAGCCGACATCGAGGTGCCGAACCGTGCCGTCGCTTTGGACGCTTGGGCACGACTAGCCTGTTATCCCCAGGGTAACTTTTATCGGGTAATCTCCGGCCGCATCTAACGCGGACCATCGGTTCACTATGCTCCACTTTCGTGTCTGCTCGGCACCTACGCCTTGCAGTCAAGCTGGCTTTTGCCATTGCACTATCGGCACGGTTTCCATTCGCGCCTAGCCAACCTTGAGACCCCTCCGTTACTTTTTAGGAGGGTAGCGCCCCACTAAAACTGCCTGCCACGCACTGTTCCAACACGGTTTTTCCGTGCTGGTTAGAGACTGCCAAAAATGAGATGGGTATTTCACTGACGACTCCACGTCCCCCAAAAGGAACGCTTCAAAGTCTCCCCACTATACTACGCACATACTCAACAGCCCCAATACGAAGCTACAGTAAAGCTCCTGGGGTCTTTTCGTCTAACTGCAGGTAAGGGGCATCTTTACCCCTATTGTATTTTCACCGAGCAGGTCCTTGAGACAGTTTCCCAGTCGTTACGCCATTCGTGCACGTCGGAACTTACCCGACAAGGAAATACGCTCTATTTTTCCTTCTTCACGGCATCTGCCTTAGTAGATGCGTGCACAATAGGACTCTATCTTCATCCGCTCTGTTGCCAGAGTGAGGATGCCAAGCATTTGGTCTCTTGTTGGCTTGGTGTGGACTATCTTTACATTTCTGCAAAGAAGGTAACTATGGCTCGGGCTATTTAACAACGAGTCCGAAGACTCATATAATCGTTCCAGTCCGTAGAACGTATTTCCGAATGGATACACGCTCTACCTTAGAACGATTATAGTTATCGCTGACATTGACCGGGGCTTACACAGCCCAGCATAACAACTAAAAGTCATTACACCCTCCGTGCTTAACCTTCCGGCATTGGTCAGGCGTCACCCCCTATACATCCTCTTACGAGTTCGCAGGGAGCTGTGTTTTTGTTAAACAGTCGCCAGGAAATCTTTCGCTGCGGCCGAACGCATCACGCTACGCATGATGCTTTCGCTCTTCGCTAGTTCGCTCTTGGCTCTTCGTTGCGCCGTAGGCGCTTTCGAAGAGCGAATTGCGAGGGTGCGAAATGCTGAGACATCACATGCAATGTGATGCGTTCGGCAGGCCTTATCCCGAAGTTACGGCCGCTTTTTTGCCGAGTTCCTTAAGGACCTCTCACTCGTTCGCCTTGGTCTTCTCGACCCTACCACCTGTGTCGGATTGCGGTACGGAACCGCTACGCTTAACCCAAACGAAGTTTTTCTCGGAAGCGTGCTCCCCACATCGGCCTCGCCGTAGCTCAACCTTCAGACTCTACTCGCGCTATTGTCAGACGGATTTACCTATCTAACACGCTCATAGCTCCAGCACCAATCCAATAAGATGCCGTGGGTACAACGCTCCGTCCCTCCATAGGAACGCAGCAGTGTGCAGGAATATTAACCTGCTCTCCATCGGGTCCCCCGTTCGGGATTCCCTTAGGACCGACTAACCCTTCGCTGATCACCATCGCGAAGGAAACCTTGGTATTTCGGCGGACGGGGGTCTCACCCGTCTTGCGGTTACTTGTGCCGGCATTCTCACTCCTCCTCGCTCCACCGCGGCTCTCGCCTTGGATTCATCGCAGAGAAGGACGCTCTCCTACCACTCGTACACTTCATTGAGGACCCGAGAACTAAGTCTCAGAAAATTGGACACGTCAGGTTTGAGGCTGGGAGCCTCAAACCTGACGCCGCTGCGTTCCTTATGACGTCGTCCTGTTTTCACAGTCACGCCTGAGGCCACTGACAGCTTCCGGCCCTTTTGGAGGATCAATTCAATCCTCAATGAAGTGTACGAATCCGCAGTTTCGGTAATATGCTTGAGCCCCGATCATCTTCGGCGCAAGGACTCTCGACCAGTGAGCTGTTACGCTATCTTTAAAGGATGGCTGCTTCTAAGCCAACCTCCTGGCTGTTTGAGAATCCTCACCTCCTCGAGATGCACTGAGCATATATTTAGGGACCTTAACTGGCGATCTGGGCTGTTCCCCTTTTGACCAATGGAGCTTCTCCCCCATAGTCTAACTGCCGCGCTGTGGCCTAACGGTATTCGGAGTTTGATAGAAATAACGAGATTTCTCCCTATTTATCTCTTCCAGTGCTCTACCCCCGTAGGTAACACGCGACGCCAACCCTAAAGCTGTTTCGGAGAGAACCAGCTATTACGGAATTCGATAAGCTTTTCACTCCTTACCACAAGTCATCCGATGGTTTTGTACGGCCAACCGGTTCGGGCCTCCACGGAGTTTTACCTCCGCTTCACCCTGCTCATGGCAAGCTCATCCCGCTTCGGGTCGTATCCCTGCTCTTATTATTTCGCGCTATTAACGCTCGCTTTCACTGTGCCTGCGTGGGGTTACCACTTAGACAAGAACAAAGATACACTCGCCGGCTCATTCTTCAATAGGCACGCCGTCGCCCCGCAGGGCTCCGACTCCTTGTAGATGTATGGTTTCAGATCTATTTCACTCCCCTCTCCGGGGTTCTTTTCACCTTTCCCTCACGGTACTAGTTCACTATCGGTCTTAAAAGATATTTAGCCTTACCGGTTAGTGCCGGTAGATTCATTCGAGCTATTCATGTCTCGAACTACTCAGGAACGGTAACCACAGAGACTGGAACATTTCGCATACAGGACTATTACCTCCTAGGGTCTAGCTTCCCAGCTAGTTTTGCTATATTCCAATTTGGTAACTCTGCGCAACTAAATGCAGTCACCGCCCTACAACCCCATACTTGTAAACAAGTATGGTTTGGGCTGTTCCCGTTTCGCTCGCCGCTACTCAGGGAATCGCAAGAACCTTCTTCCTGACTTCAATGGCATGAACACATCACGCTGCGCGCGATGTGTCAGTTTTTAGTTTGTAGGTTTTAGTTAATAGTGGAGCGCTGCGCGCTCTGACCAATTGCGTAGCAATTGGTCACTATAACCTGTAACCTTATTTCTATAACCTGAGCATCACATGCAATGTGATGTGTTCACAGTTTTAGTCAGAAAGAAAGTTCCGTCTATTGCTTTCTCTTCCTCTTGGTACTGAGATGTTTCACTTCCCAAGGTACGCTCCCGCATACACGGGTTCCGTGCGGAACACGGAGGGTTTCCCCATTCAGACATTTCCGGATCGAAGGTTGATTGGCACCTCCCCGAAACTTATCGCAGCCATTCCACGTCTTTCATCGCTCTTTTAAGCCAAGGCATCCACCATACACCCTTACATTCCTGTAAGGAATGCTGTACACCGCTGTACATTTAATTTGAGTGATTGTCCGAAAATTTCTTTAGAAATTTTCGGACGTGGTTTGTTGTGAGCTTCGTAGATGAAGCGATGCAGATGCTAGCAACACCTGCATCGCCGAGCGCGGAGCGCTCTACCAACTTTATCGCTCGGGTCGAACGATTGCCGCCGTCAGGCAATCTACAACAAAGTTGGGTTCAAGAACTTCGTCTACGAAGCTCACAACTGTCTATCGGGGACGAAAAGACCCTGCACCGATTTGTGCATAATCTTTACCCGACAGACTTTACCTGCTTGAACGTACAAGTACGTTCAAGTGCCTGTGTATGTCGAGTACACAGGACTTTCCGAACTGAGACCTTATCAATCTCAGTTCTAGGATATGCATGTCGTGTTTCGCTCAGTTACGAGCTACTCGTGACAGGGTGTCAAAGTAACACCGTGCATTCGTTATGAGTTTTGGCTTTAAAAAAACCGCGATGTCGCGGCACAAAAATCGCGAGGCGATCCTGTTCCGCTACGATTTCTCTAAAGTGATACTCATAAACACGTGACCGCTATTCTATAGGAAACGAAACAAATGTCAACACCTCAGAGTTGACTTTTCTCCCCGCCTTTATCCACTTAGTTATACACAGCAAAAGCGGCCCCTTTGGGGCCGCTTTTGCGTTCCAAAATAGCCTGTATTAGCCGTGATGGTGATGATGATCACTGTGTGAATGACCACCTCCCCCGTTCATCTTATTGATGTAGCGAGCGGCTGCCTCTTTGCCGCCAAGACCAAAGGCTAAACCAAAGGCCAACGATGCACCAAAGACAATTCCCATAAAGAGAGTCTGTACCAGCTCTGGAGCGATCTCCAGTTGGCTCATGGCTGCCAAGATAGCGAAGAAAATGATTGCGTAGCGCGTGATGGTGCCCAAGAGTTCATGCGCTGCGAACTCAGCTGCACGCGCTGCTCCACTCACACTAGCAGCTGCAACATTCGCAACCGCTGCCGCTACCAAGAGAATAAGCACTGCTACGATGACGCGCGGCAAGTACCCAAGCACAACGTCACGGAAGAAGTACGTTACCTGATCGAGACCAAGGATATCGAGCGCCGCCACGAAGAAGACGATGATAACGAACCACTTCACGAGAGCGCCGACAAACACACCCGCTTTAAGTGGGTATCCGGCACGCTCGGTGAGCTTATCAACACCAGCTGCATCAAGCGCCTCGTTGACCTTAAGGGCTTTGAATAAACGCTCTACGATACCTTGGAGCATCGCACCAATAATCCAACCAACAATGAGTATGAGTACTGCCAGTAGTAACTCCGGCAAGAAACTGAATACATCATTAGAAAGATTTCGGTATGACATCTCTAAGGTCTGAAATACATTACGTTCCATAGATTACTCTTATTCTTATAAGCACTAGGTAAATGATAGCATTGGCCGCCCCTTCGGGGCGGCCATAAAACACATGTGAGATTTGTAAAGGTCTTCCCTCTTAGCGGTGAAGTTCGTCGCGCACGCCTATTTTATCAACCAATATCTTGTGCGGGTAATCGAACACGTCGCGGGTAAGCTTGTCATACATACCAACACGGTACATAAGATCCTCAGAAGTAAAGGCGGCAAAGCGTATCTCCATACCAAGCTCAGCCTCAAGCGAGCGAATGGCGTTCTCCACCTTAGTAGTTGGTAGTTTCTTCATGGCAATGAGTACATCAAGGCGCTGTTCAAAGTCACGAATGAATACTCCAGTAGCACAGACAAAATCAAGTGGGCCAGCTTTGCGTAGGTGTTTAAGAAGTGTTTTGTCGTCTATCGGTGCCGTCTCAAACATAAAGGTTTGCAAAGCCTGTAGCTCTGGTGACTTCTTGTTGAGAGTGTAGGCCATCACGCGACTCTTCTTACTACGCCCCGGTAGCTCCGAGTAGACTTGCTTTTTTTTGATGACTTCGGCCTTCTCAAGCGCAGTGAGTTCTGTGCGCGCGGTGCGACGCACAAGCTTCGCCCGACGACTAATTTCGTCGAAGGTAAACTCCCGTGATGGGTTAAAGAGGAAAAAGCGTAGCAATTTCACGCGGGCGGGGCTGCCAAACAGAATTGAAAGTGGGTCGGTCGACATAGCTGAGTACAGTGTCACGGATTATAGCACGACTGCCGTACTTGCCAGACTGGACAGGAAAATGAGTAAATGTCATAGGAAAAGGCCCAGCGATGTATCCATACGTCAACATCTATTGCTGGGCCTATGTAATTCCAATCATGGTGGTTCCTCTTCAGGTTATCGTTTCAGCCCTCGTCCTCGAGGACCAAATCGGGCTTCAACTCTCCGTGCCGCGTCTGTCGAGCAAAGTGTGCGAACACGAGCTCAGCGGCACTTACGTTCGGTTTTGCATCCGGCGCGAGGGTGGCGCTCATGTACACAACACCGCATGCACGCAGGTATTGCTTCTCAGCACTCACCCACCTTTGTTTCCATCGACCCTGATGAGTCGACACAAACTTCCGATAAGCAAACTCCGCATGCCGCGACCAGTACCAACGCGACACTGGACGGGTCAGTTGCTGCCAACGGTCCCACATGTGCATGCGCACACCAAACCAAAACAGCACCAATCGACCATAGCGGCTATGCATCTCACGCTCAAACTCAAGCCAAGATCGCTGATCTTGGTAGAAACGCCTGAGAAACATAGGGCGCTGAAAGCGTCTGTACCGATAGCGATTGAGGTCCATTCGAGCTCTCAACTGCGAAAGGTGGTGAGTATCCGCTTTGTACTGCTGCCAAAGCGAACGTCTTTCTAAACAATCCCCATGATAGGGTCTCCTTTTTGTCTAAGAACTGGCGTTATTGCCATACACAATATAACACAAAAAGCGCAGACATTGAGTCTGTGCTTTTTGATACTGATTTCAATAAGAAACCTATTTGAGTGTCACTTTAGCTCCTGCTTCTTCAAGCTTAGCCTTAAGTTCCTCAGCGTCTTCCTTCTTAACGCCAGTCTTAAGCTCTGCTGGAGCGCTGTCTACCATGTCCTTAGCCTCCTTAAGACCAAGACCAAGTACTTCCTTAACTACTTTGATGACAGCGATCTTCTGAGCGCCAGCATCAGTAAGTTCAACTGTAAAGTCGCTCTGCTCCTCACCACCAGCGTCACCACCGGCAGCTGGACCAGCGACTGCAACCGCAGCAGCTGATACGCCGAACTTCTTCTCAAATACCTTAACGAGTTCGTTAAGCTGAAGAACGGTCATGTTCTCAATTTCCTCAACGATCTTCTTGAACTCCTTTGGTACCTCTACTTCTGCTTCTTCAGCAGCTGGAGCTGCCTCTTCCTTGGTCTCAGCAGCAGTCTCCTCTACCACTTCGTCCTTCTTTGTTTCTTCAGACATAATAATGTAATTAGTTTAAATACGTTTCAAGTTTGTTGGTAAAAATCTTAATTTTGTTTTAGATGCGAGGCGTGCGAAGAAAATAATGTGAGGTGAACTATTCTGTTCAGTGAATATTATTTTACTGATGCACAACGACGCAGATGAAGTGAAATTAAGATTTTTTCTCAGCGTAGGCATTAAGTGCAATAACCATACCCTGAATTGGTGAGTTGATGACATTGACGAACATACCACGCAGCACTGGTAGTGCTGGGATAGACGCAATTTCAGTCATCTCCTCTTTGTTTTTGTATACTCCTTGGAACACACCACCAGCGATAGCGATGCTGTCCTTAAACTTACCGACGAACTCTTTGATGTTCTGAGCTGGAGCGATAGCGTCAGTGCTGTATGCAACTGCGATCTCACCATCAAGCTGTGGCATCTCGCCCTGAAATGCACCGTCAAAGGCTCGCTTGATAAGAGTCTTCTTAGCTACAAAGTAGCCCACACCCTCCTCGCGAAGCTTACTTCGCATAGCGGAAGTGTCAGACACCGACAATCGGTTGAAGTTAACAAAAACAATTGAATCTGAGTCCGACTTGATACCATCAAGTTTTTCCAGAATTTGTTCTTTTTTTGCCTTGGTAATTGCCATGAGTTTAGGTTGTAGGTTGTAGGTTGTAGGTTGTAGTTGCGCACTTCGTGCGCCGGTGAAAATTGCCAAGCAATTTTCACCACTATCCCCTGAAACCTCTAACCTAAAAACTATCAATAATGCAGGCCCATGATACAAAAAGCCGAAGCTTTCTGTATCTTAGGCTTCGACCTCCAAAATCGTTTAGATAGTGGACCTCGGCTGGTGAACCAAGCGGTTCATTGTCAGAATGCCTTTACGCACTCCGGCCAGCTGTCATGAGCCTGATGGCCAGTACAATACCATATTGGCCCAAAAAGAAAAGGGTGCTGGAAGCAATGAAGTGGCGATGTCATAACCAACTCCCGCCAGCTATAGATTTGGAATACGTTGGCAACAGCAAACAGCGTCCTTCAAAAGAAGAGTTTCAGACTAAACTAAGAGAATTTATTGATATTACCATTAAAGAATTTGGACAAGATCCGATACTTTATACAACCTATAATTTTTACGGCGATTATCTCAATCCTGAGTTTAGCTCTTACGAGATTTGGATAAGAGACATATATTCACATCCGAACACTCAAAGGTAAACAACTGGAAAATCTGGCAATACAATCCCTACGGTAAAATCAAAGGTATTGATGGAAGTGTAGATTTAAATGTCTTCAATCAAAGAATGGAATGACATCAACCACTAACCCATCCTCGAAGAGAACTTTACACTGCCATGGATGCTGATCGAGCTTATACCAAGGATCTTTGTCTAAGGTGATATGTAGGGAGCTATCATAATTTAATCTATCTTTCCATCCAAATTTTCCTGGCCCATCCTCTTGGACAACGTAATTTGAATCATCCAAGAAATTCTGCATCCTAGAATTAACTTCCTCTTGATTCATTCCAAGTGACAAATCTAAGCAGCTTTCGTAGAAAGGGTTTAGTGCAGAAGGAAAACTAAACACCAATCCAAGAGCAAGGTATCCAACACCAATTACCAGGATTCCAATCACGACTGCTATTGTTGTTTTTGATTTCATTCTTCTTTCTCTAACCTTTTAACCTTTTAACAATTGACTTTAATGACTTTACTACTTGCTGTAAACCATATGTTACTACATTTGTGTTGTAGTTAGGATTGTTGACTTGCGCCTGAATTCTCTGCCCGTAAGCAGCAGCGCCATTGTATTGCTTGCCAGCAAGAGCGGGATTACTAGTGTTAAAGCTACTTAAGTAGGCTGTACCTGCATCTATGTTTTTATATGGATCTCTAGCTAATTCAGTCTTAGTATAGCCATATTTCTCTCCAACTGCACCCGAGACCTGCATTACACCGACACCGCCATCGTAACCTCCTAATTGAGAATTAGGGAGCAGATAATCTTTCGCAGAAGCAAAAATGGGGTCAGACACCTTTCTTTTTTAAAAAATATTGCATAATATTAAACCTGTCTTGGTCTTCCCCTGCCTCTTAAGGTCGACTGTAATTTGTATCGCTCAACCGTATTTATAACATATGCATCGCTACCATACGGAACCCCTTTTTCTTTGGAACGCGCGACTTTTTCATATTCTTGAGCAGTGAGTGGTACAGAAAGTGATTTAAAATACTCCGCTGGTTCTGCTATCGGCCAACTCGTAAGAAGTTCTTTTTCTTTATCTGAACCATTATATCTTCTGGAGACGCTGCCATATTTCCACTTTAATGGATCAGATACTAGTTTTGCAGCAATGGGATTTCTCTCAACGTATCTTAAAACTGTTAGTAGGTGTTTGTCTTCTTGAATCAGGAATGATTTATATCTACCTTGATATATTGGTCCTGTTCCCACCGTCTTTGTCTTCACTCGGTATCGCTGCGTGTGAGTAACAGTCAAACGCTTCATAAAATCAGAAAGATCTCCATCCAATTTAGGCCTTAACACGAGATGCCAGTGGTTTGGCATGACCGTGTACGCTAGGATATCAACGGAAGTGATATCGTGCACCTCTTCTAACACAGACTCAAATAGACGGTAATCGCTGTCGTTATGGAAAATTTTTTGTCTGCCAACCGAGCGATTTAAACAATGGTATACCTCTCCGCCAACATCGATTCGATTTGGACGTGGCATATTTAAACTATACCACAACTATTTTAATTTAATGGTGTCTGACCCTTTTAGGGTTGGTTCGGCGATGTTTATAACCAAGTCCACTCCCTGACATATCAGGTACTATTATATTTATATGGAATCAAATCTACCTTTTTATAGAACTCGGAGGTTTTGGCTTATATTGTATACGCTGTCTTTCTTGTTCTCTTTTTTCGTCTTATATCAAAACTTTGGTACCACCTCACACTCGTTCACACAGCTACTAGACACTGTAAATATTTCTTTCGGAGGAACTCTCTTTTTTTTGCTCGGACATCTCCTTAGTCAATCGTGGGTAACGATACTACCTATCACTTTAAGTTACTACGTAATAATTGCTTTTTGCATCTTTCAGACAGTGAAAAACAAAAATGTTTTGCTACGATACCCAATCCTATTCTTTGGTCTATATTTATCTGGTCTCTTTTTTTCAAAAATGTTGATGGCCTTATAAAGAATCTGCTCAGTTTATCTATAAACCGTATAGATTTTAATAAAATTTAATTGCTCTTAAAAAAACTAAAACAAGAGTTTCAATTTATTTAAAATAATAACCACCTCCGACCAAAATTCTATTTGCGTGATTTGTCCGTCTAAGTACTGCTGTTTCAAGGATTCAAATTCATCTATAAGTGCCCGTGCCTCTTCTAGCTCAGTGCCGGTGGTTGCACCAAGCACTTGTGGGGTGGGCTCTAGGCTGTAGCGGGCACTCGACAGTGACTTTTTTTCACTTGCTTCTGTCTCCTCGGCGGTGGTAGTACTAGTTTCTTCAGTTTCTTCCACAGCCAGTTCTCCAAGGGAGTAAATAGAGAAATGATTTGTGTTGAAGGTCACTGTTTTGTTTTCCGTATCAACTTGAGTAGCAACTGGTTCCCAAAGGTTAGTGGCAGGATTGTAATAAAAGGCTGAGAGTAAATCTTCCGAGATGCCAAGCGCTTCTAACTGTTCAGTAAGATAACTTAACGTAATAGAAACACTAAACGAACCATTTGGGAGTGAGGTGCCAAGATTCCAATACTGCGGCAGTAGATTGATATCGAAAATATTAGAACCAAAATTAATAAATTCATCAAAACGGCCAGAGCTCAACTCCTCCCCTTCACTAAGCGGTGTCTCAAACTGTAGCAAAATTCCCTGCGTGGTGAAATCAAATGTGTCTTCTTCATCTTCAAGGGTTACGGATGTAACCTTATCTATGCCAGCCCATTCGATTGGTTCTTCAAAACGCACTTGACCAGTTAGGTCAATATGGCGAGGACCCTGTGGGCCGTTATCTCCACCCAGTAGATTGTCGCCATCAGCTCCCCACGTTCCCTCATAGTCAAATAGACTTGAAGTATCGATATCTTCAACTTCGTAGTCATCTACATGTCTTCCGTTTAAAGAAGTCTGATCGTTTTTCCCAAAGACGTTATGGGTTCCATTTTGATTAGAGACATAGTTTGCATGTGAACCCTGAGCCACATACGATATGGCTTTTTGTCCTTCACGTTCAACATCTGCCCATTCTCTCCTTACAGAATCATATTGAAGTGCGTAGATATCAGGATCACCATCGTTAACATGAGCTGAATAAGCGACAAAAAGCGGTTCTTTTGAAGTTTTATCCAAGAACACAAAGACTGACTCCCAATCTCCCTCGTGGTTATTTCGACCACCAACCTCACCCCAATTATTCATCGCGTAGAAGAACCAGTATTGAAGCACGATGAAGTCGTGTTCAAAGCCTAGATCGTCTTCATAGTCATCTTCCATGATGTAGGCGTAGACGGTTGTCGTAGCTCGCCCCCCATTTACAGCATCGTCGTACTTTTCCTTGGCCCTGTCTAAGTTGATGGATTTGGCATTCTCCGGATCGCTATAAGCAAGATAGTGGTCTGTGGTATCGTTGTGAGCAATGTAGAGTTCGAAATTCTCTACCGTTAGATTGTCGTCATCTATTTCCAAGGTGTCACCAATACCCTCTTTACTCCAAAGCGCGCTGTCTTCAATAAAGGTCTCAACATCCATTGGGAAATAAACTTCACCCTCGTGGAAATATAGAATCGGCGCGTACTCGAGGAGTAATGGGTCGATCTCCGGCTCTGGCGGTGCATTGCTTATAGTAAATGTCACAGCGTAGGTGTTTGGTTCACCAGTGCAGTACATGGCGTACGCAACGGGAACGAAAAATTCTTTTATCTGTTGCCACCAGCCACCTGATTCGTAACTTACACATAACACCATCTCTTCAAAGACCATCGTATATGTTCCAATAGATACAGCCGGCAAAGACCAATCTGAATACAGCCCATCAAGGTAGTCATAAAAATCATAGAGCATGTCTTCTTCTGACTCCGTGAGCGCATCATTGTCACCGCTACTAATTGCTTCTAGAATGGCAGTGATGTCTTCGCCTTCAGGAAAGTATGCTTCAGCTTTTGCAATCGTTTCATCGGTATTTGGATACTCTGGTTCAATCGGTTCAAAATCTACCTCCTCAAAGTTTCCTTCTTCATGCTTAAACAAACGTATCGTGTAGCTGCTAAAACTTCTTTCGTCATACGAATAGTCATCGGTTGATTCCTCGTCAATAATGATTGTTACATCGTTCTCCAACTCCTGTCCCTGTATGGAAAAATTAAACGGCACTCCTGTGTAATCAGCAGCAAACGGATTATCGCAGTCCGATATAGTAACGGTATCGCCATCGAGCTTACGAATGTCACCACAGGTTTCCTCGGCCGAAACTGCACTTGGTATAAAAAATGAACTAAATATCAGTAGTGTGAGATTTAAAGATAATCGCATGTTACTCGCCATTTTCGCGTTTGAGTTTTTCGGCTTGATGACCAACGAGATTAGCGCCGAGCTGGAAGAAGGTACCGAGGCCAGATACTGCTAAGAGTAAGATGAAGAAGTCGCCATATGGCACGGCGCTGTAGAGAAACAAGACCACGGTGGCAGACCAGACACCAAAACACCACGGGCAGGACATGAGGTCGGCAAGGGTGCGACGAGGGCCGGTCTTTGGCTTTTCAAGTACGTAGCCGGTACGGAGTTTCTTTGCGTCCCAGAATTGTTCGCGCAGCCACTTGGTGGCATGGTCGTAAACAAAGAGACGGGTAAAGCGGAGCGTGGCAAGTGAAAGAATGATGAACTCCATCGGCGTCATCGCTGCTAGATCTACCCCACCCTCACTCTTGATCACAATAGCAGCAAAGCCAAGCAGAATTAAAAAGAAGATACCGAAGACAAAGTTCCAAAAGTACTGATCTGTAATACGTATCATACGTGCGTAAACGAACACTCACCTAGACACTGTCCAAAGCCCCGACTACCAGAATGACAATGAGGGTCACCGTGATGACCGCCATGAACATGAAGACAAAACGGTAGAAGGTCTTATTGAACAAACGCATAGGGTTCCCGTAATGGATTTAGTATACCAGAAATACAAACACCCACAGGTCGGACCTGTGGGAGGTTGTTTTCTTTATGCTTAGGGAAACAAAAAAGCCCCGTGAGGGGCTTTTTTGTTTGCTTGAACTAAACGTTCGTCTAGTTCACCCGTTAACTAAAGCTAGTTAAGGATGAGTGAAGATGAAGTCCAGTCAGCTGCAGGAGCAGCAGTCTCAGTAAGCTCTTCGTTAGCGTCGTCAGCAGCAGAGTATGCTACAGAGTTGACACGAACCTTAGCTGAACCTGATACGTCGCTCGCAGTCTCCACGGTGAGGGTAAGTGTTACCGTATCACCCTTGGCGATCTTGTAGTCTGCAACACCAGCAGTGTCAGCACCTGAGATATCAAGTGTGGCAGTTGATGAAGCCGCAGCTACAGCTGAACCACCAACGAGAAGGTCGAAGTCTACGTTAGCCGCATCCTCGTCCATGTAGAAGTTAGCGCCGAAGGCAGTAACCTCAATCTCGAAGGTAAAGATACCAGTGTCAGTGTCACCTGAGAATGACGCAGCGTCTTTCTCCTCGTCGACTGAGACAAGCTCAAGCGCGAGACCTTCTGAACGAAGGGTGAAGGTGTCTGAACTGAAGTCGGTTGGGTTAGAACCAGTGATGTCACCCTCGTCGTTACCGTTAGCATCCTCAGCATCAGTGACAGCATTGAAGGTAAGGAATACTTCGTCACCCTCAGTGTAATCATCTGTACCGTTGAATACTACCTTAGCAGTAAGCTGGACAGTGTCATCAGCATCAATATCGATGCCAAGATTCTTGAACTCAAGAGCACCACTAGCGCTTGGTGAGTCAGAACCAACCTCGTCACCATCAACGTAAAGGATAACCTCGTCGATAGTAGAAGTCACATCAGTGTCAGTAGTTGACGCAGTCATGGTGAGTTTGTTGATAGTTACATCAACACCATTCTGCTCTTCGATATCTACTACAAGCAGTTCATGTTCCTTTGAAGTGTCATCAGTATCTACTTCAAGAGTAGTAGCGTCTGGTGAGTCTGAAGACTTGGTGATGTCAAGCTCAGCTACGTCCTCAGCGTTAAAGCCGAAGGTCTCGTTAGCGTCGTTAAGTGGGCTGCTTGAATCTGTCCAAGTGTCAGTGAAGCCCTTACCATCCTTGTAACGGATAGATTGAAGAGCTACATCCCAGTCAGTAGTGAGGTCAGATGAATCAAGGTTGTTGTTCATTTCGAATGCAACCTGGAACTCTGGCTCGTCACCGTCCTCGAATACGAGGCCTAGGTCTGAGAAGCGAAGACGATAGTCGTCACCATCAAGACCAAGGTAAGCGTAATCATCCTGGTCGAAGTCATCAACATCGAGCTCAGCTACCTTCTCGCCGTCTACCCAAAGGGAAGCGGTCTGGAAGTAGTCATCAGCATCGTCTGAACCTGAGCCGTTCTCGGCAGTGTATACATCGATACGATCGATCATTACATCACCCTCGATCTCAGCAGTGAAACCAAGAACACCACCTTCGGTGCCCTCTTCAAGGTTTGATTCGTCAGCAGAAACCTGGTCGATAGAGGCAATATCACCTTCATCGTTACCAAGGGTCTTGCCGCCTGACATGTCGTCATCATCTGACATATCATCATCTGAATCGTCCATTGATGCACACTTGGCATCAACAGCAGCCTTAGTGATAGGACCGTAGTAACCTACAGCTGGGCTAACACCATTAGCAGCCTGCCATCCGGCAAGAGCGGCCTGTGTCTGGCTACCGAAGTAACCGGTTGCACCAGCAGGGATTGACTGTCCCTCGCTAATAAGGAAGTTCTGAAGTGCAGTTACGTTTGCATTCTGAGCACCGATAGTAAGCGGAGCTGGGATTGAAACGCAAGAAGATGATGAACCACCCTGACCCAACTGAGCCTGCAGTGAGGCAATCTGAGAAAGGAGGCTATCGATCATTGACTGTAGTTCGTCAGCAGTCTCCGCCTTTGCAGAAGGAGCTACGAGAGCTACCGCCATTGCTACCGCTACAAAAGCTACTGCGAGCTTTGCTACGATATTATTTGCAACAATAGTCATAACTATAATTAATTGTTTGTTGGTTAGAATTATTTCTAATCAATACTAGTAATATGAATTAATTCATATTTGCGACCATACATATAGTATGTATGAGGTCACAATATATCTACACCAGCTATGTATCTTGTATCGACACGACACATAGGCCAGCTGTGAATTCGGTCTGAAAACATTCGAAACAGTCAGAAGCAGAAATAGGACAAGCAGTAAATACTTTATGCCATTGATTTGAATAACGCGATATGGCGATCGCGATGTTGTTTTACATATTATTATGAAAATCACTATGGACTATTTCTCCCTAGTAACTCCGGCGCTATTGCCAGAATATGTCGATGAACAAACGTACCTCCTCGTGCTCTTCTCAGGACTGTATGTACATTCCCTTAGAAAAAAAGCGCACGTGGCACTTACTCCAAAAGTATACCTTTTGTGTAAGTCTTGTACGGTCTATTTGTGTGGATAAACACAGCGTTTAACCCGCAAATAAACGGTTCGAGTGAGTTTACGGGTACTTTAGATGTAAGTCAACCCAAAATCACTCTTGCTGCCTGTTATGACGGCGCGAGCCGAAGCCTCTTACCACCCAAAAAATTATGTAATAATTTAAATTATTGGCAACAGTACGTAATATAAAAGGCTATTTTCGGCACATATCTAAGACAATCAGGAGTAGGTTTATAGGTCACTCGCTTGTACTTTAAAGGCCAGAGCATGCTCTGGCCTTTAAAGTACATTAACAAATAAATTTACTTATTAATGTAACTAAAACAGTGAGTACGTAGACCAGCGTCGTTCTCCGTGTCTCTTAACTACATTGTCCTCTATCATGGCGTTTAACTCACGTTGAATTGTCTTTTCGCTGCAGTCAGTGATGATGGCTGCTATGTCTTTTATATTCGCTTGTCCTTTGGCTTCAAGAACGGTCTTGATGCGTTCGCGACGATCGAGGGCAGACGTGCTGTTAGCAGCCGGTCGTGCTCCCTCTCCTGCTGATAGGGTATTTCCTGATGGTTGCTGCTTGCGTACGCGGCGTCGCTCTGGGCCGCTATTCTCACTAAAGCTGCCCATAATCTGATAGTCAGTGTCATCAAATGCATTAGCAGAGCGCAAAAACTTATTCATGCCGCGCAAGACCGAGTCGATCTCATTTGAAAGCACGTGCATGACATCGGGTGCAATCAGGCCCGAGAGATGGGCAACACGCAGCTTACTCTCAAGGGCAATAAGCGCATGAGCGCTAGCTCGAATAACATCCTCAGCGACATGTGTACGCGTCTCAAGTGACTCTAAGATGGCGTTGTGTGCGGCGCGAGCAGCTTCTTCAATGTCCGCAATATGAGAGGCGTCTCTCGGACTTGCCTCAACGTTATGGAGAATATAAAAGACTACAGATACTATTTTTTCTGTCTTTTTAAAAATATACTTGTAGTATTCCTCATTTTGTACGAGTCTTTTGGTTGAATCTGCTGCTTGTAGTATGTCTTTAGTGTCCATAATAAGTCTTTTATAGTGTCTCATTCTCTGGGACACGTTTCTATAAGACGAACTATATACTGTGTCCTCTAGAATTGCAACTTCCAAAACTGACTTTTAGTGGCCCTGCACTTAGCTTTTTACTGTATCTGTCGGCTGATTAATACACAGTCTAAGCGGCCGTCTGCGTGGTAGAATTATGTATATTCGTTTGTTAGATTCCTAGCCCTGTCGTTTGTAGTATTTCCCTATGGCCGCCCGAAAAAAGCAACCACCAAAGAAAGCATATTTTGATGATCTCTCACCTCACACTAAACAAGCTATTGCTGCAGTCGTGTTTGTGGTCCTCGCTGTCTATTTCTGGCTGTCACTCTTTGGTTTTGCAGGACGTGTAGGAAGCTTAACTAAAACGGCGCTTGATTTTCTTTTCGGTGGCGGCGCTCACCTTGCGCCGGTTGCCTGTCTCTTTTACGTCTACGCAATGCTAAAGCCTAAAGACGATCAGGAGGTCAGTACTTCAAAGATTATTGGTATCGCTCTTATGTTCGTTTCCCTGCTGGGATTCTTTGAACTCTACCATCAGGACCTCGGCGGTATCACCGGTATGGCTATTGAGGCACCTCTCACCTATTTGATGGGATCACTGGCCACCGGCATTGTACTCGGTGCACTTGTCATAATAGGTATCTTCCTTACGTTTGACACCAGCCTCGCACTGTCTCGACTCTTCACCCGCCGTGAGCGCAGTGAAGACGAGGAGGCACTCGATGACGACGAAATGGAACACCTCGGACTGGAGGATGAAGAAGGTGAAGAATCTGACGAAGAGGCTGAGGAGGATACTGAAGATGCAGAGGAGGACTCACCAAAGAAACTGTCCGTCAAAGAACGGCTGGGCCTCTCTAAGGGCGCGGCTGACTTTGCTGTTTCCAGCTTTGAAGGGACTTACAACCCACCTCCCCTCTCACTCCTACTAAAAGACCGCGGGAAAGCTAAGAGCGGTGACGTCAAAGCTAACGCCAATATCATCAAACGAACTCTTAAGAACTTCAGTATTGAAGTAGAGATGGACGAGGTATCTATTGGCCCAACCGTTACCCGCTACTCACTGAAGCCAGCAGAAGGGGTCCGCATCTCGAAGATAGTTGGTCTTCAGAACAACCTTGAGCTTGCCCTCGCAGCCTCCCCTATCCGTATCGAAGCACCGATTCCTGGCAAGTCACTCGTGGGTATTGAGGTGCCAAACAGCGCTAAGTCTACTGTTGGTCTTGCGTCACTACTCTCAAGCGCTGAATTCACTGACTCACCGAAGCCACTTCTGGTTGCGCTCGGTAAAGACATCACCGGTCACGTGCACTTTGCGAACGTGGCTAAAATGCCGCACGCCCTTATTGCCGGTACCACCGGTTCGGGTAAGTCGGTCACCATCCATACCCTCGTCACCTCCCTACTCTTTAGGAACTCACCGGACCAACTCCGCTTCATCATGGTTGACCCGAAGCGCGTCGAACTTACCCTCTACAACGACATTCCGCATCTCCTAACGCCAGTTATCACCCAACCTAAGAAAGCACTTATTGCGCTGAAGTGGGCCATCAAGGAGATGGAACGACGCTACGATGTCTTGCAGGCGGAAAAGGTCCGTGACATCGGTTCCTACCATGACAACATCTATAAGCCAGCTAAAGAAAAGTTCGAGAAGGACGGTAGTCCTGATGAGGAGCGCGAGAGCTTACCGGAACCGATGCCATATATCGTTATTGTAATGGACGAGCTGGCTGACCTGATGCAGGCCTATCCAAAGGAACTTGAGGCCTCCATTGTGCGCCTCGCTCAGATGAGCCGCGCGGTTGGTATTCACCTCATGCTCGCTACCCAGCGACCGTCGGTCAATATCATTACTGGTACCATCAAAGCCAACATTCCGAGCCGCTTGGCGCTACAGGTAGCTTCACAAATAGACTCACGGACCATTCTCGACCAAGTGGGAGCCGAGAAACTCCTTGGACAAGGAGATATGCTCTTCCTTTCCGGTGAACTAGCGAAGCCAATTCGTATGCAATCAGCCTTTGTCAGCGAAGATGAGCTGAAGCGAGTAGTGAAGTACCTCAAGGATCAGATAGACGCTCAGGAACTTGATTCGATAGACCTTGATGATATTGCTGGCAACAACAGTGAATCAACATTTGGCGCCATGATTGACGACGAAGACGGTGACGACCTCTATGAGGAGGCTAGACAGGCGGTTATGGAGGCGGGTAAAGCGTCAACCTCGTACTTGCAGCGCAAACTCCGCATTGGCTACTCACGCGCGGCGCGCCTTATGGATATTCTCGAAGAGAAAGGTGTCATCGGGCCACAAGACGGGTCACGTCCGCGCGAGGTGCTGATGAATGGCGGCAGTGATGCAGGCGCAGAGGATGAATATTCTGATGAGCAATAGCCTATGTCACCGATTCGTGTCCAAAAAGTAACCGCCCCGCGTATTCTCAAGACCATTTTCCTTTGCGCACTCATTGGCTCGGCGGCTCTCTACATCATGTTCCAAGCACGCTTGCTTATCAGCGGTCCTTCCCTCACCCTCACAAACGAGCCCTCGGTAACACAGACAGAGCGACGTATTACACTCAGCGGCAGCGCCAAAAACATCACTGAGATATACTTAAACGGTCGGCCAATCTCCACCGATGAAGCTGGTGACTTTACCGAGTCAGTAGTGCTCGAAAACGGTCACACCTTGGTGCGTGTGAGCGCTAAAGACCGGTATGGCCGTGAGACCAGTATTGAACGTTCTTTTGTGTACACCCCTTATTCGTCATTAAATTAAGATAGAAATATGGCAACCAAAAAAACCACTAAGAAAGTAGCAAAGATCAAAGACGAAAACCCATCATCAGGACAAGACACTAATCAGGTACTTGAGACGCTGCGGGCGATTAAGACCAAGTTTGGTGACGAAGCCATCATGACCTTGGGTGAGACACAAAAAGTAGACGTGGCCTCTATTCCCTCTGGCTCTATCGGCCTAGACGACGCACTTGGTATCGGTGGGTATCCACGGGGGCGTATCATTGAGATCTATGGTCCAGAATCATCCGGTAAGACCACTCTTGCCCTTCACGCAATCGCTGAAGCACAAAAAGGGGGCGGTATCTGTGCCTTTATCGATGCTGAGCACGCCATGGACCCAGAGTACGCCAAGAATTTGGGGGTGAAGCTCGACGAACTCCTTATTTCCCAACCGGACCATGGTGAGCAAGCGCTAGAGATAGTGGAATCACTTGTGCGTTCCGGAAAGATAGACATCATTGTCATAGACTCAGTAGCTGCCCTAACTCCGAAAGACGAAATTGAGGGTGAGATGGGCGCCCACCACGTTGGTAAGCAGGCTCGTCTCATGAGTCAAGCTCTCCGTAAGCTAACCGCCATCACTGCTAAGAGCAAAACGGTAGTTGTTTTCATTAACCAAATTCGTATGCAGGTTGGCGTGATGTTTGGAAACCCTGAGACCACTCCGGGAGGTAAAGCGCTTAAATTCTATACATCAGTGCGTCTTGATATTCGCCGCATTGCACAAATCAAGAAGGGTGAGGAGGTGGTTGGTGGCCGTCATCGCGTTAAAGTGGTGAAGAACAAAGTGGCTGCCCCATTTAGAACCACTGAATTCGATCTTATTTACGGTGAGGGTATTAGTCGTGAGGGTGAACTGTTAGCACTCGGCGAGAAATATAAGATGATAGAAAAATCCGGCGCGTCATACTCATACACGCCGCTAGGAGGTGACGAGTCTACCATCGTAAAACTTGGTCGTGGGTACGACGCTGCCCGTACGACACTACGTGAGGATAAGAAACTCCTTAAGGAAATAGAGAAGAACGTCCGTAAGGCCTTAAAAGACGACGAGTAAGGGATACAGAGTACACAAAAGGCCGGCGCTACGCGCCGGCCTTTTGTGTATCCCTACTATATCTATGCCAATCGCACCATCCGCGCGCGCGGTACCAGAAGTCGCCACTGGAGTGACAGACCCGTGAAGACAAGCAGGCCAAAGACAACAAGCGTAAGTAGGTCAGTATGAGTAAGCGTACCGACAATATACCGACCAAGCTCCCCCACTCGTAGATTCATTACATTATTAAAGATAGCCGCCACATGTACTAACTTTGCCAAGGCGTAGCCAGCCACGAGGAGCATAACTATATGCAAGGTGATGGTGTGCGTCGCGAGGCGCAAACCAAACGTGTAGTACACGCGGCGCATTATGTTCTTTTGTAAGTTATTTATTTTTGACATGGTTCGTACCTTATGTAACCTGACTGTACTAAAAAAAGTTACATTGCTACGATAATAGCGTCGATTCCTCCCCGTCAGCCTCTTGGCGAAACGCCTCTTTAGCGCGGTGAATACGGGTCTTCACTGCCCCGACCGATTCCCCACTTTCATCAGCTATATCTTGATGACTCCAGCGCTCAAGGTAGTGGAGGCGTAAGACCTGCGCAAAGTGACCCGGCAGGCGTTCAAGTATTCGCTCAATAGCGTCGCGCTGCCCTTCAAAACCAGAATGGTTTTTCTGCTCACCAATGAACTGTTCAAATTCCGGATCAAGGGCGCTGAAACGCTCCCCCTCTTTACGCCGTTTCTGGTAACGAGTAAAGGCGGTATTCATAAGAATACGGTACGCCCATGAAGTGAACGTGGCGCCATCGCGCACCTCAAAACGATCAGCATTCATGTATACCTTGGTAAAGGTATCTTGCACGATCTCCTCCGCGTCTTCCTCGTTATGAATGATGCTTCGTGCTTTGCGCAAAAAGGCGTCCTGATGACGTTCAAGAAGGATTGCAAAGAGCCACGGCTCCCTCCGCGCCCGCAGTAACACTTCTTCGTCGCTAAGGTCTTGGGCGCGCTCTGTGGTGGTTAGGCCTAACATGTGCTAGTATTTTGCTCGTTATTACCAAGATTCGCAAGCAAAAGTTACAAAATGGCCATACTTTCTTATAACGAAATACTCACCAAAAAGGTCATCGTCTACGACGAGGAGCCTTTCTTGGTCCTTTCTCACCACGTCTTTCGTAAGCAACAGCGTAAACCGGTCAACGTGACCAAGCTAAAGAGCCTTATCTCTGGGCGCGTAGTGGAGAATACCTTCCATGTAAACGAAACTGCTGAAGAAGCTGAACTGGAAAAGAAGCCAATCGTCTATATATATAAGAACAAAGGTGAGTTTTGGTTCCACGAGGTAGGTAACCCCAGTACCCGCTTTGCCCTCTCAGAAGAACTAGTCGGGGCCGAAGGCCGATTCCTCAAAGAGCGGAGTGAGGTAGACGCCATCCTCTACAACGACGAGGTCATTGGTATCAACATTCCTATTAAGGTGGAACTAAAAGTGACCGAAGCCATGGAAGCGGTTAAAGGTAATACCTCAAGTGGCGCCCAAAAAGAGGTCACGCTTGAGACAGGAGCGACCATCATGGTGCCTATGTTCATCAATCAGGGTGATGTCATCTCCATCAACACTGAATCGGGTGAATATTCAGAGCGAATGGAAAAAGCGTAGGTAAAAGATGAGGCGGGCGCCGTTGGCGCCCGCCTTTTTTCATGTCACGATACGTACCAGCAGATTCCGAATAAAATGAAGACCGGAATCGCAATCGCGGTACGAAACGCGTAGTCAATGAGTTTCAGCTGGCCCATGGTCATCTCCGTGGAAGCGCATCTACCACCATTCTATAGGCTCCAGCAAGCAAAGTCACATTGCTGACTCGATGATACGTTGGTAGAGATTAGTGCCGCCGCTAGTGGCAGTTGCAACGAGTTCAAAGCCCAGACTCTGATAGAGGCTGTTGGCAGCGACCCGCGTGGGGCTACTGGTGAACTGTAGCTTAATGGATTTGCAAGTGTCATCTGCGTACTCTTGGAGCGCAACGAGCACCCCCATCATAAGCTGCCGCCCATACCCACGGCCGCGGTATTCCTCCTTCACAAGCACGTCGTGCAGATACGCGTACACATGGGAGTCGGTAGTTACAATGTGTACGCTAGCAGTAGCTACTATACGTTTGCCGCAACTACCGACAAGTTTGAGGTGGATGTTGGTGCCGGTATCAGCCCGCACCGGTAGTACATGAATGGTCATGGTCGAACTCCTAAAAAGAACTGGTTCATGTATCTATAACTGCGAGTTAAGAAATAACGTCACATATAGAAAAAGCCGCGCTCTTTGGGCGCGGCTTTTTCATCTTAATGACTCACGTACGGCATCAAGGCCATAAAGCGGGCACGCTTTACCGCGCGCGCAAAGTCTCGCTGCGCCTTGGCGGTAAAGCCGGTTCGGCGGCGGCCCATCATGCGAGCGTGTGGATTCACATGATTCTTGATACGAGTGATGTCTTTGTAGTCGATATGGGTGATCGGCTGCTTTTTTTGTCGGTCTTCCATAGTTCAGGTTAGGTTATAGGTTCAAGTTTTTAGTGTGCTAGTATTTTTAATTTTGGATTAAACGAGAATTTTTCTGGCAAGACGAAGTCGTGGACTGAAGTAAAAACACGAGGTGTATCTAGATATACAGTGAGTGTTTTTATGAGGGAACGACAAGTATTGCTAGAAAAAGGCCGTTTAAGCTTAAAAGGGGATGTCCTCTGGATTGATATCCTCCTCTGGATAATCAGGTGCCTTCGGTGCCTCCTCTGCCTCTGCTTTACCTGTACCAGAATTGACAGTATTTCCAGTGGGAGCGCCGCTACCGGCACCACGAGGACCAAACTGTACACGATCTGCAATGACCTCGGTGCGATACTGTTTGACTCCATTATCACCATCCCAACTGCGTGTTTGCATACGACCTTCGACATACGCGCTACTACCCTTGGTGAGGTACTTGGCGGTGGTCTCAGCCTGCTTACCGAATACTACTACGTTGTGATAATCGGTCTGTTCCTGACGCTTGCCATCGCGATCATTGTAGACACGATTAGTGGCGAGTGAAAATGAACACACGTTGATACCACTTGGTAACGTACGTAGTTCAGGATCACGCGTCAGGTTTCCGTAGATCATTGCTTTGTTAATGTACATAGTCTCGTTTGTTTACCCATTAAACCTCTTTTTCTTCGAGAGCCTTATCGATGGCTTCTTCATCAACTTCTCCAGCGTCTTCGTCTTCAGTACCGGCATCCTCATCATCACTGTGTGTAACGGTAGTTACATCAGGCAACACTTCTGACTCCTCTACTGTTGAGACCATCTTCTGATCTTTGATAGCCTCGTGGAATCGAAACGGGTTCTCTTCTTCTGTGCGGGTCAACTTGATCAAAAGGTGTCGCAAGATGTCTGGTCGTGATTCGATTTCAGCGGTAATTTTGAGCACCGCCTCAGCCTCAGCTTTAAAGCGAACCCAACCAAAATACGCACTTGCGAACTTTCGATGCTTGCCTTCGATAACCTTTTCAATCTCGTAGGCTAGGTCAAATCGCTCCGGCGCTTCTTCGTCGAAGATATGTCCACTATCATTGGTAATAAGAGCCTTAATGTCGGCAAAGACCGTAGTTACTTCCCCTTCAGCAACCGTTGGAAGTACGTGGAAGGCGAGTTCGTAGCTAAACTGCTCGTCTGAGCCGTCTACTAACACCTCAGCCTCAGCTGCTGGCATTGTTGTTTCTGACACGATAATTTGTCATTAACCTGATAATGTGGCAGTACCGTACCACAAAAACGACCACCCTACAATGCCGCCGACACGGCGATTTTGCGTGGTACAATTACCCGACTATGTCTATGCCGAGTGTTAAACAGCTCGTTTTTGCCAGTTTAGGCTTTTTACTGGTAATTGCTGGCTACTATACGTACGCCTACTACGACCTGCGCTCGCTCTATACTGACCTTGCAACCTTACAAGTAAGTACCAAAGCACAGTTTGATACGTACATAGCTTCAAGCACTGACACCTTAGCCCTACGGGATGCCACTATTGCACAGCTAGCAGACGATCTTGATCTCACGCAAGAGGAGCTTGATGACACCGAACGAGACCTCCGACGAGAAAAAGACAAGAACGAGGAGTTTGGTGAAACCATCGACGAACTTACCGGCACTGTCGAAGTACTCGATAAGCTTTCCAAGACCGACAAAGAACTCCTGCAAAAATACTCCAAGGTCTACTTCCTCAATGAACACTACGTACCAGAGGCACTTAAAGAGATAGACAATGAATGGAAGTACAATGAATCAAAAGAGCTGCAACTCCACAGCAAGGTCATGCCGTTTTTTGAGGACATGGTTGAGGATGCTAAAGATGACGGGGTCAATCTCTGGGTAGTCTCTGCGTACCGTTCGTTTGAAACACAGGCCCAGCTCAAGGGTGCGTACACCGTCACCTACGGTAGCGGTGCCAATGCGTTTTCCGCTGACCAAGGTTTCTCTGAACACCAACTCGGTACCACTATTGATTTCACTACAAATGGTCTTGGCGGCGGCCTTGATGGGTTCCAGAGTACACCAGCCTATCAGTGGCTCCTTGATAACGCTCACAAATACGGCTTTACTCTCTCCTACCCTTCAGGCAACAGTTACTACGTCTTCGAACCATGGCACTGGCGTTTTGTTGGAGAGGACCTCGCCACTGATCTTCATAAAGCTAATGCTCACTTCTACGACTGGGATCAGCGGAAGATTGATGGTTACCTCATCTCCATATTTGATTAAAACCCGAGCCAAAGGCTCGGGTTTCGCTATTATCTATACACGTCAGTCTTGTTTAGTTCAGTAGCTAGATCGATGGTTCGAGCGTGTGCCTGTTTGAATTTCGCTCTTTTATACAATGAGACTAGGTGCCTTTCTGCTTCAGCAATAACCCAGTCTGCTAACAGGAAGGTGTCTTTTGAACACCACTCAATACGACCTGTCATCACACGAGAGTACGAACCGACGACATCATACCGAGACTGATATATGGTTGGAGAATCTAAATGAACAGAAAACAAGCCGCGTTCATGCGCGTTATTTGTGATTCTGCCTTTCAGAACTACCCCCTCATAGTGCGTACTGACCCCGTGGTCGATTGACGACAGTAGGTCTAAGTACTCTCGTTGGTGTTTTTTGTGGGCGTCTTGCCGTGAACGAAGCTGCGAGCGAACATAAACAGAAATCGCTGCAGTGCCGTTTTTACACACGTCATGTGGGACAATTACTTCCTCGTAGGGCGAATAACGCTTCAAACACAAGGAAACCTTGTTTATTCACCGTAAAGTGACCGAATCTGTAAGGCATCTCTACTCTCCTTCTTTGAGTAATGTTAAAGAACAAAACCGACACGGAAATGTGTCGGTTTTGTTCATGGAGTGACACATCTTTCCCTTGCGGGCTAGAATTCGCACCTTGCGATATGCAGGTTGCGGGTAGAGTCTTGGGCTAGATCCCTTAGCACCTCTACACTCTTGATGTATCTGTTTTTATTATACAACTTCTAGTGAATAAAAGTTACAGGCATTTCCCAGTAACTGCATCCTCACCTTCTCTTCATCCCCTCCCTTAATCTCAGCAATCTTTTTATACACCTCCTCCACCATCCACGGTTCACAGCGCTTGCCACGGTGTGGTACCGGCGCGACATATGGGCAGTCGGTCTCAGCATGTATCTTCTCTAGCGGTGCTTTTCGTACCACTTCCTCATAATCTTTGGCAAAGGTAATAACGCCTGTAAATGAGATAGTGCCACCAAGCTCAAAGAATTTAGTTGCCTCCTCATAGGTGCCAGCGTAGAAATGTACATTAAACGGCACTTTGGCATACTGTTTTAGAGTCTCGTACACATCGGCATAGACACTGCGACCGGTCGGACTCTCCTCCCCTGACTTTGGGCCACGAGTGTGGATCATAAGCGGGAGGCCAAGTTCGTTTGCCAGCTCTATCTGCGCAACGAACGCCGCTTCTTGCACCGCATAGGTATCTGGTGCATTGTGCCAATAATCAAAACCGCACTCGCCGATACCAACCACTTTTGGTTGCGCCGCCAGCTCACGATAAAAAGCCGCGTCAAACACTTCTCCTTTGGAGCTAAATGCCTGCCCACCTTCCCCTATCTCGTCTTCATCGTGGTGGCCAGCGGTAGTTTGAATCGGGTGGAGGCCGATAATGGCGTAACAGTGTTCATGCTCTGCCGCTAACTCTACTGCTAGCTTGCTGGTACTTTCTTTAGTACCGACATTTATAGCCGCTACTCCCCGCTCAGCCATAGTATCCAACACCACATTTCGGTCATCATTAAAGGCTGAGAGATTAAGATGCGCATGAGTGTCAATGTATTTGTATGTTTGCCACATATAAATTTAAATTATTAGTAACAGTACCACAGGACCCCTATTGCGTTATAGTACGGTTAACCGTACTATAAATTTATGACCAATGTCTCGAAGAGAAAGCTCCCTGCGACTGAATTTGATAAGCTATACCAACAATTTGGAAAAGTGGTGGCTGACTTAAATGTTAACTCAGCAGTGCATTTTTTTGACGATTTGCTTGGGCCTGAAGAAAAAATAATGCTGATCAAAAGATTGGCTGCGATAACAATGTTCATTGAAGGTAATTCCTCTTATCGCGTATGGCAATTACTACAACTCAGTCCGTCAACCGCTGAGAAGATACGTTTAGATTATGAATGTGGTCGGTACAAACACATCGAAACGATATTAAAACAAAACAAGTCTGACTATCGAAAGTTTTGGGAAGTTTTAGAAATAATATTACAAGCAGGAATGCCTCCGCGTGGACGGGGTCGCTGGAAGTCTGTATTACAACGAGTTGAATAGCAAGAACATTTTTAACACAGCGCCCTCTTTATATAGTACGGTTAACCGTACTATATAAAGAGGGCGCTGTGTTGTCTTTAATTGGAGCAGTTCTTGTATCCTGATTTATTTATAGTATTTCTTAAGCCACCAACGTTTGATGAGCGGGAGTGAGAGAGTTGAGAGTACGTAGCCACCGGTTGGGACAAGAGCGTTTAACCATGGGTCACTGATGCCAATCCGCCACATAAAAAGTGTAGCAATACCATACGTGACTGCCGCAATACAAGCGCGGCGGGTGCCACTGGTTTCCCATGCTTTGTCGGCCTCTACACGAGCATTCCGTTCTAGAATTTGTTCAACACTTTGCATAATTACAATATATTCATTTCTTCTAAAACACTTTTAATCCTCTGAAAAATTAATTGATGCCCATTACTATTTGGATGTAACCCATCTACAAGAAACGGGCCGGACTTGTCACTAAAAATATCGTTCATTGAAATATGTACAACACCATGATTCGTTGAAAGTCGTTTGATCTCAGTATCGTATTTGCTACGATCAGTCTCGTAATGGGAATATTCTGAGAACCAAGGAATCGGCTGAAGTATATTTTCGTCAATCGGGGTAAGGCCTAGGGTTATAACTTGACCATATTTTTTGGCTTCAGTAATAAGCCAGTCATAGTTTTGAGAAAAATCTAGGAATGGACACCAGTTTTCCTTTGTTAATTCATTACGAATTGAATCATTTATGCCAATTGCTACAACAACGGTTGTGTCTTCATTGTTCTTGTACCGAGCTTGTACTTCTGCAAGAAAACGACTACGTAGGCCAGTGGTTCTCTCACCCGAAATACCCAGATTGAAAATATATCCATTTACTCCTTCCCAATTATTCTGGACGGTTTTATCTTGAGCGTACGTAGATAATCTACTTACCCAACCGCCACACTCTACGTCATAGAAACCTTGAGTGATACTATCGCCAAAAACCAGAATATTCATACTTTATTTCAAAATTTCTTCGAGAAGTTCAGGGAAGGCGTCTGTGCCTAAATCAGACTGACAAAAATGACCGTATTTATCAAACTCAATGTACTTCACATTTTTAATTACTGATTTCAGTTTACTGACACTTTTTTGAATATCATGTGCATCATCGTTACTATTAAAAATGACGAGTTCTCTGGTTCTGGAAGCTACATTCGGATCAATGTTGAAGTTAAAGAAACCTGTATCAAGTTTACCTTCTGGGTCTATCCATGGAGCTACGAGCACTACCTTTCCGACCTGTGTGTTTTTATTCTCAGAGAGCCAGCGGACAATAAACCCTCCTCCACAACTGTGTCCTACTAGTATCGTTTCGGGAGTGATACCAAAACGCTCAAATTCTGTCTTCCAAATTGGGTAGTCAGGACTATATGCATACGGCATTTCTGGTGTATCAGTTTTGATATCTTTAATTATCAATTGTTTCTGTAGCCACGGTATCCAATGGAAATTACTCGCTGACGGAAACTCAGGTGAGTAATATTCCTCTTTTCCTGGCATACCATGAACAATAATTGCGTTTTTCATACACTTATCCTGTTTATGTATCATATATGATACATAAACTACTTATCTTCTAAACGGTTAAAGAGGTTGTCTGGTTTTTTGTTGGCGAGGACGGCTTCTTTAATCGCTACGTTAGCCTTGGGCATCAGTGGAAATAGCATGCGACCAACGATATAAAGATCGTGAACCAACTCTTTGATTATTTTCACCGCAGCTTCTTTATCAGTTTTTACCAACTTGAATGGCTCGGTCTCAGTTATCTTCTCATCAAGCTCTCCTACTTTCTTCCAGACAAAATCACACGCAGTCATGAAATCGTACTCATCAAGAGCTTTTAGATACGCTTCATCGAACTGACCAACCTCTGGTTTTTCAATCGGACTATCAAGGTGTGTCTCAGCCATTTTCATGATACGAGCGGTGAGGTTGCCAAGGCCATTAACCAAGTTGGCGGTGTACCACTCATCCATTTTTTCCCATGTGAGGTCCGAGTCGTCAGTTGGATGCACGTGCCGCAGGAGAATGTACCGCGCCGCATCGGTACCATAACGCTCCACGAGTTCGTACGGTGAAATGACGTTACCAACGCTCTTGCTCATCTTCTGGCCACCGCTCGTGATAAAGCCATGGTAAAAGACCTTGTCAGTGGCTTTCACACCGGCACTTTTCAGCATTGCTTGCCACATGATGGACTGGAAACGTACTTGGTCTTTGCCGGCTAGCTGCAGTGTCTCTCCGTCAGTCCAAAACTTCTTAAACGTTCCCTCGCTATCCTCCGGCCAACCGAGGGTTGAGATGTAGTTAGTAAGGGCATCAAACCACACATACATGACCTGATCCTCGTCATTTGGTACCGGCACACCCCAATCGAGGCGAGCACGTTCGCGCGAGATACTAAAGTCCTCAAGACCCTTTTTCACAAACTCTAGCGCCCACGCTCGCTGCCAGTCCGGCGTAACGCTATCGCCACTGAGATACTCCTCTAGGTACGACTGGTACTTAGAAAGTGCAAAGAAGTAATTTTCTTCCTCGATCTCTTGCAGCTCTTGGTTAGGGTGGTGCGGACACTTGCCATCAACAAGGTCGCTCTCGCGGACAAACAACTCGCAGCCAACACAGTAGAGGCCTTTGTATTTCTTTTTGTAGATGTCGCCGTTCTCGGCACACTTCTGCCAGATAGCCTGCGCTGCTGCTTTGTGGGCGTCATCAGTAGTGCGAATAAAATGATCGTAAGAGAGGTTGAGGGCTTCTTTGAGCTTATTAAACTGCCCAGCATAGTGATCTACATACTCTTGCCTATCCCTCCCTGCTTCGTCAGCCTTCTGGGCAATTTTCTGGCCATGCTCGTCAGTACCAGTGTTGAAAAAGACTTCGTGGCCCATAAGCCGCCAGTAACGTGCGAGGGCATCAGCTTGCACTGCCTCCAGAGCAAAACCAACGTGCGGGTCAGCATTTACATAGGGCAAGGTGGTGGTTATATAACGCGGTTTTGGCTCAGACATAGTGGTTCTAATGTAGCACAGCTGACCAAGAAAAACATTTTGTCACTTACTTGACTCTTTATTTAAACAATGTTTTTATCAGATTACTCTCGGCCATTCGGAGCCGAGCAGAAGAAGGAGTCGACGAATGAAACTTATTAATCGCTTCATCAAAAGCGAATCTGGCGCAACTGCCATCGAATACGGTCTCATTGCCGCGATTATTGCCGTTGCGATCATCGGCGCTGTGAGCGCATTCGGGCCAAGCGGCCAGTAAGCGAAGCCACGAGGAGGGTCAGCAGATGTTCTTTGATTCGATTGCTGCGGCCCTCCTCTGCTGGGTCGCAATTTCTGATTGGAGGAGTAGGATTATAAGCAATAAAAACATCCTACTGCTCCTTATCATCATTAGCGCACAGAAGGTCTTTGAGGGTGACCCTGATTTTTTGGGATCACTTACCCTTGGGTTGAGTACGTTATTGATGGGGCTAGTGCTCTTCAATCTCCAAGTGTGGGGAGCCGGTGACGGGAAGCTTACCGCAGTCCTACTTTTTGGAATAGGGCCTGTCAGCGGACAGATGGCTTTATTCATCAACGGATGTGTGGTAGCAACATTAGTAACCGCCGCCGTACTGTATTACCAAAAAGACCAACGCCGAGGACTTCCTTTTGGCATACCTCTAGCCTTTGGTTACTTTCTGGTCCTTCTGACCTAGCAACCTCCGTAAATTGATGCGGGGGTTGTTTTTATTGTATGTAACCAATCAAATCGGTTACGGGGACACGAACCTGTTCACCGGTGTCGCGATCGCGGACGGTGACAGTGTCTTTGTTAGCGGGATTTTCTTCGCCAAGAGTATCAAAGTCAATAGTAACGCAGTGCGGGGTGCCAATTTCATCTTGCCGGCGATAGCGCTTACCGACATTGCCATTATCATCCCACGCCACATTGCCAAACTCTTTTTTGAGCATGGCAAATACCTCACGCGCTTTTTCCACTAGCTGCGGCTTGTTCTTTAAGAGTGGTGAGACTGCCACACGATATGGTGCAAGCTCCTTATGTAACTTAAGTACTGTTCTTTGACTACCACCCACCTCATCTTCGTGATATGCATCTGAAAGAACCGCCATGAACATGCGTCCAAGTCCAACCGATGTCTCCAGTATCCATGGTATATATTTTTCACCGTTGTCAGGGTCAGTGTATCGGACATCAGTTCCCGAGTACTCCATATGCTGAGTTAAATCGTAGTCACTGCGGTCATGAATTCCTTCCAGTTCATCAAAGCCTCCAGGGAAATTGTACTCAATATCCCACGCGTCCTTAGCATAAAAGACCAAGTTTTCATGTTGTTTCCAACGCAAATTTTCTTCTTTAATACCAATCGAAAGGTACCAATCCCAACGGTCTTGTTTTATCAGTTCGTAGGCTTCTTTATTTTCATTTGGTTTCACAAAATATTGTGTGTCAGCCTGCTCCATCTCTCGTGTACGAAACAGAAAGTTGCGAGGTGAGATCTCATTACGAAATGCCTTTCCTATCTGTGCAATGCCAAATGGAATTTTTGGGTTCATGGAGTCAACAACATTTTTGAAGTTGAGATAAATGCCCTGACACGCTTCACCAGGGAGATAAACCGGTTCCGTGCCCTCTGAAGTGAAGTCTCCTAAGTTTGATTTGACGAGTAAATTGAAAGCCCTCGCTGGAGTAAAATTCTTCTGTCCGCACTTTGGACACTTTATCTCTTCACGATGCGCATCAAACAGTTGATTAATCTCTGTTTCAGACATTTTTTCGTCGGCTGTTACACCAACCTTCTCAAGCTCTTTATCAACGCGGATGCGAGTGTTACATTCACGACATTCAGCCAATGGGTCAGAAAAACCTGAAGTATGTCCGGATGCTTCCCAAACTTTTGGGTGCTTGAACATGCCTGAATCAAGACCATAGTAATTTTCTTTATCGTAGACATTGGCTTTCCACCATAATCTTTTAAGATTATTTAGAAGCTCAACACCGTTTGGTCCATAGTCATAGATGCCAGCAAGTCCACCATATATCTCGCTGCCCTGAAAGACAAAACCGCGGCGCTTACACAGCGAAACGATCTTCTCCATCCCGTTAGAGTCAGGTCGCGATTCTTGTTCAACTTTTTTCTCTGCCATATTCGTTTTGTAAATTTGTACTACTTTATATCAATATTCTTTCCGTGACCGCGGACTCTAACGGGATCCATTTTGTTTTCCTGTTCTGACATGTTCTTTTTTAGTTTCCTGATGCTTTAACAAGACCATTACCTTTATCGAAGCCGAATTCTTCCGACATCTTGGTAGTAATACCGGCACTGGTGGTGCGAATGAGACTGCCGGTAAAGCGGTCGTCGGCCTTAAAGCGCTGTTCACCGACCAGCGTTGGTGTTGTACCAATTTGCGACGTGCTTGGCAAGATTGAAACTTGGAAGCTGCCAGACATAGACTCCCCTCCCTGCATAGAGCCTGTTTCCCACGTCAGCGTACGTGTGCTTTCGTTAAAGCTAAAGGTGCCGCGGCCGGCAGTATTATCGAGCCATGTGACATACGATGGGAGCTCAGCGGTCATAACACCGCCGGTAATATCATTGGTGCCGTTGGTAAGTCGGAGTGCAATGGTGTACGAGGTTGTACGTCCTACCTCAGGCGGAATCGGGCCCACATCAGAGAACGAACCGGTGTTGAAGGTGGTGGCTGAAACGAGCGATGGTGAACTTTCTACCCTGATAGCGGAAGTGACCGCACCAATGAGCGCTTCTGAGGCATTGCTCTCAGAGACGCGCCGAGCATTTACCGTTACATCAACCACTACCTGCGGCGTCGCTGGTACATTACTGCTCGGAGTAATAGAGAACGAGAACCTTTGTTCACCCCCCGGATCAAGCTGTTCTAGATTACGAATATTGGAAACATCCCACGTGATGGTCTGAGCATTAGAGTTGTAGTATCCGTTTGAGGCAAGTATCTCCGCTCCAGAAAGCGCGTTTCCGGAGAGTTTGGCTGTTACCTGCACATCGTAGACAGCATCACTCAAGGTGTTTTCAACGTTGATACTAACTTGCGAACGCTTCCCCGGTTCGATAGCCACCGCACTACCCGTATCGCCATCTACATCAAGCGCCACATCAATGAACGGTTGCTCGATAGTGAACTCAGCCGATGAGATAGCAAAAATAGAAGCCAATGTAGAGCGATCGCGCTCGTTTGGCACACCAATAGAAAAATTAATGACACGTTGATCGCTATCTTTGCCAACTACCAATCCACGGATAGTGATGGTACTACTCTCCTCTGGTTCAAGCTCTTCAATAAGCCACGCGTTACGGCCTGAAGACGGCTGTGGCGAAGAACTGGTGAAATCAAACCCGTTTGGATACTCGGCCTTAACCAAAATGTCTGAAAGTGTGGTCGGTGAATTAGAGCGTACGTTTAACTTCATTTCAAACTCTTGGCCGGAAGATATCTCTTTCACTGAATCGATGGTTACCACGATCGGTGAGGAGCTGACTTTAAAGCGTAGTGGTTCAGCTTCTTTATAGAAGGTAGCATTGGAGCCGCGCACGCGGTACTCAATAGACGCTTTAACGGTCAGCTCCTCGTTTTCCTCGCCAAAGACCTGTGCCCGTACCGGAATATTAACCGTCTCACCTGACCCAATTGATTCGAGTGACATACGCTCAACAAAAAGCTCTTTGCCAGTCTCAGTAGCAGACATCGTACCCTTCGGGTAATCAATGATAAGGGTGGCGCCCTCGATAGCTACGCTATTCTGATTGGTGATACCTACTTGCAGTGGGATGATCTCACCACCACCGATGGTAAAGGGGCCATTGAGGCTAAGTGTTATGTTCTCGCCGGAAATAGCATTGCCACCAAAGAGAATAAAGAGGCTGGAGAGACCAACTGCTACCACAAAAAAGAACACCGCTGCCAGCAGCACCTTAACTCGATATGATTGCCGTTTTTTACGTGAAGTCATAGATGAGAGAGCTTGATCTGAGGTTGATGGCGTTGAATGAGCTACTGTAGCTGTAGGTGCAGGGGTTTCTTCTCTCGGTACTATATCGGGCACTGTCTCAGCCTTTTCTGGTTCAGGGTGACGTTGTCTGATATCACTGTTTGGCGGCGTTTTCCACTCCTTATTTACCGGCACCGGTTCGTCAGTGAGTGGTTCTTCTTTGCGCTTGCGCGGCGGTACGGAACGCGAATATAGGCGCTCGCGAAGCGCCTCAATTCGTTCTGGATCTTTCTCCCCTCTCATGAATAACAGTATACCCCGTGACCAACACAGGGTCTATTTCATAGCGTGTACGGGTATTAACCAAGGTGACTGACCGAAAAAGCTTGTTCGATGGCTTTTTCCGCCTCCTCGGTAAGAGGTTTTAGGCACGTAGGCCACGCTGATTCAAGGTACGCTGTCAGTGAAGGGGTTTTTTGTACATACCCCAGTACATAGAGCATGCGTAGTGTTGCGACGTCGGCAGCCAAACTAGCGGCCACCGCGCCGCCCGCGATGCGCGGTAGCACTTCTTGTACTTCAGCAAACAAGCGTGGTTGTGGTTCCTCACCGTGTACAAATTGTCGCACAAGACGAAGTACCCGCGTAACCGCACCACGTGTCTCTCTATCAGGCGCAAGTGTATAGAAGTTATCTAGACACTCAGCGCTACCGATTCGCCAGCCGCTCTTGCCGCGTACCAGTGACACTCGTATGAGTGAGAAGTCTTGTAGGGCAAAGCGTTGCTTGGATCGCTCTTCACGAACACTGCGTGCTGAGGCCCAGAGCATACCCGCCTCTTTAGTAAAGAGGAGGAAGGCACGATCAGACGTGTTATTGTCGCGACTGCCGCAGACAAGCGCTTCAGTAGTGTAGGTCGCGTACGCCATCTTACCTTAGGCCGTTTTTGTTAACTCAATAGTGAACGAGTGCTCACTGGCCTGCACCTCAGAACCATCAGCATCACCAAAGGTAATACTATCTGCTCCGACAGTCTTTTGTATCTCCGCTTCAAAACCACGCACAATTGCTTCCCCACCATCAGAGGTCTGAATGGTAAGAGCGATACGATCAGACGGCTGCAGGTTGGCTTGCTTACGCATATCTTGGATAGCACGGATGAGTTCGCGAGCGTCACCTTCAGCTTTGAGTTCTGGCGTCACTTCAGTATCAAGAACTGCCCGCTCTGATTGATGTGTGTTACTTACCACTTCCTTGACATTGATCTCATCGGCAACAATTTCGGCGTACTGTGGTTCCAGTTCGATATTGATACTGAGCTTGGGCAATGGCTGACGCACTTTGATATTTGCTTTGGTACGCGCATCAAGCGCCAAAGTCACAAACTCCCGCACGATGCTCATTTCACCAATCACCACGGAGTCCACCTTGCCGGCCTCAGGCCACGCTGTAAGGTGTACGCTCAGTGGGTCAGACTCCTCGCGCATGCGGCCCCAGAGATACTCAGCGTAAAACGGCATGCTTGGCGCCATCAACTTGGCCAACACCACTAGTACGTGGCGAAGCGTGCCGAGTGCTAGCTTCCTATCGACAGCATCATCTCCCTTAAAGCGGTCGCGGCTACGACGCAAGTACCAAACAGAGAGGTCATCAATGATATCTACGATTGGGCGCGTGGCTTTATCAAGTTCATAGCCTTTAAAACCAGCAGTAATGCTCGCTGTAGTTTCGTTAAGACGTGCCAATATCCACCGATCAAGTACATTGTCTGAATTAGCGCTCGCTGGTGTGCTGTCAGCAAACATCTCATACATCGAAAGCACGTTGTGCAAGCGACCAATGTTCTTGCGCTGCAACTCCTGCACTTCTTTTTCGGAGAAGTTGAGGTCTTCGGCTTTGATAATTGGTGAAGAGAGCAAGTAGAAGCGCATCGCGTCGGCCCCTTGTCTATCAACAAGCTCCATCGGGTCTGGGTAATTCTGTAGTGACTTGCTCATCTTGCGGCCATCCTCAGCAAGCACAAGGCCGTTGACGATCACATTCTCAAACGGACTCTTACCAAAGAGAGCTGTACCAAGCACGATGAGTGAATAGAACCAACCACGCGTCTGGTCGAGACCTTCGGCGATAAACTGAGCTGGGAAATACTCTTTCTCGAATATGTCCGCATTCTCAAACGGATAGTGATGCTGTCCGTACGGCATCGAACCACTCTCAAACCAGCAGTCAAAGACATCCGGTACACGCTTGAGCTTGACCTCGCCTTCAAAAAGTTCGATGTCATCGATATACGGCCGGTGGTAATCGAGCTCATAGTTATCATTATGTGGGTATGCAGCAAACTTCAATGTGCGTACCTCAGCATTGGTAAAGTACGCACCCCCGTCAAAGTACTCTTTAGCTTCTTCGACAGTGAGCCCTTGAGCAGCGCATTCGAGCGCAAAGAGGGTACCCGCATGAGAAATGATGGCAATTTTCTTGCCTTGGTAACGTTTTTCAAGCTCAAATAGGAATTCACCGGTACGTACCTGTGGGTCGCGTCGATTCTCTGAACCGTCAATCACTTTAGTGTAGCGTTCCTGCCAGTTAGCAAAAGAGTTATTGTAATCGCTCCATGCCTTGCCTTCGTACGAATCTGCGATGTCGAGTTCTTTGATACGATCGTCCTCAATCAGCTCAGCTTGTGGGCAATGTTCTGCTATGAGTTCCGCTGTCGCCTTGGTACGCATAAACCCAGAGTGGATGATAACGTCAACGTCCGTTGGAATATGTACGAGAGCCTCTACAACTTGTGCCTTACCGTTTTCCGTAAGTGGATCGTTGTTTTCTTTGTTGGCACTGATAACCTCAGCCACATTCGACTCTGCCTCTCCATGGCGCATAAGAATGTATGTATTGCCACTTTTCGGTACGAACTCCTGCAGTTCACTAAGGGAACCAAATACTTTGTACTCCTTCGTTTCGCTGTTACGCCAGATCGGAAGCGGTGCGCCCCAGTAGCGCTGGCGTGACACGGCCCAATCGCGCGCTCCTTCAAGCCACTTACCAAAGCGGTTCTGGCCAACATGTTCCGGTACCCAGTGCACCTTGTTGTTCTCTGCTACTAATTTGTCTTTGATGTCGGTCACCCGCACGAACCATGAAGTAGTGGCGTAGTTAAGAAGTGGTGTGTCACAGCGCCAACAGTGCGGGTAGCTGTGGGTGATATTTTCTTTGCGGAATATGCGCCCCGCTTCTTGCAGTTTCTTGAGCACCTCGATGTCAGCATCAAGGTGTGACACTCCTGACTCATCGTCGTCCTTTGGCTTTACTAGCTGTCCGGCAAAGTCAGTCACCGTGTCTATAAAATGTCCGCTCTCACTGACGTGGTGCACAATTGGTATATTGTGTTCTTTGGCTAAGTTGAGGTCGTCCTCACCGTAGGCGGGCGCGAGGTGTACGGCTCCTGTTCCCTCTTCACCGAGTTCAACGTAGTCAGCATGATAGATCTTCCACGCGTTTTCTTTGTGTTCAAACTCTTGATCTTTGAAGTATGGGAACGGTGGTAGGTACGAACAACCAACGAGGTCAGCGCCCTTCAGTTCCTCTACCACCTCGTACTCATCAGTACCAAGCTGCGTAAGTCGCTCTTTGGCCAGTATCACGAACTCCTCTGAACTACCGACATCCGATGTCGGTAGTTTGACCTTGACGTAGACGTGGTCATTGTGGACTGCTGCCGCCATATTCCCTGGGAGGGTCCACGGCGTGGTGGTCCAAACAAGGAGTGAGGTATCGGTTGGCGTACCAGACCCATCTAGGAGCGGGAGCTTCACCGTAACGGCAATGTCTTTTATATCTTTGTAGCCTTGGTTGACCTCAAAGTTTGAGAGCGTAGTACCACACCGTGGACAGAGGTGCATACTCTTAAAGCCCTCGTAGACCAGACCTTTTTTATTGAGCTCAGAAAAGACCCACCACACACTCTCGGTGTAGCTGCTGTCCATGGTCTTGTAGTCGTTCTCCATGTCAGCCCAGCGACCCATGCGCGGAATAATACGCTGCCAATCTTCAGCGTACTCCATAACCGCGCCGCGTGCTGCCTCGTTGAAATTCTTCACGCCGTACTCCTCAATATCGCGCTTGGTAGCAAGACCAAGTTTTTTTTCAATCAGGTTCTCAAGTGGTAGGCCGTGACAATCCCAACCCCACTTACGGCGAACGCGGTAGCCATTCATGGTCCAAAACCGCGGAATGGCATCCTTGATGGTGCCAGCTAATATGTGGCCGTAATGTGGCAAGCCAGTGGCAAACGGCGGCCCGTCGTAAAATACAAAATCGCCCTTGGGCGCTTCCTTCTCCAGACTCTTATTAAAAACATCATGCTCCTGCCAAAATGCCAGTATGGCTTCTTCGCGCAATGAGACCTCACTCTTTTTGGTTTCTTCAGTATTCATAGGTGTTTTATGTGTATCAGACATAATAATACTCATGCGTATCAGGCATGAGCTTTCATACTACCACTAACAGTGGTTTTTAAAAGGGTTGGCCGAAGGGCGCTTACGCGCCCTTCGCCTCATCAGATTCTTGGCGCAGTGGCTCATCAAGCAACGGAATTGGCTTATTCACGTTGATGCCGTTCAGAGCGGAAAGAAACGTTGGGTTGACATCGTCTGGACATTCAACGATACGAAGTCCGTCGAGAAGATCGGATTTTGATGCACGATGACGAGACCGAACCCAAAAGCGAATCCCGTAGGTCATAGCCTCAAAACATAGGAGGGCGATGATCACCCAAAATGCTATTTTAATCATGTAGGTACCTCCCACGCCTACCCTACGCCAATTTCCCTAAAATGCAACAAACCGCGGCGATCCCCCGCCGCGGTTAAAACCAGCTACCTTTTTTCTTGTGATGCCCATCAAAAGCTTTGTGAGCATCGACTGCATCTTCTGGATCGTTTCTTCTCCAGAGTTCAGATGCATTTTTGAAATCAGGTGGTTCTACGTCAACATCGACGCTCCCAATAGACTTTATTGACAACTGTGTCGTTTTCTTGAAGTACCCTCGTGGTTTTGATCGACCTCGATAGTAAGCCAATACATCATGATATTGACGACAACTCTCAATGGTTGACTGGTCAAAACGACCAGTCCAAATTTCTTTTTGATCGCCTGAGTACAAATCCAGACGATAGGCATGGGTGTCCTGACTCATCTGGTTCTCCTTGGGAACTATTTGCGTATTATAAATACACTAGTCGAGTGTAAGTTGCAAGGGCGAGCTACATCCGCTCTGGGGCTTCGATACCGAGTGCCCACATCCCATTTTTTAGGGTCTGCGCCACTGCCTCTGCCAACGCTAGTTTATACGGTGCATATTCATCTCCAGCATCAGCAATTTTCTCATTGGCATAAAATGTGTTAAATCCACTCGCTAGCGTAGTGAGGTAGGTGACAAGCTGATGCGGCTCACGGTCAGCCAGAGCGCTTGCAACGACGCTCGTAAAGCGATAAATAATACGCTCTATCTCGTACGGAGCAGTCGGCACCTGAGCGAACTGTGGCGAGACTCCCTCTTTGGCAGCTTTCTCCTTCACTGACTGGATGCGGGCATAGGTATATTGTAGATACGGTCCTGAGTTTCCTTCAAACGAAAGTGCTTGCTCTTTATCGAAGACCGCATCTTGCAGGATATTACCTTTCAGCGTTGCATATTTGATTGCGGCAATAGCGATCTTTTGTGCAAGGATGCTATCTGGTTGGAAGTCCGGCTGTGACGCCTGCATCTTTTGCATGGCTGCGTCCGCAATCTCAGAAATGAAATCAAGACCGACTATCACCTGACCGGTTCGGGAAGACATCTTACCAGTGGAGAGACGGACGGTACCGTGTCCGATGTGTTCGGTTTTAGCGGCCAACTCAGGATACACCAAACTTATGGCACGCAAGAGCACCTTGAAATACTCCGTGATTTCGTTGGAGGTTGAAACTACAGAATGGTCATATTCACCAAGCCGTTCCTCCTTAAGTTTGGCCAGTGCTAACTCTTTTGCCTCGTAGGTTGGCAATCCTTCTTTATTTAAGAACACTCTGGTATGCAAACCATACTCTTCTCCTTTAAACACATGTGCCCCCTCACTTTCCGGAAAGATGTTTGGGTGCGAAAGCACGATCTCTTTTCCTCGCGGCCCAGCTTCACTCTCAAAGAAATAATCATCAAACTGTGTGCCGAGTAGCTTATAAATATCCTCAAAATACTCCAGAGAGACAGCTCGGCCACGGTCGTATAATGCATTGATGTCAGTATCACTTCGTTCGTACACTGCTTTGTTTATCTCTCGAATTCTTTGCTGCGCCGTTTCGTCCTCTTTGTTGGCAGTAGCGCCGCGCGCATATGCCATACCGAGTAGCTTTGCATCAAGTTCAGCGTCGGCGGTAATACCCATCTGCTGGAGACCGTAAAGTGCACAAGCCACATGGAGACCAACATCTCCCTGATAATTAACCCGCTTTACCTCTGCACCGGCCATCATAAAGAGACGAGCGATACTTTCACCCACGGTGTTGGTGAAGACATGTCCAATATGAAATTCCTTGAACGGATTCGGGTCAGTGTACTCAACCACCACTTTTTCCCCTTTCCAAGTATCATGTCGACCCCATTTGTCCTGTTCTTGCAAGGCGCGAACTGTTTCTTTTACAAAAAAATCACGAGCGAGATAAAAATTCAAAAACCCCGGACCGGCCACCTCGATCTTTTCGATATACTCAATTTGGTCTACAAGCGCCGCGCGAACTTGCTCCGCAATTTCGCGCGGCGCTTTGCCAGCCTCCTTGGCCACTACCATGGCGACGTTACTGGCATAATCGCCATGCGTTAAGTCACTTGGATGCTCTATCGTAAAATCAATCTCCGGCAACCCGAGCTCTGTAAGTGCCTCATTTATAGCTTCGCGCAATACATCTTGCATACAGAGCACTATAGCAAAAAAATAGAAAAGTGCCCGCGTTTCCGCGAGCACTTGCGCAGGCCTCAATCGATGGCCAGCGATTATTTCTTGATGAACGAACGACGCTGACGCGTCTCTACAGTAACCGTGGCCATATTGGCCTCAGCTACCTGAAACAGACTACCGCCACCCTTCGGATAGCGACGCTCGTGACCAGCATTGTGCTGATCACAAATCGCTTTTCCATGCTGGTTGGCGATGTTTCGAGGGGCGTAGGCGCCCTTTTCCCCGTGTTGCATAAAAGCATTCTCCCCGTGTAGTGAACAAAAATGAACAGCTAAGATTTAGAGTATACATTATATTTATAATATTGTCAATATTATAAAAAGCAGGCGTTTGCCTGCTTTGTTCCCGCCGGCCGGATTACCGGCGGGTTTATTATTTAACGGAAATACGTGGCAACTCAACCGCACGAGAGGCTAGCGTACTCAGAATTGGTAACACCAGATACCAACCAGATGCATCTTGGTCAGGCGGGCGAGGATGAAACGGCTTTTGCCGTAACTCATTTTTATTGAGTATTTCAAGCCGAACATCACAAAACCGCATCTGAAGGTATGTTGAAACGAGATAATTAAAGCCCGCATCGCCATACAGTAAACGGGCCTCTTGCAGATTCTCTACTAGATACTCTGGGCACCCAATTGTGGGCCAAGCAACAGGTCTGTACTCACTGCGCTCGCTTGCATGCAATGGCGAATGCAGAAATAGATACACCGCCAAAATAATTAATATTCTCATCACAGCCTCCTCGCTGTAAGTTAATCAGCCCTCAGCATAGCTGAAATTTAAAACTATTCAACCCGTGTCTCAAGCTCGCCCACCTGCCCTGAATAATCGACAGTGAACTTTTCTTGACCAAGAACCTGACCACGCTCGGTCTCGACGCTGCAGCGCCACTCCCCTTCGCGGAAGTTCTCAATGAACGTGTAACCACGGTAACCACTGCTGCGTCCTCCAGAAATAGGATATGAGAGACGTAGGTGCTGAACCCATTCCTCTTTCTCTTCATCGTAATAATCCCAGCTATGGTAAATATCGGTTGAGAGACGTGTCGGTGCAAATACCTTGGCAAAACAGTAAATGTTTCCTCCTGCTGTTGGATGGAAGACGGTGTCTGACTGCTTCCAAAAGCGCCACCATGGGCCCTTCTCATAGCTCACTTGATAATCACCGTTATCAAAGCGCACGACCGAGTGATAGATACCAACCTCTTTGAGTGACAGTGGTATCGGTGGAATGATGTTTGTAAAGTAGAGGAAGTTAAGGCCAGCAAATATGCAGCCGACGGTAAAAACAATGCTTTTAAGGTGCAGGTTGATGAAGTTCGGCACAATCCAGCGCAGAACCCGAATAAAACCCTGCATGATGATAAGCGCAAGGAGGCCACTCCCTACAAATATCCACGGTCCCATGTGACCGGTGACCACTGGTATCACCAAGACGACGTACGAAAATAGACCGACAAAGAAAATAGCGAGGTTGAAAATGAGCCTACTTGAGCGGTCTTTAATAGTCTCGTTTCCGTAGATGACACCGAGAATAAGAAGCAGGAATGGCCAGCTCTCGCTCCATGAGCCGCTCCGTCCATAGAAGATAAGCATACCGGAAAGAAGACCACCAAAGGCATATTGAATGAGGAGCGGTGCGTACTTGCGGGAGTATGGCACCCAGCTCTCTGGCATCTTAGAAGCAATACCAGCGTAAAGATAGATAATGCTACCCATCGCAATGAGTACGTACGCCAAAAGGACCAGGTTATCAAACAGCTGGTCGACGCGGTTCAACGTCAAGTTGTCGACCACAAATCCAAGGATGAACGCCAGCGTCAACCAGTGGTGTTTGAACTTACTGAACTTCGGTGAGCTCGTGACAGTCTTTAAACGATCGATCATAACCGTATTGTATACGAGAATATGGGACAGACAAAAGCGCGGCCCCAAGGGGCCGCGCGCCGGAACCGCCAAAAGGGGCGGTCAGTCCGTATCCTTCTTCCACATTGGATGGCCTTCGGCTACTGCCTGACCTCCCACCAGCGGAAGTTCTTCCTGATTCGGGTCCGCTTCTGCAAGCGGTGTTTCTGGCGCAGCTGCGCCGGGTTTGGGACCTTCAGGGGGAGGTTTGATCCCCTCAAAGCGAAGTTGTTTGCCAATCATGGCTATCTCCTCGTCAAAGTGCGTACACTTAATAATAGCACACTTGGGAACCAGTCACTAAACACCTGTTGCAGCCAGTTTATTAAGCGCAACCTACTTGATCTACATAAAACATTCAGGAATCGGAAAGCTGTTGCAGAGAGCCTCCAGCTCGGTGCGCAGGCCGCCCTTTTTATTCTCGTCATCCTTGTTTCTCATGGTCTCGATCATGATCTCAGCAATTCTGGATGCCTCTCCTTCTTTCATGCCGCGGGTGGTGAGCGCCGGTGTACCAAAGCGGATGCCGGACGGATCAAGTGGGGTGCGCGGGTCGTCCGCGATCATGTTCTTGTTGAGAGTAATACCCACTTCGTCGAGCACCTCCTCGGCCTCTTTGCCACTTATACCAAAGGAGGTATGTACGTCAGCTAACAGGAGGTGGTTGTCAGTGCCGCCCGTAATGAGCCGTACCTCAGCGTCCTTGAACACCTTCTCCATTGCCTTGGCGTTTATAAGTACTTGCTTGGCGTACTCCCTAAAGGCCGGTGTGAGCGCCTCACCAAAGGCTACCGCCTTGCCGGCAATAAGGTTCATGTGCGGCCCCCCTTGCAGGCCGGGGAAGACTGCCTTGTTGATACGTTTAGCCAAGTCCGCATCTTCACGGGTGAGAATCATACCGCCGCGTGGTCCCCGCAGGGTCTTATGAGTAGTGGTGGTAATGACATCAAAGCCATCGTCAAATGGGTTACGGAGCGCCTTGCCGGCAATAAGCCCCGCAATGTGCGCCATGTCAGCCACGGTGTATGCCCCCACCTCTTTGGCAATCTCTACAAATTTCTTGTAATCGAGTTCACGCGGATAGGCTGAGAAACCAGCAAGGATGATCTTCGGCTTGTGCTCTAGCGCCACGGCGCGCAACTCATCGTAATCGATCTCGCCCGTCTCGATATCTTTCATTTTGTAGCGCACAAAATTGAAGACCTTGTTGATCTCTGTGGTCGGGTGGCCGTGAGTCAGGTGTCCACCGTGCGAGAGGTCCATACCAAGCACCGTGTCCCCCGGCTCCATAAGCGCAAAGTACATAGCAACGTTAGCTGGTGCGCCAGAGAGTGGTTGCACGTTAGCGTACTCACAATTAAACAGCTCCTTGGCGCGCTCTATCGCCAACGTTTCCACGACATCAGTGAACTCTTGACCGCCGTAGTAACGCTTTCCGGGGTAGCCTTCAGAATATTTGTTCGTGAGAATAGAGCCATTGGCCTCAAGTACCGCGCGCGACACGTAGTTCTCGCTAGGTATCATCTCAATTCCGTTTGCTTGACGTGCTGCTTCGTTCGTTATGGCTGCAAACACCTCTTCGTCCTGCTTTTGGATGTAGTTGTATTCATTCGTATTCATAAGTAAAAGTAAAAACCGTTATCGCTGACAATCTGTGCTGTTGGTGGTGTTACAACATACGACTACGTTTGAATAAGCTCTGTTACCTGATGATACACCTCCTCATGGATATCCTCAATTGAACGCAGCGTTCCTCCTTTCATACAAGCAATGGTTGTCCAGCCATATGCAGCCGCTACAGCCTTGCCGGCTGCGTCTGCAGCAAACTGATGTGCTCGGTGTCTCTCAGCAACGTCACCTCTTTGCCTCTTGGCAGATAGTTCCAATCGCACCTCGGCCGGCACATCTAAGTACACGACCGTATCCGGCCTCGGTACGCCAAACACTTCATACTCGATCTGCTGTATCCAATCGAGCAGCTCGGTGAGTTCTTCCTCACTCCCCGACTTTGCGCCCTGATGCAACATATTTGAAGTGGTGTACCGGTCGAGCACCACTATCTTTCCTGCTTGTAGCCAACTATCGATGAGCTTCTTTGATTCAAACCGATCAGCAGCATATAGGGTGCTGGTAATACGCGGATCGAGGTTCATAAAATCACCCCGCTCGCCAGACAAACACTCTCTCAGAAGTTGGCCAAAGGTATTGCTATCGTACTGCGGAAAATCAAGTGTTTCGACTTCGTGACCTTCAGCCAGCAACCGCTCACGCAAACGCCCCGCCTGTGTTGCTTTACCGGCAGAATCACCTCCTTCAATGACAATTAGTTTCCCAGTTTGCATACAAGATCTAAAATCCTCCAATATTAGCTATTTCTGCCTTAAGTGACGGATGCGACTCGTAATTTTCCAGCGCGATGTGCTCCAGCGCAAAGTCGTCTATGTCTTTAACGCTTGAGTCTAATTTCAGAGTTGGGAACGGATATGGCTCACGGTTTAATTGTTCTTTAACTGCATCGAAGTGGTTTGAGTAAATATGTACATCGCCAAATGAGTGTACGAATTCCCCAGCCGGAATATCAACTACCTGTGCCACCATGTGGAGCAAGAGCGCGTAACTGGCAATATTAAAGGGCACGCCAAGAAACAAGTCGGCACTACGCTGGTACAAACCTAAATTTAGCTTGCCGTTCGCAACCTGAAATTGAAACATCGTATGACAAAATGGTGGTACTTGTGACTGCTGACCTTCTGACGCCATAGCATAAATAAAATCTGGATTCCACGCACTGACCACATATGATTTTCGGTCGGGTTTTGACTTCAATCCTTCAATCACCCAACCAAGCTGGTCTATTTCCCTACCATCCTTTGCTGGCCACCGACGCCACATCCGCCCGTAGATGGTAATGAGGTCTCCCCATTTTTGAACAAACGGATCATCTGCTGGAAGTTCACTGAGTTTTTGTATAAATGCTTCTTGGTCCATATCTTCATCAGGTGCATTTTCAAGTGCCCACATGTGATACATCTTCCAAGCCCATTCGTCCCAAATGTGAATGTTAGCATCCACCAGTGGTTTTATGTTTGATGTGCCCGAAAGGAACCAAAGTAGTTCGGTAGTAACACCACGCCAAAAAGTTTTTTTGGTAGTCAAGAGTGGAAATCCTTCAGACATATCAAAGCGTATTTGTCTGCCAAACACCGAACGAATGAATGGTGGCTCTTCTCCTCTTTTCTTATACTCATCAAGAACTACGTCATTGAAAAATAATTCCTTATCAGCACCATTGTCGAGAATGTCCTGACAAAGATCAAGATATTGGTACTCAGGGTGTTTCTTTTCCATAGCTATTTCTTGTTACTCTTAGTGGTCTTCTTTTTAGGAGTCCGATTCTTACGCGCTAATGGACCAGTCTTTGGCGGCACATAGCCAAGGAAGTTGTTGGCATGATAGCGACCGGTCTGCTTGTAGCTCTTTTTTGTGTGTGAAGAGAGGGTTGAGAACGACAGTTGCGCAATCTCCATCCCCGGTCGCAATATGATCGGGACGTTATTAAGATTACAAAGTTCAAGTGCAATATTGAGATAGTGGCCGGGGTTTACGATGCTGGCTGAGTTGTGCACAATAAGACCAATACGGGCAAGGCTCGATTTGCCGTTCACCTCGATAAGGAAATTGTCTGAACCGAATCGTTCCTTAGAGTACCCAAGAATACTCACCCCAGGGTGCAGCACAAACTCTTCGCCATCAGCAATCTCAATGGTCTGGGTTTGCGGGTAAATTCCTTTGGCCGGATCAATGGCTTTGGTCGAGTATGCATCATTGACGATAAACGTATTACCCAAGCGAATATCGTACGTAGCCGGCTGCAGCTGCTTAGGATTAAATGGTTCGAGTGTAATGTGGCCAGCTTTTACTTCCGCCAGAATGTCTTTGTCAGCAAGAAACATAATATATTGATTTTACCACTACTACCCTACTCAATAATAAACGTCTTGTCAGTGCCGTAGTAGTCAGGCCAGTTTTGGTTGTAATGATCAAACATGCGGGCGAGACGGTCTTGTGGGAGCTCAACAACACCAAGTTCAGCCATGAGGGCATCGATGTCAGCGCGCGCGGCGGTAAGAAGTGACTCATCATCAACGATTTTTTCAAACTCCGCCAAAAATCCGTAACCAGCGTTCTTATCAAGACACACGTTAGCGCCTTTATAGCTGTATTCTTCACGCTCGCGAGACCACTTGGCTTGGTACGTAAAACCCGCTTCGAGCACCAGTGCATCAAGCTCATCGAGGGTCACTTTGACCGGCTCCTCAAATTCAAGACGCGAGACAGTATTAGCACTGGTGCCTTCATCAACTGAAGCTTTTACCACCAGCAATACTTCGTCGTCGCGCTGGCGCGTGCGAACTGAGAAATCATTACCCTTCTCTAACATCTCCTTAAAAGTGTCGAGCTCCTTGCCGTCGACCAAGTGTTTGGTCTTTTCAAAAAGCTCTGCAATGTCACCGCCATGAAAGTAGTGATTCAGTTGTTTGTTTTTAGAAACGCAGGCACAATCCGGATCGAGCTGACACATTTTATCCTTAAGGGCGCTTGCATTTCCCTCTTCACCAAGGAGACTTTTAACTTCGATTTCGTAGTGAGCCATAGTAGTAGTCGTTAGTGGGTAGTAATGAGTGCTTGTCATTATACCGAACTGACCTTAGCTACCCAACACAGACATTTATTGTGACCTGTGTCATAATCACAGCCATGAGTACGGATAGCGACATACCAGTAGTGATTGTGGCCGGCATGGGAAAAACCACCCGCGTTATCGGCAAAAACAACGAGTTGTTGTGGCATATTCCTGATGACCTGAAACGCTTTAAGGAGCTGACGCTCGGTCATCCCGTCATCATGGGACGGAAGACCTTTGAGTCTATTCTAAACATTCTTGGCAAACCTCTCCCGCAGCGCACCAATATTGTTATCACGCGAGACACCTCCTACTCCCATGATGGCGCTGTAATTGTGCACTCATTTGAAGACGCGCTCGCGGTAGCTAAAGGGGAACACCCAACCGAGATACATATTGGCGGGGGCGCTGAAATATACAAATTAGCCCTGCCGTATACGAATAAATTGTATGTAACCCTGCATGAGTACGAGCCGGAAGGTGATGTATTCTTTCCACCCTTTGCAGAGGAGTTTATGGAAACCGATCGTTCTGATATTCGAGAACACAACGGACAACAATACCAGTGGGTTGACTACGAGAGAAAACGTTCGTAGAGGACACGTAGGGTATCCTCTCTAAACGAGACAAACAGTTCGTTTTTGGTATTTCCTGAGACAAATTTTAAATTCGGTACTTCGCGAGCAATCACCACCGGTGTGCTCTCAGCCACCTCCCCCATCACTACCGTAGCGCCAGCAGCCAAACCATCGACTAAGTTTGAGCGTTCGTATTGTATGGCGCGGCCAAAGAGGTCTTTCTTGCCGCGGTGGTCAAGAAGTGGTGAGAACCCCCACCACGCAATTGCTCCGCCAACGGCCCCATAACGCGCCAAAACCGAATGGCTGTCAGTGATGACAACACCAGCCTCGTTAAGTCCAAAACGCTGCCGCAAGTAGGTATGAATATATTCAGCGCTTACAAATGGTTCTTTCGGGAGCAACGTATAGTAACCATTGCTGTTGCTTTGATCTACACCAGCAGAACCCACCAGCATATGGTTAGTGAAGGTAAGCGGACTTGGCCAGTACGAACGTGGAATAACAAGTTCGGCCTCCTCCTCTACATGTTTCTCTTTATCAAACGCAGCGGCAGAGACACACCGACCTTCATGGATAGCTACTACTTTAGAAGAAATCAGAACAACATCACCCTCTTGTATGACCGGCAAAAATTCATCAAGTACCTCAAAAAGATCGTCTTGCGGCGGGTTCATAGTGCGTGTTCGTACCGGAATGAATTGCATACGCTGTGAGCGTACCATAGAAAAGCTCCTCTCAAAACAAAAATCCCCCAGGTCTGACCTGTGGGGTTTTTGTTTTGAAATTCACTACTCTTTTACGTGTAAAACTTACAGTTTCAGTACACCTTGTCAGTATTGTCTCGTAAACTCAAAAATACTAGGCAAGGTCGGTAAAGGTTACTCAGTAACCTTTACCCCCATGCTTCGACAGGTGCCTTCGATGATCTTCATCGCGGCGTCGATGTCGTTGGCGTTAAGGTCAACCATCTTCGCTTCAGCAATCTCTTTAATCTGAGCTTTGGTGATATCACCAACCTTTGAGACAAGGTTCTTTCCTGAACCTTTATCTTTGCCGATGGCCTTGAGGATCATACGTGAAGCAGGTGCAGTCTTGGTGACGAAATCGAACGAGCGGTCATCGTAGACACTAATGACGGTAGGAACGATCTCGCCCATACGATCACGGGTTTGCTCGTTGAACTGGTTCACGAACTCACCAATGTTGATACCGGCCTGACCAAGCACCGGACCAAGTGGTGGAGCTGGAGTGGCTTTGCCACCAACGGCCTGAACCTTTATTTGTTTTACTAGTTTTTTTGCCATAAATTTGCGCTTAGCTATTCGCTCTTAGCACTTAGTAATGAAATGTCGGTTATAGGTGAAGCACCGACACTCACGTAACAGCGGGAGCATAGTACAAGAAAATTATGTGTTACGCAATACCATAAAAATTGTACATTGGTGAATATATAGTATAATGGTGGAACCTAAGCGAATGCTCGGGTGGACAGCCGATTTACTCACAAATTACTAGATGTAATAACGTAGAACTTTTTTAAAAGAACTCTTAGGACAGCTGGTAAACGGAGGTTTATCGGCCTGTCCTGAGAGTTTTTTGTTTGGGTACTTCAGGTGGTCTAAAACCACGCGGTCGATAATGCTATGCAAAAGCTCTGAAGTGAATAAGACCAATGGCTTATTTCAAAATTTGCCTTTTGTTTTCCGACTAATGACGGGAACATGGTCTGCCAGCACCATAATGGAAGCTGGATAGTCTTCCCTGCGGGGAAGAACGCAAAAGGCTCGTCGTAAGACAAGCCTGATGCAAATTTCTTTGAATTGAGTCGAGCTAAGCTCGGCTCTTTTCTATTTTATCACCCTAAATGCGTGACAGCTCGCAATCTTATATCGTCCTGTGAACAGTGTCAACTAGAATGGGTTCTTTTTGATAACATACAAATCATCAACCAGAAGAAGGTGCTAGTTTAGTACAGATGCAAGGCGCGCGAGGAAATTATTGCGAGACGTATTCAATATACGGTGAGTAATAATTTACCGAAGTGCAACACAGCAGATGTGCTGAGATTACACTTTCTTAACCTGGAGGAAGTCGAGTTCGACAGGCGTCTCCCTACCAAACATACTCACCAACACCTTCACCTTACCGCGAGCGTCATCTATCTCACCTACCTTACCTTCGAGTTCCTTGAACGGGCCGTCAGTAATTGTGACAATATCGTCGAGCGCGAGGTCTACCTTGTGCTTTGGTGTATCGTCGCTCATACGCTTCATGAGTTCGTTGTACTCTGCCTCTGAAAGAGGTACCGGTTGGGTACCGCTACCGACAAAGCCAGTTACACGCGGGGTGTTTCGCACCACGTACCATGAGTCATCATCCACCACCATGTCAACGAGTACGTACCCTGGGTACACCCGCTCTTCTTCGGAAACACGCTTGCCGCCTTTGACACGAATCTTCTTCTCAGTTGGTACCACTACCTCAAAGATCTTGTCGTTCATGTTAAGCGAGTCGATGCGCTGGCGCAGGTTACGCGCCACGGCGTTCTCGTATCCAGAATAGGTGTGAATGACGTACCAATTCCGTTCGCCAGTTCCTTGCTGTTTAGCCATAGAAATACTGTTATAACCGAACGCTTAGAGCGTCAGGTCGAGTAAGCTGGTAAAGACGTAGTCAAAAGCACCGAGCATTGCCGCTGCGACTGCAGAAATGCAGATGACCATAATGGTGTACATAATGGCCTGACTCTGCGTTGGCCACGACACGTGCTTCATTTCCGCTCGTGTATCACGTAAATATTTTCCGATTCGACTCATAGGTTAATTGATAGTTACTAATGGTAAGTAAAAAATAAGCAATTTTAAAAGCCCTCGCGGGCTTTCTTGAGTACAACTATACTCCCCTTTTAGAAAAAGTCAAAAGCGGCCCCGTGAGCGGGCGAATACTCGCTCTTGCTCACGGGGCCGCTTTAATTTGGTCGTCTCGGTACTACTGTATCTCGTAGGTAATACTTACGTTCGACATAATGGTGTTTTCACCCGTTGGGACGTTTGGCGCGTCAAACGAAGCCTTGGTCTCCATAACGGCCATATCACCTCCGTAACCATAGTATGGCTCGGGGTAGTAGCCGCCTTGATCTTCCCAGAATGAGACAATGCGGACGATATCAACGCCAAGATCATCAGCCAGTGCTTCGGCCTTGGTTTTAGCGTCAGCAATGGCCTTTTCCCGCGCTTCAGCCTTGAGGACAGTCTCGTCATCAATAGTGAATGACAAACTGCTGATATTGGTAGCACCGCGCTCACCCACTCCAGAAATAAGTCCGCCGGCGGTATCAAGTTCACGCACCTTTACTACAATTGTCTGGCTTACTTCATAGCCATCGAGCACACGGTCCCCTGGCGGACAGTATGAATTGATTGCCGGACAGACTCGCTCTTCATAACGATACTTTGGATTGAGGTAGTAGTTCTGAGTCTTGATATCTTTTTCCTCCACCCCGTTTTCACTGAGGTACGCAACAATGGCATTAATAGACTCAGCAGACTTGTCTTGCGCTGTAACGGCATCTGCTCCTTCAGCCATGACCGAAAATGAGAACTGGCCAATATCCGGTTTGGCCATGACCTCACCCTGACCTTCCACCATGATGGTAGTCGGGCCGGTCATGTCATATTTAGCCTGTTTCGTTGCCAGGTTGGTGTATGCCATAAGAGCCAGACACGCACCGAATAACACCAGTGCGATAAGTAAACGAATGTACCAAGTGCTAAAAAGTGGTTTTGTGTCCATACAATCTAAATGTAAATAGAATTTATTAATATTTGCACCTTACTACCATTATAAAGCAAAGTGTTCGTTTAGCCACGTCATGAAGCTGGCGCGCATTCGCGACCACCGCTCAGTAGGTGTAACCTCACCACACATGGCAGCAAATTCTGCCAAGTCCTCATCAGTCAAACTGATATGTTCGGTAGGTTGGTCACCCATTAAGTAGTACATGATGGCCTTGTCGTTATCGACATGGTCAAGTGCGAGCGCATGGCCAAGTTCATGGGCCAGCACCAGTTCAAGCTCCTCCCGTGACTTAAAAGTATAGATGTTGATACTATCTCCCTGATAATCACCCTGCGTAAACTCCTCGCTGTGTCCGTACTGTTGGTTATAACGGTTTACATTCTCGTTATACTCAGCAATAACTTCATTACCCTGCTCACCTAGCTCGTTGATTTTGCTACTAAGATCATTGAGCTCATCAGCAAGATCGTTAATGGTCTGGCGCTCACGGTCAAGGCGTAGCCGCGTCTCTTCAAGCTCCTCATAGACCTCCTCTGGCGCGCCACCATTTTGGTTATACGAATTAACAGTGGCGTTATAAGCAGCCAGATCTTGTTCGTAAGTGTTGCGACGTTGCGCAAATGATTCCTTTTTAGCTTCGTAACTGGCAACAAGCGCAGCGTATTGCTTTTCTAACTCATCGTTCAAAGCTTCTGTTTCATTGAGCTCTCCTTGTAGTTCTCCGGCAGCATCAGCTGATTGCTGACGATCGTCGTATACAAAGTTTATAGCTACGTCCCCGTCGTCGTCATAGGTAAATAAATTTCGGTCGGTGGCATTTTCCCAGATAGACGCCGCCTCATTCACAACACTACGCACTTCGTCTGGCGACAGAGCAAAGCGGTCATCAATGGTGCCAATACGATACGACACCGGCGCCTGACAGGCGGCTCCCACCAAGGTATACCAATACACCCCTGCCACGAGGAGTACGACGAGAAATAAAACTGCGTACGGTGTTCGCATATGCCTATGATAACAGAAAACAGCGCTGGGCTGGGAATGCATGCGTCGCGATCATACAATCCCAGCCCAGCGCTGTTTGGGTATTATACCAACACTTTCTGATCGCCAACCGAAACGTCGTGTATCTCTTTTGGAGTTAGTATAATTAATCCTTTTAAGGTACGTTCGGGAAACTCTTTCTGCGCCCAGCTTTTTGCTGAGTCAAACTCCACCCCCTCTTCACAGTACTGAGCCTGAGCTCGTATCTGTACACCACGCAAACCCTCCCAAGCAGCCAAAGATACTGAGCCATTTACTTTTAAGTTAATGGCTGTCTTGTTCATGAAGAAATCATACAGTTGTATACTTTCTGCTGTCACCTTAATAGCAGATACAGGAACAACATTCAGACCAGCATCACCATCAGTGCCAATTGCTTTACATGGAGCACTACAAAGAAAAGTTTGAACTTGTTCAGATAATTCCATAGTTTATTCTTTATTTGAACGAGTTAGTTTCTGACGCGTTAGCTCTTGGGCAGCATTCATACTGTGCTGGTAATAGAGCGCCTTAATGCCCTTTTGCCATGCGTACATATACAGCTTGTTAATATCGCGTGGCTGCGTGGATGGCGGCACCATAACATTAAGTGATTGTCCCTGATCAATTTTCTCCTGCCGCGCTGCTGCTTGATCGATAACTACAAATTGGTCAATCTCGGCAAAGGTACGGAAGACACTCTTCTCTTCATCAGTGAGAAAATCGAGGTGCTGCACTGAACCATCGTTATCACGAATGCTGTTCCAGACCTCTTTTTTATCTTGTCCTTTTTCTGCCAGTAGCTTTTGAAGGAATGGGTTCTTGATTGTTACCTTCATCTTGGCCACGTCTTTGACGTAACAGTTACTCCAGACTGGTTCAATACTTTGTGATACCTGTCCGAGAATAAAGGCAGAAGACGTTGTTGGTGCGATGGCCATTAAGGTCGTGTTGCGACGACCATACCCTTCAAGGATTTTTGGTTCTCCATACTCCTTGGCCATTTCCTGAGAAGCTGCCTCAGCGCGCTCGCGCATGAGTGTAAAGACCTCAACGTTAAGCGCTGCTGCTGCTTCACTTTCAAACGGAATCATCTTTGATTGCAATAGTGAATGGTACCCGAGCACACCAAGTCCCAAGGCACGGTTCTCGATTGCAAAATCATACGCCCGCTTCATAAAGGTGAATGCTAATTGGTCTTCTTTCTTGTCCGAATCACGAAGGGCTGCCAATTTGTCACAGAATTCAGTAATGACCGCATCAAGGAAGTAGGTCATGGTCTCAATAAGGTCAGTATCTTTCCAGTCATCGTAATGGAGCATGTTGACTGATGATAGACAACAGACAAATGACCAGTCTTCGTTGCTCGGAAGCATAATCTCACTACAGAGGTTGCTGGCTACAATCTTGAGTCCCTTGTCTTTGTATACGTCGACGGTGCCGTTGTTGGCATTGTCGGTAAAGAGAATGTACGGGTACCCAATCTCACCACGACGTTGAATCACCTTGGCCCAAATAGCGCGTTTGTCTTCGTCGCCGTCCGCCATCGCCTTAAGCCATTCGTCACCTACGGTGACCGCATGCGTCATCGTCTGAATAGGATTACCTTCACTACCGATATCAAGAAACTCGGTCACATCAGGGTGTTCGAGTGGTAGGTACGGTGAGAAGCTACCGCGACGCACCTTACCCTGACTGACCACATCCACCATCTTTTCAAACAGCTGCATGAACGTTACCGGGCCATTTGAGGCACCATTCTCACCGATTGCAGCACCGCGTGGACGGAGCGCTCCAAAGTAGCCCGAGGTACCACCACCATATTTACTCATCATGCTGGCCTCGGCATGTGTGAGCAAAATACCAGCCATGTCATCTGGGAGATATGAACCAAAACAACTGATTGGCAATCCTCGATTGGTACCAAAATTCGCCCATACCGGAGATGCCAGCGAGATCCACCCCTTACTCATGTATTCATAAAACTTGTCCGCGAACCCAGGCTTTTGCAGTATCTTTTCGGCTGACTCCGCTACTACCTTGATGCGCTCTTCGGCAGTTTGTCCTTCTCCTAGATAACCACGACTCAAAAAGGAACGACTGTTCTCATTAAGCCAATACCACGGTTCTTTCATTTGCGAAGTGTCCATACAACAATTTGTTAGCTAGTAAGAGTTGTTCTTTAAAATAAGTCGTCGCTCGTAACGCTGGTCTGTCGTTTATTGTAATTAATAGAACGCTTGTCGAAGAAATCAACGTGTTTGGTGGCAATTACTTCGTCATCAAACCAATCGGTCTTCTCAACCAAAGTCTCATCAAGCGTAAACACTGGCTCCATACCAATGCCACTAAGGGACTTATTGAGTCGGCTTTTAATGAACTCCTTGACCTCTGCTTTTGGCATGAAGTCAAACTCACCCTGCTCAAAGATCCAATCGACAATGGCGCTCTCCGCCTGATACGCCTCAATGCACATAGTGCGCACCAGCTCTCGATGAGCTTCATCGAACCACTCTGGGTGTTCTTCTTTGATGATATTGATGAGGTCGGTACCAAACATACCGTGTATCTGTTCCTCTTTTGACGTCGCCTCTACTGCATTACTGATACCTTTGAAAAGGTTTTTATGCTTGTTAAACGACATAATGATGAGAAACTGCGAGAACAGTGACACGTGCTCAATAAAGAGTGAGAACAGGAGTACTGCATTGGAGTATTCACGATTCTCATTGGTCTGACCAAGCGAAATCACTTTATCTAAATACTCAATACGTTGCTGAATGACTGGTACCGAATTCAGTGATTTAAACTCTGCATTAAGACCAAGTATCTCAAGAAGGTGCGAGTAGGCATCGGTGTGGCGCACTTCACTCTCCGCAAAGGTAGCACCAACTGCGCCGATTTCCGGCTTTGGCATCTTGTTGTAGAGGTTGCCCCAGAAGGTCTTTACCGCCACCTCAATCTGCGCAATCGCCAACATGGTCTTCTTGATAGCGTCGCGCTCCGCTTCACTAACGTTAACTTTAAAGTCGTTAATGTCACTGGTGAAGCTGAACTCGGTGTGAATCCAGTATGAGTGACGGATGGCTGACACGTATTCAGCTAACTCAGGATATTCGTATGGTTTGAGAGTGGTACGCTTACGGAATAGGTCGCGACCACGCAGGCGTTTGCGCTCAGCGCGATAGATGATGTAGGCCTTGGCGGTCTCAAAATAATCCATCTCCATCAGCGCTGCTTCCACAAGGTCTTGTATTTCTTCCACTGCTGGATAGCCATCGATGCACTTACCATAGTATGGACTCCCCTCTTCAGCGGTGCCAGCCTGCACACACATTGATACAATCTTTTCGTTTACGCGCGCTGCCACCGCATCAGCTTCAGCTTGGCCGCCTTCTTTGGTTTCATTGAAACCCTTAAGGACAGCGGCTGCGATCTTAGAGACCTCAAAGCTCACCACTGAGCCATCGCGTTTACGAATCTGAGTGATTTCCATACGAATATAAGAACTGATTAACGAGTTTGATAAAGTTACGTGTATTAAGCGGGCAACAACACCATCAGGTGGTGGTCACGCCCTACTCTACGTCAGAAGGAGTATCTGTTTGTTTTGCGTCTCGAGAGACCGGTACCTTGTCAGCATCAATAGTTTGACGCTGTACGGGAGATAAAACAGGAAATGGAGAGACCGCTAGGTTGTTTGTTTTTGATCGTGGCATACGCTGTCAGTTAAAACTGCTGGGTACACCAGAATTGGTGTGCAGCGTTACTAAATCGGAAACAGTTATCGTGGATCTCTCACAAAAGTGATTGGTGGTGTGAAATATAGTTGCGCGAAAGCTCTTGTGTACGTTATCCGTCGAGCGTACTGCGCAGACAATCATTTTTAAGAAAGATCGCCACGACGTCTCCGGTTTTAAGCGGTTAGCGACACAACCATGTCGGCTTACATGGCTCTCTTCACTGTTCCTACATGAGGAACGAGCGAACAGTGCGTGTCATACCTCCTGACACACATGGTGGAGATTCCTTGTGTGTTAACTAGATACTAAAACAAACTGCAGTGAACGCAAAATATGGCTGTACTGCAGTTTATTATACGAAAAGCATCTGGTAAGAAAAAAAATATATTGAAAATGCGGGCGATTTTAGAGGTAGCGAAATAGCAGTACCGCAATTTGTCTGTGGATAGCCACGCGGCATTCACTTGCGCAAGTCGTTTTTTATGTGGTCTGATGACAAAAGACTTGTGAACTTAAAAGAAAACACGCATAGTGTGGAGCGGTTACCGAGTCTCTGAGCTTGGTTAAGATATTTGTAAAACTAGACCTTGAAAGGAGGTCGTTATGTTGGATACCCCAAACTTGGCCTTCAAGATAGGTCAGACGGTTACCTACGGCAGCCACGGGACCGTAAAAATTGAAGACGTCATAACTGAAGTCATCGCCGGTTCCGAAATACTGATGTATGTCTTGAAAAGCCAGAGCAGCAGCGACATCATCAAGGTGCCGGTGGCTAAGGCGGTGACAAACGGCATGAAGGCTCTCGGGGATAAGAAAGAGCTCAAAGCTGTGCTAGCCACCCTGGTAGGAAAACCAAAGAACCAGACGGGTATGTGGAACCGCCGTGCAGAGGTCCACCGCGAGAAGCTCAACAGTGGTGACTTGCAGTTGATCACTGAAGTGATTCGTGATCTGCACCGAGAAAAGCGGCCTGATGGCACCGGCGGCACCAGAGAGGAGCGTTCCTATTCGGAACTGAACCTTTACGAGGATGCCTTCCGGCTTTTACTACCGGCAGTAGCTGCAATCAACGAGACAACGATGACGGGAGCGTTTCAGTTCCTGTGTCGTAAATCAGATCGTCGGTTCGAATTTGAACCTACCAGCCTAAGTGCTGGCGAGGTCAAAAAGAGTCCGACAGCAAGCGATCCGCTGGTTGCTACCAGTCTCAAGCGGCAGGGTCTGGCATACGTCAGTGGTGACGAGGAGCCGAAGCCCGAGCCGAAAAATGGTGACCTCGTTAGTCCAATGCTTGTCAAGCGCCAAACTGGAAATGCCGCACAAAAATCCGACGAGGTGCTCGCGTCGCTTCAACAGAAGGACGCAGAGATATCGAGGCTGCGGTTGCAGATCGATGCTCTCAGCAACGAGTTGGTTGGTGTTAAGGCCGACCCGCGCCTGTCAGCACAACAGTTGGAGGGCGTGCGTGCGGAAAAAAAGGGACTCTCAGAGGACCTTGTTAAGGTCAACGCCGTGATGAGTCGACGCCTAAAGTACATCGATTCATTGAAGCAACAGCGGCAATTGGCAGCCACCAAGGTTAAGATGCTCACAAGAGTGCTGAACTGTTTGGTGGACCAAGGACATGGTGGTTTCGACACCATTGAGCGTCTTGCCGCAGAGCTCACTGCATCGAAGACAAATCCCATGCCTACAGAGACTGACGCAGAAACCGACGTTGCAGACGCAGACGCAACTGCAGCCTACATGGAAACAATTGGCTGGGTGCGCAACAGCGACGGTTCGTGGGGACCGCGTAAGCACTAACCTGATCTGCCAGATGCAAAAACCCGGAGCGGCAGCTCCGGGTTTCTTTTTGATCATTAGTTAACCTACCGACGAAGATTGTCGCGGATTTCGCGCAAGAGCTTCACTTCTTCTGATGGCTCAACTGGCTTTGCTTCGGCTGGTGCCTCTTCTTCCTTACCATACTCCTGCGCCTTGTTGATGGCTTTGACAACGAGGAAGATGACGAGAGCGACGATAACAAAGTCAACAACACTTTGGAGGAAGACTCCGTATGTAATTGAGGCATCACCCACCTCAGCGGCGTAACCGGTAAAGTCAACTCCGCCCAAGAGCACCCCAACCAGTGGCATGATGATGTTATCAACGAGTGATGAGACAATCTTGCCGAAGGCAGCACCAATGACGACCGCAACCGCGAGGTCGATCACGTTGCCCTTCATGGCAAAGGCTTTGAACTCTTCTATAAATCCTTTCATTTGTTTAAAAATTACCCTTATTAAATTGCGGCTATTATAGCGCCTTAGTGATGGTGATGATGACCATGCGATAGGTCAACCGAATCGTCAACTTCATGGGTGCCATACCACCATGCGGCGCAGATGGTCGTGAGCGGTACCGCCAAGATAAGACCAATACTACCGACAATGATGCGTGCGAGCTCCGAAGCAATGACCTCTTGGTTGAGCGTAAAGCCGAGTGGTGCACTTGAAGTAGCAAAGAGGAGCACCAGTGGGAGTGCTGCACCGACGTAGGCGAGCGCTAGTGTGTTTACCAGTGAGCCAACGTGGTCGCGTCCCACCTTGATGGCCCGTCGATAGAGCTCGTAGGTGCCAAGACTGTGGTTAGCGTGTTTGAGCTCTGCTACCACTGAGGCCTGCGTGATAGACACATCATCAAGAACACCGAGTACACCAATAATAATGGAACCGAGGAGCAGTCCTGAGAGATCAAGCTGCCCGTCAGTAGCAAAGTTGAGGTATACCGACGCTTCGGAGCCAAAGCCTGACAGGCGCATAGCGCCGACAAACACCCACGCAATGATACTGGTGATAGCCACCGCGCTCATGGTGCCGACAAAGGCCGTTGTAGAACTAACGTTGATGCCGTGTGTACCAAAGAGTGCGAGCGCCAACACAACGCCTGCAATACAAAGGCTTGCTAAAACAGGATCATAGCCCTTAAGGAGCGCCGGAATGAGTACAAAAATGATGGCCGCGATGCTGAGCCCGAGACAAATAAGCGCCCGCGCTCCCTGCCAGCCGGCAAAGACCAGTAGTAGGGCCACAAATAAAACAAGGAGAGCCCACAGCTCCGCTTGACGATTGACATCCTTAAGGAGGTAGAGATCAAATCCATCATGCGTGCGCATGTGCGTGATAAAAATGGCATCACCCGCTTCTAGGGTGACGAGGTCATTATCAAAGACTACCTCCTGTCCGGCGTTTTCTCCCTCAAGGAGCTTCGCGCGCACGCTTTGCACCACATTAGTTGCGTCTGTGCCAGCAATGTCCTCTACGCGCTCATCCTCGATAGCCACCACCTCAGCCTTAATAAAACCCTGCACTTCTTCATAGGCCTGCTGCGCCAAAGATAAGTGCGGCAGAGCTGCCACTGACAGCAACACCACTAACAACAGTTTTTTCATAGGCGTTAGTATCACACTTAGCCACACTTTGTGCAAAGCCCAAAGTAGGTCACCTCGTGATCGGTCACCGTGGAAAACCCATCGATTCGTTTCACCTCATGTTCGTGCCGGCACGGTAAGTGAACGATCTTCTTGCAGTTGGTGCACACCGCGTGATGGTGGTGGTGCTCAGCGATGGCATAGAAGGTCTGACCGTTACCATCGTGAATATGCTCAATAAGACCCTCTTTTTCGAGTGTGCGCACGGTACGGTACACACTCGCTTCATCACCCGCTACTTTCTGAGCAAGCGCCGGTAGCGAAAGACCTCCCTTGGCACTGGCGAGCACCACAACGGTCTCCACCCGCGGCTTGGTCATACGGTACCCACGCTCCTTGAGGCGCGCTAGTACATACTTACTTGCATCATTCATACCTCTATGATATCTTATTGCAAATTATTTGCAATAATAAATTACACATATGTTATTCCCTGTTGTCGTTGCCGCTATTTTCATCGCCTTACTATCTTTAGTCGGTGTTTTTTTCTACGGTCAACGGGGACACCTCGCTGGTACTAATCGCTACGTCATTCCGTTGGCTATTGGTGTCTTTCTTGGGGTTGTCTTCTTTGAACTCATTCCTGAGACCATCGAAGCTGGTGGTGAGTTTGGCAGTCTTCCAATTGTGATTGGTTTTATCTCCTTCTACCTCCTTTCACATATCTTGCATACTTATCACCATCACCACGACCACGGACACGACGACGGTTGTGAGGAGAAAGTTGGCGCAACCATGCTCCTTTATGGCGATGCGATTCATAACTTTGCTGACGGTGTGGTTATCGCTACCGCATTCTTTATCGATCCGGCAGTTGGTATCGCCACCACTCTTGGTGTGGCCCTCCATGAAATACCACAAGAGATCGCTGAGTTTGGCGTCCTACTATCAGCTGGATACAGCAAAACGCGCGCTGCACTTCTTAACCTACTGTCTGCCAGCTCGGTAATTGTCGGCGCAGTGATTACGACGCTGGTAGCAACATCGTTTGCTGACTACCTGTGGATCATTACCGGACTGGCCGCCGGCAATCTGCTCTACATTGCCGCTTCAGACCTACTACCTGACGAGCACGAGGAAAGTCGCCAGAATGGCCGCGTGTTTCAGTCGTTCATTGCTACGGTTATTGGTCTCGTTGCCATTACGCTACTACTCTCTTGGGCCCACGAACATATGGGGGAACATGGTCATGACCACGAAACCGCTCACGAAAACCTTGTGCACACTGGCGCTCCTGATTAAAGAAAGGCTTTGGCGAGGTAAAAACCAATAGCGGCACCGAGCAGAAAGAGCATCGCCACCCCGAGGTATTTGGTATCTTCATCCATATACGTACTATTGTACTAGAGAGAAGATATAAATCGACTTGGGCGTCAACATATCATTTTGTGGTTTCTTTCAGAAACCCATATGTTACCATTTACTCTATGGTCCAAGTCAGTTGCAAATTATGTAAAAAGGAATTCTATGCCAAACCTTCATGGCTAAAGAAAGGACACGGGGTCTATTGCTCGAGACAATGTGGTTATGAGTCTAGGCGACAAGGAAGGACTGTCACCTGTCACGCCTGTGGTAAGGAAACATATAAACAACCCAAGGCGCTCACCCGCTCACAGAGTGGTCATTTCTTTTGCACAAAATCATGCCAGACCAAATGGCGGAACAGCGTTTATGTTAGGGAAAAACATCCTAACTGGAAAGGTGGGCACGCATCGTATCGTGAACTGATGCTTAAGAATGGCTCTCTACCAAAGTGCGTGCTATGCAAAAACACTGACGAGCGCGTTTTGGCGGTTCATCATATTGACGAAAACCGATCAAATAATGTCATTGAAAATCTGGCTTGGTTATGCCACAATTGCCACCACCTCGTTCATCACCACAAGGATGAACGAGAAACATTCATGGCGGCTATCGTATAATGGTTTATTACGTGAGCTTGTGGCGCTTGAAATCAGGGTTCGATTCCCTGTAGCCGCCCCTGAGAAAATTTCACTAAAAAACCCTCTATTGGGTGATTTTTCAGTTCTAGCCAACGTCACCCCTAATGGGAGATCTGAACCAAACACCTTTACAAACCGCTATTTTCATTATATTGTTCGGCCAGTTTTCAACCCCTATCGACGAGGTGCGACATGCCCAACAAACGTCTGGAGCTAGACACCTCGAATGAAGGTGTTTTGCTCTTGGAGTTCATTCCCAACGATGCTCGACCATTGTTCGAGCTGATAGACAGAAACCGCGAACATTTGAGTCAGCACGGTGATGAAACCGCAGTAAAATACCCCGACTTCGAGTCGGTACTGCGGAGCATCACCCATCCGGCCAACGAGCAGAAGATTCGGCTCGGCATCTGGTTTGATGGTGTTCTTACGGGGACGGTCAACATCACTCCTAAAGGCGGTTACACGAGTGAGATCGGCTACTGGATTGGCAGTGAGTTTTGTGGACTTGGTCTTGCAACCATTTCCACCGAAGCTGTGATCCGGTACGGCAAGCGTCTCGTCAACACCGACCGGATGATTGCCAACGCTCATATCGACAACCTCGCCAGCCAAAGAGTTCTCCTGAAAGCCGGTATGACTGAAACCCGACGTGACGAATCGGAAGTCTGGTTCGCCGTCAACACTGAATCGTGAGGAGATTAACATGCCCACAGTAGAAGTGGACTACTCCGCCAAAGTGAGCAAGCTGGTGCTTGACCACTTGGGCGACAACCTTCCAAGTATTGTTGCGCCAGAGATGAATATCTCCGGTCGCCGACTACATGACGGGGGCGTCGGGTTGCGTGAGATCATCCTGAAGTTCCGCGAACAGAGCGAGTTTGATCGCAATACCAACGCGATCCAGATTACAGTGTACGCCCACAACTTCGACGAACGTGTCAAACGCCACAAGCAGATCAAGGATGCCATCGTATCTGGCGTGCAACATGCACTCGACTGCATGCGGTGTACCGACACCGCATGCAGTCGAGGTTCGCCTCATCCCGGTCGAATACGGGACCATCAACAAGGAGAAAACCTGATGACCAAACCTTTCTTTCTGACCGCCGAAAAAGCGCGGGAAGCGTTCGAAGCGTTCGTATTGCCGGGCATTCAGCTCGCCATGCGCGACGAACACGTCAACCGGAAGCATCTTCACGTCGTCGTGCTGAACCCTTGCGTTCCGTTCGCTGAAGGCCTCGACCTTCCTATCCTGTTCGAGCACTCGATCGGCGAGCGTTCGGACTGGGACAAGTGGGACGGCAAGACCTTCGACGACTTCGCTCGGGGGAAATCCGCGATGTCGTGGCGCACCGGCAAGTCGTCGCGAGAAGTCGTGCTCACGACGCCGCAACTGCTCATTCCGAGCGATACGTCGCTCTGGGGAAGTGCTGTCATCGACGGCGTGATCTGCGGCATCAGCGGCGTACAGCCCTACTTCGACGAGATGTTCGCCCGCATGACCTGTGCGGCAATGATCGGCGAAGCGAGCCACTATGCGGCCGAGTTCGCCAAGAACCCGGACGCACCGGACTTTCTGTCCTGACCACCCAACTGCTGGCGAGAGCAACCCTCTCGCTCCGGCGGGAGGGTGGCTTTTCTTTTTACGCACCTACTTCTTTCATTAGCAAGTTAGGTATGTAAATAGTTGCATCGCCTTTCTTTTCAAAAATAGTTCGAACATCCTCTACGACGTCGCCCTGAAGCAAAATCCCCTCTGGGGATTTTTACGTAGGGGCGGCTAAGCAAGTGAACCGTTTCACTTGCGTCTGGGAATCGAAGGCCGCAGATATGTTTCCTGCTCACTCGCTAGAGCAGGAAACAATTGAGGCGGGGTCGAGAGTACTTAGCAAAATTTTCACTTTGTGAAAATTCTGGTTAGTAACTTGTGGCCGGCCCCCCTCTCGGTAGCCGCTCACTCTAATCAGCTTCTCGCAGTATCTTCTCCATTGCCTTCCCTTTCGCTAATTCATCAATGAGTTTGTCGAGGTAACGAATTTCCCGCATGGTCTTTTCCTTGATATCTTCAACCCGCACACCACACACAACACCCGTTATGAGCTTTCGCTTTGGATTCATCTTCGGTGCTTTTTTAAAGAAGGTCTCAAAATCCGTTTCTTTTTTAATGACCGCGTTCAGCTCTGACTGGCTATAGCCAGTTAACCATTTAATAACTTCATCAACCTCTTTCTTGGTGCGGCCTTTGCGCTCAGCTTTGGCAACATAGAGCGGGTATACACTCGCAAAGCTCATGGTGTAGATACGGTGTTTTCTCATACAAGAATCAGGTGGTGTGTTAGCAGTAGTAATAGCTTTGTGTATATCCGATTTTATCATCTCCGTGGCTTTCTGTTACTTTTCCTTCCTCACTCCAGTTACACCTATATATGGAACAGATAACTTTTCGAACGTTTACGATTTGTATGCTTACCACAGCCAGTTTGGTAATAGTTGGCATTTGGCTTGAAGACAAGCTACCGGAGGCATATTTTAAAACCATTGCCACCTTCTTTATCGTCGGCCTTGCCAACTTCTTGCTCTGGGCACCGATACTAGCGTATAGATTCTTGCATAAGTCAGCTTAAGCTCCGTCTACTACGGACACCACCGTACCTGCTACAATAACTCCATGAAAACATACGTGGCGCTGCTGCGCGGTATCAATGTCGGTGGTAACAATAGAGTTGAAATGGCCAAGCTTAAGAAGTGCTGTGAAGCAGCCAGCCTTAGTGATGTACGCACCTATATAAACTCCGGTAACGTAGTCTTTAAAAGCAAAGAAAGTGACCAAGAAAAACTTGCCTCTACTATTGAGCGGGCAATCAAAAAAGAGTTTGGCCTGTCGATACCTGTTGTTATTCGTGATTATTCCAACATCAAAAAACTGGCGAGTAAAACTCCATCGGACTGGACCAACGACACCGAGCAAAAAACTGACGTTTTGTTTTTATGGGAGGAGTTTGCCAGTAAACAAACGCTCAATCTCATCAAGACAAACCCCGCAGTCGACACCCTTGTATACATTGATGGCGCCATTGTCTGGCACATAGACAAAAAAGACTACACGAAAAGCAAGATGAAGGATTTTATCGGCACCAGCGTATACAAAGGTATGACGGCCCGTAACGTAAATACGCTGCGAAAACTACTGGTTCTAATGGCAGAGTGATATACTGCGAATTATGAATGAAGGAGCTTGGTACGCAACCCTGATAAAACCGTGGTTCGCCCCACCAGCGTGGCTGTTTGGGCCGGTGTGGAGCGCACTCTATACCATTATCTTTATTTCCTTTGGCTATGTAGCGCTTCAGTACTACAAAGGAAGTATTCCTTTTATCGTGCTCTTACCATTTTTACTCAATCTACTGTTCAATCTTTCCTTCACTCCTCTGCAATTCGGACTCCAAAATAACGCGCTGGCCAGTATCGACATCTTGCTCGTGCTTGCAACTCTGATTTGGGCGATGGTTGCCATGTTCCCTCACACTGCTTGGGTGGCGTATGTAAATATCCCGTATCTACTCTGGGTCGCTTTTGCTACAGTGCTACAACTATCGATAGCCTATCTGAACTGGTGACCGCCACTCGTACGTATGAAAAAGTTTTACTTTATCGTTTTACTAATGGTGCTCGTAGGAGTTCACCTGTACTTTTTTCTATCGCGCGAGCAGTCGCCTGTTCCAGATATTACATTGCCCGAACCAGAGACAGCCACAACTACTGAAATAATAAGCTACCCACCGCTGGCGGAGATGATTGGCAGTCTGCTTATGATTGGTCACTGGGCGGACTCGCCAGAGGCTAGTACCACCGCCATGATAGAGCAGTACCATCTTGGCGGAGTCATCATTATGAGCGCACCGGAAGACCCACGCGAGATAAAGAGCTGGACAGCAGCGTGGCAGGACGTTAGTTCAAGTACCCTCCTTATCGCCATTGACCAAGAAGGTGGTCCGGTCTCACGTTTGCGCGGAGCAGAGTTTGACACCACCGGTCAACGGGAACTCGCTACCGCCACCGAAGCGTTCGCCCTCGGCAAAAAGCGTGGGGCTGAGCTAGCAGCACTCGGTATCAACCTCAACTTTGCACCAGTCCTTGATACGGCGAGCAGTTCCAGTTCATTTATGTATGATCGTGTGTTCCCTGACCGAGATACAAGCGCAGAGATGGCGGAAGCAATGGTGGCTGGTATGCATGAAAGTGGCGTTGTCGGCGTAGTCAAACACTTCCCCGGTCACCCAAACACTAGTGAGGATTCACATACGACGCTACCGACCGTAAATAGTACTAAGTCGGAGCTGTCCAACTACGCAGCACCATTTTTCACACTTTTGCGCACTACCCCACCGCAGGCACTAATGACAGCTCACCTTTTATTCCCGAACGTAGACAGTCTGCCGGTTACGCTTTCTCCGTACTTCCTGACCAAAGTACTGCGCGAGGAACTAGAGTATGAAGGAGTAATTATCACTGACGACATGAGCATGGACGCCATCGATACCCTCTACAGCGTACCTACCGCCAGTGTGATGTCTGTTAATGCCGGCGCTGACATCATTTTGCTTGCAGCCGAGCCAAGCGAAGTTAAGAACGTTGTAACAGCGCTCGTCACAGCAGCCGAAGCTGACCCTGCGTTACGCCAGCGTATAGAAGATAGCTTTACGCGCGTGGAGGCGCTCTGCAGCCAGCTATCCCGCGAGCAATAACTGCTATACTAAAAACATGGTGCACTACGTACTGCTCTACGTCCTTACGATTCCTATCTTTGTCTTATTTGACCTGCTATGGCTTGGCGTTATTGCCAAAGACTTCTACCAGTCACGTCTTGGTGAACTGCTCGGTCCGGTAGTGTGGCCAGCGGCTGTTGTGTTCTACTTTGTATTTGTAGCTGGGCTCTTATTTTTTGCAGTTCTGCCCGCGCTTGAGGTGCACTCGCTTAGCAAGGCGCTGGTGCTCGGTGCCCTCTTTGGCCTCGTGACGTACGCCACCTACGACCTTACCAACCATGCCACTCTCAGAGACTGGCCGCTTATGGTGACTGTCGTTGATATCCTCTGGGGAACAGTCCTCGGCGCTACTGTTGCGACGCTCAGTTACCTGCTTGGAAACTACCTACAGTAAAAAGAAAAGCTCGGCGCAAAGCGCCGAGCTGATAGTTTCCCACCCCGCGGACGGGATGGATGGCTCAAAGATCAGTTGCTGGAAGGCAGCTGCTGGAAGCTGTCGCGCGCAGCCTCGTTTTCCGCACGATTGCGAGCGCTATAGTCTGCATTCGCATTGTCGCGCTTATCGCCGAGAGCCGGTTTGATATCAGGCCGCTCGGCCTGATCGATCGCGCGCAGCTGTTCCTGCAGCACCGGATTGTTGATATTCACGGACGTCTTCGGCCGGTAGGCCAATTCGATCTGTGACAACATCGTCACCACTAGTGCGACAGCAACGACAACTCCGATACGCAGCCGGTTGCCCCAAAGGGCGTTGCTGAGGTGCCAGGTATCATCCTGAACACCATTTTCAGCTGCTTCGGCACTCGCCGCCTTGTTGTCGATGATGACCTTCCGAGCCACGCCGATCGCGATAATGATCAACGTAAGCCACAGAATGATCTTCACGGTCGCAAAGGCGACGACAGAAAGCGCTGTTACGTCCATGTTGCTTCTCCTTACTTGTCAGCCGAGACTTCTGCCACGGCCTGGTTGAACGTGCCCATCAGCAGAGCGGGGTTTTTCATCGCTTCGAACGGAAGGATGATCACCCGGCCGTCAGGGTTCTTGGAAAGCTGGTCCATGACCTTCAGCCAGCGCTGGGTGACGAACGCGTCGTTGACGCCCTCAGCCAGCTTCTGGTTCACGAGGACCTGCGTTTCCGCCTCCTTGAGATCGACCTGCTGTTGCTTGACTGCGACTTCGAGGGCCGCTTCGGCCTCCTTGAGGGCAACCTGCTTGTCTGCTTCGGCGCGCTGGATAGCGATCTCACGCTCCTTGGCAGCTTCGCGGGCCTTCACGATGACTTCCGGCGGCTGAACATCAGCCAAGCCAAACCGGATGGTGGTGATAGGCGTTGCTTTGAGGCGATCACGCACCTCGCCGGCAAGCTCGGTGGAGATCGCTTCGCGATTCTCCATCACCTCCGCGATCGTGTACTTGGTAAGGGCCGACCTGATGGTCTCCCGGATCACCGGCTCAGCGTAGATGCTGTAGACCTTGGTGATAGGGATAATGCGGATGCGACCTTCTCCTTCAGCCTGATCGGCTGAAACGCGAGAAAAGATCTGCTCGACGTTGGCCTGATCGGCGCTGATCGAGAAAACACCACGCACATCGACGTCGATGTTGAGCTGATCCTTGGGCATATAGATCTTCATGCTCTCCTTGACGCCGTAGTCGGACGCCTCGACCAAGATCAGGTTGTCACAGACCCAGCAGAATCCTTCCAGACGGAACTTCGACGGATGGATAATGCCTTCCTGCAGACCAGACTCGGTCGACAGCTTGCCGACATGGGCCGGCGGCACTTCAACTGCAGTACCGCATCCAGACAGAGCCGTGGTTGCGATCATCAGAGCAGCGAGTGTGCCAAACAGTTTCGTTTTCATGTGTGCCTCCTTGGCATGTGAAGAACAGTGCGTTATCTCCCAGTACCAACATGGCACTGGAACGCACGGGAGCTAAACGCTCCAGACAAAACTGCTTGCTGTCACCAAGCAGCGCTGAAGGAACGTGTCAGATTTAGTATGAAAAGGGTTCCTGTCCGGGCGGAGACCGCCCGGACAGTAGCTCAGAATTGGGCCAAGATATGGGATGATTTTGCTCGCACATACTCGTGGGTATGAAACAAGGTGTTCCAGATACCGTGGAGTGCGATTGCGGTGAGCAGGCCGTAAGTAAACATCGCATACAGAAGGACAAAGCCTACTAACCACGAGTTCAACCACCCCACCGGCCCTTGGTATTTATGGCCATCGCGGAATGCCGTGTTGGCACCAATACCGCCCATAACCAGTAGCATTTGATACTGACCCGAGTACATGATTTCGGAGTAGCTACCAAAACTGACAAGGTTTAGGACCGGCATCCAGATCTCTTGATAGAGGAAGTAAAGCGGATCGACCGCTCCTGAAGCCCACCAGAGACCAGCCGCCGCCAGTGTCGGAACGACAGAAAACAATCTTCGTTCCGGTACGAACATAAGCAGCAGCGCTGTCACGACACACATGGCGAACATTACCCAGAGCAGAAAAGTACCGAGCAGCCAGTTAACTACCGCTATCGAGATCATCGAATAGCAGATGAAAACGTAGCGAAAACCCAGCTCTTCCCACACAGCGGCAAAGTTGCCAGTTATCAGGCCCCACATATAGGCTTGTTCGTCAGCCGGACTATGCGGCTGGGTCCAGTCGGTGATATTTGGTGCAACCACCAGAACCAGAAAGTAGACCAGCAATGGCCAGAAGTGGACCAGAGCCTCAGACACAGGTGCCTGATTCAGATAGTGGTATTGGAAGAAGGAAGGGTTCACGAAGTCGATTAGCCATACCCCACCCCACGCGAGGACCACTACCAGAAAGTAGACCAACTGGGACAAAAAGTGCTGTTTACGACGACCCACTTGATCGAGGACTTCCTTGTGATGCGTATGCATTTGATTCCCCTTTGCATGGCAAGGAACTTCGCGTTATCGCCCAACCCCACCGCGAGGTTGGAACACGAGGAACGTTTAGAACGCTCCAGACAAAACTGCTTGCTGTCACCAAGCAGCGCTGAAGGAACGTGTCAGATTTGTGTGTTGAAGGCATGGTCTGGCAGCAGACTGCCAGACCATTTAGCAGGGCGACTGCGGGCCAAACCGTAGCTGACTACGAGGCCGGCTTGTCGGCGTCACGGACTTGGTGGTCATGACGCGCTTTCTGGCTGTTCATCCACCAGAAGACGCCGGCAGCGATCATGCCGATGATGGCGTCGTAGAGGATGGGTGTCGGAACGAACATGACCAGTCCGGTCGGGAATGCGACGTAGCGAATCCACTTGATGTAGCCGCTGTAGTTCTGGTCCGTCGCGAACAGGTCGTCGCCCGGCAGCAGGAAGGTCTTTTCGATCCATCCCTTCCACGATGCGTTCCTCTGGGCATACCAGAGGGCCCACCCGACCAACATGAGCGCGAGGCCGAGCACCAGTTGCAGAATCAATGTCATTGTTGCCTCCAGTTGTAGAGAACTTCGCGCCATCTTCCGACCCCACCGCGGGGTCGGAACGCGAAAGAGCGTCCCCGTAAAGGAAACGCTCTTCGCAAAGCTCTTCAGTGAAGTGCTAAATCTGACTAAAACACCCCACAAGAAAAGCCTTGCAAGGAACCTTTCCTTCGGTTTGTCAGATTTAGCAAGTTTTGAAAGTGCTTATGGTTACTGCTGGTCGGTCCGTCTCTCTGTAACCTCAACTGTAGAATAGCAGCGGAATGCTTTTTTGTGTAAAAAATATTTACAATGTGTACTGTGTAAAAGTAAAATACATGTTAGTATAAATATAAATAAGCATTTTATAGGTGTAAAAAAGTTGTACCATAATGGTACAGATTAAAAAATAACTATGGAACTAGCCAGATTATTGACCGCCATTGGCCTCAGCAAACACGAAGTGGCCATTTATATGGACCTCCTAACGTATGGGACTCAGACCATTTCCAGTATTTCCCGTACCTGTAAACTGCACCGGCCAGCTATTTACCGTGCCCTCCCCCACCTCAAGGAAAAGGGCCTCGTGAGCGAGCGACAGATCGGCAAGCTCATTTACTACGCCGCCGAACCGCCTGAGCGTTTGCGCTCACTTTTGGAAGTGGTGCATCAAGAGCTGAATACCGTCATACCGGAACTGACCCAACTACAACAAGGCAAAGCGCCGATCGTCCGCCGCCTTGATGGCAAGGTTGGTATTCATGCTGTCTTTGAGGATATTTTAAGCACCCTCCAAAAGGGAGACGAGTTCTATCGCTATAGTTCTGAGGGAAAAGAAGAAATGTTAAACGTTGGCGTACCTAAGGACTACGTCAAACGCCGCGATGCCATGAGGCTCGAACGGGTGGTCATCACCAACCCAGAATTCGTAGCCTCGCGCGAACCCTCACTTGAAGAGACGCTCAAGATAGTGCCAAAAGAATTCCTACCATTTGACTACGGGGTGTCACAAATAGTCTATGGCAACAAGATCGCCTTCATTGATTACCGCGGACAAATGGCAACTATTATAGAAAACTCCACGCTGGCCAAATTCCAACGTGACATCTTCAAGATGTTGTATCGAAGAATCTGATTACTATCAGATTCTAGTACTACTGACCAATATTGTCTTTATCTTTTGGGAAACCCCATGTCCAACGTGGTGACTCGCCTGTTTTGTAGCAAATGACAATGAGTAAGACAGCGAGGAGCAGCGACGGTGCCACTATCTGGGTTAAAGCCTCGCGGTCGGTCATCGCTTCAAGATTGCGACAAAAAGCATTAAGTAAAATAGCCACAACAACGCTAAGTGTTACCAACCACCCTTGCCACGTTACCGGCGTCCACCCCCAACCAAAGAGCTTGCGTTTAAACCAGTACCTTTCTGGATTGTCCTTCACATACGCTTTGTATCGTTTCCAAAAACTCATAGTATGTCTTTTGTTGTTAAAAAATTAATAACTTCCGTCAGCACCGCTCGCGAATTATCATGACTGAGCTGCCCGAGGGCCTCATTCGGCGCAAACCACGCAGCGCTGGCAATCTCTTCTTCTTGTATCTTCAGTATACTCTCTTCTTGAACGTAGCCAATGAAGTACGTTACGGTCTTTTCTATTTTTATACCTTCCCAGATAAAGGAGTACTGCTGTAGAAAACGCGCGTGTTCTTCTAATTCAACCTCAGCAAGGCCCACCTCTTCGCGACACTCGCGCACGGCTGTATCACTCGGCGACTCACCTGCTTCAGGGTGGCCTTTGGGAAAGGTCCAAAAAGTACCGCCGCGTTTGTCGTACTGCTCAATAAGGAGCACTTCGTACGTGCCATCCTTCTTTCGTACCGGCACCACGCCGTATGAGTGGTCCTTCTTATATTTCATAACTCTCCAATGGCTTCGGATAAACTGCAATCGGTCCTCTGCGATTCATTAATTCTGTTATTTCACGCATAACTTGTATTTCCTGTACAAGCGAATCTATGTCCTCCCCCTCATGATAAAAGTGATTGAAACGTTCTTCAAACAAAGACGGGTCACCACTTAAGGTAAAAACATGTGGGTAGCGCTGTGAAACGTCTTTTAGGAAATCGTTTTTGACGATTTCCTCAAAAAAACTGTCTGGTAATTTTCTGTGGCTATATTTGCTAGAAAATATAAATCTATGAGCACTCTCAAACCTCCTTCCCTCTACCCCTACTGAGTTGGCATTTTTGCGCCTAAAAAATTTCATATCGTGAGCGGGGAAAAATAATCCTACTTTGTCCGTCTTTCCTTGGCCCTGAAGTTCACGCTCGACAAGTAGCGGACAGTACGGGCTTATGTAAGGAAATATAGTATTGGGGTATATTCTATCTTTCCAGTAAAGTTCTGCTATATCCGCAAACGACTCAAAATCTTCCAAATTTTTTATCGGAGCAGTTTCGTAGTCATCATAAAAAACAACTGGTTCCTTACTTCTATCCACAGTGTCGTTTGCAACGTCCAGAATGGAGCTGCCAAGTTGGATAGCATTCTGAAAATAACGCCCCGAATCTACACCCCAAAAACCAGACATAAGTCCCCCACTCCTTAGAAATTGCCTTATCTGCCAAAAGCCAGCCGAACTGGAGTCAAAAAGATGTCTCGGTAATTGCTCTAACCAAGCATTACGAATCTCACCACATAAACCGTTAGGGTAAACTTTACCATAATCACGTAGCCGCTTACGGGTCACTACATCTTTTTGTAAACCTCTGTCTACTTTCTCGCGCAAGCTTCTTGCGTCAGCAATAATATCTTCTCTGTAAGGTAAAATGTGTCTGGCGGTAAGCTCCCTCTGTTCGTTACTGACTTCGATGAAATCATAATTTGAACGGACAGGATCTTCCTTTTCAATGGTTCGCTGAATCATCTTCTCCATAACAAAAGTATAACAAACACAGCATGCCCAGCATTAGACGGACTTGGTCATGAGTTGCCGAAAGGGGCTTTTATTTTGTGGTCACAATCTTCAAACTGGACTTGGTCACGAGTTACTAAGTGAAGTATTTCGTTAACTCATACTTCACCAAGTACTCTCGACCCCGGCTCGCTCGCCTACGGCATAGCTGTGCCTTTCAAGTCCAGACACACGCAAAGCAGTTTGCGTGTTTCCTGGGCACAAAATAAAATCCCCGTGAAGGGGATTTTATTTTGTGCCCAGGACTGGACTTGAACCAGCACGACCGAACGGCCACTACCACCTCAAGGTAGCGTGTATACCAATTTCACCACCTGGGCAAAGACTTCCTTTTCGAAGTGGGTACATTCTAAAGATTTTCCGTAGTTTTGCAACTAAAAAACTGCCTCCGGCAGTTTTTTGGTTTCTAGAGTTGCGTAGCAACTAGTCTTTTTTCTCTTCTTCAGTTGGAGCTTCCTCGGAAGCGTCTTCAACTGGTGCCTCGGCCTCCTCTGGCGCAACCTCTTCTGTCTTTTCTTTATCAGTAGCGGTGTCATCTTCTGGAGCAGTCTCCTCAGTTGGAGTCTCAGCGGCGGCTACCTCAGCGGCCTTGGCTTCTTCCTCTGCCTGCTTAGCGGCTGCCTCTTCGGCTGCTCTAGCCTCCTCTTCTGCCTTAGCGGCTGCTTCGGCCTCGGCGCGTTGAGCGGCTTCCATTTCTGATTCAGTACCCATTGAGACCAAGCTCATACGACGCATCTGGCGACGGATCTCCTTAGCTACCTTCTCACGGATGTAGTAGAGCTTTGCGCGGCGTACCTTGGCACGCTTCACGATCTCGATCTTATCGATGTTTGGTGAGTAAAGCGGGAAGATCTTCTCTACGCCGACACCACTGGAGACCTTGCGAACAGTGAAGGTTGCTCCGGGTTCATCACCATGTTTTCGGGCCAATACCACGCCTTCAAATACCTGAATACGGGTCTTACCTTTGTCTTGGATCTTTTGGTGTACGCGAACAGTGTCACCGGCTTTGATACCGAGACTCTTGCGGTCATCCATGTTGACCGGAGATATTGCTACACCTGTGAGGGTTGTCGTCATAATTTTTAAATAAGATACAAAAATAGCGCTGTAAAAAGCTCCGGTAATGTACCACAGCTAGGAAATGGGTGCAATACGGGCGGTCGCGACAGCGAGCTCTGACGGAAGCGGCGCCACAAAGCGCTTTGCCTCTCCGCTAGGGAGCGTCAGGGTCAGTGCCTCAGCATGAAGAGCCAGACGTTCAAGTCCTATATTATTAGAGGTTTCTCGTTTTTTGCCTGCATACAAGCTATCACCTACAATCGGCCTCCCAATGGCCTTTAAGTGAACACGCAGCTGGTGTGTACGGCCGGTCTTAGGGAGTAGTCGCACGAGAGAAAAGGTTTCGCCTTCGTACTGACCTTCTTCTAGACGTTCATAATGGGTGATTGCTTCGCGGAGCGTTCCTTTGGCGCCGCGCTCAGCGGAACGTTTGCGGAAGTCACTGGCGCTGCGTCCTATGGGGCGGTCAATAACACCGCGTTCTTCGGGTAATGTTCCGTAGACCAAGGCGACATACTCCTTTTTGACCTGCCGGTCTTTAAACTGGGCTTTCAGGTGAACAAAAGCCTCTTGGTTCTTCGCTAATATAAGTACACCCGAAGTGTCGCGGTCGAGGCGGTGTACTACGCCTGAACGCTCTAGCACCTCACCTTTTGGTGAATAGCCCGCTTCGCCGACGCCGCGCGCCTCCGGCGCGCGGCTAAGGAGCCAGTCCACCACCGTCTCCTCCTTGGAGACTCCGTCCTCGTGCACCATCAAACCGACTGGTTTATTCACCACGATTACATTAGCGTCTTCAAATAGTATCTCTGGCTCAATCATGTTTGATAGAAAAATCATCAAGCGGCCGTTTAACACTACGCCAGTCAATTGAGACCGACTCGACCTTGGCCATCAGCGAGCCCTCATGGAGATACTCCACGAATTCTTTCAGTACATCGCTTGGTCCTTGAGCCACCAACTCAACACTGCCATCCGGCAAGTTGCGCACCCAGCCGACAACTCCAAGAGTGCCAGCTGAATCCTGCACAAAAGCACGATACGCCACTCGCTGGACCTTTCCCGACACCACACAATACATCTCGATCATACAACCATAATAGTACTACGAGTGACCTCACTCACAACTTTGAACAGTTGTTGTCTGGTAAACCCCTTCTATCCAACCCAATATACGTAATTTTAGTTCAGTGTCACAAATAGAAATTGCAAAGGTGCCTTTCGTTAGAGTGTCTTTTTTAAGACGAGTGCGATTGTGTTGAATGGAAGTTTTATAAAACTGTCTTCGCGGGATACGGGCAACTCGACTCCAGTATTGTTCTGCCTTCTCAATCGATAAATGTTCGTGAATATAGACATGCCCACGAAACTTTTTCTCAGGAACACTACATACATCCCTGAAGAATCGCATCATTACTTCAACTACTTTTGGATCACTGTTTGTAAACTCAACCACTCCTCGCTTTTTCTTGGTTCCTTCGCCCCAATACAAGGCTACACCAAGAAAAAATAACTCTTGGGCCGTAGGTTTGTTGACTTCGCTTTTTGCTTTCTCAATAATCTGTTCACGGCGAGCATTTTCATTTTTTAATCGTGACCTTCTCCGATTCTCGACCGCGACCGCAGAATGTGAATTTGTTTTGAGCTGCTTGATTTGCGCTGAGGACAGTTCTATATCGGCTACCCAGTTACTAACACTTGATTTTGAAACAGAAAGTTTAGTGGCTATCTCACCAATTGAGTGTCCTTTGACTCTGAGCGTCCGAGCCTTTAACTTTTCAGCTAATTTCATTACCTATTTATTATATAATAAATAGGTAATGGGTACAAAATTTAATACCCTGTTTGCACTATGAAAAGTTTTATATATACTATGCCCTACCACGACCGCGCGATTAGCTCAGTTGGTAGAGCAGCGCATTTACACTGCGAAGGTCGGGAGTTCGAGCCTCTCATCGCGCACACAGGTAAAACAAAGACGCAATTCCCTTCAGGAATTGCGTCTTTGTTTTAGAAACTGAACTGCTTCAGTTTCGTGCCTGTGTGCGAGGCGGAGTCATAATTTTTGCGCCTTTCCTAGCGCAAAAATAGACGAGCCGGGGTCGAGAACACTTAGTAGAATCTGCACGATAGTGCGTGATTATACTTAGTGATTCGTGACCACAAGCTTAAATAAAGAATATTGATGTGGAGGTGACCAAGTCACTCATCGCGTACAAACCTTGACTAGGTATTTTTTTATACTATAATTAAAAGTGGAGACTTGATCGCCACAAATCCATTCACATCCAACGGGAGACCAGAGATGGAAAACACCCAGTATCGTAACCGCCGAATGGGCGCCTACCTTTCTCAGCAGGAATTCTTCGAAAAGACGTTCCTGCTCATGGGTCTCGGCCTGCTCATCACGGCGGCAATCGCCTACTACATCGCACTCGATACCGCGAACATGGCTGCCCTGTTCAACACCTTCGAAACCATCAATGATGAAGGTGAGACGGTCACCGAATTTTCGGCCTCGGGGTGGTGGTGGCTCGCAGCAATCGGGCAACTCGGCATGGTCCTCGTGATCAGCGGCCGAAGCTCGATGGCAAACATGAGCGCCGGAACCGGAACTGTGCTCTTCGTGATTTTCGCCGCTCTCAACGGCATCACCATCGCCCCGGTGCTCTACGCCTATACGGCAGCGAGCGTCGCGAAGGTGTTCCTGATCACGTCGATTACCTTCGGCGGCTGCGCACTGTGGGGCATGACCACGAAGCGCGACCTGACGGGCATGGGAACGTTCTTCCTCTACGCCCTCATCGGCCTGCTGGTGACCATGATCGTCAACGCGTTCTTCGGTTCGCCGACGATGGACTATGTCATCAGCTTCGCCGCTATTCTGCTGTTCGCCGCCCTGACGGCGTTCGACATGCAGAAGCTGTGCCAGATGCACGGTGAACGGATGGACCATAGTGGACTGGTCGTGTACGGAGCACTCACGCTCTATCTCGACTTCATCAACCTGTTCCTGCACCTGCTCCGCTTCTTCGGCGTCAAGAAGGACTAATCATTCTGCCAAGCAGCGCAAGCGATACCAGCCCCGGCTTCCCTATGGGAGGTCGGGGCTGTATCTATTTTAGATAAAAAGTTCTAACCTCGTCCCACATGGTGCACCAAGATAAAAAAGAAAATCCCCGACATGTCGCTGTCGGGGAGGCGGGATCATTATAGTCCTGAGGCTTGGATGGGTAACACGAGCATATGACAACGCTTGGAAGTTCGCCTCCAAACTTGGCTACACCTAACGGCTTAACCTGACGCCTCTCGGCCGTCGCTCTATATGTGACATAGCCACCCGCTTTCGCAAACCCATTTCTGAGCTGCTACTCGGTCGAATTGTTTGCAGCTTTCCCAACACGGGACTGGATACCCTCTATGGTTTTATCGGTATAAGCCTAGCGTTCGAATGACCTGATCCGGTCAAGGTACTTCCCCCTTTCCCGGAGTCTCGTTTGATGTCCTGACTTTCGATCCACTACCAATATAATATTTTACATAGATTCATGCAAGGTTTTCTTTTAAAAAAATTATCAACTCAACCCTATAAGGTGCGCCGAAGTAACCAAAACACCAGTCACTTTGTGGCTGGTGTTTTTGTTAGACACTGGAAACTACAAATCCAAATCAACAATCGCGAGTTCCCCACTGCCAGCGTCGAGCCAGCGCACAAAGTGCGGGGTGAGCTTGAACATGACAAAGTCCTCTGCTCCTTCGACGTAGTACTTTGATGGGTTCTTGGACTTGAAGTACGCATACATCTCCTCCTGCACCTCTGGGGTAAGTTCTTCTACCTCACCGCGCATATCAACGACCTTAAGCGGATCGAGTACTTCTTCAATGACCGAGAGCGATACCACGTTGTTCTCGGTGAGATGACCGTACTTTGAAAAGGCCTTTCGCGTACCAAAATACACGTTCATATCGTCATCAATGACGTAGAGCATGAGCGAGGTGGTCGGCAAACCTTGCTCGTCAAGAATAGAGAACACGGCTTTGCGGTGCGCGTTTAGAAAGTCGATGACCGTGCTGCGTAATGCTGCTTGTTCCATAGAAATTGCTTAGTGGGTATACCTACATTCTAACGCTTTTTCACCGTACCAAGACAACGTGTGCACAACTTGACTTGACGCATTTTTATTGAGGAGTATTTTGAGGTTAACGTTGAGATTCCCTTAACGTAGAGCAAAAGGAGCGGGTCATGTTCTTTAAGAGACGTACCCCAACGCAGCCCACATGGCTGTGCTTGGAAGCTCGCACACGTATCCGCGACTTCCTGAAAACGCATCCCGAGCTGACGATCCGTAATGTCGTATCGACGGCAAAACGAATCGCGACCGGGGAGATGCCTGAGGTCGTGGAGCTTACGCCCACCATGATGGACCTCGAGAGCGGTTCTCGCCGTCTTCTCACCGAAGTACGGCAAGCTCGGTTGGTGGCATAAGCCAACGAAAATGGCCGGCGTTCCACCGCCGGCCTTTCCTTTTGCTCTACAAACAAAAAACGCGGCGCAAAGCGCCGCGTTTTTGTCTTACTTTTCACTCCCCTCCCTAACCTTGCGGCTCTCCTTCAGCCGGCATTTCGACATCAAACTCAAAGTCACCACTGTCAGACATATATCCCTCTACATCAAGCACCGTCTTGGCGCTGAGCGCCGCTACAATGGCGCCGGTATTGTCACCACTAGCAAGCGCTTCGTTGAGGTTAGTCATGTAGCGCTGTGCAAAACGAAGTGAGTTTGCATCATCAACTTGTCCAAAACCTTCCATCACAAGCTGAATCTGATCACCAATATAGTTACGCAAGAAGACCTCTGAGTTATTGGCTACCAGCGAATCTACTTCGCGCTGCAGTTCGTCTTCGACGCGGTACTGTGGGTCTTGAAGCGGTACTTTAAGTGAATGCAGGTCGCTGTCTCCGTTTGCTAACTGTTCCATTGCAAACAAGTAGCTATCGAGTGTCTGATACGTATTTACTCTCTCTTCTGTTGTCATTGTGTCGGCACTCTGGCGAACGTTCGTGATGATCGTGTCAATATTACCTGATACGCGGCCGGCAATTTCTTCTGCCGCAGTTGCATCTACCGTTTGGTTTTCAAGCGACATCTTTTTGAGTTGCTTCATTTCACTCTCCACCGCGCTCATACTGTCTGCAATAGCAGTGGTGGGGTCTTGGGATACCGAATCAGCAAAACCAGACTTTAGTTTATACAAAAAGTCACCCGGCTGACTAAAAGAGACGGCGGCTACGAGGCCAAGGACACAGATGGCAATGACAGCAATGATGATAGGGCGTCGATTCATGAAATATGGCTAGTGTGGTAAATAGTACGTGTAAGATTAACAAAAATTTCGCTGCCGCGCAGCTATTGGTACAGACGTTTCAAAAGTACGTTTGTTACAGTGATCCTTTACCCAGCAAGTACCACAAGCGTTTCTTTGGGGCTGATGTCGCTCTTTTCTGACCCCTTTCCTTTCAGTAGAGGTAGTCTTTGACTTTTGCAACTGCATTCGGCATAGTTCAAGCAAATTGCATCTGGTTCTTATTTCTCTGAGATCGAACGCGAAGTATAGACAAATAGCACTTCTGTGGTATCGTTCCGCCTAGTAAACCTGTTCTCTACAACTTGACGAAGGAGGTGTCAGATGACATCGAACTATCCTGACGTTTCCGAACGTCTCGCGAACACACTTGCCATGTGGCAAGTTCTTCACTTTGAACATGAACTGGAGGTGCTCGCGCTTTTTGCGCAAGGACTTGTGTCTGACGAGGATGTGCGTGCGGCTGAACAGCATACGAAATTTGCTGACAAGATTCTTGACGGATCTTATGAGATTCTTAGCATTGAAGAGTGGCAGCCAAACCAAAAGATCGCGTACTTGATGCCGGAAGACATGCGTCCGTGTGGGGCGGAAAAGCTGCGAAACTACCAGGCGTTTCCATACGAGTTGCTTCGTTGGAATCGAACGTCGCGGCGTGTCTTTCATCTGCCGCACTCTCTCGAGGCGATGTTGGCAGCGGCTGAGTTGCCGGACATGCGGTGGAGCGACGTGCTCTGGCCGTTTGAATCGTTTATCATCTCGCTTGAAAAGCCATTGATTATGGCGCATCCGGCGGATGGTATCGATCAGCGGCTCGATGCCGTTATGGTGACGCGTTCGCAACGCACCGACGGGACACCGCAAGTGCTCTTTCGTTGGCTTCATGTGCCAGCAAAGCCGGGCAAACGATACGGTTTTACGGGCCTGGAGATTGCGGAATTCAGGAAGCTGAAAAAGAAAAAACCGAGAGCAGCGGTAAAACTCATGGCACGAAAAGCCCGTGAGTTAAACCGTGACTATACGCACCAACAGGGCTCATACAATGCCGTTCTCAGGATCGGAGGTGCAAATGATGCCATCATTGTGGAGCCGGAAACATTACGCACTGCTCATGGTGGCGTGCCTGATGGTTATGGTGGCGTCTACACTGATGAGAGCACTCGTTCCTATTACGAAGGTTTGAGTGTCACGATTCGTATTGTTGTCGGCTGGATGCTTTATCTCGAAACGCTTTCCGAGAAGTCGATTGCTTGGAGAGTTCCGACACCTACTGGCCCGCGAATGACAGTTGGTGGTGCGCCTGCAATCATCACCGAGCCAGACCACATTTGCGACATCGTGGGCAAAGGACGTATCGATCCGTCTGAGGTCACGAGTGAGCCGAATCGTCGGTGCAGTAAAGGGTATGTCCGACCACATTGGCGTCGTGCACATTACAAGCGCCCACGCGGAAGTGCACCCGATGCCCCGAAAACGGTTCGCGTGCCTCCTGTTCTGGTTCGTGCCGACCTCGTCCCACTCTATGGGATTATCGGCGGTACCAGAACCGTCATCATTGCAGAAGAGTAAAAGTCCTACACACTAGGACGCTAACATGCCTCGCGGCCATTCGCGGGGCATTTCTTTTCCATAACAACAAAGTCGTCTGGTTTAGACGACTTTGTTGTAGCTAGATTTATCGAGATTTATGAGACGTTAACTCACAAGTTATTAAGTCTATTTGGTACTGGGGTCAAGTTGCTAAGTAAAATATTCACCTTGTGAATATTTACACTAAGCACTTCCTTCCTACAGAAGCTGTATACCTTTTGGATGCAAAGCATCTCAAAAGGTCTTGCGTCAGTCTCCCAGACTGACTCACCCCGGCCTCGACTTTTTTCTCGCTAGGAAAGCGAGAAAAATATGTCTCCGTCTGGCACATTGGCACGAAAGCAAAGAAGTTTGCTTTCTAAAACTAAAAGGATGACAGTATAGCTGTCATCCTTTTAGTTTCATCAATGTGCCCCCTTGGCGTTGCGGAAAAATACCCAGTAAGCCCCATAGGCGTTTCTTGGCGGCTGAATTCCGTCTTTCCTGACCCCTGTCGGTAGAGCTGTAATTTCAGGTATTGACCCAAATTTGCTTCTCCTTTAAAATTACGTTATTATTGTCTCAAATAACGATTATAAATAACGTATATAACCATGAGCGAACAAAAAAGTATTGCGGACACTTCAGTAGAGTTATTTAAATTGCTGGAGTCTTACTCAACGGAGGAAAGACAAAGAATTATTCAGGCAGCGGTAATATTACTAGGAGATAATACCGTGCCCGCAGGGCAACCTTCGACAAAAATGCCATTCGTTGGCGTGTCTGATGTGACGGAAGGGGCACAAGCATTCTTTGCAGAGAAAAACCCAAAAAATAAGGGTGAGGAGCTTGCTGTTGCTGCGAGATATCTAGAGTTGACCGCCGGCTCGGAGGAACATTCTAAGGCAGACATCAAAGCGGTATTTGCAGAAGCACGACGTAATTTTGATGATAAGAACTTTGGGCGTGATATTGATAATGCGAGACGTCAGTCTGGGCTATTTAATCTTGGTACGGGTCGTGATGCTAATAAACTGTCTTATCAGGGACAACAATTTGTTGACGCTTTACCTGACCGGGATGCCGCATCAAAACATAAGAAAAAGAAAACTAAAACAGCAAAGAAGAAAGCTAGCGCCAAAACAAGTAAGAAATAATAATGGTCAAACCAGAAAATTTTCTTCAAAATTTACCCGATGGTTTGCGCGATGAACTGGTTGAATCGTATAGTGAAATTGTTCGCAATTATTCTGAAAGACGCTGGGAGCCGTCTGAGCTTAATGGTGGAAAGTTCTGTGAGGTTGTCTATTCTGTAGTTGATGGTGCAATATCTGGGAATTTTCCTGCACAAGCAACTAAGCCAAACAACATGGTGGACGCATGTAGATTACTTGAATCTTCTTCACCAAATCCATCTCGTACAGGTGATAGGAGCCTGAGAATTCTCATTCCACGGATGGTGCTACCACTGTATGAGATTAGAAATAATAGGGGCGTTGGTCATGTTGGAGGTGATGTTAATCCAAATTACATGGATGCAACGACCGTACTAGCAATGGCAAGTTGGATTTTGGCTGAGTTATGTAGGATTTTTCACAATGTGAGTATTGATGAGGCGCAAGAAACAGTGGATGCGCTTGTAGAGAAAAGGTACCCATTGGTTTGGGGTGTAGGTAATGTTAAAAGAGTACTAGATTCATCTATGTCTAAAACAGATCAAACACTCCTTTTACTCCACTCTACAACTGGATGGGTTGATGAATCAAAGCTATGTGAATGGGTTGAGCATAGTAATTCATCAGTTTATCGGAGAGATGTCTTAAAAAAACTACACTCAAAAAGACTGCTCGAATATAATCAAATCGATAACAGAGTCCACTTATCTCCTAACGGTGTACGTTACGTTGAAGAAAAATTACTGCAATGAGTCGAGTGGATAAAGACAAAACAATAAAACCACTCAATTGAGTGGTTTTATTGTTTTGCTAGACTTACTGAGATTGGTGGGGTATTAACCCCTCTCAGTAGGTCTCACTAGACTGTGCCCCCAGTAGGAATCGAACCTACATCAAGAGCTTAGAAGTCTCCTGTTCTATCCATTGAACTATAGGGGCAAAACAATCGATTGGACTGTTTGGTGTGAGCCATACTAGCGTACCAAGCCTGATTATTCAAACGAAATATCACTGGGGTCAAGCGGTGCTTCATCAGGTGCTGACTCAGTGTCTTCAGTAGTCTCAGCGGTGGTGGTAGCCACTTCAGGAGTTGCCGGCTCGACCGGCGCGCGACTGTATTTGGCGACAATACTAGCAAAGGTCTCCGCATCAGCCGCTGTATCAGTTAACACTTCCTCCATGCCCTCGCTACTTAGATCGACACGGGTAATATCTTCAGCAAAAGATACTTTGTCGATATCACTGAAATACATGAAGTTGTACGCTTGGTACGAAATACCGGCAATAAGCAAGACGAGAAGTGCCAGCAGCCCAATAAACCACTCTCGTCGCGGATGCATCAGGCGGTGATCAGACAGTCGACGCTGTTTGCGCATGAAGTGTTTGGCGATATGTTGTATGTCCCAAGTGTCTTTTTTCATAAACATCATTCGGTTACCGTTACATGAAGACCCACTTCAGCAGTGGTCGTATGCTCACCTCTGTCTCGACGAAGTGCGAGGGTATCAATCTGGGCATGATACGGCAAGACCTCAAACAAACGGAGCATATCGAGTACCTGAGATTCGCTCCCAGAAAGAGAGAGCCTAAGGTCAAGGTACGCTGTCTCCCCTTTTGGTTCTACGATTTCCAAGGTTTTAGTATCAAATGATACCCCGATCTGCCCGGCCACCCCTTCAAGATAGGAGAGGAATTCCACCACCGAGTGCTCGTCATTGTGTAGGGTGAGCGCTTTGATGGCTTCACGTTGCTCGCTCGAGGAGTCGAGCGAGGTGCGTAAGCGGTTGTATTCGGAGACGAGATTTTGCTGCTGCTGGACCAGCTTTTGGTTTTCAATGAGTTCATTGCCGCGCTTTTTAATATTGAGATGACCCACTATCACTGCCCCCAGAAGCACCGCGAAAACCACAAGAGCGATCACAAGTGAGCGGAAAGAACTGGTTTTAAGAAAAAGGAAGAACATAGGCATTATGATTCGGCGAGTTCAACACTCATAACAAAGGTGATGTCGCGGTCTTTAGCCAGATTCGATATCGGAAGCTCCACGTTGCTAAAGAACTCATGCTCCTCAAGCGCACTGGCAAAATTCGATAGGTCAGCGCGCGTTGCGGCATGACCGACGATGTCGACACTGGTGGCATCAGCTTTGAAGGTTACTTGGTCGATGCTAACAGCCAAGCCACCAATGTCATCAAGTGCATTGATGATGATGGAGTGCGGCACCAGTACCGGACCACGAGTCAAGAGCTTGAGGCGAGTATTGAACTCCTTGGTCTCAGCCACGGCTGCGTCATACTGCTCTTGCTGCTTTTTCACTTCATCAAATTTTCCAGACAATGACTTATTGATACCACCCATCAGAAAATGTACCGGCACCGACAACACCAGTGATATCAATAGGCCAAGCGAAAGGAGCCAGAGCCAGACGGTAAAGACCCGTACCCAGTACTCGGCAGTGACCACTCGCTTCGCTTGTGGGGGGATGAGGTTCATCATAGATTCTGCATGAATGAGGTGAGCGCAAGACCGATAGCGGTGGCGTACCCATAGGAGTACCGCCTTCCGATCGGTGGGACGTCCTCTTCGATATCAAGGGCGTTTTGCCAGACATCAGCTCGTACCGTGTCAATCTTGAGGGTTTCGGTGAAGTAGTCAGGTAGACCTTTAAGGTTGCAGCTACCGCCACAGAGAATGACGCTGTCCACGTACTTATCTTCTGTGTGTGTGGCGCGACTGTCCCAGTATTGGAGGCGCAGGGTGATCTCATCTTTGATGGCTGACATAGTACTGACGATAGCCTCGTACACTCGACTATCTTTGCTGCCACGCACCAAACCTTGGGTGTTCTTGATGTCTGTGAGTTCATGCTCAGGCAATTCGCCCAGCTGGCGGCGTAGCGCATTCGATAGTTCCTTGCCACCAATGTCGATAGTTGAGGTATACATGAGCTCGCCGCGGTGCACGATGCCGATGCCAGTGCGCGTTTTGCCGAAGTCCACAATCATGTGTGTTCCCTGTTCACCACGCGCAATACTAGCGCGGGCAATGGCCTGCGCCTCAACCTCAAACGAGAGCGGGATAACGCCGGCTTTGCGACACGCTTCGTAGTAGCTATTGACCGTCTCGCGTGCGTAAACCGTGACACCGACCATCAGTTGGCTGCTGTCGCTTGGTTCATCAAAGATATGATAATCAAAATAGGCATCTCGCGGTGAAAGCGGCACATTCTCCTCGAGTTTGAACTCCAAGAGACCACGAACCTCTTTATATGGCGTATCGCGCTTGATGGCGGTCTCAAACAGGTATGCTCGCTCTTCTGGGAGAGACACTCGGACGTGCTGCACGCCGGTGCGACTTTTGACTTCCTTGAGGACGCGACTGAGTTCATCGACGTCAGCTACTTCACCGCGCGAAAGTGCGCCGTCGGCAATATCGATATCACCCCAGTATTTTAGCTGAAGCTTGTTGCCACTGTAGCTATCAGGTTCAAAGAGAATGTACTTGAGCGAAGTATCAGAAACATCCACCCCCGCACTTGGTATGCGTAAGTAGTTCGGGGTCGGAAGAACGTAGCTAACCGCGTCAAGAACTGACATATAGCATTATTATACGGTACAAGCGCTCAAGTACCGCTGGGGCCATACACAACTAGAGGAATTTGATGAGAAGGTAGACGATAAGAAGAGCGCCAAAACCGTACGCTATCTTAAGGAGGTGGCGGCGCATAAGTGGCAGTGCCCGTGGCCCGGCTGCGTAGGTAGCGTAGCCCACAAGACCGAGCCGAAGCACCCGTCCAAAGACTGACGCAAAGAGAAAAGTCACAAATGACATCTGAAATACCCCACTGGCAATCGCCACTAACTTATATGGAATCGGGGTTAGTGCACCAATGAGCACAAACACAAAGCCGTTGGTGTCGATCTTGGTGGCCGCTTCAGCAAACTGAGCGTTGAGATGGTAAAACGAGATGATCTTCGTGCCGATGAATTCAAAGAAAAAGAAACCGAGGTAGTAGCCGGCAATACCCCCAAGGACCGAAAATAAAATTGAGATGCCAACGTACCAAAGCCAGCGCTCACGGCGGGCCAAGATAAAAGCCACCAAAAACGGATCGATAATGATGGGAGCAATCACCGATTCAATAAACGAAATAAAGGCCAAGAGAACACTACTGTACTTGGTATCGAGCCAGCGAGCCGAATGATGGCCGAGCTGTTCTTCGAGTAGGGTCTTGGTCTTAGGGGTTTCCATGGTTAGTTCACCTTAGTACCACTCAGTACCGGCAGAGAAGGTTCCAAAAGTGCAAAGGTGTCTCCCCTGCCGATGGCCAAGATCATGCCTTGGCTTTCAAGGCCACGAATAGTACGCGGCTCAAGGTTAGCCAAAAACGGGCACTGTTTGCCTACTAGTTCATTGGGGTCGCTGAAAAACTCACGAATGCCAGAGACGATCTGCCGCTGCTCCCCTTCACCAAGGTCGACGGTTAGCTTGAGCAGTTTGTCTGCATCTTCAACGACAGAAACAGCCGTGATAGTACCAATACGGATATCAAGCTTGGCAAAATCATCGTAGGAGATGAGCGGCGGAAGCGAAGCTTCCGCCGCGGGCGCTCCCTCCACTACCGTTTCTTCTGCTGATGTATCTTTGTGTTCTGTATCCATACTTATTTTTTGCGTGTTAAAAATCCATCTAATATAAGTGCCGCCGCTGAGGCGTCGGTCTGCGCGGTGCGACCTTGGAGGCGGAGTGCCGCCTGAGTGGTAAACTGTTCCGGTTCTAAGTGGACCGGCAGGCCAAGAGCCAAGGTGAGGTCGGTCATGAATTCCTCGGCCAAAGCGTGGACAGCGTTCGGTTCTCCATCTTTGCCTAGTGAGTGACCAATGACTACCTCAGCCACACCTTTCTCTGTTATAAGAGCAGTAATGGCGGGTAGGAGCGCGGCATCATTCGGTAGAACCGTTTCAGGAAAGGCCATGGTGCCAGACTCGTCACAGAGTGCCACCCCAACCTTTTTGCTCACAAAATCTATCCCCATATATCGCATGCTCGTAGCATAGCACAGGCTTGGAATCTGCCCCATTTATTTGCTAACTATCGTGCCACATCAAGTAATGGAGGGATGGCTGAGTGATGAAAAGTGAACTGTTTCACTTTTCATCCGTTCCAAGTATTCAATTTGAGCGCGACACGCCGATATTTATGAGGCGTGAGGTGGGCGAAACTTCCAACCACTTATACAATAGAATATTTCTGGAGAGATGGCTGAGTTGGTTTAAGGCGCTGGTCTTGAAAACCAGAGACTCTTAACGGGGTCCGAGGGTTCGAATCCTCTCTCCGCCGTTGTTAGAGCTAGTAACGAAACACTATGTTTCGTGCTAGTTTTGTTTATAATTCTTGGGTGAATTTCCAATTTTTTTGGTACATAAAGACTCACCACAGCGAAACCACTCATCTCTTTCGGTACTTGTGCACGAAAAGTTTTTGATTTGATAATGCTGAAATATATGAGCCAATAATGAAAAACTCTCAATTTCTGAAGAGTTGGATAAAGACTAAGCAATCAGCTCAGTCTTATCTTGATTCAACTTTGATTCTGGTTACATTACAAGAAGCTTCTACAGAGTCTTTTCGTTCAAGTATTCATGATTCAAATCTGGCAATTAAGTTAGAAGGTATGACGAACTACTAAGTGACGGTACTTGATATAGTGGACAGTTGATTTGGTAAGTGGTGCTGAATTTGAAAAAACGCGAAAAGATATCAGTTTATAAATGTCTCCTTAGGTATATTCACTGTTTTGACCTACCTTAATCAAAAGACTATGTAGTGGATCACAGAAAGCGAACGGTCCTTGAACATGAGTTTACAGCATGTCTGAACAAGAAGCACTAAAAACTTTAAATGAGATTAATGCAAGACTTTTTATCGACTATACATCCAGATATCGTTTGCCAAAACGCGACCTTTCTTTTCACTTGGTTTTTTAACAAAGGCTATTACCTCATCTCTAACCTTGTTTTCTTGTTTCCCATCATCACCCATATCAAAACAAATCGGTATTTTGCAATCTTTTTCAGAGCTCTCGTATATTTCTCTAAGCATCTTAAAAACCTTGCCTTTGAGCTCTAATTCCGCCCCTGCAATATCAGGAACAGTATCATCACCTTTGCCAGGCAATACAAGGTAACTATATATTTGAGAAATACCTTTTTCTTTAACTTTTGACATTTTAGCGAATTATGTGCTTTTTTAGGCTTAATTTCAACCACTTTGTCGCTGGTGTTGCTTTTAGCGCACAAGACGAGTCGAGGGAGTGAGTAAGTTCTGTCAAGTAGAAATTGATATTACAAGACTACAACTCGAGACCACCTGCGAAGCGCAATACCCACAGACACTCTTCACCATCCCCCTCTACCGATTCCACGGTAACTTCTGCAAAATGTACACCATTGGACAAAAACCAGTGAGGCCAGAAAATAAGAGGCCGCCAGCTGGCAACAGCGGCAGGTAGATAAACGCCGGATGCACAAGTGCCGCGAGGACATACCCCGCGACGATAAGACCTGACGCCACTACAAACGCCTGACGCAGGGTTGGTAAATTTCTAAGCGTGACTGGCTCTGATACATTTTTGGTTTTAAGAGTGAACATATACAGTTATTTATTATTTTCTAATTTGCTGCTCACGAAATACATAAGCAGGGTCGGGTAAATGACCAGTGTCAGGATCGTCGAGAGTGACAGCCCAAAGACAATGGCCCACGCGAGGCCCGACCAGACCGGATCGCCGGCAATGGTAAGACTGCCAAGGACGGTGGTAAGTGACGTGAGGAAGATGGGGCGAAGGCGCGCCTGTCCTGCCTCCAGCAAGGCACTCTGGTAGCTATGTCCAGCTGCCTGCATTTGTTCTACATACTCAAGGAAGATGATGGCGTTGTTTACCACGAGACCGATGAGGGCGATAAAGCCAATGAGCGCGGTGGCAGTGAGATACACACCAAAGACCTGATCAAGGAGTAGAAAGCCCCACAAAATACCCACGAGGCCAAGTGGTACCGTCACCAGAATGTAGGCTGGTGTCGCAAACCGATTGTACTGAGCTACCAAGACTGCGTAGACCATAAGGAGCGCCACTCCCATAGCAATGCCAAGGTCACGGAAGTTTTCGAGAGTCATCTCCCATTCCCCACCCCAGCGCAGGGTAAGTTCACTGTTGGTCTCTACATTTTGTAGGGTCAGTGAAAATAAATTCCAGCTGGTAACTTCATAACCAGCGAGCTCGCCGCGCATAAGGGCGCGCATGGTATCGATAACCACGTAGACAATGGAACGCCCTTCTACCTCAGCAGTCACGTACGAGACCGGCAGCGCCCCATCAAAACTAACGCGTGAGGGACGCAGTTCGTATGCAGGTGTCAGTACGCTGCCAAGAGACACTGCACTGCCGTCAGCACTTTTGACCATCAGTGTATCAATGTCACTGGGTGAGTCTTGGTCTGCGTGCGGCAGCGTCACCATAAGCGGTGAATATTCACGGGCACCACTACTAACCCACTCACCCACCTCCTCTGGGCCAGTAAGGAGTCTATAGACCTCGGTAATAGCGCTTTCACTCACCCCAAGCCTACTGGCTGCTTCACGATCAAAACGATAGCGAACGCGTCCGATGGCGTCCTCTTCGGTGGTGTACGGATCGACCACTCCTGAGATGGTGTCGATAAGCTCGGTTAAGGCTAGAGCTACCTCACGCTGCTCTTCCTGTGAGTCAGCTGAAACCTTGGCTACTAGGGTTGCGAGGACTGGTGGTCCGGGGGGTTCCTCGATAAAACGCACGGCGCTTGCCTTGGCGCCAAATTGCTCTACTACCTGAGCGCGAAGACGTGCGACTACGTCGGTGGAACTTAGGGAACGCTCACGGGCAGGCGTGAGGTTGACGCGCAAGCTCGCTTCGTACGCGTGGTCGCGGCCACCGGCACCTTTGAACATGCCGTTAAAATCGAGAATTGGCGGCCGCGCTATAAATTCCTCTACCGAGACCACTTCAGCATCTGTATTGATAAGAGCGGCTAGGTCAGTGGCAAACTGATGCGTTGCCTCGGTAGCGGTATCTACCGGCAGGTCGACGTAGACATAGAACTGATCGCGGTCAGCGCGCGGTAGCATTTGAAAATGCACCAACGCCAGAGCCGGTAACAGCAGCGACACTATAAAGAGTAGTAATACGCCGCCAAGGAGGCGTTGCTGCAAAACGCGGCTTTGTAAAACAGCGCTGAGCTGCCGCCGATACCAGATTGTGAGTCGGTCAAAGAATCGACCAAACCCCGCGGTAAGCGCCAGCGGCTTCTCGTCAGCCTTTAAAAGATATGCTGCCACAAATGGCGTGATGACGACGGCCACCAAAAGCGAGACTACGAGCGCTGCCGGTACAAAAAAGGCAATTGGTCCCATATATGGGCCCATCATGCCAGTGATATACCGCATCGGTAGGAACACAATCACCGAGGTCACTGTCGAAAGAAGCAGTCCAATACCAATTTCGTGGACGGCACCAGCAATCACTCGTTCGCGGGTCTTGCTGCTGTCTCCTACCGCCGACCACTCCTTCAAATGCGAGTAAATGTTCTCGACGACCACGATAGCTGAGTCGACCAAGAGGCCAAGGGAGAGAATAAGGGCAAAGAGCGTAATGCGATTGATGGTCTCCCCAAAGAGGAAACCAAGACCAAAGACAATCAGTAGCGTAACTGGTATCGCTACCATCACCACCGCGGCGGCACGTAGCGAGAGAAAGAGTAACAACACTCCCGCCACAATAACGATGGAGGTAAGCAGGTTCTTGGTAAGGCCAAATATCTCAGCGTTAGCAGTGGCACCATCGTTGCCAACAACCACGTATGAGATGTCACTTCCCTCCTTGCTGCGGTACGCTTCAAGGGCCGCCAGAACTGCGCTACTGACAACCGGCGCGCTACTGCCTTCGACCTTTGCGACCGAGAGCATTACCACCTCACCCGAAGCCGTGGCGGTACTATGAAGGACATACTCACGCTGGCCAGTAGTTCCTTCAAATACTGACGCAACGTCACGCAGTCGAACGCCGTCACCGACGAACAATGCTCCGACCTCAGCCGGCGAATCCGTTGTGGCATCAAATACCGCTTCGACCCGGTATTGATCACTTGTGACCGCGCCATGTATGTCACGTAGTTGTGACTGCTGTAATACCTGCACCACCTCGGTCACCGAGAGTCCGGTGGCTGCCAGACGGTGTGGATCAATTTCAATCACGAGACTCGGCATGTATCCACCATGAACACTGACCTCGCTGACATCTTCTATCTGTCCGAGCTCATGACCGAGTTTAATGAGCTCGGCACGTAGCTGCGGCACGGAACGTGTGGGTGAACCAAAAACAACCTGCAAAATGGGGATGGTCTCCGGATTTATCTCAATGACCGCTGGCGGTGCTATAAAGCCGCGCGCCAAATAACTGTGCTGATTAAGCTGCGAAAGTAGGTCGAGCTTGGCCTTGGTAGCGTCGTAGCCGACTTCAAAAATGACGGTACTACGCACGGTGGCGCCATCACTGACTTCAGTTAGTACATCATCGACCCCTGGCACTGTTTGGATCTTTTCGATAAGTTCATGCGCGACGCGATCACTAGCTTCGTTGATATCAGCGCCCGAGTAGTTGATACTGACCAAAAAAGCCGGCCGCGTGATCTCCGGATTGTATTGCTTGGGAGTGAGCCAAAACGCAAAGAGCCCAAACAGCAGTGAGATGATGAGTATCAGTACTGAAAGTGGCCGATTAACAGCAAAAAAATGACTGATACGTCCGACTATATTTACATGATCTTCATTCATAGACGTAGATCAAACGGGCGAGCAAGCGCAAGTGGCTCTGATAGAAACGTATCTGTTGTGACATACACTGTGGTACCAGCGTCATACACAATTTCTACGCGGGCTTTAATGCCGTTTTGATACACGATGTACGGTCCTTCTGAATCAAAGTGGATAACCCCCCGTGGCGCTGTAAATATATCGTCACTGCCAGCAAGTAGTAGGGTGCCGTGCAGTGTTTCTCCAACAGTGACGTCATCTCTACTTAGTACGATAACGGCGGTCGCGCTATGGCCGCCATACGGAACGCCAACACGATCGACTATTCCGAGCACATGACCGTCTGTACTAAACTCCGCTCCGGTGTGCACTAGCGGCAAGAGTGAATTTGGAATGGCAACCGTAAGTTCTCTGCCTGAGCTACCGATCAGTGTCAAAATGGGTGTGCCCGCCTGTATATACTCTCCCTCATCAACCAACACTTCTGCTACCGTACCGGAAAATGGCGACCGCACGTCACCAAGCGAACGTTCAGCTGCCGCCAGTGATACACCAGCCATAGCGACGTTCGTACCAGCAGCTTCAATGGCCTTGCCAAATTCAGCCTGTACATCAGCCATTTGTCGGTCAATATCAGTAACTGTTACATTTTTCTGTTGCACCGTGGCGTCTTCAAGGACCGCATCGAGCTTTGTGCCAGCAGCGGCACTTTGAGCAGCATGAGCAATGAGTGTTTCGACGAGTGCGGTTCGCTCTGTCAGATACGCTTCGGTACGCGCATCATTATTGTCGATGTAGGCGTCCCGCTCTCCCCCTTCGTAGAGCGCAGCGGTGAGAGCCAGCTCTGTATGAATAAGTGAACTTAGCTCGCGCATTGCTGTAACATCAAGGAAATCGTCGGTGTGCATTAGCTCCAGTAACGCCTGTATATTTTGACTGCCAGAGACTGGTACCTGTACCTTACTTTGAAACTGTTTCGGGATAGAGCCGTAGAGATCGCTTACCACCTGTCTATACTGTGCGAGAGCCTCAGCGTCAAAGAGGGAGCGATTATCGTCGACAAAATCAAGTGCTGCGCCTAGAGCTAAAAGACTCTGTTCAGCTTGCCCGCGCAGACTGTCAGTGGCTTCGATAATACGGGTGTCACTTGATGAAGCGCGCAAGAAGGCAATTTCTTCAGCACTATAGGCTACGGCACGGGCCTGCACTGATTCAAGTTCAGTAAGACGAGTCGCGAGCGTACGATCAAGACGTGCAAGCTCAAGTTCTCGCTCCGCTAAGACAACTCTTGCATCTGCCACGGGTGTGTCTAATCGTGCGAGCACCGAACCAGATGGCGCATACGTGCCCTCAGCGGCAAGAATAGACGTGAGAACACCACTAGTGCGAGCAGATACCACTGCCCGATCAGAAGCTTCGACCAGACCGGAGACTGCAAGCGGGAGGTCTGCACTATCAAGGAAGACTGTTTCCTCAGAAATTGGGTCATATGCAGGCGTGTTGGTAGCAGTCGCTCGCAAGTGAACCTGCGGAAAAACAAATATAAAAAACACCCCAACGGTGAGCCCTGCCCCAAGGGCCAATTTATATCTTTGTAGCATGGAGTGTAATATACCCCATGGGGTATACAAAGTAAAGTGCTAATGCTATTATCTGGGTATACCCTTATCAACGAAATACATATGACTAATCCTGCGTACAAAAAATTGGCTGACCGCCTTAGCCGAGCTGAAGGCCAGATACGGGCCCTGCGCGGTGCCCTTGAATCGGGCAAGATACAGGACTGCAAAGCCTTTATCTCCCAGATCAAAGCGGCCCGCAGCGCTCTTAAAGGCACGAGCGAACAGTATGTGCTCATGCACATCAAACAGTGCCAGAGCCTACCGGAGAAAAAACGTGACGAGCAGGTAGCTGAGGCGCTGAAAGTCTTAGCCAGTGATTAACTATAATGAACATGAATGTCTCTACTATACTAGCGGCAATCGTCGCCTTACTTACTGGTCTCGCGGCTGGGAACTATATGGGTGAACAACCTACGCCGAGCCAAAACGAAACCAACGCCAATGAATACGAGAAAGCAGAGTACACTCCAGCTGCTGAAGACTATGTGTCACTGCGACCAGCTGTCGATTCTCTACCAACAGAACTCCTCACCGACGAAGAACGAGCGGGGCTGTTGTTGATGCGCGAGGAGGAAAAACTAGCGCGAGATGTGTATCAAACACTATATGAGAAATGGGGCCTACAGATTTTTGCGAATATCGCCCAGAGTGAACAAACGCATACCGAAGCAGTGCGCGATCTGCTGAATAAATATGATGTAACCGACCCTGTGACAGACGATACTGTAGGTGTATTCACCGATCAGAACTTAGCGGACCTCTACCGCTCACTCGTGGCAGCAGGTACCCAATCTGAAACTGACGCCCTTACCGTCGGTGCCACCATTGAAGACCTTGATATCAGTGACCTTGCTCGTCTTCTTACCCAAACTGACAACGAGGACATAACCCTCGTGTACGAGAACTTGCTGCGTGGTTCACGCAACCACCTACGCGCCTTTACTCGCCAACTAACAGCGCAAGACGCGACCTATACCGCCCAGTATATTAGTTCAACTGAACTAGAGACGATAACTTCAACCAATCAAGAACGTGGTAGTACTGCTGGTAGGACCGGCTCGGGTGGACGTGGCTGGGGTGGCGGTAAACGCTAATTTGCAACCTACAGACGGGCTACGGCACATGCTACAATTACTGCATTGTGGACGAGGTAACTACAGCTATTACGTGGGAAGCTCCTGAACATACCCACTTTGAAAAAGGAGCTGACTGGTACTGGATACTTGGGATCGTGACCATCTCTGTTGCGGTGGCAGCATTTTTCTTTGGCAACTTCCTGTTTACCATTCTTATTTGTGTAGCCGGCGCCGCCATGGGTATCATGGCGGCGCGAGAGCCGGCGATCATTCCGTTTGCCGTTAGTACCCGCGGGGTTCGTATTGGTGAACAGGTATACCCGTACAATAGCCTCGATGGGTACCGAGTCGACGATGAAGATCCCATTGGCCCACGCCTCTTTCTGAGGTCAAAACAGCTGCATGCTACCCTGCTGGTAATGCCGCTACCGGAAGAATACGTTGAGGAGATCGAGGACCTGGTTTCGGCTCGGTTGCCGGAAGCGGACTTGGAGGAGCCGCTGCTCCATAAGGTACTGGAATTTTTTGGATTTTAATGTAGACTGTCCGCACTGAAGAATTTCTTTGTTGTGCTTCGTAAAATAACTTTCACTGAACAGTCTAGTTCACCTCAATTTATTTTCCTCGCACGCCTCGAACTTCACTCAGCGCAGACAGTCTACAAAGCACATGCTCCCATAGTTTAATGGATAGAACGCAGGTTTGCGGTACCTGTAATCCAGGTTCGACTCCTGGTGGGAGCACCATTAGAAAAAGCCCATTACGGGTTTTTTCTAATGGTGCTCCCAAGCAAGGTGCCTTCGCACCTTGCGGCCAGGAGTCGAAAGCCGTAGCGATGTTTACGAGCGAGGCGGGGTCGCAAACACTTAGTAGATTTGGAGTGAAACGAACAAATATACTTAGTGATTTGTGACCGACTCCCAATCCTTAAAAAGCGGAACGACTCCCCTACATACTGACTCAAACCAAAAAACGCCCTCCGGCGTTTTTTCTTATTTAGCGCGTTTGATAGCGGCAGCAAGGCGTGACTTCTTGCGGGCGGCAGTGTTTTCTTTTATGATACCGCGTTTGGCTGCCTTATCGATGGCCTTGTGTGCTGCTGGTAGCAGTTTCGCAGCTTCATCGAGCTTCCCTCCGGCCACATGCTTGCGAATATCCTTGACCACGTCATTCATAGCTCCCTTGCGACGTAGGTTAAAGACACGCTTTCTCAGCGATGAACGGTGGGCCTTTTGCGCTCCTCTAGTTATTGGCATGGCCGAAACTATACCGTAAGCCTTGTAAAATTGCAACACAAAACCCACACGTAGTGGGTTTTGTGGTGTTAGTTTGAGGAGTTCTTTTAGGTCTCCTGAATGACCGGTAGGATACGTACGGTAACTGAGTCAGAGCCAGCAGTACCACAGTCAATGGTGTAGGTGGATTCGTTATTGATTGTCTCGTCACTAGAGCCAGTATCGACAGACAAGACTGGTATGTCAAGGTTGGGGCCACTGACTGAACAAAGTACGGGATCAATACCGTTGGTATTCCATTGTATATTCGCTTCCTCACCTCGGTAGAGTATACGGGGATCGCTTTCAATAGACGGGGCCGTACCAACAGCTTCCACGGTCACCGTATCAAAACTGTCACCGGCTGGGCCTTCACAGTCGACTCGGTAGGTGACCGGAGAACCAGGGACTGGGTTTTGACTTGGTGTAACATCCGAACCAGATATCGCGCCGCCAGTACTAAACCTAAGGCCGCTACAACTAGTAGCTACACCGCCAGTTGTCCACCATTGTAAGTTTAGCGTATTACCTGTGGTTGTCTGCAAAGTACTTCCAGTATACGAGCCACTGGCAGTGACGTCACGCACCTCAATATGGGCGATTGGCCCTGACGATTCAGTTGGCCAGTCAGGATCCCCGTTACATTCAAGATCAGGGGGGGCTCCCGGATCTGGGTCAGAACACTGCATAGTGTAAATGGCGTTGTAATAACCAGCAGTTGGTGCAAACGCCCAGTCAGAACCATCCCAAATGGCAACTGCGAGGTCTGACCCGATAGAGTTACCGACCGTTCCTAAGTTGTAGGCTGATATGGTCTGGGTTACTTGTGCCGTGTTATAGCCAGCAACTTTACAGATCCTATTAGCGGTTTGGCTATCGCTGTTAAAATACGGGTACGAATCATTTGAAATAATAGTGGTATCCCCTTCAAGGTCCTCTACAGTGTACATGATCCTTGTTGGCGAATTCTGCCAAACAGTAGGTGCGTAGGAGGAGTTAGGGTGCTGAGTGTTGAAATCATACGTATCAGGCAACGACGGGATACCTGCCCAGTCGATACCGCTATCAGTGTCATTGTTAATACCATCATTACACTCAGTTGGGGGTGGGGGTGGGTCGATATCAAGATAGCTATCACAGGTGATCGTGCCGCTGTGACCTGACTCGGTATAAGTTTGTGGTTCACACAAAAAGGTCGAGTAAAGTGGATTGGATGGATCACACCAGAATCCACCAACCTGAAACGCATCATGTTCACTAGTGATAGAGGTGCTGTAGAGCAAAGAATAGCGATAGAGATACGACCCACGTGCGAGGGCTGGAGAATCAGCACTAGTTGTAATATTAGGATCAGTAACAGGTTCACCAAATTGAATAGCATTGTAGCTCCCTTGGCTAATGATCTTTGTCCAGCCGCCAGCGCTAGGAAAGTCCAGTAACCGTAACTGACTTTGAGCCCACGACCAGCTGGACTCGCAAGCAGAAACAGTGCTGTCACAACGAGCGACGATGAGGCTTGGGTAGGTGGTGGCAGACATTGAGGGGTCAAGCGAAACGGCAACTGATAGGTCAGGATTATCCCCCTGTCCGATGGGGTTCTGCGCAAACGTCATCACACATGAGACACTCTCGCCAGAAGCAGGCATAGCCCGCCCAGCAGATTGGCCAAGTGGTGACATCTCAGAAAGGCCAAACTCTACTGAACGAGCAAAGCTTACGCCGTAAGCAAAAAGCTGCACTGCGGCAACACCAAACACAACTGCTCCGAGGAGCAGTATGGTGTAAATATTGATCCTAGATATGGACATACGTTTATTATAGCCCCTGTCTAGCCAACTGGATTGACTTTCTGTGTATACTATTCTGTAAGTTGAAGATTACCATCTATGACCGCTTGAAACTCCGCCAGACCCACCCCCCAACCAGCTGGGTCATTACCTGGGTACGCTGCTCCCCAGCCCTCAGGATCGAGTAGACGTGCTCTTTCTTGTGCAAAACTAAAATGTTCGTTAGCAAGGTCGTTCTGTCCCGTGTTCAGTAGCGCAAGGCCATACATATTATGAAGCCACGGACTTTCTGGTTCGTACTCAAGTCCTTCTTCAAGAACCGGTATCATGTCAGCAAACTTGCCTTGTGCAAAGTAGACCCACGAGAGGTCGGTACGCGCCCACGGACTTTCTGGTTTTACTGCCAAAAATTTTTTAAATGCTTCTTCAGCTAGCTGCCAATCCTCCTTGTTACCAATATCGCGCGCGCGATAGCCGTAGACGAGACCCTCGATGTAATACACATTATAAAAACTGTCACCAAACTCTTTTTCAAGCATTTTGAGCTTTGTCTCTGCGGAGCCATATTTACCTTCTAAAAAATCGATGCGCGCTAGCTGGTACCACGACATGGACACTTCTGACTTATTGAACTTAGCGGTGGCGTTAAGGGTCACGTCAGTATAGTACCGGCGTGCTAACACCAGATCGTACGCTCCTTCTGTATGACCAAAGTGATACTGCGCTTTCGAGAATGAATCATCTGCTATTGAAGTAAATGCTGAATCAGTTTTATTATCTTGCTGGCCGCTAAAAAACAACTGCTCTGATCGCAATAATATCGCCCCTCCAACTATCACTGCCAGCAACGTTATCGCTACGGATAGCACACTAATGTCACGTCCTCGCATATTGAAACAGTATATACCGCATCTCGTGGACACACTGGGAAGCGCGTTGATTGCGATGGTCGAACTTGCTCTGTATACTGACTCCTATGATACGTAGCATTCAGGGTACCGTGGTGGCAACCGAGCCGACATTTGTGGTACTGGAGACGAAAAGTGGTCTTGGATACCAAGTATTTACTCCCTACCCGACTCGTGTAGGTGCCCTCGGAGAGACCGTGAGACTCCATACGTACTTCGCAGTGCGAGAAACGGCACACGATCTCTACGGGTTTGCTTCCCCCGAAGAACTTGGGGTATTTGAACTACTCCTCACTATACCTAAGATCGGTCCGCGCTCGGCGCTTCAGATACTGGCCCAGAGTGATCTCGCGACTCTCGCCAAGGCGGTCATAAATGATGATGCCAGCTACCTTTCTAAGCTCTCTGGTATCGGAAAAAAAAGTGCTGAAAATATTGTGCTCGGGCTACGTGATAAACACGATCTATTGGTTCTCGTTGGGGGAACTGGAGCAGAATCCAACACCCATTCCTCTGAGGAACTTTCTGACACCATTGATGCCCTAGTGGCTTTGGGGTACCCGGAACGGTCAGTACGTGAGGCAGTGCGCCACGTAGCCGAAGACCATGACGAGCCCCAAAACGCGGAACAAGTGATTAAACAGGCACTTAAATACCTGAGCTCATAAAGGCGATATACTGTATTTATGGGAACTCTGCTGTATTGGCTCAAACGCGTATTGCCACATCATTTGCTTGAAGTACTGCGTCCACCATACCACTTGGCGTTAGCTTGGATAGGAGCAATGTGGTATCGACATCCATCGCGTGATATTACGGTTATTGCAGTAACTGGTACTAAAGGCAAATCTACGGTAGTGGAGCTTATTTCCGCCATCTTAGAAGGAGCAGGATATACCACCGCATCACTTTCTACCATTCAATTTAAGGTCGGTAGTGACATTCGTCCGAACCTCTATAAGATGACCACACCAGGGCGCTTCTTTGTGCAGCATTTTTTACGTCAAGCGGTCGATGCTAGATGTTCCCACGCCGTTATTGAAATGACCTCCGAGGGGGCAAAACAGTTCCGTCATAAATTCATTGAACTTGACGCTCTCGTGTTCACTAATTTGGCACCAGAGCACATAGAATCCCATGGCTCATTTGAAAAGTACAAAGCTGCCAAATTGAAAATCGCCGAACAACTTGAGCGGTCGACGAAAAGACCGCGCTACATCGTTGCCAATGTGGACGACGAGCACGGAGCTGATTTCTTGAAGATTAATGTCGAAGAAAAACTTCCCTATACTCTTTCTGATCTTAAGCTTCACACCTTACATAAAGACGGCATTGGTCTTATTTTCCAGTCGCAAAGTGAGGAGACCACCATCCGAGTACCGCTGGTTGGGTTATTCAATGTCTATAATACCTTAGCCGCCATCACCATCACTAAAGCTCTTGGGGTCTCACTCGCTACGATTGAGAGGGCTCTTCGTGGCCTGCCACCGGTACGTGGCCGCGTTGAACATTTCTATTCACCGAAAGATAGTACTAGAAACGTGACGGCCATAGTGGACTACGCCCATACCCCTGACTCCCTCGAAAAACTCTATCAGGCCTTTAAAGATGTGCCCAAAGTGTGTGTACTTGGCAATACGGGTGGCGGTCGCGATACTTGGAAGCGTCCAGAGATGGCTGCTATTGCAGAGCGTTATTGTGACCATATCATTCTTACCAACGAAGACCCGTACGATGAGGACCCGCGACAAATCATAGCTGACATGGAAAAAGGCATCACTGATACGAGTAAGCTCGAAGTCATTATGGACCGACGGGAAGCTATAAAAACAGCAATTGATAAAGCGGTTGATGGTGGCTACGTGATCATTTCCGGCAAAGGCACTGACCCGTACATCATGGGGCCTCATGGCAGCAAGCAGCCATGGAGTGACGCTGAGGTTGTGACCCAAGAACTAGCCACAATACAATTGCAATCGCAGGGTACTCAGTAATCTTTTGCACATGCACTCAACGATCCTGAACACCCCACTCAGCAATCAGTCAAAAACACCGACGATACGCCAGTTTCTTATGCCCACCTTAGCTGGGACTTGTCTTGGATTGGCATTTATATCTCCTACTCTCAGTTGGCTACTGTTCGTGGGACTTTGTCTGACTATCTATTGTCTTCGGCGAGTCAATCACACGCGACCACTATTTTTGTATTGTTGGATCATTTTTGGTATTAAGAGTGCCATTGTCTTACATTGGTTTTGGTACGTGTATCCAATCCCTTGGTTGCCAACTACGCTACCGACACAACTCCTGTTGATTGGCGTACTGTGGACTGGGACTTGGGTATCGATAGGTTTTGGTGCGGCCATACCTTTTCTTGCTTATATACCCCTACGAACATATTTTGGTGAAAAAGTACTGTATCTTTTCCCTTTTCTGCTGGTATTAAGCGAGGTGTGCGGCTCTTTTTTATTTTCAATCTACTCGCTTGGCCCGAGTAGCGTTCCGAACATCAACTTTGGCTTTGGATATCTTGGGTATGCGGTAGCTGCTTGGCCGGGAATGTTGACACTCGCAAAGTTAGCTGGCGTTTATGGCCTCAGTTTTGTAGTCAGTGGTCTTGGGGTTGTTTTATTTGGATGTCTTCGTGCAAAGCGGTGGTGGTACTGCATAATTGTCTTTCTTCTAATTCTCTTGATTGGTACTCAACAAGACACCACTATTCATCAAACAGATGTCGCAATTGAGGGGACTACGGCGGTCTCACTTGCAACTCGTTTTTCTGGAGAAATGCTTAACTCTTCAAGCGGTCGCATGCTACAAAGTGATCAATTGAATCGAGCGGTACGAATTGCTTTGTCATACCAGCCCGACTACGTTATCTTGCCTGAGGATAGCCGACTCACTAGTCACTTTACTAGCGCGCAAGCCGCTCTCGAACATCTAAGTCAGCTCAGCTCATCTACGATCTTACTTGATAGTGCTCGTACCTCACTGGAAACAGGACAAGGTAGTGTTCTGCGTTCCTATACATACAACCTTTCAACCAACCAACTGGAATTGTATGACAAACAATACCTTGTGCCGCAGGGAGAATTTGTCGCCTACTGGGTATTACTACTGTTACGAAACGGCCGGAACGAAATTCTAACTAACACGGTAGAAACGACACAAAACTATAGGCCTGGACCAAATCAGCAGGAACCAGATACTCTGTCGATACTGTTTTGTTTTGAATCTGCGAGTCCACTGCGGCTGAATGCTGACGGTCATGCCTTCGTTGCACATATCGTCTCACACGCTTGGTTTCACTCACCGTCCAGACTCTGGTACCAACTACAAAACATGCTACGTGTTCAGGCAGCCTGGAGTGACATCCCAATCATCGTGACCAGTAACCAAGCCCCTAGTTATATGGTCGATGCCACAGGCCGTCTACAGCAAGGGCAAACGTTAGAGAGACAGGCCTACTGGACTCTAATACAATATGGCTTACCTGAATAAATAGACTACATTGATGATTAGAGTGCATCTACAACTCAACACGACAGCCTGATCTCTACTCTTTCTTACTGAGCAACACCAGTAGACGGGTCACGAACTAGGGCCCAATCATCGAGTGCAAAACCCTCTGCCCCGATTGTATCGGGTATATCTACTGTCTGTACGACTTTCCGACCCGTGAGCGGACGAATCTCAATTCGTGACTGACTACCGTCTTCAGCTACCGCATGCACCGCATACGACCGATTGTCTGGGGCTACCACCGGACTAAAGAACTGTGTACCTGGTACAGTAATTCTTCCCAAGGAGTACGTACTTCTTGCATCTGCTGTATCTACGGCAAACACTTCGATCCGATTCATGTATGGTGAAGTGAGGATTAGTATGCTTCCATCAACGGTGGCCGCCATATTTGTTTGAATATTGACGCCAGTAGAATCACCTTTTATAGGTTGAGCAAGAATAAGCGGCCACTCATCAGCGGTTGTAGTATCAAATACGTGGACTCCGTCTACACGCAGAAATGCGAGTCGAGTGGGAGACAACCATTGGCCGAGTGCGCCACCTTCGATAACATGCAGAACCTCACCGGTCTGATAATCTAAAATAACGGTCTCCCATGATCGAAGATCGTATGCTTCGCTGCTGTTTTGTATTGTCGTTTCATCTCTGATTTGTGAAAAGGCTACCTGAACCTTGTCAGGTGAAAGGCTCACTCCCGTCAAACTCTCACTTTGAGCAGCCCGAAATGCACGTACCACCGATCGCCCTGAGGCCTCTGTTCCGGTCATTACATGCAGCGCCGGAATAGCTATTCCAGTCGAGGTTATACTGTCAGGAGTTATTGTTGTTAGCAGATATTGGGGAGATCCCAATGAATCTTCAAAAAGAACATTCTGTGTCAAATACATAAATGGATCGGTGATGACCTGCACTGGTGAAGAGAGTTCTGCAAGATCAAAGGCAACGATGGTTGCAGTAGTGGTAGTGCCTTGATCTACAACAGCGCTTGCATATAACACACCCATCGGCTCATAGTCACTGAGATCGTCAGACAAACCTTCATTTTCAATGTATGCATTTTGTGTCAGATTAACCGAACGTTCGGTTTGGATTTTTTCATACACATACCAAGCCGCATACAGAAGGGCAACGATACAGACCATCAGTCCCAACGGCAGCATTACACGAAAACGTTTTTTTGTATTTATTTCCGTATCCATGATTGTTATGATTCTTTATGACTAAACACCTATTTGTTTAAGGCTGCGCAAAATGGCTTTGTCTTCAGGAGCTAATGTACGATACCAATTAGCGCCGATGCGCCTCTTTGTTGCTTCTGATAGTCGCGTATAAAAACCATTGGTACTGAGAAGAATGTGGCGCTGTAGGCCAGTCGCTACAGTAGGCATATCAGACACGGTAACCTCGTAGGTATCACCTGGCACAATATGGAGGAAGTCTTCATTCTTTTGGCGTATTTTCTCTGACACATCTTGTCCTGTCCGCGTATGTACCACTGTCTGTCTACCTAACAAGGTCGGTTCGGCTAAAACTGCCTGCCCCTGCATAACACCGGCAAACGTGACCTGGTGGCGCTTGGTAGCTTTAATGCAAATTGTAATGACTTCGTCTGCAACACTCTGTACAAGATCCTTTGGTATACACACCACTTCTTTTGAAGCCTGTACCAGTCGAGGAAAGAGTGTCTGTAGCAAAATACGCCGGCCACCAATCATCACACTCACCTCTAGAGATTTTGACGAACAGGCCGTTGTCATACCCCCACAACTTGTTCCTCCTCCACCACCACTCGTCGGTGGTGGTGGTGGAACATCTGCATTGGCGTAGGGAGTAGCAAGGATATTCTGGAGTGCGTGACCGGACACGGTCTGTGTCACTGCCATACCGGCAAGGAGTAAACTCACCCCTGCGGCAGTTGTAGCCAACTTACGAGCCGTACCACGAGAATAGATGAGGAGACGATCTTGATATGAAAAGGGTACAGTTTCACCTAGTGTCCAATCTCTAAAGTAGGAATCCACCACTACATACAAAGCTTCCTCGGTCAGATCTTTTCGAGGTATCTGAATGATGATTTCATCTCCAGTCTCTAACATGGAACCCCCGCGGTCGTGTACACGCAGTACCTTACTATCAGCAAAGGTCTGAACTGATACGGTGTTTGTATTACGGTGGTAGTGTTGCACGGTTTGATCAGCTACGAGGCTGGCTGTCTTGGCGTCAAATACATGTACACAGCCAAGCGAACCGTCGACAATCGGTATCTGGTCAGGATGTAAATCAATAGCCTGTAAGCAAAATCGGTCTATAAATGACTCTTCTGGTTCTATCTCTCGAATTTGGAAGCGAAGTTTCCCGTCTTCTTCCACGACTGGAAGGCGTACCAAATACGAGTCACCGCCAATACCTCGTCGGTACGCCGTATACCCTTCTGCATAATCAGTAAATACAGTGGTGGGCTTACCAAACAAGAAATCATTTTCATGCAGATAACGCTTACCGTTCCAAACCAATAAGTATGGACTGGAGGAGCTGGAACTGCTCCAAGATGATGTCGAGCCATCAGAATAATACGCTTTTGAGTAACCATCATAATGATACACATCGGCTCCGTCTCTCTCAGCATAGTCACCAAACTCAGTTTGGGTCATGCGGCCGCCATAGGTTCCACGACTACCTGAGTAAGTCGAATAGCCACCAGTTGATGAACTAGAACTACCCGACTGGGAACCGCTTTGGCCGCCAAGGCCAAATACTGCCGGCAGCCACGAACCAGTTGCGACACCAAAACTCTCGCTCCATACATAGAGAGCGACAAACGCCAACCCACCAAGAGCTATCAACAACGGATGGCGCCAGATGAAGTCGCGCACGGATACCAAATACGTTTTCATTGGCCTCATTATACCCTTTCTGTGCCTAGCCAATATCACGTTATTGTATAACTGCCCTTTTTGAGGTTGACATTTTACCTATTTGTAGTAGTATAGCTAACGGCAATATCGCCAGAATCAAACCAACCAAATGGGGTCCCCATGAAGAAGATTCTTGCATCCGTTCTTATCGTCACCGCGTGCGCCTTCCCCGCCGCGGCCGCCGAGATTGTGTCCTGTGACAACGTCACCGACGCCGGCGCTCTGATGGGGTCGGCTCTGAATACGCCGTCCCTGCAGGCCGAGGCCGACGATTCGGCCTTCCTGTCGGTCCTCGAGCCGCTCATCGCCGCCGGCGCCTGCCATATGCAGGTCTACCCCGACAGCGACATCGGACTGCTCGAACAGGCGGCCCGCACGGCTCACCGCGAGGGTGGAGCCAGTTTCGGCCTCGTCGAACTCGACGGCCGCTACGTCGTCGCTTCGCACCTGCACTTCATGAACTTCTGATCCGCCGGCGACATGCGGACAAAACCGGGTTGCTTCCCAGCAGCCCGGTTTTCTTTTTATACTATTTCAAAGTTTTGTTTTGACAAAAATATTAAAATGTGCTATTATATAAGTCGGTAAACGGTACGCTTAATCGTCTTTGGAGGAGATCATGAGATCGTTCTTTCACGCTATAATCGCCAGCTTGCTGGCAACCGCCTCAGCGCTGGCGGCGACACCGACCGTCTCTACCAATGACGGACAGATGACTAGGGTGGTCTTCACCAACCACACGCCCGTCAACTGGACAGAGGTCCGGCTGCGTCCCGAGGTTGCTGCCGATGACCTTTGGCAGGGCGTTGACTTTAACGGTACGGAAGTCCGGTACAACGACACGCTGTCGTTGGACTTCCCCGAAACGCCCTGCCGTTACGTGGTGGAGGTGAGTGGTCACCTAGATGGCGAGTGGTTGAGCGGAAAATACCTCATCGACGTCTGCACTGACCCAAACCCAGATCTTCGCTAAGGTGGAGCAGTAGAAACCTGCAATAAGGCCGCGAGTAAGATTCGCGGCCTTTCCTATGACTGCCTTTGGCGACATCGGACCAACCGACACAGCAGAGCCCGATGACGACCAATACAGTCATATATACGATCTCCCAAAAAACTCGGCACCATCATCGCAACAAAATACACCAACCGAAACGGAAACGTTGTGTGACGAGCAATTTCTACTCCACCTTGCCATTTATAGTAAACCTTCTCGTCAGACACTAATACTGCAATACTGTCTGGATGTTCAGGGTTTATCGATAGAGACCCCTCTTTAATGAGAGCCTTCCCCTCCTCACTTTCAATCGGGATGAATGTAAACATCCCTTCTCGACTGTTTTTGAGTACCAGTCTCATACACCAACGACAAAAGGTACAATTGCCTTGATATAAAACCGTACAAGGTGGAAGTCTGTTCATGCTACAGAGACCATTGTAACCAGCATGCGTAGCCATGTCACTACCAATTGTCACCGAATCTTGTAGGCCCAAAATAATACTGTTACAATCGATTGGTCATGCACGATACGTTACTGTTAACGGAGATTATTAGGAAACGAAGGCAAGGATTTTCGGATGATGCGAAGTTAGCCTTGATAACATTTATTGAAAAATACTTTAATGCGTCTGTTACAGTCGATGCTAACTATATACCCTATGGAAGAACAGATCTCATTCCTTTATTCTCCATAGCACAACAACTGATTGAGGCCAAACTAATAAAAAACTATCGTCCCATCACTGGCTACCATGATGAGCCCTTGCAATACCACTGGGCAGTGACATGCGGCACACATGATAATCAACGGGCCGGCGGTATGTCCATAGACAGCGATTATGATGCCTTTATCGCTGCCTTGGCTGAAGCAGTGGAAAGATATTTATGGTTTGAAGACACTTCCTATTTTAAAAAACCAATGTACGCAAGCATAAACGAGATGCAAAAAAAATCCATTTCGTTCATCTCACCGGACCAAATAACTGGCGTCTCAAAAGAGCAACGAGAAAAATATGGACGGCTTTCTTTTGCTCCAGATAGTAAATTCACTTGGACCTTGGGTCAGTCATGGACCACTGGGAAGCAGCTGTACTTGCCCGCCCAGCTGGTCAATAGCTGCCGTGACAAAAAACTCGCTCGTGAGCCGATACTCCTTATGCCGATTACGACCGGTCTTGCAACATGGCCAACACGTGAGGGAGCTGTTCTTGCTGGAGCACTAGAAGTGATTGAACGTGATGCCTATATGATACTTTGGCTCAACCAACTCAAGTTACCAAGACTTAACCTTCTTGATCTGGCTCACACTTCACCAAAATTGCAACGCCTACTCGAGTTGTGCAAGAAATACCAGCTTGAACCTTCAGCAATTCGAATGGTAACAGATGCGCCAACGTACGCAATTTGTGCCAGTCTCAAAGACACTCATGAACATGTTCCTGCTTTTACGGTAGGACTTAAAGCGCATAATAGCTTGAGTACGGCCGTTGAGGGAGCCCTGCTCGAAGCGTTGCGCATACGCCAAACCATTAGGAATCGGCAGTCTCGTACTGGCAAGCAATCTGTAAAAAGAGACGGGTCGAAGTTGAACCACCTTGAACGATTGGACTACTGGGCTGAGCCTCAACAAGTTAGTAATATGTACTTCCTTTCTGGAACAGACTCCAGTGAACCAAACCCAAGCGAGAACTGGGAGGCTGACTCCGAGAGTGATCATTTACGAAGAATAGTTAATTGGGCTAGGAACAATAATTACGAACTATGTTCAGTCTCAGTTGGTTCAACAAAAAGAAACGTGTCTCCTTGGAATATTGAAATGGTGGTCATGCCTGATTTACAACCCATGCATCAAAACGAACGTGTACCATACGTAACGGGAAAACGTCTATCCGCTGTACCAGAAAAATTTGGTTACCAATCTTTACCTACACCCTTTACAGCCTACCCACATCCTTTTGCTTAAATACCAATATGCTTAACCTTACGCCACTTAGAATCCATCAATATATTCGCCGAACTAACAAAGGCAAAACAGCCACGTCAGAATCACTCTGGCCAGCAATACAGCAGAGTAAGACCTACCCCCGTTTTCTAAAAATTCCACTACCAGACCCCGTTTCAACTGATACATTTGTTGAACTACTACAAAAGAGGCGGTCAAGACGCCGGTCGGACACATCTATCTACCCAACTCCCCAACAACTGGGAACACTGTTTGGTCTCGCCTTACGAGAACATAAGGATCACCACCGACCATACCCATCAGGCGGTTCCTTTTACCCCGTTGAATGCTACCTTTGTACGCGGCTTGAGACGGATGCTCGGCCAACACTGTACCATTACCAAGTCAAAGAGCACGTCTTGGAAAGACTATGGGAGTTGCCACTAAAGCTAACGACTAACGATCTCTTTAAAGCCGACATCGAAACCGAGGCACTCGCAGTCATAATTCTCACCGCACGCTGGAGTCGAAATACGCCAAAATATTCTGATTTTGCTTATGATCTCTGCTTACTAGAAGCAGGTCATATTGGACAAAATCTGTCTTTAGCGGCTGAGACGGCCAACCTACATTTCTGCCCTATTGGTGGCTTTCGTGATGAAAAGATTACCGACGTATTGGAGCTCGATCCTTTTGATGAACAGCCAATCTACACTTTCACTCTTTCAAACTAAGCGTGTTGCAAAAATTATATATTTGTGTTATAAATTGACCATCACAACATAGGGAAAGGAGAGTCCCATGAAACGTGCGTTCTTTGTTGTCGCTGCCATCGCTGCCGCCTTGGCAGCCGCTCCCGCAACCGCCGGTGAGAAAGCTTCCGGCCGCTGGAACGACGGCAGCGCCGCCTCGGTGCGAGTCGTGTCTGCCCAGAAAGCGATCTACTGCCACAAGGGGCGGTGCTACACGGCCGACCGCGTCAAGGACGGCCGTTGGCGGATACGCTGGCCCGGTGGCCGCGCCGCCATCAACATCAAGGATATCGGCGGCGGGAAGTATAAGGTGACCTTCTCGACCCGAGACAAAAATGGAGAGAAGGACGACCAAGTCCAAGTCTTCAAGTAGGTCGGGTCTTCGCCTCCGTCCAATCAAAAACCGTCGGCAGTAGTCGGCGGTTTTTCTATAGCTTGAAGGCGTCGTAGAAAAATACCTCAGGAGCAAAAAAAATCTCCAGCACCCTCTCTCCCAACGGAGAGACCTCCGTTATTTTGGCTTTACCACTTGACTCATCAACCTCGAGCCCCCAACTAATGAACGTATTGCCGTTTGGTAGCCGCTGAGCTGAGCCAGCCGCGTACGAAAACCGACCAGCTTCGGTATACGACCAAACATACGTAGCGGTCATCGCCTCTTCATCAAGCTGGTACTCTACAACGCGAGACTGTTGCGGTTGGTGTAGATTGCCGTTGTCAAAAAGAAGTATATTCCCGTTTCCTAACTGGCTAACGGTATGTTGATGAGAAAAACCACCGAGAGGATCATCTATTATATTGAAATCGCTGTCCTTCCCTCCCAACCTCCAAACTACCTCACCGGTTTGGGGGTCTACCTTGTATATTTGGTTGGTATTGCGAGCCGAGATGAGAAGTGCACCATCGAGTGCGTAAGTGGCGCTGTTACCGTGAAAATAATCATTGATATCGTGCTCCAGCCAATATTTTCGTGTTTCTGTGGCCTGCGTTGAATCTAAACTCACATGTGACAAACTATCCCATGACTGCATCACCTCACCTGCCTGATTCTGCAACTCAAGCCATAAAGACTCTACCTTTTGTCCTTCTAATTCTTGCAATCTATACCCTGGTACCCAAAACTCTCCAGTTGGAGTCGGTAATAAAAAATGAAAGTCAGTATGGTCAATTTCTTGGCTTTGAACAATGTGTTTTGAGCCATCAGGTTCTATTACATGCCAGTGTGCAGACCACCGCTTGCTGTCAATATCATGTAGGGCGTATACCTTGGTACCATTAGGTAGTCGTTGATAATGAAATGGAGTACTCTCGGTCGACTCAGACCAAACCAAAGTGCCATCTGCGGCCAGCTCCAATAAATATGGCCGCTGGTGAGCATACTTTTGATTGAACTCCTGTTGATTACCAAGGGTTGTGTAGATCGTTCCGTTAGCCAGTTGCTCTCTATCATACACAACCGGACGCACTTCGGGTGTAACGGCTCTATTAGCAATGAGTGTGTATAGATAACTACCACTAAGCGCAAAAAAAAGTCCACACACAAAGGCGCATAGCATCGTATGTCTTTTGCTTCTAGTGATAATCATTTTGTGCCGGCCAACCGATCACTTCAGGGTTGTCAGTATACGTCTTGATCCATTCATTATGGGAGAAAGGTTTGTATTCTAGGTCGCAGGCGTTATCAGTGTCAACAATACGTAAGAAGGGGTCGCCATTAATGGAGTGGTCAAAGGTCCAAGCGATGCGAGAAAGACGGGGGTCCTGTTCACACACATGGTTGAATCGATACCAAAACATGTATGGGTCACAGCGGAAGCGAGGATTGTTATGTACTTCCATATATGTGTCTACGTGTCCGTCGGTGTAGATATACTCAGCCGATACGATGCACTGATGATTGGACTCGAACATATAGAGGCCGTACTTGTTCGCCTCAAGAGTGAGTTTTTCGTCACCCACAACCATTTTTGGAGTAAGTTGCAAAATACACAGTAAGCCGATGAACGTCCAACCAATGACAGACTTCTTATCTAATGGCGGCTTTTGATAACGGTACCATGGACCAAAGGCAATAAGAAGCATGGGCAACACCGTAGCAGGATAGCGGTATTCAACCAACACACCGGAATAGAGGTGAAAGATTACAAAAAATAAAAGGACCGTGCGCTGCACGAGGGGATGTTTTGAAAGCAAAAACCATGCCCCGACCATTTCCATCACAATAACAAGATTAGTAAATAGTGGTATTGACCACTCAGGAAAGACAGGGAGGCCTAAGCTCATGTTCGTGAAGTATCCTCCTGCTATCCATGCTGGATGGATTTTAGCGGCAGTAGACATGACGTAGAACAGAACTAGGGTCAGCTTTAAAAAGAATTCTTTATGTGGAAAAAAGAATAGAATCGTGCCGAAAACAAAGACGTAGTATTCATAATTTCCACTACCGTAATACGTAAGTACAAATACATTTAGCGTATGCCACACATATGCGGGCAAAAGTATCCACTGGGCTTCACTCCACCGGCGGCAGATGAGAAAGTAAGCGCTTACTATAAGACTCCCAAACAAGAGCATGTACCACATGCTCTGGGAATATCCATCAGGGAGTGCACGCAAAAAGTATAGACTTTCACACGACTGGAAATAAGTTGGGCACAGTGCTGCATGATTAATGACCGAATCAAGTGTTATGGCTGATCGAGACACCCAATCAGCAAAGACCATGAAATAACAAAAAACTAGGGCTGCCAAGGCCACTTGCAGAATAAAACTTAACCTAAACTCTTCCTTAAAAAACATACCTCGGTTGGAACGAGTTATTAGTAGAGCTCGTCACCCTGTCCTCCACCACAACTACAACCGCCACATGCGTCACCACAACTACAACCGCCACCAGCACAACTATCGTCATCACCTGGTGTGCAACTGGCATCTCCACCACCACAACTTGGTGTGTCTGCACTCGCCTCACTCGAAAAGAGGTCTTCTGGAGTAAAGCTGGCGTAATTTGCATGATCTTTACCTACCACGTATCCAAACACGATCCCCACAAGGGCACCCACAAGATACATGGCTTGTTTTGTTTTTCTTTGCAACATACTTTAATTATATACTAGCACCATCGTTAGGGGTCATAAACTGATCACGACTCCATGTCCCTACTTCATCGACCAGAAAATCAGCAAAGGAGGGGTCATAAACGGTCCCGATTACCACTGAGGCGTATGAACAAGGCAAATATGGTCTCTTAGCAGCGTCAGCTAAAAGTGATTTGCCTGCCTCAATGTCTGTTTCTGAAAGTTGTCGTATGTCGTCGAGTAACGAACGTATGATCCGGCTGTCTACAGATTGTTCTTGACCGTCCAATTCGTCTCGAATCACCAATGCACAAGCATAGCGATAATTTGAACTAGCCAAGATGACATTTGATCGCTGTGCAGCAAAGGAATGGTCGTCCTGATGAGTAATTACGTACGAATTGAGTAGCTGTCTAGAGGTATCAAGTGGCGGGAGGGCATCATATCCTATAAAAACAAACTGCGTGTACAGGCGCTGTAAATAGTTGAGAGTATATAGAATGTCTGAAACATATGCGTTACGACGTGCGATATTTGCTGGAAGATCCGTCAAAATACTATTTGCTTGAGCAAAGATTTCTTCGAATTGTTTTTGTATTGAGGAGTCTTGGCCTAACCTTTGCTGTGCAACAATCGGAATGAAATCAATCGACGTATCTTTTTCGTACAGTTGATACAACAAATGCTCTGACTTCAACAATAAGCTTTCAACTTGCAATCGATACTCACGGGCGGACGATAACATACCTCCACTGGAAAGATTCAGCCCGATACTAGCTAACAATCGCAGGTCTTCATCACTCTTTAAAGCGTCGAGGGCTTGTTGTGTATCAATGCCAACTACATGGCCAAATAGATCGGGTGCGAAGATAAATCGTTTGGCATCTATAAAAGATAACTTCGGTGAACCTACTTCGGTTGCGTACAACATGGCTGAAGCCAGAGCACTATTACGAACCGGCATGAACGACTCGTATGATGGTTCATTGTATATTCGTGCATATTCAAGTAGCGCCATATCTCTATCAATCGGTTCGTGAACTCTAGCCCATTCTAGAGCAATCCAAGCCTGATCCACTGGCGCTAATGCTTGAACATCAATTTCAGCAAGGTGAGCCTCGACAGTGGCTAAGATGTCTTCAGGTGGTACGCCTTCATTTTGTTTTTCTTGAGCAGACTGAAGGAGTGTGGCGATTGTATCACTGAGATATAATTCTTTGTTATTAACTGACGGAGGGTTTGATTGTGTTTTTAAAAAGAGTAACCCGATACCCACAATCACCACTACCATCAATAAAGCAAGGACGAGTAGGAGGAGACGTAAAAAGTTATTAACCTTGCGCATAATCAGACCATAGACATGCTAACACGTACACTTAGTCACAACAATGATAGTAATCATCGGGACTACGGAACAACATGTGTAAATCTCACTTCGAGTGTTTAGGGAGACTGAACTAATAAAGCTCATCGCCTGGTGACCCACACTGACCACAGTCTGGTGCACCACAACTACAAGCACAGCCCCCATGATCATCACCGCCGCCGCAACCACAGCCGCAGCCACCGCAGCCACCATCATCATCACCGCCGCCACAGCTATATGTGTCCCCTCCACACGAAGGAGGTGGTGGGACATCAGCCTGGGCTTCCTTGAAAAAAACGTCGCCGGCCGTGAAGTTTGTATAATCGGCATGATCTTTGCCGATGGTATAACCAAACACTACGCTAACTAGTGCACTAAGTATATATAAAAATTTTTTGGTCTTTCTTTTTATCATAATCTAGGCATTAATTGGTTTTAGGCGAAGTAAATTGTTCATACGACCAACCTCCGACATTCTTTACTAAAAAATCAGCAAATCTTTGGTTTTCTCTGCCAAGAGTCAAAAAGGCTTGGTGACAAGGATAATATGGCCTCTTGGCGGCGTCAATAAGCAACGAGCCGTTAGCTCTGAGTTCATCTTCCGAAAGATCGTAAAGGCTCTTCAATAGAACATTCTCAGCCGAAAGTTTGTTCGTATCTCCACCTTCTTGTTGGTTCACTAGTATCAACGCACACACTAAGCGATAGTCCGAGCTGGCTCGAATAATATTTGTTCTTTCTAAAGCAAACTCATGTTCATTACCATGTAAATTGATGTAAACGGACAAGTACTCATGCATGTTAAGTATGGACGGCATCACATCATATCCGACAAACAACAGCTGGGTGTAGAGACGCTGTAAATAGTTTAGTGTGTAAAGTACCTCAGATGAGTATATGCTTCGGTCGGAAATAACAATTGGTATTGCGGCATTTAGTGCGTCAGCTCGCTCCTTGATACTATCGTATTGTGCATGAAGTTCTAAGTGTTCGTTGAGATGAGACGTGGCCTCAGTTGAGGTAAATTCGACAGAATCATTACTATTATACAATCTTTCTAAAATAGTCCCAGACTGAAGCAAGAGGCTCTCCACTTCGAGTCTCATCTCACGAGCTTTAGACAAAATGTTAGGGCTTGCTTTTTCTAATCCAATGCCTACCAATAACCTAAGTTCCTCCTCAGTCTCTATTTGATTCAGTTCGTCTATTGAGTCAATCCCTACTGCACGACCAAACAAATCCGGTTTAAAGATTAATTCTTTGGCTTCCGCTAAGCTCAAGCGGGGTGAGCCAACTTCAGTTGCGTACAACATGGCTGAGGCTAAAGCACTGCCCCTAACAGTCCACAACTGTTCATATTCGGGTTTGTTATAAACTTTTGCATAGCCTAGGAGAGCAGCATCGCGGTCTATCTTTTCTTTAGCTCTAGCCAGTAAGAGCTCCATCCAAGCGCGATCTATTGGATACAGTGTGTCCATATCTAACTGTCTTACTTGCTCTTCGGTGAAACGCAAGAATTCTTCATCAGTAGCACCATCGTTTCTAAAACTCTCCACAGCGACAAATATGTCTTCCGCTACCTTAGAGTAATACAGTTTATTGTTAATGGAGGTAGGGGGTGACTTTTGAACCGAGTAATAGTAATACCAAGCTACTACAGCAAGAATAAACACGAACAAAAGAAGACCCGTGGCTAACAATAACTTTTTAAGAGCAACCATACTGATTTACTGACATATTATCACGCGAGCTACACCAAAAAAACACCCGAGGTGTAAAGAAATGCCTGTGCATTTTGTGCGAATAGTTAGACTAATTTTACCAAGAATACTAAAGCATATATACTACCGACTATGAGTGACTTGGAAACACTAAGAAATATCATTAAAGATCACGTGATATTCAAAAACACGAACGGTCAATTAGCCATGCAAACTGATCCCAGTGCATGGACATTCAATTTTCGAGAGATCTTAATGAACGGCAAAGCTGCTGATATCATCGCTAGCATATTTTATGAACAGTTTCACACTGAGTACCCGTTTCAAATTTGTGCACAGGAGATAGCTGGCGTACCTCTCGCCACATCTTTAATGAACAAGTTTTACGCCCAAGGACACGCCGACAGTAACGCTGTCTTTATACGAAAGTCTAGAAAAAAGACTGGAATGACCCGAATGATAGAAGGCTCCCTTGAGGAACACAAAAAGATCATTCTTGTTGACGATGTTATAAACTCTGGCAATACCTTTTGGCGACAAATAGAAGTACTAGAGTATTATGGGTACACTGTCGATACCGTTTGGGCAATACTCAGATACCAAGATGAGTCCTACTACAAGCGCTTTTACCAGAGAGGAATAAAAGTGCGGTCATTATTTACGCTCGATGAGTTTGCTGACAGTCTTGGCGACGAAGCCCAAACGCGCCTCAAAACAGTACCTGAATCTATCGCCATGCCTTTCAGTACCCTATGGGGATTCCGCAGTGAAAAACCAAGTTTGGAATGGGTAGTTAACAAATCACAACCAGTGATTGACGACAGTAAGATATACTTCGGTTCGGACAATCGGACATTTTGGGCCATTAATCAAGCGGATGGTTCGGTAGCCTGGAAATATCAAGTCGGGAGTGTACAAAGAAAGAAAGCGATTTTCTCTAACCCAGCACTATATAAAAATACGGTCATATTTGGCAGCTACGATGGAAATGTGTACTGTCTGGATAAACATACTGGAGCGGTCAAGTGGATATGCTTTGAAGCTGACTGGGTAGGATCATCCCCTGCTGTGTCGCAAGAGCTTGGGTTAGTTTTTATTGGACTTGAGTTTGGGTTGATAAATAAACGTGGTGGCATTATTGCTCTTGATGTAGCGAGTGGCGAGCCTAAATGGATTGACCGTACTCACATGGCTATGACTCATTGCTCTCCCCACTATATTGCTGAGCACAAGCAAGTGGTCATTGGTTCCAACGATGGAGTGGTGAGGCTTCATGATGCCCGTACCGGTTATGTGCTTTGGAAATTTACTACTTTCGGTGCCGCTGACTTCGTACCTGAGACAGGTCATATTGGTTACAGTAATGGGGACATAAAAGAAAGTTTCACATACTCTCAAAAACACGACTACATAATATTTGGCGCAATAGATGGATTTTTGTACATTTTGGATCGCAAAACGGGACATTTAGTTCATCACCATAAATGTGAATTCGGCATATTCTCTACCCCATACATATACCAAGATACTGTTTACTTTACTGCTGCTGACAAACGCGTTCGAGCTATCAATCTCGACTCTTTGTCTCTACTATTTGATGTACTCGTTGATGGAACACGTATCTTTTCGAGTCCGACTGTTATCAATGGCCGTTTGTACGTTGGAACCAATGCCGCTCGTTTGCACGAACTTGAACCACGCACCGGCACTCACCTAGGATATTTCCAAGCTGTGGAACGCATCACCAATACCGTTGTGTACAATAAAACAACCGATACCTATTTTCTTCCAACCTATGCCAATGAGATCATTGCCCTGAAACGTGATGGGGACTCTGCACTCGATACCAAAGAGGTGAAATAATGTATGTACAAAGGAGGTACATCATCGTCATGAAGAGCAATAACCAGTAGGCTGATGCAAATTCGTTGTAATGAGCTCGAGTGAACTGCTCTATTTTCCCCTGTTCGTGTACTTGCCTTGGATCAAGGCCTTCTAAAACAATGTACTTCTTGCCGTTTTGGTGCTGGTATACATCAAAGTAGCCTTCTTTTGAATCTTCTATAACGTATTCCATATTTTTCAATTAATGAAATAATATCACACCAGCCGTCACTGCAACATTAAGTGATTCTTTTTGGCCATGCATCGGTATCTCAACAACAGTGTCAGACAGATCAAGCAATCCGTTGGAGACACCATCGGTCTCATTGCCAAATATATAGACCACTTTGTTGGGTACGACAAGTTCATGAAGTGATATAGCGCTAGCAGATTGCTCAACCGCGACGACTGAAAAACCTTTGTTTTGAAGGCATCTCAATTCTTCTGCCCCAGCAACATCGTCAAGCGACTGCCACGGAATGTACTCGCATGCACCAAGTGAGGTCTTGTTGATCTCAGGCTGCGTACGGCCAAAGCGATCTATTGGGGCTGGAGTATAACCGCCAAGAATGACCTTGCACACGCCAGCCCCATCAGCAGTCCGAAAAACGGAGCCAACATTATGAGCACTGCGGATGTTATCGAGATACACGTACACCTCTCGTTTCATAGCGTTCACATGCTACCATTTGTGTAATGCTGAATCCATTTCCCATTCAATTTCTCGCTTTGTTTGCATATTTTATATTGCGCGTTACTATCGCCGTTTGTCTGCTCCATCTTGGCACCAAGCATTGGCGGGTACGTGATGAATTACAACATGTGCTGCGACTCTCATGGTTTCCGTACGGTCGCTTGGTGGCTACCCTATTACCGCTTGGTGAGCTGTCGCTAGGGCTACTACTACTTGCAGGCGCCCATACCCAGTATGCAGCTCTAGCAGTGATTGCTATGTCGATTAAATTACTGCTGCTTCGTAACTATTTTTCTCATCCCAGTATTCCAGAAAAATTGTTTTATTTCTTACTCCTTGGCGCCACAACAACCCTCTTTGTTACCGGTGCAGGAGTACCAGCGTTTGATTTACCGCTCTAACTATTCTTAACTCAACTGAGTTGTCGAATGTTCGACTGCGTAAGTCGAACACTTGTTATATCTGGTACGATCTAATAGCAATATCTAACAGCTCCCTTTTTTCGATATCTTTTTTCCAAATACTATTCGTCCGATTAGGATTTAGTCTAACCCCTTTAGAGAAATTTATTTCCTTTTGAAACTTCCGTAGATTTTCCTTACCAGAAATTACAACCTCATTAGGTTTACGGAGTTTTGATTCAATATCAAAGTTTTTTAGGAGCAGTTTTACGAGTTTAAGAATCTCTTGGTCGTTTTGATAACCACGAATACGACGCAGGCTTTTGTTCAAACGTACGTCCATGCATCCTTCGTCATCAAAAAATGCGCGGAGGAATTCTGTCTGTTTAGATCTCGAAAAAACATGAATGTTTTTTAGCAGTTCTTTTGATTTACTTTTCAAAAATGTTTCAAGTTCTACGTTATGGAAACTTACGGTAACAACACCGCTTGTAGTATCGGTATTTTTTGTTCCCTTGTAATCGTACACAAGCTGCATTAAGTCCTCCACCCTTTTTATCAGGGCCGCACTTCTATTATGGTAACGACACTTTGATTTGGTTATTTCCCCGTCAAACATAAGGTGGGAAACTAATAGAACGAGTTCGGGTGTCCAGCTTTGAAATGGCTTGAACGGTCGCAAGGCTTTTCCTTTGCGAGCAGCAGCAACTCGAAGGGCACGCCATCGGGTCGCTTCACTTATTTTTTTTCGCTTTTGTTTGCTTAGAGGAATGTTCCTAATATGAAAGTACACTGTCGTTTTACTTCGACCAGTAATTTGTACTATTTCATTCAGGGTATGGTCCTTCTTTCGCAACTCAATACATTGTTGTTTGAAGGACTTCATGTCCGCCTGGGAGGGCTCGAACCTCCGAACCGTCGGCTTAAAAGGCCGCTGCTCTACCAACTGAGCTACAGGCGGATGCCTTAGTATATTACCATACGAGAGTACGACTTTCGTTGATACGTTAGCAAAAGTGCGTGCACTATACCTTTATGTACATCTTTTATCAAGGACCTTCTGCTTAAAATTTTACACTCAAAACAACTACCCTGAAACTTTGATCAGGTCTGGACATAGTATAAAAAGGCGGGCGCAGCCAGCTGGCTGCGCCCATGAACGAGGGTCATTGCATGATGCCCGAGTAAGCGCCCTGAGGACTGCGTGTGAGACGGACACACCGGCCTTGGTGATCGCACACCTTGGCAGGGACGCCCGGGCCACGCGCCACGATCTTCCGCCAGCGCTTTCCGTTCCAGTTGAAGGTCCCCTTCTTCTGGACCTGGAAGCCGGGAATGGTCACAGAAAGGGGTGCCTTTCCGTCGGTCGTCGACACCTGCACGAGGTAGTCGGCGGCGGTGGCGGTGCGAGCCGAAAGCGCGAGAGCTGCCGCAGCAGCAAGAACGATGATCTTATTCATTTCGATCTCCCTAATGTAGTATGACGGGTGCCACACTTATCTAATAATATAACACATTATTCATTTTTTGTAAATGGTTTTGTGGTAGGTTGAAAACTCCGAATTCAACCCTATTTAAAAAATGATCCTACTATATACTGAGCAACCACCGTTCAAAGGCTAGATCCAGTTCGTGTCGGCCTAAACGACTCTCGTGCTGCAGCTTGATAAGTGAGTGTGATAACTGTTCCAGTTCATCAAATTTAAAATTCTTGAGTGATTGCTTAGCTTTGTTGTACGGGAAATCTTTCATATCCGCCTCAGCAGCAGTGTTCGTGAGACTTGCTAGTCGCAGTGCTTTCAGTTGCCACCAGATAATGCCGATCATTTCCTCAACGGGAATCGCTAAGAGACGCGCTTCGCTGTACACAAGCCAAAGTGAGCGTTTGTCTTTACGGGCCAAGGCATCAGAAAGCGCAAAGACATTAAACCGCTCGGCTGGACAAGCCTTGAATTCTTCCATTGATTCAGCGTGCTTGGTAAATTTCTTTTTCTCAGGCGCCAACAGTCCCCCTTCTATCATCACAAACTCACTGGAAGACGCAGCGAGTTCCGGTAAATACGCAACGGTCTCTTCGTACCACGCAGCGGTACTTGAAGGAGTATCAATGATGTACAGCGTCTCATCACCAAACAGCGAGGCTCCGCCGACTGCAGCAGCATATACACCCGCTTCATAGCTGTCTCCATCTACCAAGACAACAGTCACGCCCTCACCTTCTCGCTCATGTACATACGAAAACGCTGCTTCCCGTACCTGCACTGTATCTGTACCAAAAAATACCCGTATCATACCTACTGCGTCCACTTTTGTAAGTCAGCCCAATTATCACCAACTTTGACCTCAACCTCAACTGGCACCCCGCGCGTCTGCTGCCCAGCAAATACACCTTCCATAAGGTTCCGAAGCTGCAATATCTGCTCATCAAGCGCTTCTGTTTTCACTTCAAAGACTAGCTCATCATGGACCTGCAGCAACATACGGACCGTGTCTTCCAGTTTGTGCTCTTTGATATACGTATCGATGTTAATCATTGCGATACGCAAAATATCTCCCTCCGTACCTTGGATTGGTGCGTTTATGGCCATACGCTCGGCCGCGGCTCGAATGAACGGAGCGCTTGAGGTGATACCAGCAAAGTGTCGGTGTCGGCCAAACATCGTAGTGGTGTAGCCATGCTCGCGGGCAAAGGCTTTGGTCTCCTCGAGGTATTCAGCGAGGCGGGTAAAAGTATTAAAGTACGCATTTAAGAATTGCTGGGCCTCTTCGCGACTGGTATCACCACCAAGATTCTGCCGCAGGGCATTTACGCCCATGCCGTAGAGAATGCCAAAGTTAATAACCTTAGCGCGGCGACGCATCTCCGGTGTGACCTCCTCTGCACTGACACCAAAGACCCGTACTGCGACACCGGTATGCACATCTTCACCGCGCTTAAAAATATCGATGAGTTTTGTGTCCCCCGATAACATAGCGGCAATGCGTAGTTCAATCTGCGAGTAATCGATAGACACCAGCTGGTAACCCTTGGACGCCACAAACGCTTTACGAACGGCTCTACCCTCTTCGCTGCGCACTGGAATGTTCTGCAAGTTGGGGTCCTTACTCGCAATGCGTCCAGTCGTAGTACCGGTCTGAATGAAGGTTGTGCGCAATCGGCCATCATCTCCGACCATGTCCGGCAAATTGTCGATGTAGGTTGAAACCAGTTTTTGCAGTTCGCGATAGCGGAGAATTTTCTCGATAATCGGGTGTTCATCTTGCATCTTTACCAGCTCCGCCTCGCGTGTGGTGCGCTGACCAGTGGCGGTCTTTTTTTGATTCTTGGGCTTAAGGCCAAGCGTATCGTAGAGCACCTCACCGAGTTGTTTGGGTGAGTTGATATTAAATTCACTACCGGCAAGGCTGTAGATGTCCTTCTCCAAGCCAGACAACTCTCTGCGGAAGGTTTTTGATAGTTTTTTAAGATACGCCACATCAAGGGTTATGCCTGTTTGGTTGACCGCCCTCAGTACCAACAGAAGTGGCTCTTCAATGGATTCATATATTGGGAGCAAATCATGTTCGCGCACGGCAGCTTCGAGCTTTGTTACGATCTCACTAAAGTCAGTGGTACCGAAGTATGAACGCCCGTAATCGACAATGTCATCAAACGACGGTTTGGTGCGATCAGACTCAAGTAGCCAGAGCAGTACTGCCGCCTTGGCCACGTCTTCGTCACTTACCTGATTAGTAATCTGGTCTATCGAAGCCTCATCCTTGAGCGCAAAAATACTTTTAATGCGAGCACTCAGGGTTCTAAAACCAAGCTCGCTAAAAAGCGTCAGTATAGCCTCAGTGTCCGCCGCCTCTTTCCATGATTGTGTGGGTACCTGAAAGTCAATTGGTGCATCACGGCGAATGGTGGCAAGCATTTTTGAGAACTGCGCCTCCTCCTCGTTTTCTTTAAGCAACGTAATGACCCGTGGTTTAAAGCCGGCATCAACAAACGCCTGTTCGTCTTTCTTGAGTTTTTTGTATATGGCTTCAATGGAGCCGAAGGTAGTGATAAGCTCGGTGGCAATCTTCTCGCCAATGCCGACAATACCGGGGATGTTGTCGCTCGTGTCTCCGCGGAGGCCCTTATAGTCAGCAACGAGCTTTGGTGGGAACCCGAATCGTTCTACCACCGTTTTCTCATCATAGAGAATAGTGTCTTTGATTCCTTTACGCAGGGTATAGACGGTCACCTTTTTCTTATCGACAAGCTGCAACGTGTCCATATCACCTGAAGCTATAATGACATGCAAATCTCTTTCTCCTTTAGTCATTTCGACAATAGTGCCGAGCATGTCGTCCGCTTCAAACCCAACGTGTTCATAAATTGGAATGTGAAACGCAGCAAAAATATCGCGCGAGCGGTTAATTTGCGCGACGAGTGAATCATCGGTCTTTTCGCGCTTGGCTTTGTAGCCGTCAAAGGCTTCATGGCGATACGTTGGCTCTGGTAAATCAAAACAAGCTACGATGTAATCGGGCTTGAGGTCCTCAATTATCTTCAGCAGCATCGCGACCACACCATAGAGAGCACCAGTTGGCTCGCCGGTAGGTGATGAGAAATCTGGCAGCGCGTGAAAGGCCCGATGCAAGATTGCGTGTGCATCGAGGAGGACAAGGGTTTTGCTGTCTTGTTTCTTGGCCATGACTACGAAATGGTTACTGTTCGCACGCCGTCACTCGCAAGGGCAAAGGTGAGCTGCAGGGTGTGTTTTGGTAATAGTCCGGCTATTCGCTCCGCCCACTCAATACAGATAATGTTTTCTGGATGGTGCAGGAGTTCTTCAAACCCAAGTACCGTGAGTTCAGACTCGGCCTCCACTCGGTACGCATCAATATGAACGAGGTTTCGCCCCGCCGTAGTTTTATACGAACGCATGATAAGGAACGTGGGGCTGGTCACCGTCTCCGCTATTCCCAAGGAAGCAGCCAGTGCCTGCACAAACGTTGTCTTGCCCGCCCCAAGCTCTCCATGAAGAGCCACGACACTTGCCACGTCAGTCTGGTGTGACTGTAGGTACGTAGCTAGCTGCGCGGCGACTGACTCAAGGTCGGCTTTGTTGGTGATGTCATATTCCCCATTCATGTAGCGCATTGTACCACCGACCACACTAGTCAGAGACTTGGCGATATCTCATTGATGTTTTCCCGTATATAGCGTCGAGGTACAGCCCGAACTTGCTACAATAGAGTCATGCCGCAGTTTGACGACAGGGTCTTAAATAGCAAACGCTACAACGAACTACGCAAAATTGAGGAGGAGCACTTCGTTGAGGCGCAGGCCAAACAAATGGGTTTGCCGTATATCAAACTTCAGGGAGTAACTATTGACCCTGGTGCGCTTAATATCGTGTCTGAAACGGTTTCTAAAGAGGCCGGTATTGCCATCTTCGAGCGCCGCAACCGACAACTCTCGGTTGCCGTACGAAGTCCGAACAATCCGAGCACTAAAGCAGTCTTGGAAAAACTCGGGCAGGATAGGTGGACTGTGTCACTGCATATTTGTTCTTTCTTTAGTCTTGAGCACGCGTGGAAACGCTATGGTGACCGCAACGAGACCGCAGCGGTAAAGAAAGGGGTGCTTGATATCGATGCGGAGGAGATTAAAAAACTGCAGAAACAATTCAAGACTCGTGACAATGTCTCTGAGTACATCAAAGAGATACGTTCACTTAATACCGCGCGACGTATTACTTCGACCATCGAAGCGATGTTTGCTGGAGCTATGTCTCTTGGCGCATCTGACATCCACATCGAACCGGAAGAAACGGGTGTGCGTCTTCGATACCGTCTTGATGGTGTACTGCATGATGTCATGGATCTTGAAAAAAGTGTCTACGATCGTCTCTGCTCACGCCTCAAACTGCTTGCCGGTATGAAACTCAATGTGCATGACGAAGCGCAGGATGGTCGTTTTACCTTCGATATGGGTGAGAAAGAGATCGAAGTACGTACCTCAGTGATTCCGGGGGCTGCTGGTGAGTCAGTGGTAATGCGTCTGCTTGATCCGACCGTTGCCAGCTTTATCATGGACCAACTTGGCCTTAATGAGACCATGTACCGAGTGATGACCGAAGAATTAAAGCGTCCAAATGGACTTATTATTACCACCGGTCCGACCGGCTCCGGTAAAACTACAGCCCTCTACGCCTTTCTGCGCAAAGCCCACAAACCGGAGGTAAAAATAATCACCATTGAAGATCCAGTTGAGTATAAAGTTGACGACATTGTACAAACACAAGTTGGTGAAGACTATACCTTTGCCTCGGGCCTGCGCGCTATTCTCCGCCAAGACCCCGACATCATCATGGTTGGTGAGATCCGCGATCATGACGTAGCAGAGACTGCCATTCACGCTGCTCAGACCGGTCACTTGGTATTCTCAACCCTGCACACCAACAGCGCAGTCGGGGCCTTTCCGCGTCTTATCGACATTGGCGTTGACTACCGCATGATTGGCAGCTCCGTGAATATTTGCCTTGGTCAACGTCTCGTGCGCAAACTCTGCCAAGAGTGTAAAAAAGGTCGCATGATGACCCCTGAGGAGTATACGCTTATGCAGGAGGTTATGGCTGGCCACCCACAGCCGCCAGCATTCGGTGCTGACACAACTGTCTACGAACCGGGCGGCTGCCCGATCTGTAGCGGCACCGGCTATAAGGGCCGTCAAGGTATCTTTGAAGCTATTCGCGTTGATAAGGCCGTGGAGGAAGCAATCATTCGCGACCCGCGTGAACACGTTATTCTTGAAGCGGCGCGCGGCCAAGGTATACCAACTATGCCAGAAGACGGTATGGAAAAAGTCATCCTTGGTATCACTTCCCTTGCAGAACTACAGCGCGTGGTTGACCTCACCGATCTGCGCGGCGCAGCGCCCGAGCCTAAAGCTGAGGGAGAAGACGACCTCTTTGCTTCACATATTGTGTAAACAAAACAGCCGACAAGAGTCGGCTGTTTTGCAACAAACGCATAGTCCAATCGATTGGACTATGCACAGTGAGCAGTAATATATAAATCTCACAGAACAACCCACAAGTTAGTGCCGGGGTCAATATGTGCAATTACCTTCCTATGCTATAGTCGGACAAATCGTTCATCACAGATGAAAAATGAAGATTTGTTCCAGAGGATAATTCTCTAAGCAAGCTCTCAATCATGAAAGTGAACGATGCGCTAAGGAGTGAACCAGTGCTCTCACTCGATGGTGAGTACCAAATCACCCTCGCAACAACACTCAGATTGCTTAGAGAATTATCATCTGGAAGGACACAAAAACAGGCGCCATTTAAGGCGTTTTTATTTGTTTACTATGAAATTGGCGAGGAATCATCTCCGACCATCGGTCAGAGTGGGAACTTGATTGGTCATGATGTTAGCATGAATTAAGTCTATTGTCAACCCTTTTTGGTACCTTTGTGTCCCCTGCCATTAATCTATATAATGAGGGTGCATATGACCGACACGCCGAATTTCACCAAAGACAGTGCCAGCAATCTCGATCAAACCCTCCGCCCCCACTCGTGGGACGAGTACATCGGCCAGAAAAAGACCAAAGAAAACCTTCGTATTCTCCTTACCGCTGCTAAGCAGCGCGGCCATGCTGCTGAACATATCCTTCTCTATGGGCCACCGGGGCTTGGTAAGACCACTTTGGCCCATCTTATCTCTAAGACGCTGGGCACCAATATGCGCGTCACTTCAGGCCCAGCTATTGAGCGGGTGGGTGACCTTGCCGCCATCCTCACTAACCTTTCCCCCGGAGATGTGCTCTTTATTGATGAGATCCATCGCCTTAGCAAGAGCATCGAGGAGGTACTTTACCCAGCCATGGAGTCAGGGGTACTCGATATTATCATTGGTAAAGGGCCGTCAGCACGAACGGTACAGCTTGAACTACCGCCATTTACACTCGTTGCCGCCACTACCCGTATCTCTCTTCTTTCTTCCCCGCTTCGCTCACGCTTTTCCGGCGGTACTTTCCGGCTAGAGTTCTATAGCGAAAGCGAGATAGCTGAGATCTTAAAGCGCTCAGCCAGTCTATTGGAAGCCAGTATTACTGACGAACTCCTCACTGACATTGCGCGTCGCTGTCGCGCTACGCCGCGCACAGCAAACTATCTCCTCAAGCGCTGTCGTGACCTCGCGCAGCTCGAAAATGGTCCAATAAACACCGATGTAGTAGAGCGCACCTTCGCGCTTCTTGAGATAGATGAATTGGGTCTCGGTGCCCCTGACCGCGCCGTCTTGGAAGTGATCATCCACAAATTCAGTGGTGGTCCGGTTGGCCTAAACACCATCGCCGCGGCGACCGGTGAGGAACAAGCTACAATTGAGGATGTCATTGAGCCGTACCTTATTCGCCAAGGCCTCCTCGAGCGCACACCACGCGGCCGCGTAGCTAGTGCAGAGGCCTATGGGCATATACAAAATGCCGTTGGTTTGTAAGATTTTATGAAAATTGATGAGGTACGAGGAACGTGATAAAAAGAATGGGAGACGTATTGCTATACGGCGAGGATTATTTTTAGAAACGTGACAAAGTAAATCGCAATTTTCAGGAAATTTATATGTCAGGACATAATAAATGGTCAAAAATAAAACACAAAAAAGCGGCGTCTGATGCTGCCAAGAGTAAGGTGTTCAGCAAACATGCCGCCCTTATTGCCATGGAGTCGCGCAAGGCAGGTGGCAACCTTGCTTCTCCTAGCCTAGCAGCCGCAATCGAGCGCGCTAAAAAGGACTCGATGCCAAAAGATAATATCGACCGAGCGGTCGCGAAGGGTTCCGGAAGTGGCGGTGCAGCGCTTGAGGAAGTCATGTTTGAAGCGTTTGGTCCTGGTGGCACCGCTATGATCATTACTGCGGTCACGGATAATAACAACCGGACAGCGCCGGAGATACGTCATATCTTTACCAAAGCCGGTTTTGCGCTTGGTACTCCCGGCAGTGCCGCGTGGGCCTTTACCCGCACTGATGATGGATATGTACCAACCAGTCCGGTCGACTTATCTGACGCTGACGGAGAGAAGCTCGCTAGTCTTATTGAGGCTCTTGAGGAGCAGGATGACGTCCAAGATGTCTATACCACTGCTGACACACCGGAAGAATAATTTTTGTCTATGAGGGTCTTAGGTATCGATCCTGGATATGAGCGCCTTGGTCTCGCCGTCGTCGAAAAAGTAGACGGTCATGACACAGTGGTCTTTTCTACCTGCGTACAGACCGACAAAGAACTTCCTTTTTGTGATCGACTACTGGCAATTGGAAACGAGTTAGAGTCAGTTATCACTACGTACAAGCCTGAGTGCGTTGGGGTAGAGACCTTATTTTTTAATAAAAACCAAAAAACTGCAGTGGCAGTGGCCGAAGCGCGCGGCGTCATCGAATACGTGGCGCGGCGTGCTGGCTGCGTGGTGCAAGAATTTGGCCCACAAGAGGTAAAAGTGGCCATGACCGGCTATGGCAACAGCGACAAACGGGCTGTCATTGATATGGTGCGGCGGCTGGTACGTGATGTGCCAGAAAAAGCTCTTGACGATGAGTATGACGCCATCGCAGTGGGTGTTACCTGTCTTGCACATCAGCGCTGATGCGATACAATCTCATTTCGATGATACCGACTTGCAGGGATCATCACACTTTGTTACAAAATAAGCACTAACTTACCAAAGACTATGATGTTGTTTTTTACAGCGCGTACTGACGAAGATGAGAATCCTGAGGAAGAGGAGGAGGAAGACATGGATGCTGGTCTCGACGACGATATGATCGATGAGATCGGTGATGACGACTCAAGTGATGACGACACCGAGGGCTTTGGGCACATTGACGAAAGTGATGATGGCAAGGCCAAAGACGAAGCGGAGGAAGAAGATGATAGTGATGAGGACGATGAGCTGGAAGACGACGCGGAAGACGTCGACTACGATACCTTCGACGATGTGGACGAGATGTGAAAAAAGCCCGGCGCTGCGCGCCGGGCTTTTTTCACATCTCGTAGCTCGAATCTTATTTGAACGTGAGCACACAAAACTGTTTCTTACCGCGCCGCAGTGGCACAAGCGGGCCGTGGTCATGTGCTGATAACACTATCTCCAGACCGGTCACCTTCTGTGTACCCAACGTAACGGCACCACTCTCAATAAAAGTTCGCGCCTCACGTTTACTAGTGGCAAGGCCACTGTCTACCAACACATCAACGAGCGGGGTGCCCTCAGCTACTTCTTGATGGGGAGCATTTTGCAGCAGTATATGTGTACCTTCTTCATCAAGTGCAGTAATATCACCTTCACCAAATAATATATCTGAGACCTCGCGAGCACGCTTCGCTGCCTCCTCCCCGTGAATGAAACTGGTGACCTCAAACGCCAAGCGTTTTTGTCCTAGTCGCGAGCCTAGATCCTGCTCCGCCTCTATCGCCACCGCTGCGATCTCATCAAGAGGCATGAAGGTAAACAGCTTGAGATAATCGATGACGCTTTCGTCCGAAGTATTGACCCAGAACTGATAGAACTGGTACACACTGGTTTTGTCAGCATCAAGCCAAACGGCATTGCCTTCACTTTTACCGAACTTCTTGCCGGTTGCCTTATCGACGATAAGTGGCATGGTAAGGGCAAATACCTCAGCGCCGGTACGACGTCTGGTGTAGTCAACACCAGCTATGATATTCCCCCATTGATCAGAACCACCGATCTGAACATCACAGCCGTAGGTCTGATTGAGATGGTAAAAATCGTAGCCCTGTAGGAGCGAATAGGAGAACTCGGTGTACGAAATACCTTGTTCGGTCTCAAAGCGGCGAGCAACCGACTCTTTTTTGATCATGTTGTTAACGGTGAAGTGTTTGCCAACGTCACGGAGAAACTCAATAGCGGACAGTTTTGAAAGCCAATCGTAATTATTCACGAACGCGATCTCATCTGAAGTAGTGATGCGACGAATATTTTTCTCAAGGCCTTTGCATTGCTCGCTAATGGTATCAATACTGGCAATATCACGTTCCTGCTCTTTAAAAGACGGGTCACCAATAAGCGCGGTGCCGCCGCCCATGAGAACAATGACCTTGTGTCCGGCCTGCATGATGTGATTAAGCATCATGTACGGCACTAGATGCCCCACATGCATCGAGTCGGCAGTGGGATCAATGCCGAGATAAACCGTTCGAGTCGCACCGGCATCAAATATTTCCTCAAGGGTCTCGCTTGTATGTTGGAAGACAAACCCGCGCTTTTGGAGTTCCTCTGACAGTTTCATGGAATATACTGTACCACACGCTTTTCTTAAAAATAGATGGACAGTCCGTGTTATTATGGCAATATTCCGCCCATCTAGAGAGCGGTGTCATATGAGTGCTTGGCTGAAAAAACACTGGAAAGACCTCTTGACCGATGCGTTCATCGGAGTCTTTGTGCTTGGGATTGTACTCACCAGCGGTCTGTTTCTTTGGATATCAACTTTAGATATACCCGACCTCTCAACCTTCGAGGAACGTCGGGTTCTGCAATCAACTAAGATATACGATCGAACTGGCGAGATACTGCTCTATGATCTCCACCAAGACGTGCGGCGAACCATCATTCCGTATGAGAGCATTTCGCGACACATAAAGAACGCCACCGTTGCCATTGAGGACGACACCTTTTTTGAGCACTGGGGTGTACGGCCATTTGCCATATTGCTCGCCGCCTTTGACAACTTGCGCGGCGGTGACCTGCTTGGTGGTCGTGGTGGTTCAACTATCACCCAACAAGTCATCAAGAACTCCATTTTGGAGCAGGACAAAACCATCACCCGCAAGATCAAAGAGGCTATTTTGGCGCTACGTCTGGAGCAAGCGCTTAGTAAAGACGAAATCCTCGGACACTACCTCAACGAGTCACCGTATGGTGGCACTATTTACGGTGTGGAGGAGGCCAGTCAAGCCTACTTTGGTAAATCCGCCAGTGAGGTGACGCTTGCCGAAGCAGCATACATTGCAGCTCTCCCCCAAGCCCCCACCTACTACTCACCATACGGTACTCACAAGGAGGAACTTGATAAGCGCAAGGACTTGGTACTCCAGCGCATGCTCATCAATAATTTCATTACTGAAGATGAGTATAATGCCGCCAAAGAAGAGGTGGTCGAATTCGAACCTCAGGCAGTGACCGGTATCCGAGCACCACACTTTGTTATGTACGTTCGTGAGCAACTAGCCAAAGAGTACGGTGAGGAGGCGCTCGCTGAACGCGGTTTTCGGGTCATCACCACCCTTGATTGGGATCTTCAAAAACAAGCCGAGGAGATTGTAGCCAAGTACGCCGACATCAATAAAGAAAAGTTCCACGCGGAAAATGCCGGTTTAGTGGCCATCGATCCAAAGACTGGTGACGTACTTACTATGGTCGGCTCGCGCAATTATTTTGACGAGGAGATCGACGGTAACTTCAACGTCACCCTCGCCAATCGTCAACCTGGTTCTTCTATCAAACCGTATGTCTATGCCTCAGCCTTTAGTAAGGGATATACTCCAGAAACCATCCTCTTTGATGTAAAGACGCAGTTTAGTACTGCCTGCGAGCCGTGGGACACCACCAGCGCTACACCATGTTACTCACCAGAAAACTATAACCATGCGTACAAAGGGCCAATCACAATGCGTAACGCCCTCGCACAGTCGCTCAACATTCCAGCTGTTAAGACGCTGTACCTGACCAGCCTCAAGGACGCCATCAAACTCGCAACTGACATGGGTCTCACCACCCTCAACGACCCAGACCGCCTCGGCCTCACACTGGTACTTGGTGGTGGTGAAGTAAAATTACTTGAACACACTGGTGGCTATGGTGTCTTTGCCAATGAAGGGGTGCTCGCAAAGCGCCGTAGCATTCTGCGCATCGAAGATGTGGCTGGTAATGTGATCGAGGAGACACCGGTCGAAGAGGAACGAGTGCTTGATAGAGACGTGGCGCTCATGATAACGGACATTCTCTCTGACAACGTTGCCAGAACACCTCTATGGGGGAGCAATTCACTCATCTACTTCCCAAATCGTGACGTAGCCGCCAAATCTGGTAGTACCAACAATCTCCGTGACGCTTGGATTATGGGGTACGCTCCTAATATTGCTGTTGGCGCTTGGGTGGGAAACAATGATAACAGTCCGATGGGCGGGGGCCTCTCTGGTCTTATTACTACACCGATGTGGCGCGCCTTCATGGATGTAGCACTTGAAAAACTGCCGGTTGAGTATTTTTCCGAGGCACCGAGTATAGACCCGACCATTAAGCCGGTTCTGCGTGGTCAATACATCGATGCTGGTCGCATGGCAGCTGAGCTTATTGCTGCCGGCACTGACCCAGCTGACCTTGATCTCTCAATGCTCACCAGCAATATCCACTCGATACTCCATTATGTAAACAAGAGTGATCCACGCGGCCCCTACCCAACCAATCCGGGTAGTGATTCGCAGTACGCCAATTGGGAGTATGGGGTTAGTAAATGGAAAGAAGCTACCTATGGCAGTTTGATACCAACCACCCCTAAAGAGGATGCTGATGAGGAGCCAACTGACAACGAAGAAGAAGACTAGCTTATTAGCTAGACAATGTGTTTGGGGGCGTTTTGGACACCAAGACGCCCTTTTAGGTGCGCAATGATCTCTTGCTCATGAAGTTTTATTTCGCTCTTTAGAGCGCCGTTTAAGCGAAGCGAGAGGGTCTTGGTGTGTGGGTTGTAGGTGAGTTTCTCTTTTGGTACCACTACCCCTAAAAGTTCCTCGGAGATAGACACAAAAGCCTCTATGACTGAGGCTTCCGGAGCTCGCAACACATTGCGATATTTTGCAAAGAGATCACTGACTTTTTTAACGTCACCACCGCGCGCCATAGTGACTATTTATTCATTGGCATCACGAGGTAGCGCACACTTTTGTCGTTTACCCCCTCAATCACCATTGGCCTGCCGATGCCAGCAAAATGCAAAACGATACTGTCATCAACCAAATGCCCAAGTACTTCAGATACATACCGTTGGTTGAAACTAAGCGTCAGGTCGTCACCATCAGTTTCGGCGGCCAATGATTCGGTTGTGGTACCGAGCTCTCCGTTGTTAGCTGAAATAGTAATAGAGCGGTCGGTGACATGGAGACTGACTTGTGAGAATTTGTTTAAAAATATATTGGTCTTTTTTAGGATCTGCATAAGGTCACTACGGAGTACAGTTGAGTGGGTGACATATTCCTTAGGGATGATTTGGGCGTAGTCCGGGAATGAGCCGGTGGTCAGCCGCGTGGTCACATAGAGACCGTCAGAAAATTCAAACGAACACTGGTTTTCAGTAAAGCGCATCAATGGGTCATCGTTCATAAGGTCGAGGATGCGGGTTATCTCAGTAGCGTTCTTGGCTGGGATAAGAAGAGACGAATCGAGGGTGATGTTCTTTTGTGGCACAGTCTTTTCCATCAACCGAAATGAGTCGGTAGCAACAAACGTAAGGGAATGTTCTTTCTTTTGAAAAATATACACACTGCCCAGTTCCGGTTTAATAGAAGAGAGTGAAGCGGCAAAGACCGCACTTTTGACACCGAGCGAGAATAATTCTCGTTGCACACTTTGACCAGAGCCATCAAGACGCAAAATGGTTGGAAATTCATCATGAGGAATACTTTTGATCTGCGTTCGTGAGCCACCTCCCTCAACTACCAAGGTGGTATCTTCGGTTTGGAGGGTCACCTCACGATTGGTGTTGTAGTTAATAGTTTGGATAAGCACACTGGCCGGAACCGCTATTACCCCTTCCTCCTCAACTTTTGCTGGAAGCGAAGCTTCAATACCCACTTCGAGGTTAGTTGCTTTAAGGGTGACTACTCCCTTTTGTACACTAATAAGCACACACTGGAGTACCGGCAGGGTTACATGTTTGGTACTAACCCTACCAACCAATTCGAGTTTACTCTGGAGTTCTTTTGTGTCGAGTGTGATGTGCATGAGTGGGTAACTGATTTTTTAATATCACCATTATAGGCTTTATTATTAGGTCTGTGGAACTGTGTATATCGTATTTTTATGGCCTACTTTAAAAGCAAAACCAACCACATGTTTTCGTATAAACTGGTGAGTAGGTGTCCGCTGGCTGTGTATATGGTTGGGAATACTGTAACGCGGTTACTGTAGTGGGGACAAGTGACTACTTTTTGTTACCTAATCCACACGACCTAAACAGTGTGCTTGTATTGTATACACAGCTTTCCAAAATGTATACACACAGGTAGTCCCAGCAGCTATACACGGTACACAAAAGCCCCAGAGTGTGGGGCTTTTGTGTACCGGAGAACACTACTTCAGCAACATACGTAGCTGCCCTATTTCTTCTTCAAGTTCACTGTTTCCTTTCAGTTCATTCTTTATCTTTTCACACGAGTGAATGACAGTGGTGTGGTCTCGACCACCAAGCTTTTGTCCAATGGCTGGGTAAGAAACTGAAAAATCTTCACGTAGGATATACATAATGAGTTGGCGCGGCTTCACTACCTCTTTGCGCCTCGTTTTTTCATAGATACTACTTGGTTCAACATCAAAATAACGAGCCACCTTATCAACCACATCTGACACTGCTAAGGTCTTACGCGGCCGAGTGCTGTTTTTAATGATGAGCTTCACCTCATCAAGCGAAAGGGTACGCCCCATAAGCTGTGATTGGCACATGATGGTGTTGAGCGCTCCCTCGAGTTCACGGATATTACCCTCAATAGTGTTGGCAAGATGTTCAACCACCTCTTCTGAGAGACTGATGCTGTTTTGTGCTGCCTTGGCCTTCAATATAGCTACCCGAGACTCGGTATCAGGTGCAGGAATATCAACAATCATTCCTTGTGAGAAGCGTGAGAGCAGACGCTCCTCAAGTCCAGAGAGTAGTGACGGGTGTACATCACTTGAGAACACGATCTGCTTGTTGTTGTCATGGAGGGCATTAAACAAATGGAATAGTTCCTCCTGCGTCTTTTCTTTATTGGCAAGGAATTGCACGTCGTCCATGATAAGAACATCGTACTGTCGGTACTTGTCTTTGAAGTTGTTCGCAGTCCCATTCTGGAGGGAGTTGAAGTAGTCGACAGTAAAGCGCTCACTGGTCACATAAAACACCTTTTTACCGCCGCGTTTAAGGTGATTTCCTACCGCCTGAATGAGGTGGGTCTTACCATGACCGGTCTTGCCGTAAATAAAGAGTGGGTTGTAGGTAATACCCGGTCGTTCACTCACGGTCTTGGCGGCAGCGTGCGCAAGGGCGTTAAATGGCCCCACTACAAAGGTTTCAAACACGTATTTTGGATTGAGGTTGTCACTTTTGTTTATGTAGTACTCCTCAAGTGGCAGCGCGGCATTAACTGTTTGTGATTTGGTCTCATGGCGCTTGTCACTGCGCTGTACCACTGCGTACTCGATGCTACGAATATGTGGTGTGAGTTCGCGTAGCACCTTAAGGACCATTGATTGGAATTTGTCTTGGAGCCAATCACGCACAAAGACACTTGGTACACCTAAGGTTACGGTTCCATCTTCAAGTGACACAATGTGAGTGTCACGAAACCAAGTCTTGAAGTTGGCTGGTGTGATGGAGAGTTCAATGTTAACCAGTGCGTCGTCCCACAATTTCTTCACATCAATATGCTCGGTGTGCACAATGCTGCTTGGGGTGGATTGTGAGATCGGATTCATAGAAATGACTGACATCTGAATTAACAAACGTACCAAGCATTATACCTACCTCACGCAGGCTGTAAACATTTTTGAAATTTTTTAAAAACAGCAAACCGTTTTGCAAGCGCCAACTGTCAAGTGTGCACAAACTGTGCACAACAATAAAAGCCCGTGTTCGTCAAAAAACTGTATGTCTTTGTGATGTGACCATATAGCTCACTGTTGCTTTTTTGTAATTGCTGCGGTATAGTTTCGCGCAATGCCAAAACGAACATATCAACCCTCTCAGAAAAAGCGCATGACCACCCATGGTTTCTTGGCTCGTACCAAGACCAAAAGTGGTGTGGCTGTTCTCCGTAGCCGCCGCCGCAAAGGCCGCGCGTCACTTGCGGTCAAGAAGAGCCGCTAAAGACAAAAAAGCGCTGTCTCCCCTTCTTAGAGACAGCGCTTTTTTGTTGGTATAGTAGTACATAACACTACAATCAGTATGTTACAGAAACAACAACGCCTCACAACTAAAGAATTTGATCACTATTACCAGACTGGCCGCCGCCTACATGGGCAGTATGTAGGCATCATCTATAACCCAAGTGACGAGTTCCACGGCGCGGTGGTAGTTGGTAAAAAGGTATTTTCTAAAGCACATGACCGCAATCGCATGCGCCGCCGTCTCTATGGCATCCTCTATGCCCAAAAAGTGGCCAAATCAGCCAAAGGAGTATATATTGTCTTGGTGAAACCGACCGCAAAAAACGCTCCGTATCAAGCGGTGCGCGACGAACTTACCAGTCTTCTCACTAAATTATCCTAGCTTAGGATTTCGTACGTATGTGGAGCACTATTTGGCACTTATTCTTTTTTGACCCCATCTATAACATTCTTGTGTACTTCATTGATGTGGTACCGGGGGGTGATGTAGGTCTCTCTATTATTTTAACTACCATTGTGGTCAAGGTATTCCTCCTCCCGCTCTCCCTTAAGGCCGCTCGCACCCAAAAGATAATGAAAGAGCTTGACCCGAAGCTCAAAGAGATCAAAGAACGCCTTAAAGATAAGCGTGAAGAGCAGGCGCGTGAAATGATGGAGGTCTATCGTGACGCTGGCCTTAATCCGTTTGCAAGTGTCATCCTGCTCTTTGTGCAAATACCGATTATTATTGCGCTCTATTTCTCGGTAGCCCGCGGCGGCGGTGTTCCGCTGCCGGAGATAAACACGGCAGTACTCTACGCCTTTGTGCCGACACCGGAAACGGTCAATATGATTTTTCTTGGCTTTATGGATATTACCCAAAAAAGTCTGCCCCTCGCGCTACTGGCCGGTATTACCCAGTTTATTCACGCCCAGCTTTCCATTCCAAAACCCGAGCCGCGAAAAAAGGATGAGGTGCTCGACATGAAAGCTGACTTTGCGCGCAGCATGCAGCTTCAGATGCGCTACATGATGCCGCTTATCATCTTCATGGTGGCGTACACCATTTCAGCGGCCATTGCTATCTACTTTACTATCTCAAACCTGATGGCCCTTGTGCAAGAGTATCTTGTTCGCAGGCACCGGTAACGTAAACCAAAGAGGGTTTTATTACCTGGAAACACAAGTGTTATTGTGCATTACACCCTGTAATTCTGTAATGCACTTTTTTGTATACTCAGCTAATTGCGCTGCTGTGTAGTTAACCGGAAGTGGGTCCATTAGCGTTGGGCGCCCTGTTGACTCTTCATTACAGTGTATAGTCGTTCCTCCTTGTCCTAAAGTTCCATGAAGTTCAACCTTACCTCCTTTTCGTTCACATTCCTGAACCCACTTGGCGCGCTGTTCGCTAGTTATGTCATTAACGTTAGCGCTTCCACCCACTTCGGCAATAGGCACATTACTCCCTCCCGGATTTGTTAGTTGCGTAGCGTTACCGAGTATATTCAAGTTGGTCAACTGCGGATTGATCTCATTTAAAATGGTGACCGCACCAATGATGATCAAGAGGCCGATCAGAGCATTACGGATATCTTTTTTTGCTTCACCTTTGTCAGTCACCACCGCTGAAAAGACATATTTTGAACCAGCCTTGATGAGTTGAATAATAGCAATGAGGGAAGCTGCAGTGATAGCTAGTGTATAGAGCGCTTCAATATATCCATTAATACCGTTGGCACTATTTACCTGTGGTATATCAACGAGGGTGCTGGGGCCAGAACCTGTTGCCGCTAAAGCAAAGGTGGGCAAAAAGAAAAAAATAAAGAGACTGCTGTAGCAAAACACTAGAAACCAGCCGACCCCCTTATGTATTGAGCATTTCATGCCTTTATTCTAGGCCATAACCCTTAAAGCAGGATCTGTTTATGTTGACAGCCCACATTTATTACAGGCCTTGTCCCGTATTAGCACGTCTGTAACAAACGCCATTTATATATTCTCCTTGTGATTGGGTTACACGCAGGCATTCTTGTTGTCTAATATTTTCACCCTCTTGTGAAAATTCCTCCCCAAGGCCAACAGTATTATCATAACAAGTCTTTGTCTGCTGATCGTAGTAACCGTTACACGTTTGTACATTTGTGTAACATAACAAATTGCCACTCATAACCTTGTTATTTCTAGTGGTACCATTTTGGTTCAGACATTTCTGTATCGCCGCACTACAATCTAATTCCCCGACATCATTTTTTTGCCCAGAACACTTTATCAAACTCAAATTCTGATTTGATGAAGGTTTTAAGTAGTCGGGGATAGAAAGATCAGGCACATTACTCCCTCCCGGATTTGTTAGTTGCGTAGCGTTACCGAGTATATTCAAGTTGGTCAACTGCGGATTGATCTCATTTAAAATGGTGACCGCACCAATGATGATCAAGAGGCCGATCAGAGCATTACGGATATCTTTTTTTGCTTCACCTTTGTCAGTCACCACCGCTGAAAAGACATATTTTGAACCAGCCTTGATGAGTTGAATAATAGCAATGAGGGAAGCTGCAGTGATAGCTAGTGTATAGAGCGCTTCAATATATCCATTAATACCGTTGGCACTATTTACCTGTGGTATATCAACGAGGGTGCTGGGGCCAGCAGCTTGACCTAGCAGTGGTATTACTAACAAGCTTAGAATAAAAAAAGCTACTTTGAAGGTACTCCAGCTTTTTTCTATACGAGACACTAACACCATGCAGTTATTCTAGGTCATAGCTCCAGAGAGAACTATTGGTGCGGTTGATAAAGAAAAACCTAGTACCCTTTATAGTGGCCGCTTGACCATCTAACGTGTATCCAAGTGTTTCGTACGGGTCTTCTGACAAGGTGGCTTCACCAGTCTCCATATCAACTGACCAAATGAGATCGCTGCTATCGGCAGCGCCAACAAACCAATCGTGTACAGCGTCAGGTCTTGGTTCTAAGTCCAGCGATCCAAGGCACCATAGACCATGGTTTTCACTGTAATCACATTTACCGGGCAGACCCATTATTGCTATTAGTTGCTGGCTATTGTTTGCTTCATCTAAGACTATGGTCTGGTATGTTTGTTTTTCTGTATCAATAGTGCTTACCAGCCACGTGGCGGCGGTTAGCTGCGTGGCGAACAAACCGTACTCTGGACCAAAAAGAAGACTATGGGTACTGCCTGACAATCTATACACACTGCCGCGCATCAGCGCTGATGGTCGATTAAAGAAATATGCTGAATCACCAGACCACACAACGTCAATTTCAGTCAGGGGAGTAGAAAATATCTCAGTCTGTGCACCACTTACCAAGTCACGTCGAATTCCAACAGTGCTGTCTGAGGTACGAACGGTGTAGTATAGCGCTGTGTCAGTGAAGCTGACATTTTCTACTTTTTCTGTAATAGTTTCGGCTGTACCGTATGTACTACTAGCAGTTAGGTACACTAGCTCAGTATCAGTATCACTCTGCAGCAGCACCCAGTTTCCAGATGGTGAGAAGGTGGCCTGTGTTATTCGTGTAAAGGTAGTACCAGAACGCCGCTCTTCCTGTCCAGTTCCTAGATCAATATCAAATATATAGCCAGTGCCTCGTTCGGCGTAGCGTACCATACTACTCGAAGTGCTGTTTATAGCTACATAGCCTGCTACCGATTTAGTGGTGAGTTGGTTGAGTGTGTGGCTGCTGGTATCAACGACAGTACTTGGATCGTTCGACTTCTCGGTAATTACTGCTGGTCGTTCAGGGCTGTTTCCACCGAGGCTAAAGTTAGTGAAGATATCACTTGTTGATTCAGGTGTCCCATTGAATATAAGGTAAAACCATAGACCTAAAACCAAAAGTGTTATGGTACCAAGTATGCTGATAAAGAGTGTTTTGTTCATACTAAAAAGAGATAAGCACCTTTTCTGAAACCGATTGCAATAAATTCTTGGTGTTATGCAGATAAAACTCAACTAACGTCTTTCCGCTTTTTCCTTCGGGGGCTTCTAAGGTCAAAAGTAGAGGGTCACCATTTATATTTTTTGTGGTCTGGCGGTCAAGACTCCAAACGAGTTTTGGATTGTTTGTCAAAATATCCTTTGACATAAAATATGGTATTGCACGGACCCTGATTTCGTTGCCGGTCAGTATGTATGAGTCACCCATGGCGGTTGTGGACATGCCACGCAATGGATTGTCTTCATAAAAATGCACTTCTGGTTCGCTGAGTTCGAGGAACTCAGAAGCGGTAGCTAGCAACGTAAGGTCTTTGTCGTACACATCCACACTGATTATCGATTCGTCACTAAACAACAACGGGATGTCTACGGTATTTTGTCCTTTGGCAATGCCGGCTCCAATATTCTCTGCGCCAGCGTGCCAACGATAGTAATGCTCCGAAGGATCATTCTCACCATTAATTATTGCTACGGCTCGCACGGTACTACCGACTGTCGCTTCACTACGGCCAAAATAGAGATCGGGTGTGATCGTTTGTGGTTCAAAGTAGATATGAAGGGAATCATTAGTTATTTGTGCCAATGCAGGTGTGGTGTACCCTGCCAAAAGCACCCCTCCCATCAGTATTGTTATAATCCTTAACATGGAATCCTATTGGTCTCTTTAGGATAGCATATCGCTTCGTTACGAGTTTTTTCGGTGGTGGGTTAGTCGGATAATCCACAGGAAGATAAGTCCAAAAGGAATAAATGAGGTCATTGGGAATATAGTGAGCGCCATAAATATAACAAGTAAAAACAGACGACTAAACCTGCTAAAAATGGGTATTTTCCCGACTAAAAGAAGAATAAACGTTACTCCAGCTAATGACAATAGGCCAAGTACTATCGCTGCTCCCCAGTTGATAGTAAATATAATGTCAGTTGGCAATATGTAGTCAGACAGTCCCCACGACAATTCTTCAGCTCCTATCCACGCCACAAGAGATATGATAGTGAGTACCCCCATAACCAATTGGGGTGCGGCCAATGGCCACGCAACCATATTGCCGATGAAAAAAGCAAACTCGCGTCGTCCTTCAGCTATCGCTGATAGTGGAGCCGACTCACTCCCATGCGTTTTGGATTGTTCGCCTGCGTTAGTAAAGCGATTACGACGATGACTTGCTGCATTTGGGGTTCGAGCACGTTGTTGAGTGAGGGCCGTGTTACGGTCCACCGTACGACGAGTAACAATTTTAGCGTTATGTATCCCCGGTGTCATCCGTGAGGTGTTCCTAGTCGCAGTTTTTGTGGCCGCCTTCTTGGCCGCCACTCGCACGCCCGCGGCCGCTGCAGCTTGAACGACCATAGCCTAAGCGCTACCCTCAGCAGCTTCTAGTTCTGCGCGGGCATTTCTTATTTGTAATATCTGCGATGGATCAGAGGTGATAATCTGGTCTTCAGTGTATGAGGCAATGACCTTGATGGCTACGTGCTTGAGGCCCGCAAAGAAGATTCCCTCCCCCACACTCGACTCGAGAAGGAGCATTTTTTCTTCATCAGTGAGATTAAAGGTTTGCTGGATGGTATCAATAGAGGTAGGTGACTGTTTCATGAGTAGCTGCAATGAAGAGTTGGTGATCATTGGTACCCCGTATGGCGAACGCAAGAAGTCACTTACGTCTTGGGTGATAGTAGAAAGACCAAGGTAGTATTTGCGGCCGCGCTTAGCAAGAGAAAAGAGGAAGGAGGCGGTGTCTTCAGACTTCATCATCCACCACGCCTCGTCGATAACAAGGAGGCGCTTCTGGAGGCGCCTACGGATAGCGCTCCAAATGTGGTTGGTAATGATGTACATGGCGATGGTCTTCAGTTCATCCTCCATATCGCGAAGAGAGAAGACCACGAACTTTTGGTTCACATCTACGTTAGTTGGCTGATTCATAAAGCCTGACCACGTACCAGAGGTGTATTTTTGCAGACGCGAGATAAGCGAGGCACTGCCTTCCATACCGGCCAGTACCATTTCAAAGTCTGTGAGGAGTGGCGGCTCAAGCTGCGAGAAATCCACGTCACCGCTGATATCCTTCAGGGCGTACACTTCATGGAGTGCTTGATCGATGACGGTCTCTTCTTCCGGCGCAAGGCCACCAAGCATAAGCCGGAAGAGGCCAATAAGCTCAATGATATGTGAGCGTAGTACATCTTCAGGACTCTCGTCTTTTTGCGGCAATGGTAGGTCAAATGGGTTGATGTGGTGTGAGGACGAGAGTGAAATGTTGAAGAATCGGCCACCCGTGGCCTCCGCGAGGTACTCATACTCACGCTCAGGGTCGATGACAATAACCTCAGCGCCGAACATAAGTGAGCGTAAGATTTCCAACTTTGTTGTGTATGACTTTCCAGCACCTGATGTGGCGAAGGTCACAGAGTTGTAGTTTGTTAGTTGGAAACGATCAAAGAGAATGAGAGAAGAGTTATGGCGGTTTATGCCGTAGAGAATCCCGTTGTCAGAGGTAAGATCAAATGACGTAAATGGGAAAAAGCTAGAAAGCGGAGAGGAGTTGAACTTGCTATGGACCAACAGCTCGTCGGTCATGGTTGGGATGATGCTCTTAAACCCCTGCTCTTGCTGAAAGAGCGCGGGTTTTATATACACCAGACGGGAATCAAGAATTCCTTTGATTTCTGCTTCAGTCTTATTGAGCTCAGCTTCATCAGTTCCATAGATAGCAATATAAAGACCGGTATTGAAAAGCTTTTCCTCTGCTTGCATCAGTTTATCGCGCAGGTCCTCAAGGTTGCGGTAGGCAGCTTCGAGTTGCGGATCACGTACTAAACCTTGTTCAGCGCGGATATTAATCTGGCTTTGCACCTCGGCTACTTTCTTTTGGAATTTCTTTAAGGTCTCCGCAGTATCAATCGGGTGGATCATGATACTGATGTCCATTTCCCGTTCGAGATTGAGGATCGGTTCAAGCCAACCATCATTGAGGTAGCGCGGGTACGAAACTGCAAAGAATACACGGGCATTAGTACCACTGATATTGATACTCCGTGGTTGAACATTTACAGCTGATGGAGCCACTACATCCTCAAGAGTCATCAAAGCTGTTTCGGTGTTGAGTGTCTTCGGGGTAGTTGTTTCTGGCCCGGTATTCTTTTTTATGAGATCAAACAAACCCATATCATTTACTATTTGGTGCTTCACCCTCGATGTCCCCTGGGTTGAAGGTATGATAGAACAATTCTACCAGCTCCTCGCTTTCAAGCACGATACTTCGTACACCGATTCGGCTGAGACCTTGCTCAACTAAGAGTACGCGCTGCTCTAGCTGTGATTTATGCTCAGCAAAATTTTTATCGTCAAAGTAGGTTTTTTTCTTTCCAAAAAAATCAGGAATGCCCGACTGTAGATTAGCAGCTACCGGTGTATAAGGGACAACAACGAAAAAATTCTTACTCATGATATTCACCTCACTGGTAAATGCCTGCACAAACTGAATATACTCACGTAACTGAATAGACATGAGGTCGTTGTACTGTTCTGATTCGCGAGCTCGTAATTTTTCTATATAGGGTTTGATATTGAGTTTCCGTGACTGCACGTAGAATTGCACTGAAAAATCAAGTGTATTTAAAAATGACTGGAATTGTGCCAATATGGCTGCCTGTTCGTCGAGTGATTTAAGAGCGAAGTTTACTGATGAGGCCAAGAGCACCATGTTGAGCTGACCATTTTTTAAAATTGCCACGTTATCTTTGATATCACGGACTGGTACGAAGTTCTGAGTTGAAGCTTGTTTGTTTGACATAATCAATTACTTTGGCGCTGAATGGCTTTTAGTTCCAGCTTGCGGGACAGTGAGGTAAGGTTGCTACCTGAGGTAGGTACTGAATAGCTTTGACTGCTTTGCGCCTCGTCCTCGTCTTGACCATAGACACCAGTACCTGATTTTCGCCACAGGTAAAGTCGACTATTTCGAAAATACCCAACCATCGACTCAAGAAAGATTGAAAATGGCTGGTTATTAATCGGATAGAAACCGAGTAAGAACGTCAGTCCAGCGATTGGTAGTCCAAAGAGCACAAAGATGAAAAAAGGTGCTACAAAGAACAAGACTGTAGCGATACCAGCGCCACCCCCGATATAGATGAATTGGCGCCATGTAAAGGGGCCAAATATTTTATCTTCAATCTCAATGAATTGCGGTACTTCAAATCTCATACCTCAATTATACGCCATCTTGAGTGAGACGGACGTTGATAAGTCAGGTAATGGAGTCACTCGTTTGGAGTATTCGGGTTGTAGCGCGGTAAGTCGGTGAGACTCGGTTTTTTCACCAGCTCCTCTTGGCTAGAGTGATGTACTTCATCGTCTCCGGTACCATAGAGTTCACCAAATGAACCATACCCATGGATACGTTTAAGGTCTCCTTCCATAGTGCGCATACGCTCGACAGGACTCGTATTTGTGTTAGGGGTCTCATCGTCCAGAGCCATATCTGCTGGGTCGAATGTAAACAACTCGGTTTCGACTTCTGAAAGAATGTCCACCACTAGTGCAAACAGCTTATCGTTAAGGTCCTTGAAGATACCCTCAGCAACATCTTTACTCACCCCCAGCTCTTCAGCCAGTCGCTGTGACATACCTTGACGCGGCAGGAAGGCTAAGAGTACCAATGTCGCATCATTTTCTGCTAATTTACGTTGTTTGGTGTCAAGTCGGTATTTTGAACCTATGTCGCTAAATACTCGATCAAAGACCCTGCCGAGGAGTAATTCCTTGACTCGTTCTGGGGCTTCAAGGAAGCTTTTCTGAAGCGTTCGTTTCTGATCTGGTAGCATGTCATTCATAGTTAGGCATTATCTTTATCGTTGTTAAGTTTACCAAGATCATCACGAAGACTCTGGAAATGTTCGTCATCTTTGGTTTGTTTAACCTTTTTTCCAGCTGCCTTAAGTATTTCTTCTCCAGCATTTCTGTTTTTAACACGCTCCCGCCCAGTGATCCAAGATGTAAGTCTGCCCCGATTCTGTACCACATTACCGTAACCACCTTTTGCTTCTTCTTGTACAAAACTAGCTTGCATGGTTTCTAGTCGTTTATGTTGTTCTAAGAGCTGGTTATCAATGTCTGCTACTCTTTCAGCGTTACCGCTACTGACAGCTACTTGACGTGCCTCTCGCAAGGTAACGATCTGAGTTCGGATAGGCTCCTCTTTTTGTCTCTGTTCAGCGACCTTAGTACCATCAACTACGCTACCACTTTGGCGACGACCTTTTTCTTTTTTGTAGTCAGACTGACGTTTCTTAAGCTCTTCTTCAAGCTGATCGCGCTCAGCAGCGTAGCGACGTTTGTCCTCAGGTTTAGAAGCTGCTGCTAGGTTGATTTTTGTTAGCTTTATAGCCTCCTCTGTGTCACCAATTCTATCTTTTAAGTAGGCAACTGATGCGTCCTTATCATCAACTGTACCAAGACGATCGGCAAATCCCTTCTCTGCCTTAGTGACCTTTTCCTGCTCGCCAGAAAAGCCACCCTTTCTACCCGTACCAATACCAAGTCTCTTACCAACACCACCAACCTGACGTGCATCAAGACTACTGCCGCTAAGCATAGTCGCTGTTTTGAGTCTTTGTCTCGCAATCCAGCTATTGGCCGCTTTGTCTTTTAGACTCTCGTCATTAGCCCTATTGTAGGCGGCTCTTCCAACAGTAGCGCGCAAACCTTTAGCCGTGCCCCCTAGTACAACGTTACCAGCCGCGGTTTGTACTTGTTTACGCACTGAGTGAGCGGCACCGATGGCCATCTTGGCACCCTTCCCTCCCATGTTTTGGGCTACTAGGAGTGACGCGTATAAAAAGCCGATTACCAGACAGAAGGTAATGAAAACCGTAAAACCACCACCATCAGTGAATGAAGCGTAGATGGCTTCGCTGGCATTGATACCTTCAAGGACTCGCAGCGATAGGTAAACCATAAAAAGATAGGCTGGTGCTACAAAGGCGTTTTTGAGAAAGGTTGTCCACCAGCCCTTGCTAGTGCCCGAAAACTGTGGGAAGACCATACCGAGAAAAAGTAGTGGAGATAGGATCATGCCTATCACTAACACCAAAAAGCGGCTGATGAGCATAAAACTACCAGCCAAAAAGACGAACGCGGCCATTAACATCATGCACATCACCATAAAGCCGTAAAAGACGGCCTGACCCCACTCAAGTTTTTTTGTGCCCTGATCTGTCTGTTGGTTAGCATAGGAGTTAAGCTGGGAGCGCAGCATCACCGCAGCAGCAATACCTTTAAAGGGGTCAGATTCACTGGTGGCTTGGTAGGTGGCATTGGCTCCACCTAGTAATTCATACACTTGATACGCAGCCACATTGGAAAAATCAACAATCACTTTAGTGAAAAAGAGGCTGAAGTTTATCAACAGAGCTGCTGCAATAAGTGTTACCAAGCCGCGCCGCATATTGGTGTCGTCTCCTAGAATGGTTTGAAAGCCAATGTAAATTAAACCGAATATAAAGAGAAGATTAAAGATATCGCGAATGACCTTCCACAGCTCGTTTATGGCAGAGAGCATATTGTTCTGTACGAATTTTCCCATGTTGACAGCAAGGACATCGATAGAGGTGTCAAGCAACATGCCGCCAAGCCACACCGCCCCGCCGCCGATCATGATAAAAAAGTCGTAGATATACTGCGCACTTTTGTCTTTAGCCACATCAGAACCTTTTTGAATCGGACCGCTTTTACTCGCTTCGGGTGCATCTGATTGGGGTGCAGGCTGACCATCTGCCGTTTGTTTTGCAGCCGTTGCTCCCTCAGGACTTGGAACTCCTTGGGCGTGAACGGGGAGTGCCACGGCGCTGGCAAAAAACGCAAACAGCAGTCCAACTAACAATGTTGCCACTAACCTGCTCTCTTTTTGTCTTGCAAACATCATGATGTTGGTTGGTCAATACATTTAAGAAGCTGCGTGGCTATTCCCTTTTCAAACTCATTGACCATGGCCTTAAACTCACTGTTGAGGTAGTAGTTTTTAAACTCTTCGTTATCGATCTCGGTAGTAAAGACCCCCTGATCATCTAGTTGGTTATATTGTTCAAGTACTAGGTCAGCACTCGCCTGATCGGGCGCTGAGAGAAACGCATCATTAAGAAGCTCGAGTATCTGGCGTACAGTCTTGGAAGCATCAAGGGCGTCTTCGGCTGTAGTCTTGGCCTCATCAAGATCGCTCGAAAGAGTCATGGCAAAGCAGTATCCATACTGGTCGGTACTACTTGCTAGGAGTCCCTCAATTCGCTCCACCTCATCAAGAACCTCTTGCTGAAGTGAGCCGAACTCGATCTCAGCCTTAAGTGACTCAGCGATTGGGTTGTAATACGTGCTCGGTCCGGTGCCACCACTGCGTCCCACAAGTTCATCAAGATACGATGAACTGCCGTCGGTCCCAAACGTGTTAACACTAAGTGGTGAGGAGCCAATGCCCAAAAGGCCGTTCTCGCCGCCGATTATCTGTGCACTGAGACCGGAGAAAGTCTCACTGATACCTTCGTTTATCTCATCCTCCTGTAGCAAGATGCTGGCCGGTAGTTCACCCAGAATGTAATTCGCCCCCTGCTTGACGAGCGAGCCAGGCTGCGTGTCAAAACAGTCACGCTCCACGCCGCCGGTTGAGGTCGGGGTTTCGGTACACCAGCGCATCGTGAGGTACCCCTCACTCCAATCCAGTTTGTTGTTGACCTCTGTGTTAAGTACCTCAAGGTTGCGCAAGCCACTTTGTACCTCAGCGTCAAGAGCGGCTCGTATGGGTTCGTTGTATGGGTCACCAACAGTACTCTCTAGCCACACCTGTAGGTAGTTTGGTTCATTGTAGGTGCCGGCAAAAAAGTCCTGTGTGCGGTTCCCAGTCAGGTCGTCGATGGTTGACTTGGGTTTATAGGTACGTTGTTTATCATAACTCTCAGCAACGGCCACTCGGATCTGAAATTCAAAGGCATCACTAATGCCTTCCAGATCGTCACTATGGATGAATTGGTAGGTAGTTCGGTCTTGCACTTTTTGCATAAAGATTGAGAGATTCACCACAAAGGTCGGTGAGCCGTCAAAGCCGGAAGCGACCTGCACAAGCATTCGTCCGGTTAGTTGGCGAGCAGCATCTTTGGAACGGTTCCAAGCCGCGGGGTCATCAACAGACTCCTTTTTCCAAATATTGTTTAGAAGTTGATAGATATTCTGGGTATTTGAATTGATCTGATCTACCGGTCCTTTGAGGATTGTAGACCTTACATCCACTTGCACAACTGCCTCAGCTGAGTGTGGAGAGAACGAAAGCCCACTGTACACCAACAGCGTTACCAGTAGTAGACTTGTTAATTTTTTGTGAAAACGTAACATGATCATTCTCGTGTTTCTACGAATTGGCTGGCGACATCAGATATGTTCCACCGCACCCCATTTAAGTACATACGATTATAAAGATTAGTATATGCATTATATATGGCAGCATTGTTTTCTTCGTAATAACGCAGTCGAGCAATTGTTAATAGCGGGTCATTAAATACTGACTGCATGGCCCGCAGGTCGTTTAAGTGTGCTTGATAAGCATTCAAAATAGCAAGTTGATCACCTAGGTAGATGATTGGAACCTCAAGCGCAGCTGTATCGCGAATAATGTTGTTCATGTAGTCGACATGGTCTTGAAGTGGCAGTAAGTCATCCGCATTGCCGCTTGCATCTGCCTTAGTCAAAATGTCGAGCTCATCGCCCGCTGTTTCGTATGGTGAGGGATGGTTGAGAGTAATCTGCATGATGGCATTGCCATACCGTTTGAGGCTGGCTTGGGAGATGTCCTTGGTCACTTGCACGTCTGTGTTGGTGAACGGTACATCTGCTACCGCTTGCTCTAATTCACTGAGGGATTGCTGCACGATGTCAGAGACAGGTGCCTCCGTGGCGCCATTCATATGTGAATTCATGATGCGCTCAAGAAGCGTTACTGCGTAGCGATCGGTTATAGTCTCAGGAGCGCTATTGCTGGAGGATGTTGCCAAGTTTGCAGTAGCTAGATGCTCTCTCCAGTTAGTATTTATCAGGGTACTAAGATCAAGGTCATCCGGCAAAGTTACGTTTGAGCTGTCTCCGGAACCGGCGTTAAGTTCGCCGAGGGTGTCATTCTGACTGTGGAGTGATAGCCACCACGAACCACCTATTACACACACAGCAAAAACGACTGCCAGCAATATTCTTTTCTGGGCCCCCATAATCATTGGTAGTATCAGTATACCAGTCAGCTCTAGCTAATATATGTATCGGTAAACAGGCCTGTGATTAACCTACGTACAGTCTGTGTACAAAGAGTGGAAAGATAGGGTATTACCCGTGTGTAGCTAACAGACGCGTGAGCGCTAGCCATTTTTCTAAGGGCATGTCTTCCGCCCGAACAGTGGGATCGAGGGATAGTGTGGAGAAACTGTGTATAAGTTCTTCCCTACTATAGGTGGCGGCTAAATTGCCGAGGAGCTGCTTACGTTTTTGCCCAAAGCCCAGATGTAATATGGTAAAGAATAGTTCTTCGTCGATGTCAGTTAGCTTATCCCGACTGATGTTCCGCACCGCAATGATGCCCGAATCGACTTTTGGCGCGGGCGTGAAATGGCTTTTAGAAACTGCTCGAACGTACTCTGGCTTGCCGTAGGCCTGAACGGAAAGAGAAAGGAGTGATTCTTTCTCACCGTGTGCGTGACTGCTGGCAGCCCGCTTAGCTACCTCCTTTTGGACGAGGAATACTAGGCAGTTCGGCTGACGCTCACAGCTGAGTACCGAGCGAAACAAGAACCCAGAGAGATAATAAGGAATATTTGCCACCACCTTAAACGGCTGGTCGGAAGTGAGAAACGTGTCCGGATTCCAATCCCGCACATCATAGTGAAGGACGGTGAGCTGGCCGGTTTCACAGACAGATGCAAAGCGTTCGCGCAACACCTCGATAGCACGCTCGTCAGCCTCAAGGGCAATCACACAGGCGCCGCGCTCGAGTAGTTCTGCGGTCAAAGCGCCAGTTCCGGGGCCTATTTCCACCACGGTCTCACCAGCACTGACGGCAGCGGCGTCACACATCGCCTTTGGCACGACCGGACTATTAAGAAAATTTTGACCAAGGCTTTTTTTGTGTAGAAACGTCATAGGAGTAGACTACTGATTTTTTGTCCCAGCGCAATGCTCAGTCGAGAAAGATGGTTCGCTCAAAACCGGACTCACTACCCCCGCTAAGACCATCGCCCTCGATGTGTTCATCAGCAATGTCACGCAAAAATGATGACGGCACGTTAACCCGCTGGCTGCCAAAGATGGTTCGGGTATTGGCGTAGGTGAGAAACACTTTTTTCTCGGCGCGGGTTAGTGCGACATAAAAGAGTCGACGTTCTTCTTCGTGGTCGACACCTTTATCGTCAAGTCGCTCATGCGGAAAAAGACCTTCTTCTAAACCGGTCACAAAGACGTACGGAAACTCGAGACCTTTGGCGGCGTGTACGGTCATAAGGCGGACCGCATCTTGCTCTTCTTTGGCTTTCAGTTCATCTTGGTCACTCTGGAGAGCCGCGTCAGAGAGTAGCAGCTCAACTCCTTCCTCAGGGCCATGCTCGTCGTAACGCGTTGCGAGCGAAACAAGTTCACGCAGGTTTTCAAGACGCATGAGGTCATCCTCGGTGCCACTCTTCCTAAGATCAGTCTCAATACCGGTTCGTTTGATTATGAAACGAAGGGTCTCAGATACAGTTTCGGTACGAGCATGATCTGCAATGTCGATCATCATGGTATCAAAACGATGTACCTTCTCTAGAGTAGCGCCACTAATGTCTTCGCGCCTGCCTTCGATAATCTTAAGAAGGGTTACTTTGCCGATACCACGCGCCGGCACATTGATGATGCGGGAAAGGTCAGCAGTTGTGTCAGGGTTAAGTGCAAGGCGTAAAAACGACAACACATCTTTTACCTCTTTGCGCTCAAAGAATTTCGTACCGAGTACCTGATACGGAACGTCAAAGGCCAAGAACGCTTCTTCAAGTGAACGTGACTGGAAGTTAGTCCGGAACAAAACTGCGATGTGTGATGGTGATGCACCGTCAGCAATAAGTGAGCGAGTGGTGAGTGCTACATACTCCGCTTCATCAGTGCCGGTCATGGCGGCGTAGAGGGTGATCTTCTCCCCATCAAGATTATTGGTGAAAACAGTCTTCTCAACGCGGTTACGGTTCTGTGCAATGATGTCGTTTGAGGCGGCAATGATGGTTTTAGTGGAGCGATAGTTTTCTTCAAGGAGTATCGTAGTGGCCTTGGGAAAGTGTTGTTCAAACTGAAGTACGTTTTTGATATCAGCTCCGCGCCATGAATAAATATTCTGATCAATGTCACCCACGACACAGATGTTTGCCTGCTCGGTCGTTAGCTTCTTGGCAATCTCAAACTGGACCCGATTAGTGTCTTGATATTCGTCAATATGGAGATACCTATACCGATTTTGCAATTGCCTTTGTACATCTGGATGTGCTGTTAGCAAGCCCAGTGTTTTACTCAAGAGATCGTCAAAGTCGAGGGCCTTTTCAGTTTTTAAGATAGCGTCGTAGCGCAGCCAGACCTCAGCGGCTACGCGGTCGGGGTATGAGTTGGCACCGTCAGCAAAATCAACTTGCGAAAGGGCGTCTCCTTTTGCCCGTGAGATTATGCCAAGGATGCGGCGTGGCTCGAATTGCTTGGGACTGTAGCCAGCTTCCTCGAGAGCACGTTTTACTGCCTTAACGCTGTCACTGCGGTCATAGATGACAAAGTGTCGTGGTAGTCCGAGCAGTTCGTGAAACTCACGCAAGACCCGTACACCAAACGAGTGAAAGGTGGTCACTATCGGTAGTGAGTCAATGGCCGCCCGCTCGGTTGGAGGAAAGGTGCGGATAAGATCTTCGACACGGTCCCGCATTTCCCGCGCGGCTTTGTTGGTGAAGGTCACCGCTAGGATATTGTGCGGAGCTATACCCTGATGAATAAGGTGCACGATGCGATGAGTGATAACTCGCGTCTTTCCAGAGCCGGCGCCAGCCAATATAAGTAGTGGCCCGTCAGTATGGAGTACCGCTTCGCGTTGTTTCTCATTTAGTCCCTCTAGGTAATTCATGTATTTGAGTCTAGACAGGCATACTACCACGAACCGACAGGCCCTTCTTGCTGGTCAGGTGTAGCTGGTTGCCACACAACAGAGTGTTAAAACACAACGATAACACCACAGTGTCAATAGTACTTTTGGCGGCCTAAAGCCTAGGTATTTTTGTCCGCTCCCTGCATAGCGTTGAAAAGTGTATTACGTCAATTGTCATCAGGCACTGAGCTAGTATCATTATGCCCATACCGGATACGGTAGCGAAGGGGCACTGGTTGCTCTTTTTGTTTGAAAGCTAGATACCGTAGTGGCAAGAGTGGCGGCGAGTCCTTAACAAAAGACGTATTCAACCCAAATCTACAGATTCTGAAGGTTCGTTAACCCGCGGCAGTGAAGAGACTGCCACACCTCAGTTTACATATTCTGTTTTCAAAAACCCGCTATTGCGCATGGTTTTTGCTGAAGTGATGCCACTACTTCTGGTCGTATTGATTCCCTTTTCCGTGCATGCTGGGGTACTCACCTCCCTCGTTAGCATCTTTGGCGAAGAAGCAGTGGCCGCTGACCCAATTGTTGTCAGTACCCCGAGCGCCGCAGACGTTAAACTACTCTCTGCGCACAATAATCCAGATCCAAGCTCAGCACTTGGCGGCGGCGATATCATTGTCGACGATGGTGCGCTGTTGCCAAGCGGCCCGTTTGGCCCTGATGATGTTGAGTCTAAAGATACGTCGGGTGAGATAAGCGTGTACGTTGTTCGAGAAGGCGATTCCCTTTCAGAGATTGCGGAGATGTTTGATGTGACCACCAACACCATCCTCTGGGCCAACGACATTAGTAACCCAAAGAATGTTCAGCCTGGCGATACCCTCATCATTTTGCCGATTGTTGGCGTGCGACATGTTGTTAAGTCTGGTGATACCATTGCCTCAGTTGCCAAGAAGTACGAAGCAGATGCAGATGAGATTCGCTCATATAATCGTCTTGCCAGTGATTCACTGACTGTTGGTGCCACCCTTATCATTCCGGGCGGTAACATGCACACCGCGGCCCCAAAGACTACGACCAAGGTAGCAGCGTCTGCTAGTGGTTCAACTCGTAGCAGTGCCGGCGGCGGTTACTTCACACACCCACTACCGGGAGCAGTTCGTACTCAGGGTATTCATGGTTACAACGCAGTTGACCTAGCGGCACCAGTTGGTACTCCAATTCGCGCAGCTGCGGCAGGAGAGGTCATTGTTTCTAAATCTTCCGGTTGGAATGGAGGGTACGGCAACTATGTGGTCATCAAACATCCAAACGGCACTCAAACTCTTTACGCTCATACTTCTTCTAATGTCGTTGGTGTTGGTGCCTATGTTGCGGCCGGTGAGACCATTGCGTATGTCGGTATGACTGGAAAGTCGACGGGGGCACACCTTCACTTTGAGGTCCGCGGCGCGAGCAACCCATTTTAAGCGATCTGCTGCGTTGCGCGTCGGTAAAATACTGTTCACCATACGACTAGTATGGCTCGCAGTATTTTCCTTGCGCGCCTTGCACATCATCTTAAAATGGGTTGCTCGTCCCTATCCACTTAAGATTAGCTACCTTTATATTGAGGCCTTACACTTTCACTCGATACTGCAAGGCTTCAAGTATGTGTGACGCTTCAATATCGTCTTTATTGTCGAGATCGGCAATGGTACGCGCGACTTTAATGAGGCGATGGTAACTACGTGGTGAGAGGTTAAGTTTTTGGGCCGAAGCGGTTAAAAGCTCTTTTACTTCGGCACTCAGCTCAATGATTTCTTCGAGGTCACGAGCGGTCATAGTCGCGTTGGTCCGTACGCCGCGACCAGATAACCGCGCCACCTGACGCTCCCGCGCTTGCAGTATCTGCTCACGCGCTTTGTCAGTCTGCCCCGACTCTTCCACTTGGTTTGCTAGTGTTTCATGGTCAAGGTGCGGCACGGTGAGCCACAGATCGATACGGTCAAGTACTGGTCCAGAGACTTTGTGTTTATAGGTCTCAAACATAGCGGCCGCATAATTGCTACTACCATCTTCGCTACCTCGGTACGGATTAAGTGCTGCAATGAGCATGAAGTCTGCCGGAAACGTAGAGCTGCCCTGTACGCGCGAAATGGATACCACCCTGTCTTCAAGTGGTTGTCGAAGAGCATCAAGACTGCGACGTTCAAACTCAGCAAATTCATCCATAAACAGCACACCATTGTGGGCTAGGGTTACTTCGCCGGGACGCGGATGGGTACCCCCGCCCACCAAGGCGGTATGTGAAGCGGTGTGATGAGGTGCGCGAAACGGCGGCACACTGCTGACCTCACCAGTAAGTGTCCCGACCAGTGAATGGATACCGAGGACCTCAAGTGCTTCGTCTTGCGAAAGAGGCGGCAAAATGCCTTGAAGAGCCTTGGCCAGCATGGTCTTACCGGTCCCCGGCGGTCCAACCAGAAGAGCGTTGTGTCTGCCAGCAGCAGCAATCAGCATTCCGCGTTTGGCAGACTGCTGCCCTTTGATGTCCTCAAGACGTACGTGTGCCTTTGACCACCGTGCTTCAATCGTGGTCGCTGGCACTGGCATGATTTGTGCATGGTCAGTTCGGTCTACGTCGAGATGTTGTATTAGTTGCAGCAGGCTCTCAATCGGGTACACATTCACTCCGGTGACTAGTGCTGCTTCTCGGGCATTTTCGCTTGGCACAAAGACGGTCTCTATGCCCGCGTCACGGACTGCTTGTACAGCGGTCAACGTTCCTTTGATGGGGCGCACATCACCACTAAGAGATAATTCACCGAAAAATGCCATACCAGTCGTGTTTATTTTCAGTTCATCAGCAGCACGCAGATAGGCGATAGCGATTGGCAGGTCATAGAGTGGCCCTTCCTTTTTAAGATCACCGGGAGCCAGTGAGATGGTAATCTTTTGGTTCTTGCTTTTTGGTGAGGGGAAGCCGCTATTTTTAATAGCGGCACTGACACGGTCTTTGGCTTCGTCGACGGCTTTTCCTGCAAGGCCAACAATGGTAAACGAATGCAGACCCCGAGAGAGGTCTGCTTCAATGGTGACGAGGTCACCCCTAAGTACACCGGGTTGAGCAGTATGTACTTGGGCTACTGACATTATGCCGGTAGGTCTGACTCGGCTTCTAAATGTTTTTTACAAGTTCGGGCCGCTGGGTTAGCTGCTAGTCGGTCTGCTTCAATGGGTTCACCAGATATCTCACAGACGCCGTACGTACCCGTATTAAATTTATTAAGGGCGCGGGTGATGTTGTTAAAACGAGTCTCAAGGAGTGCGACGGTGGCACGTCGCTCATCCCAGTCCTCGGTGCGGTCGGCAACATCATTAGGGTCAGGCTCGCCACCGGTCTCACTATCTGGCTTGGCAATCCAGTCGGCTGGATTGTGCGGGTCTTGAATACCAAGTCCTGCAAGCTCAGTTGTTAGCATAGACAGCTCATTTTCAAGGGCTGTTTTGTGCTCCGTATAGTCGTTATTCATAGCGCGATTATAGCACGAGCTAACGCAGGTACAGGGTGATTGCTTCCAGGGCCTCTGGAGTTGTAGTGAGCAAGATCGTCTGCTGATCGATAAACGAGTAAATGATCCGCTCTTTGTTAAAGACGTCGCGCAACAGTCGCACGTCCATGTTATTAACGACCGTATCCACAAAGTGCGGGGCTACGGTCTGGGTGTTTGTTCGGGCGTCAGCACTGAATGTTCCCGTGACCGGTGATCCAAACAGTGGACTTAAGTCAGCACTCATACTTTGTTCCCACTCAAGCATACCGCTGAGCGCCGTATCAAACGAGGTTACTTTCATAATGATAAACGGTGTCTCTTGACCATATAGCCCCATATCCATAGCTGTTATGTTGCGCAGAAATCCACTTGGTGCGTGTGGCTCAAGTAGTGAGAGTAGCTCATCCGTACTTGCGACAACAGTTGCGTCTTGAACAGATACAGATGGTTCGATGAGAGTGATGGTGTGTATGCTACTCGGCCGGGTGCTTTTGATAGTTTCTAGGAATGTGACACGGTCGCTGCCAAGGTCTACCTCAGCTACTTCGTCAGCTCGAATGAGGTGGTCAGCAGTGCTCGTGTTGACTATCACGACCGCACTGTCACGTTTGCCAAGTAGTGTGTAGGCGGTAGTGATACCGAGTAACGTAGCCAAAACGCTCACCGCAATAATAACCGTCCGTGAAGGCAAGAGCGGTTTAAAGTTCTGTTGTGGCGCTTCAGCTAGGACAGCTGCTTGGGGACGTAGGTCAAGTGCTGGTATTGGTTCTGGCGCAGACTCTAATAACACCTCTTCCTCAGCTTCTTGAGAGATGTCTTCTTCGTCCCGCGAGAAGGCGGATTCTTCCTCAGGTTCTACTGCCGGGGGAACTGGCTCAGATACTGATTCGATCTCTGGGAGAGGAGCAACAACAGGTTCCTGCAACTGTTTTGCACTTTCTGCCGGTTCCTCCACCAGCTCTTCCTCTAGTGCTTGGTCTTTTGTCTTTGGTATGTCTGCCACTGGTTCCAGTGATTGGTCGGGTAGGCGCTCGTCAGGTTGCATGACCGGTTTGACCACAAGTGGTTTCTCAGGCAGTCGATTGTAAATAGCTCGATGTGGCGACGATACTACCTCGAGTTCCTTGATAACTTGTTCTTGTGCTGGGTGCGCGAGCGCTTCTGTCTCAGCTTCAGCCCCATCTGTTTCTTCCTCAGCGTAGGCCCAGTGAACCGACTCTACAGAGTTCTCAGTTTTTACAGTAAGTTCCGTTGGTCTCTCAGACCGCTGCACATCTCCCATTCGTTTGGCTACCGTAGCAAAATCGTCACGTGGTGCGAGGGTGCTACGCTTGGCGGCAGTTCTGACCGTCTCTCGCCGTTCAGTGGCAGGAGTTACAAGTGGCTCTGATGTTTGTAACTGCGCCAATTTTTCTTTTTGTTCTCCAAACCATCGCGTGAATGAATGCCATATAGCCGGAAGCAAATGTTGTTTGTGTCGCTTGGTGTCAGTGATGATACTTCCCTCCTCAACACCCATGTCCTCAATATGACTGACATTGAGAGTCTTGTTGTTTGTTAAAAGTGAACGACGATCTCTTTGCAGAATCGGCTTGTCCATGTCAAAAGCCGGAGTGGCCATTTTTGATTCCAGTTTTTCTGGCTTCGCAGGAGGGGTAACATCATGAATGGGAGTGACGAGTGGCTCTGGTGTTGGTGTTTTTGCTTGAGGTAATTTTTCTGGTACTAGTGATGGAGCCAAGATGGGTGCTGGTTTTGGAGGGACCGCTTTTGGTGTCACTGGTGCAGATTTGATCAAGTGATCAGAACGAAGCGGCTCCTCTTGGAGGGGCTCTTTCTTAGGTGCGGGTTTTGCTTCAGGTAATGACTCGTCAAGATTGCTACGAAGGCGCGCAAAATCAGCCTGAAACGTACGCAGTTTTTGTAGCGTTTGCTGTCCCATGTGTCTATAAGTATCGCACATTACTGCATACTCGTGTGCGTGCTCATACACAAACCCCGCGCTGTGCGCGGGGTTTGTGTCTATGATTCTTTTTTTTCTGGTGGTTTGAGTCCCTTGCGGGTGGCAAAGTCAGCATCAGCTTGTTTTATGGAAAGGCCGATCTTGCCGTCTTCAACCTTACTCACGACAACCGATACCTCCTCACCTTCTTTGAGCACACCTTCAACTGTTTCGATCCTAAATGGTGCAATTTCAGAAATGTGAATAAGACCTTCGTTAAAGTCGTCAAGTTTCGCAAAGGCACCAAAGGTTGCTAGTCGTGTAACCACTGCAATGGCTCTATCACCGACTTCATATACTTTGGTAAGCGCACGAATCTTATCAGCGGCGCGGTCAGCACTACCGTCTTTGCCGGTGATGTAGACGGTACCATCTTCTTCAATGGTGATCTCCTCTACACCCGTATCGTCTTTAATACTGTTGATGGTCTTACCACCACTACCAATAACAAGGCCGATCTGCTCTGGTTGTATCTTAAGGGCAATAATCTTTGGCGCGCGCGGCGAAATGTCCGCTCGGGCAGTAGCTAGCTCACCTTCTATGACATCAAGGATGCTTAGGCGCGCGAGCCGAGCCTTTTCGAGGGCCTCAGCCAGTATCGGCACCGGTATACCGTCAACTTTGACGTCCATCTGTATAGCGGTCACACCTTCGCGCGTACCGGCAACCTTAAAGTCCATATCACCATGCTCATCTTCCGGTCCTTGGATGTCGGTAAGGAGCTGGTACTGATCGCCACCCATCATCACTCCTGAGGCGATGCCAGCTACCGGTCGCTTAATAGGTACACCGCCGTCCATCATGGCTAGACTCGACGCGCAGACTGAACCCATAGAACTTGAACCATTCGAGGACATTGTTTCTGACACCAAGCGAATGGTATAGGGAAAGGCGTCTTTCTCTGGAATAACTGGCTCAAGCGCCTTTTCTGCGAGGGCGCCGTGACCAATCATGCGACGATTGAAACCTCCAACGCGGCCCGTTTCACCAACAGAAAATGGTGGGAAGTTGTAGTGATGCATAAAGCGTTTTTTGGTCTCGCGCTCTTCAATGGTATCGAGAAGCTGCGCCGCCTCTGGCCCGCCCAGTGTAAGAGCGGTGAAAATATGTGTAGCACCGCGATAGAAGATACCGCTACCGTGAAGGACTGGTGAAATACCACCAGCCTTAGCGTGAAGCGCACGCACTTCGTCCATTCCCCTACCATCCGCACGTTTTTTGTCTTTAATAACCCCACGATGAAGTTCTTTGTCGACTTCCGCTTCATAGAACTCAGCCGCATGCATAAGGTTTATATCTGCTTCAGCCGCCTCGAGGGCTGCCAAGAATTCATCTTTAAGAGCGTGGATATGGTCTTTGCCACTGCGTCCTGAGAAAAGGGTTTCGCTAAGACGGGTTTTAAATTCATTCTCAAAGATAGTGTGGAGTTCATCCGGTAGTTCGCGCGGCTTGATCTCACGCTTGGTCTTTCCAACTTCAGCAACGATCTCCTTTTGCCACGCCTCCAATTTTTGGTGCACTTTGGTGCTGGCTTCAAGAACCGCTACGATGTCATCCTCGCTTACTTCATTGGCACCGGTCTCAATCATATTGATATTGCCGTCTTTGCCGCAGGAAAGAACTTCAAAGTTGAGCTTATCTTCTTCGCGCTCAGTATAGGTTGGGTTGATGAGTATCTCACCAGTGCTGGCCTTTTGACCAATACGTACCACACCCACTGGACCATTCCATGGTATGTCTGAGACGGAAAGTGCAAGCGACGCGCCGATGACACCAAGTACATCAGGGTCATCCTCCCCCATCGCCAGAACGGTAATGACCACTTGCACCTCGTGCCGGATATGGTGCTCAAAGAGTGGCCTGATGGTGCGGTCGACAATTCGCGCTGAGAGCACAGCCCCGTCGCTCGGTCGCCCTTCGCGGCGTTGGAAGCGGCTACCCAAGATAGCGCCAGCGGCGTAGAATTTTTCCTCATATTCAACTGACAACGGAAAGTACGGCAGGCCTGCTTGTTCACGCTCACCCATCACGGCTGTTACCAAGATGGCTGTTTCGCCATAGCGTAAGATGACGCTTCCACTTGCTTGTTCAGCAAGGTCAGTAAATTCCGCGGTCAGGGTCTTGCCCGCTAGCTCCATCGAAAATGTTTTTGATTGCATGTATGTGTTTTGCTACTTTGAGCGATACAGATGATAGATCTCAAGGAACTTGAAATCTAGATATATGTATCGCTCGTGATTCCCTTAATACCAAAGAGCATAACACATATGAAAAACCGGCGCCCTTGGCGCCGGCTTGCTTTGCGACTGTCACCAAAACATCCAGTAACGTTCTCGGCGGGGCTTTGCTCCGACGATGACGTCGTATCCCCGCAAAGTGAACCAGACGAGACGTTCGATGATCAGGCAGAAGAGCACGATGACCAGAGCAGCTGCCCACAGTATTGCCATTAAGATTGGGCGAGTCATGTGCCAGACTCATTTTTCTTTTCTGCACGTCGCGCGGCAAGACGCTTGCCCCACACATTCGCCTCAAGCTTTTTGGCTCCCCATTTTGCCAATAGCTCAAGACCAACCACACACACCGCCCAGAGTACTGTCGCAGTGTTAGCGATTTCTTCCCAGATAGTCTCGTCTGGGTCGTCATAATGATGTCTTTCCATTGCGGCCTCCATGCCGTTTCATCAATCCACTTTGCACTATACGAAAAGGAGTGCTGTTTTACAAGTCATCGGTATCGGTGCCGACCACTTTTTGGATTTGTTTCTTGAGTCCCCCGTTTCGTTTACCACGGAAGTTAATAAGAAATTCGTGTGGGTGTTCGTCCATATCGATAAAGTCATCAACGGTCTCACGCAGACGCGCCGATGAACTACGGCCAAAGCTGATGGCTTCGACTTGGCAGCCCTGCCCCTTTACGTATTCTGCCAGCGGCACAAAGTCCCCGTCACCGGAAGCCAGTACAATAGCGTCTACCTTTTGCGCGAGCTTGATGGCGTCAACCGCTAGCCCCACGTCCCAGTCGGCTTTTTTAGCACCACCGAAGAATATTTGCAGATCTTTGGTTTTGATTTCGATACCGAGTTTCTCAAGGGCTTCAAAAAAAGCACCTTCTTCCCCGCCTTCGGTATTTACAACGTAGGCAAGGGCGCGTACAAGCTGGCGGTTACCAAGCGCTGCTTTTACTACGGCGCCAAAGTTAACTTTTGATTTATAAAGATTCTTTGCACTGTGATACAGGTTTTGTGTATCGATGAGTATAGCCACCCGCTGGTGCGGGTGTTTTATAACTGACATATTAGTTGGTTTGAAATATTAAAAATTGTCCCCTTCGCGTTTTTAAAAGCTCTGGTTCCCAGTTTAGCACGTCTTAGAGTAAGCGGCGCCCAATGCATTGGGCGCCGCTTACATCCACAAGACGTAACTACCTGAAAGAGTTACATTGCCTTAGCTGCGCGGCGGACCAAGGAAAATACTGCGAGGTGAACTTAGCTGTTCAGTAAACAGTATTTTTCTTGAGGCCAACAAAGCAGATGAGGTGAGGTTACTTTTTCAGGCCGAGTTTCTTGAGAAGAGAAGCATGCGCCTTCTCATCCTTACCCTCAAGATACTTGAGGTGCTTGCGGCGGTCAGCCACCATCTGGAGGAGACCACGGCGAGAGTGAAAATCCTTAGGATTCTTTTTCAGGTGTGAGGCCAGCTCGTTGATCTTCCGCGTGAGAAGTCCAACTTGCGCTTCCGGTGAACCAGTATCACCATCGTGGCGCTTCACGTCCTTCATCGCATTTTGCTTTTGTCGTTTGCTTAGCATTGGTTGTAATGTTAGTCGGTCGCTACACTAGATACATGTTTAGTATAAAAACATATGCATAGACCGGCTGATAACCTGCGAAGGTTCCGTAGACTATAGCATACTTTACCAAAAATTCAAGGTTTCGAACAACGGATGACATTATTGTGCGACCCTTCCTTTTGGTACAATAGTGGGGATGAGATTGTCTGAATTACAACGTCAATTTTTGGAATACCTTGAAATCGAGCGTGGTCGAAGTGTGAAAACGGTTGAAAACTATGACCACTACCTCACACGTTTTTTTCAATTCGCCAAAGTTGATGACCCCAAGAAACTGACCGAAGAACAGGTGCGCGAGTTCCGCCTGTGGCTAAATCGCCAACCAGGTACGAAGCAGGGCCGACAAACGCAGCCCATGAAGCGTCGGACGCAGAACTATTACCTGATTGCGCTGCGCGCCTTCCTTAAGTACCTGCGTAAGCGTGGGGTGGAATCGCTTTCACCGGAACGCATTGAACTCGCTAAAGTGCCGGAGCGTTCACTTGACCTTATTTCTTCAGCTGAGCTAACGCGGCTTATGAATGCTCCTGATACTGCAACGCTTACGGGAAAGCGTGACAAGGCCATTTTGGAACTGCTGTTTTCTACGGGCCTGCGTATCTCAGAGCTGTGCAATCTCTCTATCGATGATGTGGACTTAACGCGCGATGAGTTCTCAGTGCGCGGTAAGGGTGACAAGATCCGCGTGGTCTTTCTCTCCGACGAAGCCCGCAATGCTTTGACTTCCTATCTAAAAGCCCGCAAGGATATGGACGAAGCGATGTTTGTGCAGTACGGCAAGAATGCAAAAGCGGCGAAAGACTTACGTCTTTCGCCGCGCGCCGTACAGCGCCTCCTTAAGTCGTACGCGATCAAAGCCGGCATTACCCGCAAAGTGACGCCGCACGTCATTCGTCACAGCTTCGCTACCGATCTTTTGCAAAACGGCGCTGACCTGCGCAGTGTACAGGCCCTTTTAGGTCACGCTAACATTGCCACCACGCAGGTCTATACCCACGTCACCGACAAACACTTACGCGAAGTGCATAAGAAATTTCACAGCCGAAAGTCGTAAATAGTGGCGTTGCCTATATATGTATCTCTACCTCGGCCTCAGAGCGGAGGGTTTGGATAAAGTCACTAACCGCCTGTTGGCGTTTGTCAGCAAGGAGTTTGGCGCGTAGCTCCGGTTTTTCCGCCTCATATGAGGCCAAGTCGGTATTGTTTATGATGAGGACATCAAAGTAGGCTCGTATCTCCTCTTCGCTCACGGTAATAGATTTGTAGTCGGTCATAGCTTCCAGATGTTTCTTAACCAACAATTCCCGTTCAAGCTCAGCGCGCAACTCTTTTTCGTTACTGCCAGCGTCTTGTAGGGTAAGAAAGAGCACCTCCTCACTGCCCATCTCTTCAAGGACGTCACCATAGGCAGCTGTTAGCTCAGCACTACTGACACTGCGGCCATGTTCGCGCGCGTCTTGCACAATCAGTTCTGTGTTTACGAGTGTTGCGATGGCCTGTTGGCGTACTTGCGCCACGATCTTTGTATTAGAAAGGTCGTACCCATCTCGTGACAGCTGCCCAGTCAACTTTTTGAGGGTTTTTTGGTAATCAGCGCGAGATATAGCAACACCGTTTACGGTTGCTATTGGACCGTTTTCATCAACCGTACTGTCTTCAAGTGAATCAAGCACGCTGGCGGTACTGCGTGGAGACTTTTCCGTGCTCCGAGTCAAATAATAGTTACCGCCAAAGAGAAAGCCGGTGATAAGTAATACTAAAATAATCAACCGTTTGTGTCGGATGATGAAGTTAGGTTGATCTTCTTTTGGTACCGGTGCCGGCATAGGGGTATGCACTCATGATACCGCGCTTACTGGCTCGTAATGTGTACACGAGCGTTTGGATGTGGGTAATAAGAAAGGCCGGAAGCGTAGCTTCCGGCCTTTCTTACGTCCCTTACGCGCGCTGTACGTTCACAGCGGCTGGGCCCTTTGGACCTTCTTCCATTTCGAATGTCACTGCGTCACCCTCCTTAAGGTCATCATACATGAGACCTTCAGCGAGGCTGCGAGCGTGGAAGAAAACGTCCTTCTCACCTTCGCTTGGCTTGATGAAACCAAAACCACGATCAGTGAGACGAGCAATTGTTCCTGTCATCTCTTTCTATTATTTGTTAACACAAAACCTTCTACTACTCCGCTACTTCTTTTTTGAGAGTAACCTCAAGAGGAGAACTGCTTTGTTGCTGTCATTAAAGCATAAACGGTTTAAAATACAAGTGAAATGGGGCTTATGCGCTATAATGGCAGCGATGAAAAAGCGCCACTCTAAACCTCTCATCAACAGCAGCAAGCGCACTCGTATATTGGTGCGGGTAGCGCTGGGGTGTTTTATTGTATTGGCGCTCGGAGCAGCAGGTGTACTTAAGACCAAAGAACTACTGTTCTTTTGGTCGATGCGTGATGAGCGAATATCGGAAACAGCGGCCAGTGATGAGCGCGTACCATTCCCGCTCGGTGTTGACCCTGCTGCGCAGCGAATCGTTGAAAATCCGGCGGTGGACCAGTTCTTTGGTCGTGACTTAGCAAGCGTAGGACAGACCTCTCGCTCGGCCGGTTGGCTTAGCAAACTGGTCCACCGCCTCGCACAGCAAGGTTGGTACCAGAACCTTGCTTCACCAACGGGGCGCGTATTGGTCATAGAGCCGGGTGAACGCCGCGAGCAAGTCGCGGACAATTTTGGAGATATTTTGCGCTGGGATAGGGCTGAGCGAGAACAGTTCCTGTCACTTATTGCTGGGTCAACACCGCCCCTTCGTGACGGAAAGTATTTCCCCGGTCACTATCTTGTTAATAAAGATGCCAGTCCGCAAGCTGTTGCCGAGCGGCTACTTGAACAGTTCAAGTCTGAGGTTGCTGACCGCTATCCGACCGAAGTTGACCGCGTGGTACCCCTTACCGATGCCCTTACCATTGCATCTCTTCTCGAGCGCGAAGCGTACAGTTTTGAAGATATGCGCGAGATTGCTGGCGTCATCTGGAGCCGCCTCTTTATCGGTATGAACTTGCAGCTTGATGCTACTCTTCAGTACGCCAAGAGTGACACTCAAGGTGGCAGCTGGTGGCCGCTCGTGGTACCGGACGATAAGTACATCGACTCGCCGTTTAATACGTACCAAAACGCTGGTCTCCCACCGTCACCGATAGCCAGCCCATCAGTTGAGGCCATTGTAGCGGCGCTCAATCCAAAGGCCACTGACTGTTTGTTCTATTTCCATGATGAACGCGGCGGTTTCCACTGCAGTACTACTTACGAAGAGCACGTCTCGAAGCTCAAAGACCTCTACGGCCAAGGGCGATAGACCTATAAATGTCGCTTTCGCTCCCCTTCTTTTAGTTTTTGTTTTCGCAGGCGCACGCTCACCGGGCACACTTCAAGGTATTCATCCTCTTGCATGATTTCAAGACCGATCTCGATAGTCAGTGGCCGGTGTGGCGTTAGTTGAATATTCTCATCTGAACCGGAGGCGCGCATGTTGGTGAGCTGCTTGCCTTTGGTTGGGTTGACGGTCATCTCCTCACCTTTGTTGGTATTACCAACCACCATACCTTCGTACACTTCTGTACCAGCTCCAATGTAGAGTTCACCGCGTTCTTGAAGGCCCGCCAAAGCAAAGCCAAGCGCCTTACCGGTTGCCATACTGGTCATGCTACCTACCTGCCGTTTCTTTATCTCACCGGCGTATGGTCGAAACTCAATAAAACGTGAAGCGAGAATACCCTCCCCTTTAGTATCAATAATAAATTGGTTCTTGTAGCCAAGGAGACCGCGCGTTGGTCCTTCAAATAAAAGACGCACCTGATTCTCATGAGGGAGCATGTTCTGCATGATAAAGCCACGGGTGCCAAGGCGTTCGATGACCGCTCCTTGGTACTCGCTTGGAATGTCGATGGTCACCTCCTCAAACGGCTCAAGCTTCTGCCCCTCTTCTTCTTTAATAATGACCTGTGGCTGCGAGACTGAAAGCTCGTATCCCTCACGGCGCATGTTTTCGAGCAAGATAGCAATGTGCATCTCACCGCGGCCGCGTACTTCATACGCGTCACCTCGTGACTCAACCTGAAGACCCACGTTTATCTCCAGCTCTTTATCCAAACGCTCACCAATCTGCCGCCCCGTTACATACTTCCCTTCGCGTCCGGCAAATGGTGATGAATTCACAAGGAAGGTCATGGCTACGGTGGGTTCGTCAACATTAATGGCCGGTAGTGGCGCCGCCGCTTCGTTGTCGGTAATGGTGTCACCGATATTTATCTCAGAGAGTCCGGCAATGAGCACAATGTCACCGGCAAAAGCCTCAGACACCTCAGTATGTGCCACGCCGTGGTAGCCGGATAGTTTTACTATCTTTCCGGTGTAGGTCTGCTCACCTTTGTGTTTGATGGTAACCGTCTGGCCTTTGTTTACCTTCCCCTCATAGATACGCGCCACCGCAAGGCGGCCAAGGAAGTTGTCGTAGCCGAGGTTAAACACCTGCGCGCGTAGGTCTTCCCCTTCACTATACGCCTTTGCAGCCGGTACGTGTTCAAGTACAAGGTCAAGAATCGGTGCGAGGTCGATCATCTCCTCGTCGAGCTTTCGCTTAGCGACCTTGTCGCGGCCAACGGCGTACACCACCGGAAATTCACTCTGCTCATCGGTAGCGCCAAGTTCCCAAAAGAGTTCAAGCACCTGTTCTTCACAGCGCGCTGGGTCAGCTGCTGGTTTGTCTATCTTATTGATGACCACGATCGGACGATGTCCGAGCTCAAGCGATTTTTTAAGTACAAAGCGCGTCTGCGGCATTGGCCCTTCCTGCGCGTCGACAACCAGAAGTACGCAGTCGATACTGCGCAGTACGCGCTCCACCTCAGAACCAAAGTCGGCGTGCCCAGGGGTATCAACGATATTTATTTTGGTACCTTTATATTCCACTGAGGTGTTTTTGGCGTAAATGGTAATGCCGCGCTCTTGCTCAAGGGCGTTGTTGTCCATCGACGCATCTCCCTCGCGCGCACCGGTAAATTCCATCAGACCGTCAGTTAAGGTGGTCTTGCCGTGGTCCACGTGGGCAATAATTGCAATGTTACGAATTTCTTGACTCATAGTTGGTGGTAGAAAATAAAATGGCGCTTTTTTCGTTTGCGCCAAATTGCGGCAGTAGTATGCCTGTATTTATGCCCGCGGTCAATGTCAGCGGTGCGGGCACCCAGGCCAACAACACGGGCGACGTTTCCCATGGGTGATATCGTGGCATAGGCGTCGTATATGGTCCGCCCTCGTCTCAGCTTTTTTGACCGAGATGGTCCAGCATATCCATTCGTTCCGCGCCAGCGGCGTTAAGCTATTCCATGCCTCACTCACTTTCGTTGAAGCAGTCAACGCCTGCCGCATATCCCCCGGCACTTTGTGCACCACCCCGCCCCCAATCCTAGTTGTCATATATATAGTGTAGCAGAGAGCTGGCCGTCTGGGACTATGTTTGAATTTCTTACGATTCCTTGACGAAACGAAAAACTAGTGTAGTTTGACCATACCGAATAGCACACGGAGGAACCAATGACGACGACTTTCGGTAAGATTCCGCTCGGCCAGCATTTTGTTACCCGAGATGGTGTGTACCTGAAGGTGCACAAGACCACTATCCGCCCCAAAGCCGTACGCAATGCGATTTTGCTCTTGGGGCGGCAGTTCCGTCCGGCCACGGCCCTCGGCGCCATGTTCTTTTTTGAGGACGACACGGAGGTCGTGCTGGTTCCGGTCAAGACTGGGAAGGAATGGGCCGATGAAGCAGGTCAGAAGATTCTTGATCCGGACGGATGGCGTTCGGCAGGCATCGGCTTCTTCGACACCCCTATCGACAAGCCGACGTATGAGCGTCTCAGGAACATGTCGACAATTGCCGCGTGACGGCGCAAAACCGCCAGCGGGGAATCAACATATTCCCCGCAGGTTTTATATTTGGTCGCCTGGGACGACGTTGGAATTTTTTTAAACTCCCCAAATTCTGGTTAACTCATCGGATGAGGACAAAACACCATATGTTTTCCGCACTAATTCAAGTGTTCGATTATGTAATTCAATATGCTTTCCATTGCCCGCGACCAAGTCTTGGGGCACTACTATTTTATAACCAAGATCATAACCATTTCTAATAGCCGTTTCCACACAGTAGTAGGTGTCCATTCCAGTAATAACCAGTGTCTTAATTCCGTTTTCGTCTAATCTCTTTTGTAACTCTGGATTAGAAAATGCATTGAAATTTTGCTTCTCAAAAACGTCTTCTTTTGGTGGGTTGATTCTGTAAAATTCATGCCCTCCCGTTGTAGAATCACACATAACCAGTTTGCCATCTAGGTCATACTGTTCTTTTTGGAGGTTGTTTAGTTTATCCCTGTCATATATCTGTTGAGTGTAAAGTACAAGTACTCCAGCATCTTTTGCTATAGGCACAAGTTGCTCAAGCTTATCTATCATTGGCTCTACTTGAGATAAATCTCCCCCTCTCGCACCTCGTACACCGTTTGGGTCAGCAAAATCTTTTTGGATATCAATAACCAGAATCGCCGTATGTCTAGGATTAATTTTTTCTTTTAGTTCCATATATTCGACTACGTTTCCAGTTCATGCACTGTCCATTCGCATTCTTGTAATGTAACTAACTCCAAGTCATTTGGATATACCTCTAATAACTTCAGATACTCCGCTGTCGAATTGTATTCGGGATTACCGTAATGCACCATCAGTCTTATGGGTAGTATTTGTAAACCCTCTAACACCCCTTCTTCTTCACTGTAAAAGTAATGGGTTGAAAAAAGACAAGCTCCGGCAGAAGAACCCGCCATAGTCTTTCCTTTAATTACATCAAAAAAATCTGGATATTTCCAAATATCTTCAACTAATTCGGGGGTCTTCCCCCCAGTTACAAAAATAGCTTTTGCCTCTTTTGCCTGCTGTATTAAATTGTCGTATGTTGCATTAACAACTTCAATATTTTTATCAGTCTGAGCAAGAATTAGTTTTTTATCACGTTCGTAAACTTCATTTCTGTCGCTTTCATCTCTACGGGCAAAACCAATAAACAGTACCTTATCTCCGTCACTCAAATCTTCTGTAACAGCTTTAAAAAAAGAATCGTTTCTGGCATCTTTATATTTCAACATGCCACCGTGGAGGAGAAATTTTGTGATCATAAAGACAGTATAGCAAAAGTTCAATAGCGCTTTCAGGTGTCTAGAAAACGTTGCAAAATAACATCAAGATTTATCGTGTGTGTCATATTAGCTTGCTTGAAGAAGACATCGTAAGTGCATTTATGAAGCATTATTGCTTATTCTGGCTCCTCTCGGTTTGGCTTGTCAGCACTTCTCTCGCCAATTATCCCAAACGATCCTTTACCGAAAGTTTTTTCTATCAGACGGGCGACAGGTAGAAGTCTTCCCTTCATCGTAGCTTCAGCAAATAGCCTAAACACACCTTCTCTAGACTTAAAGTCCCCCTTATTCTTTTCATAGAGTGCATCGACCAAGGAATTAAACTGTTGTCTCTCTTCGTGATATGCATAGCTTACCCACTTACGTCCTGAAGCCCCATCATCTTTGATTCCTGCAACTATTTGTCCAACTTTCTCAATGGGCACAGACTCCCGTCTTGCAAATTGTTCAATATATTTATCTCGGGCTTGTAGCTCAAGCTCCAATTCTGGCCAGTCCACCATGTAAGTTTTCTCAAATCTTATTTCCAGTTCAGTGATTACTGATTCATTTAGTTTATGAAAAAGTAGTCTTTTCCCATCTGTTGTTCCAATGGAAAATCCTGAACGACGAATGTTCATACTTACCGAGTCACCTTGTTTTTCTAGCGTGAGATCGGCAGCAGCTTGTTTGCTTTTTTGATATGAATAAAATCCCTGAAGGTGTAGCAGTTCATGAGCAAGAGTTTGAAAAAAAGAAAGCTTACTCACATCATAATCTTTTATAATTGCCACGCCTTGCTTAAGAGCAGAATAGAATCCATTTTCCGTACCAAAATATAGTTGTATCTTTTTCAGCTCCTCTTCGGTGAACTTTGATTTATCGAGGATATGAATATTTTCTGTCGGGACTTCAATTGAACCCACACCATACTGAGCGAGGAAATCACGCATTTCATGATTCATGCGTTCAATCAATCCTTGCTGTTCAGGAGTTTTGTCTTTTTCTTTCGAATCGAGAGAATTGGTTTCAAATTTATTTTTGAAATACTGCAAAAATTCTTCCTCCTTATCAGACTCAAAACCCACTACTCTATTTACACCCGACTCCTTTTGGCTTAAAGGAAATTTTTCCATTTGAATCAATATTAGCCTAGATTTAGCTTTTCTTGTAGCAAAGTGCTACCACGTCTAGGACTCAGACTTTTTAGAAAAATGCTAGACTACTCCCATGCGTATTTACTCGTGGAACGTTAATGGGATTCGGGCGGTGCACAAAAAAGGCCTCTTTGAGCCATTTATCGCCAAACACCAGCCAGACATCCTCTGTCTTCAGGAAACCAAGGCCATGGAGGAGCAGTCGGAGGTTGATTTGCCCGAATACGAGGAATATTGGTGCTCAGCTGAGCGAAAAGGCTACTCAGGCACCGCTATTTTCACCAAAATACCGCCAGAAAACGTGCTTTTGGGCCTGCCGAAGGACTTGGTGGAGAAATACGAGCTGAACGATGGCTATGGTGACACCAGCAAAGAGGGACGGGTAACAACCCTAGAATTTGAGCCATTTTTTGTCAGTACCGTCTATACACCAAACGCCAAAGACGACTTATCCCGCATTCCAATGCGCCAGCACTGGGATCCGGCCTATTTGGAGTACATGAAACGGCTTGAAACTGAGAAACCGGTCATATATTGCGGCGATTTTAACGTGGCACACTCCGAACTCGACCTAGCTCGCCCCAAGGAGAATAAGGGGAAGAAAGGCTTCACCGATGAAGAACGCGCTGGCTTTGACGCTATGGAGGCAGCCGGTTTTGTTGATACCCTGCGGCACCTGCACCCTAATACCCCCGACCTCTATACGTGGTGGAGTCACTGGGGCAACGCTCGCGAGCGCAATGTCGGCTGGCGCATCGACTATGTAATGGTGTCAGAGGCGCTCACTCCCCTTCTTAAGAGTGCGAGGATTCATCCGGAGGTTTTAGGCAGCGATCACTGTCCCGTCTCCATAGACATTTCACTCTAAGCCAGCGAACTGCTTCGTTACGGGTCCCAGCGACCTCGTCACCTTACCACTTAGTAAGGCTCTTTCGGTCGCTCTCCCGCGCCTCGCATTTCATCTTGCTTAAAATGAAATATCACTTTGATCAATCCCACCCCCGCGCACTTCATCTGATTCCAAATATTTCAAAATCGCGCCCGAAAATATTTGCAAATTACTCAAAATACAATCACACGATTCTCAAGAATGTCAAACACTAAAAATTGTGCTGCCATAATACGGCTTTATAGAGCCACGGAAACACTATTTCCAAAAGTGTGTCCGTTATAAAGGACACACAAAATAGTTTTCCCCAGTTATGCACACGTGTTGTCCTTTACAACTATTTGTAAAGGACATACTATATGTGCAGGCCCAGAGAGGGCAGGCGGAAGACTCCAGAGTTCTGCACTTGAAACCATCAAGATCAGAACTCTGGAAGAATCCCCTCAAGAGTTCGTTCCACAAAGCGTTAGAAAATACCTCCAAAAAATCTAACAAACGTTCATAACATTCCCACCTATTGAACTCGTTACTAGTCGCGTGAGCCGCAAAGAGTACTGAAGACATTCAGTCCTCCTTCCGGCTCGCACGAGCTGGTACAAACATATGAGTTCAAACACAACGTAGAGCTCCGGCAAACATCGGGTTACAAATTGCCAAGCATGGCATACCCATCTGGAGCCTAAAAGCTCCCAACATCGTGGGGCTCAAACATCAAAGGGGATCGTGACTGCTGGTCGCAGACTGGCACACCACACACCCACTTTGACCAACTCAAAGGCCTGAGGGCTTCGGAAGATAAGCAGACCACTTACCTCTCGAATCCCCCAGGCCTTTTTTCTTAATCAAATAATAAAGAGTGTAGCGACTATTGTTAATGTACGTCCCAATTTTGCCCTGTCCTAGGCAAAATTGCTGGACGGACCAAGTTTAGAGGCTAACATGCGCTTGCGTCCTGCGCTCTTTATAGCACAAACTACCGACATCCGATGTCGGTAGTTTGTGCTATTTGTTACGGGCTTAGTATACCTACCCCACCTTGTGACTTCGCTCAATTGCCTTTATTTCAGCCATTTCTTCAGCTTTTTGGCGTTCTTTCCCAGCCTCAGCAAGGCTAATAAGCTCGTTTTCTGGTAATTTCAGTAGCTCAAGGACACGAGCATCTAAGTATTCTTCGGTATTCTTTTCTGGGTTTTCCAGCACTTCTTCAAGTAGTGCATGCAGTATATATCCTAGCTTTTTCCCCGGTTTTTCCCCAGTTTGTTCCATAATACGTCCACCGTCGGTCTGTAACATTTTTACCGACACAGGATCACGCAGCGCCTGATCCACCATGGCTTTATACTTGCGAAAGCGAAACGGCTGTTCTTTTGGTCGGCCGGTACCGATCCGGTCACAGACTCGAAGGTTTAGGAGGTCTTCAATGTGCTCTTCACCAATGCGTACTATCGTTCGCCGCACGGCTGAAAGTGTGATCTCATCAGGGTCTGCAAAGAACATATGCCAGCGAACCAGATTAACTATATTTCTAGCCATATCCTTAGGCATCTTAAGCCGTTTCATGATCTTTTCTGTCATGCGCGCCCCTACTACCTCGTGACCAAAGAAGGTGTAGTGCTTATTCTTCCCGCCGGTGCGCCTCGTGGCTGGTTTACCAATGTCATGGAGGAGTGCTGCCAGACGCAGTTCGGTCGAAAAACCCTTATCTGCAGCCGCCTGAAGGGTGCGCAGTAGGTGTTCGTAGACGTCGTAGGCGTGGATACCTCCCTGCTCACAACCGATAGCTTCGCGTATTTCTGGTAGTACGAAATCAATGATATTGAGGCGTTCAAGAAGGGCCACACCCTGCATCGGCTGGTCAGAATCAATGATTCTAAGGAATTCATCGCGGATTCGTTCAGCCGAAATGCGGCTTAAAATATTGCCATTTCGGACAATTGAGTCCAGCGTCTCACCTTCAATTGCGAAGTTAAGCTCAGTTGCTAGACGAATAGCTCGCATCATACGTAAAGCGTCCTCACCAAAACGCTCGTCTGGATTACCCACGGTTTTAAGCCGTTTTTTCTTCAAATCGCTTACGCCATCGAACAAATCAACCATTTGTTCACTTTTTGGCCTAAAAGCGATGGCGTTGATGGTGAAATCGCGTCGTTTGAGGTCCTCCTCTAAGGAAACACCAAATTCCACTGCGTCTGGCCTGCGGGCGTCAGAATAGCCACTTTCAGTGCGGTACGGCGTTACTTCAACTACTTTTAGAGTAGCGTCGGTAACGTCCTCATTCACTACCCCCACAGTGCCATAGTCATTATTACAGTAGGTCTCGGGAAATAGTCCCTCGATCTCCTCCGGCCGAGCGTCTGTCGTTATATCCCAGTCTTTTGGTGTGCGTCCAAGAAGAAGGTCGCGTACACAACCGCCTACCAAGTAGGCTTCAAAGCCAGCTTGTTCAAGGATAGAGGCCACTGCCAGCACTTCTTTTGGTATATCACTCTTCACGAGCATGATGTGACCATTGTATGTCATTTAGCTCAGTTTTCACACCGCAGCAATTGAGTAATTATGGAAACTGTCATAACATGTTACGTAACATGCGTTCTAAAGTTCAGGATCGGGCCAAAGCGATTGCCTTACGCCGCCAAGGTAAGAGTTATAAAGAAATTCAAGCGAAAGTAGCGGTTTCAAAGGGAACGCTATCAAAATGGCTTAGCAACTTACCTCTTAGTAAAAGAGAGGAAAAGTTTTTACACGAGCGTTCACAAGTATTGCAAGACAATGGACGACTAAAAACCGCGTTGCTGAACCGAGAAAAAAACGAAAGACGTCGCGATTTGATAAGAGTAAAGGCCAGAGCAGATTTTGAGCGATACAAGGATGATCCATTTTTTGTGCTTGGCCTTGCTCTGTACTGGGCAGAAGGGGCAAAAAAGAATAATTATTTTAGTTTTATCAACTCAGATGTGTCGATGGTAAGGATTATGATGGTTTGGACTACGACATATCTACCTATTGAGCCAGTTGATTTTAAGTTTCGTTTATATATACACAAGCCGTACGCGAATGAAAAATGTGAGGTTTTTTGGTCCCGTAACTGCGCCATACCGATGTCTCAGTTTCAAAAGACAAGCTACAAACCTACACCACATACTGTCAAAAAGAATCCTGATTATAAGGGCTGTCTGCGAATGGTTGTTTCTGGCATTAATCACTTGATAACCATAAAGACTTGGCAAACGTGTCTTTCTGAGTATTATGTAGAGGTTAAATAAGCATGCGCCTGTGGTGAAATGGATATCATTCGTGGTTTCGGCCCACGCGTTCTGGGTTCGAGTCCTGGCAGGCGCACAAATTGAGATAGCTCTGGCTTTACGTCGGAGCTATTTCAATTTGTGATAAGGACTCGAAAAGCTTTTGTGGTATTTCTGGAGCTTGCGAACAGAAATGCCCAAAAGGTGTACAGAATCTGTAAGATTCGAGTCCTGGCAGGCGCACCAAACAACACAAAACGCCCCAAGGGGCGTTTTGTGTTGCCCAAACGCTACTGATGGTCTATAATCGGCTTCACTGTTTTGGAGCTTAGCTCTAACAGTACCAAAGATATTTGCGACCATAGTTTAGTGGTAAAACGTATCGTTGCCAACGATAAGTCGAGGTTTCGATTACCTCTGGTCGCACAACGTTAAAGAAAATGACTGATTCCTCGAATCAGTCATTTTCCTTAGTCCAAGGCACCCGCTTTGCTAGGCGTTTTTATTTCAAACAATAGTACTTTTGGTGTTAACCCCATAGCTCTGGCTACCATAAGTCGTGTATTTCCAGCGACAAGGTGATATTTTTCTCCCCACTTCATAATGATCGGCGCATCTAATGTTGCCCCAGAGTCAATTTTTGCCTTAAGTGTGCGCCAGTCTCGATTGACTTCTGCGGCACAATTTTCAACTGCAGACCACTCCCCAGCGGAAAAAGAATTTGAATCGGTATTTTCAAGCGTGTCCCATATTTTATCATCTAAAACAACAAGCTCACCTAAGTGTGCTGCAGAGATCAAGTAGTTAACATCTTCATGAAAGGTCTGCGCCACTCTTTTAAACTCCCCCACTTCACTTTCGATTTCAGGATATTTAAAAGTTTCTAAAGGTTTTTCAAAAGCCTCATGCATTCAACTATTGTACCAAATATGGCCGCAATACTGTGGCAAACTGTTCTTTTCCCCAGTTATCCCCGTTTCGGGACATAAAATACAAATATACGTCCCAAAGTGGATAAGTCAGTGCATAAGTGGATAAAGGACAACCTTTATAGTTTTTTGTATATTTAGAATATGGCTTTAAATATAATTAAAGCTCAATTATTCTTAAATTCTCATTAAAAATAACCACCTCAATATGTTTCACGTGAAACATATTAAAGTGGTTTCCCATGAAACGCTGCTACTGTGCCTCAGGTATACTGAGATATAGTTTCATGGGAAACAAACAGAAAAACAAAGAAGTGGGGCAACTTGGTGAACAAATAGCCTCTAAATACCTTAAAAACAAGGGTTTTATAGTTTTAGAGCAAAACTACTGGAAGAAATGGGGTGAGATCGATATAGTAGCCTCAAAGGTTGATGATGTTACACGGGAAACAAATACATTCTCGCTCAGAAACGCTTTACCGGAGAGCATGGTTCATTTCATTGAAGTGAAGACTCTGTCCTACGAATCAAAAGCTGCCTTAGAAGCGGCCGTTACACATGAAACATGGCGGCCGGAGGAGCAAGTGCATCAATTCAAGCTGCATCAAATAGAAAAAGCCTTAGAAACGTGGATCTTGGAGCATAGTTACACGGGAAACTGGCAAATAGACGTTATTTCTGTGCGTTTGGTATCGGAAGAAAAGTTTGCAAAGGTAGAATTCATTGAAAATATTAGCAATTAAGCGAAGGTCTTATATAAAGGACAACTGTCCTTAAAGCGTTGTTGCAGCAAGCTGTTGCACATGAAACAGGGTAAGTATGTTCCACGTGAAACATTTTGGCAATAGAAAACAGTAGGTAACAAGTATCTACTGCTTTCTGTCAGTGTCGGGGAGCCGGGAATCGAACCCGGGCCACACGGTCCCAAACCGCGTACACTACCATTATGCTACACCCCGAAAACAGTCTGGGAGACTGTTTTCGTTGAGTGTAATGCCGACTCAGACGATCATGTACGTCTCCTAATTTTACAGACAATTTCGCGTGCCAAATCATACCATCACTTTTGCGAAATTGCGAGCGAGATAGAGAACAATCTTACTGCTATACTTACGCGATGGAAATTTGGTTTGTAAGTGCACTAGCCGGAGCGTTGTTTGCTGGTTTAAGTAATTTCTACTTCAAACAGGCAGCGACTAGAAACTACAATGCTGAACTGTTTACCCTGTATGGTTCGCTTATCTCAGTACCACTTGTATTGTTGTTTTTATATATGTTTTCCCAACCACTTTTTGTGCACCAGTGGGTACTGGGCCTAGTCTTTGTTGGAGGATTCATTGCAGCAACCACAAATATCTTCAAGGTTCACGCCCTTAGATTTATTGATTCAACAATTTATTTCCCGCTTTTTAAACTCCTAGCACCAGCTATTGCCATTGTTGTTGGAGTGGTTTTCTTTTCTGAATCTTTTACGTACGTAGAGTGGTTCGGCCTTATTCTCGGCCTTATCGTACCGTTACTTCTAATTACAAAAGTAGAGAGTACTCGGCAGAATAACTTGTTGCTGGGCTTAGTATTGGTTTTGGTTACCGGCGTTGCTTCTGCAACAACTGCATCACTTAATAAATTAGCCACTGAAGAGGGCGTGTTATTTGTCACGATTCTGTTTTGGACAAATTTTGGTGTGGTCTTTGGTAGCATTATTCTTGCTATTTATAAGAAGGGAACTAGCAAGCTTTTAGAGCTTATAAAAACAGAGACCAGCGTTGGTCTAATCTTGGCTGGAGGTCTACGTTCAACCCTTGTGACCGTAGCTCTTGGTTTTATGCTCTATGCTTTTGCACACGGTGGTACATTGGCGGTAGTCCAGACTGTTCACTCGATGTACATTCTCATTCCGATTGTACTCTCTATCATCTTTTACAACGAGCACTGGAATCTACAAAAAGCAGTGGCGGTTATTTTGTCCGTGGCAGCGCTGGCGTTGCTGGGTTAGAATGGGATAGTGAAGTCTGATTTTGAGGAGAATTTTGTAGGTCGTGTTGCTCAAAAAGTAATTATCTCAAACAAAGGTAATATTTTGGTAACTCACGGCATTAACGACGCAGGTCTTTGGGAGTTGCCTGGGGGACACCTAAATGTTGAAGAGTCTGCTCACGAAGGACTTAGTAGAGAGGTGTTTGAGGAATTAGGTTTGGATATTGAGATAGGTGCGCTGGTGTATTCAGAACAGTTTATTCATCCGAGTTATAATGCCAGAGCACTATTGCTTGTCTTCGAGGCTAGTTTAAAGGAAGGTTCGAATCAGATAACACTTGATACCGGAGAATTATCAGAGTATAGATGGATATCGAAAGAACAGATTGAAGAGCAAGTTTTTCATCCCGAATATAGACGCGCGCTTGATAAGTATTTTTCTAACAACGTAGAGCTATGATCACACATTATTTTCAGACGGTGAAAGACGAGGAGGTGAAGGTGCTTGATGCGCCGCGCAGTGGCGTGTGGACGTACGCAGTCGCGCCGACAGACGAAGACATTGAGTTCCTCGTTAAAGAGTTTGCGCTTGATGAAGCTACACTACAGGACGCGCGTGACTTCTTTGAGGTGCCGCGTATGGAAAAGAGCGGGGGAGTAACGTATTTTTTCACGCGCTACCCGTTTGATCAGGAAGAGGAAGATGTCGACACCGCGCCGCTCCTTATTGTAATGGGTGAGTCATTTGTGCTTACTGTCTCACCGCGAGAAGTGCCGCAGTTCAAGCGTTTTATTGACGGGAAAGAAGCAATTCATACGACTCAGAAAGCCAAGCTATTCATCCAGATGATGGGAGCTATTACCACTTCCTTTGAGCGTAAGCTGGTGGGCCTCCGCCGTAGTGTGCACCGCGACCGAGCTCGACTGCGTTCAATCGGTAACAAGGAGATTGTCCGCTTTGTGAACTATGAACATCAACTCAACGACTTTGTGGCTGCTGTTGTGCCGACGACAACGTGGCTCAATCAGATAACCGGCGGCAACTACATGCAAATGTACACCGAGGATGTGGAACTGATGGAGGACCTGATGATTGCCAACTCACAGTTGGTAGAATCAGCGCGCTCGGTCCTTAAAACCATCCAAAACGTGCGCGGTGCGTCGGAGGCGATTCTTACCAACAATCTAAACGCCACCATTCGTACCCTCACAGTCCTTACCATTCTCCTTACTATCCCGACCATCGTGGCGTCGCTCTATGGTATGAACGTGCCATTGCCGCTCGCTGAGCATCCGTACGGTTTCTGGCTCATTATGGTGTTTATTGCCATGGTGGTGTCGCTGGTGGTATGGTCGTTTAAGCGTATCAAGTGGCTTTAATCCGTAAATTTAAAGTATTTCTTTGTTGCCCTACGCCTCCGCAACACTCACCGTATACCACATACGTCTCGTGTTACTACGCTTGCGCGCCTCGAACTACAGTTAAATTTAAGAATTAAAGCAGTGATGTTATGAAAAAGCAGGTTTTCTATATACATGGCGGTGAATCCTATAGTGAGTATGATAGTTTTATTAACCGTCTGCAAACTAAAGATATCTGGGACCTTCCAGGGACCGAAAAAAAGAAATGGACGCAGACGCTCGCTAGAGACCTTGGAGACGATTTTGAGGTATTTACACCACGGATGCCTAATTCACAAAATGCGAAATACGAGGAATGGAAGATATGGTTTGAGCGGCACTTTGAGTACCTGCGTGATGGAGTCGTTATAATCGGCTGCTCGCTCGGGGCCATGTTCTTGTATAAATATTTTTCGGAGAATACAGCACCTGTCAGTATCAAGAGCATTATTTTAATGGCTTCTCCAGCCACAAGGGAAGAACTGGATTTTAATGGTGAAGATTGTGGTGATTTCGTCTTTAATATGTCAGCTCTCAGAAATATTCCGAAAAAGGCCGAAACGGTAACGGTAATGCACTCAGAAGATGATTTTCTTGTACCGTTTGCAAATGCTTCACTACTTCATGAAGCTATGCCAGGCTCACAATTAGTAACTTTTGAAGACAAGAACCACTTCCTCATTGAGGAGTTTCCGGAGCTGGTGGAGCATATCAAGGGGCTTTGGGGGTAGGGGCGGTTGGGCGAGGCGGAGCCTCGCCCAGCTTGCGTTCTTCTAGAATCATTGCCAAATAGGGCGATTTTGTGAAAGAAAGGGGTAATTGGGCCGTCATCAGCTATAATGGTTCTTGCATGGTAGCAAAGGGAAGCACAGGCCATAAAGGTGAGAGCCACGAGGAGCGTTTTTTGCAAGCATTTGAGGACTATAATGATGCCCTGTTTCGCCATGCGAAGCTCCGCATCAGTGATCGCGAAAAGGCCATTGACCTCGTCCACGACACGTATACCAAGGTATGGTCATACGTACGCAGTGGCCACGAGATTGAAAACTTTCGCCCTTTCTTATACAAAGTCCTCAATAACCTCATCATTGATGAGTACCGCAAGCGCAAGGAGGCGTCACTCGATGCCATCCTCGATCAGGAGGGAATAGACGAAGGCTTGTTTGACGAGCTATCGGAGGATAATGTCGACTCTTTGGCAGCGACCATAGATGGTCGCAAGGCCTTTGAACAGTTAGAGACCTTGCCCGACGAGTACCGTGAGGTCCTCATCTTACGTTTTGTCGATGGGCTCGGTCCTAAAGAGATAAGCGAGCTTATCGAAGAGACAGAAAACGTCGTCTCGGTCCGTATCCACCGTGGTCTTAAGACCCTGCGGATCATGATCGAACGAGAAGAAAGAAGTCGTGACGAGAAACGTCTTCTTAACCAGAAGAAGAACACATAAATCAACCATGAAGAGATTCAGCGAACAACTAAAGAAAAAGGCCGAAACGGTGAAACTCAGCGCTATTGAGCGTAGTGAGCTTCGTGATCGTGTTGTTTCATACATGGAATACCACCCGCTCGCAGCTGATGTCCGCAGGGAAGCTCCTAAGAAAGATATTTCTACCCTTAAGACCGCACCGTTTGCTATGGTGCGAATCGATATGGTCCAAGTAAGCAAATTTGTTGGCGCCTTTGCTACACTGATTTTGATTGCTGTGCCACTTATGGCTGAACGTTCAGTACCGGGAGATGTACTATATCCAGTTAAAGTGCAGTTCAATGAAGAGGTTCGCAGCTCTTTGTCATTCTCACCCTACGCTAAGGTAGAGTGGGAAACAAAGCGCTTGGAGCGTCGTATTGCTGAGGCACGTCTGCTTGCTAGTGAGGGTAAACTCACACCGGAAGTAGAGGCAGAAGTAGCAGAAGCGGTAAAGAGTCATAGTGATGCAGCGCAGCGCGAGATAGCTACCTTGCGTGAGAGTGATAACGACGAAGCCACCATTGCTGAGATTGCTTTTGCCTCAGCCCTTGAGGTCCAGTCGGAGGTGCTCGAGAATGATATTGAAAAAGATGCAACTGCAACCACTACCACTGGTGGCCGTTCCGTTCTTGCTATTGCTGGCGCGGTTGACGAGGTGCGCAAATCAGCGGTAGCGCAGTCTGGTGAAGGTGTATCGTACGAAAAGCTTATGGCGCGCCTTGAGCTTGAGACCACGAGTGCCTACGAATATTTCAATAGTATTGAAGACATCGCTTCAGCGGAGGAGCGAGCAGACGTTGAACGCCGTCTGCAAGATATCGAGCGCAAGCTTGAAGAAGCACGTGAGCTGAAGGCCAACGATCAGCCAGCTACTAATGTGTTAGCGGTCGCCCTCGCTGATACACGAAAACTCATTAGTTTTATGACCAACATCGATGTGCGTGAGAACGTCGCTATTGATGAGCTCGTACCGGTTACCTTGACGTTCGATGAGCGCGCCACGGTGATAGAAAAGCAAGTCGAAGAGGCAGAGAAGATTGAATCTATGGTTTCTGATATCTTCCCCGAGCTACGCGTTGATGTTGCTGCTAAGGCGGCAGTAGGTCTTGAGGAGCTTCGCACTAATATTGCCCTTGCGACCACTTCACTTTCAGAGCGCAATATAATTGCGGCTGAGGCAGCTGGAACTGAAGCGCAGAATTATGCTCATGACTTGGCCATCCTAGTTAAACTCGACCTCGGTACACCCGATACACCAACGGAGCCGTCAGAAGAAGGTACAGATTCAGAAAATGGTGATGAATACACTGACAATGCTACCAGCACCGATGACCGCGCCACGAGTACTGAGGGACGTGCCAGCAGCACCGAGAGCTCAGCAGGAAGTAGCGCTTCGGCTGAAGCCAGTGTTGAACTTGAAGCTGGTATCTCGATACAAAATCCACTACGGTAACTATAAAAAAGAAAGGGCCGCCCATGTATACACGGGCGGCCTTTTGCGTTGCGTACGGGTGACCGGCAGCTTGTCACTTGGTACCGTACATGCGGTCGCCGGCATCGCCGAGTCCCGGCACGATATAGCCCTTGTCGTTCAAGTGCTTGTCGATGGCGGCGGTATAGACCGGCACGTCGGGATGGGCGGAGGTGAACCGCTCGATGCCCTCGGGCGCTGCCAGCAGACACAAGAAGCGCAACTGGTTGGCGCCGCGGTCTTTGAGGCGTTGTACTGCTGCAATAGACGAACCAGCCGTAGCCAACATCGGATCGACGACGATCGTGAGGCGGTCGGCGATATCCTCCGGTGCCTTGAAGTAGTACTCCTTCGGCTCCAGTGTTTCATGATCGCGGTAGAGGCCGATGTGCGCCACTCGCGCCGAGGGTACGAGGTCGAGCATGCCTTCAAGCAGTCCGTTGCCGGCCCGCAAGATGGAGGCGAAGATCAGTTTCTTGCCCGCAATGACGGGAGCTTCCATCTCACAGAGCGGCGTTTCGATCTGCTCGGTGGTTAAGGGAAGGTTGCGCGTCACCTCGTAGCAGAGCAGCAGCGAAATTTCACGCAGTAACTGACGAAAGAGACCAGTGCTGGTCTCTTTATTCCGCATCAGCGTCAGCTTGTGTAGTATGAGCGGATGGTTGACAACTGTCACATCGCCGTGAGCATAGCCTTCAGGAGGTTTAACAATGGCGTCCATTTCGCTTCTGCCTTTCAAAGAGCGTTGAACTTATATGATACGGCCTCACTATACTGACTTTTGCACATCTGGCAATATCTATTGTCGTTGACAGCCCTATAGGAGCGCAGTATATTGGCCTTATATGCAGCAAGCATACACAGACACTGCGCTTAAGATGAGTTGGCCACTCTTTATTCTGCTCGTGGTTCTCGCACCCTTACGCGAGCCGGTTCGTGTGTAGCTTGAAAAGCACTTCACAAAAGACCGGCTCGTAAGGGCCGGTCTTTTGTTTGAAACGTTGTTGGCTGCCGAGCCGAAAATACAAGTATTTTCGGCTCGGCAGGTCGCAATAAGGCGCACCTGCAAGATGCGGCGAGGTACCGCAAGAAAAGAGGAGAAGGACAAAATGTACGCAGCAGGCCAGGTCTTTACCGAGAAAGAGGTGGAAGAGATCCTCATCGGTCTCGGCTATCAGAAAGGCACCGATGAGTTCGATGCGGCACGCCGAAACCATTTCCCGCCGGCTGTCGGCTACGACTCGGGGGGGTATGTCGAGGTTTCCGCCTGTCCTCCAGCTTCTCGGGTCGAGTCCGGTTGTGTTTCACTCTAGGTTGCCTGTCGGCAACTGAACATCATGTGATGTAAGGGCGGCAACAATGTCGCCCTTTTTCTTTTCCTAAAACTGGCAAATCAGGCTCAGTTTGCTAGGATGCGGTCATTGGTAAGTTAATTTTGTCTATGGAATCACTGCAGTTAGAAGCTTTGTTGGCTCATGTGCCAGATATAGTCGTCTCAGTTCCGTATTTGGGATCACTGGATGTTACCCGCGCTTTATTGGCCCTTGGTATTTTTATTGTCTTAAATGTCGCCTTCTGGGCACTGCGCGCTATTGTGCTCAGTCGTCTCGTTGCTCTCTCTAAGAAGACCAGTATTGACATTGATGATGTCTTCATTAGTGCAGTCTCCGGCGTGCGTAGCTGGGTGTACACGATTATTTCTGTATATATAGCGTTGCAGGTGTTTACGCTACCAGCCCTTCTCAGCACCATGTTGCTTGGCGGCTTTCTCTTTTCGGTAGTGTGGCAATTAATCGAGGTAGCAACTTGTTTTGTCGACTACGCAGCCCAGCGGATGCTCCACAAAGACGAAGACGGCGATGGGGTAGTAGATCCAAATGCCGCTACCGCTACCCATATGGTAACGCTGCTGGCGCGCATCATTCTGTGGGGCTTTGGTGGTATTTTCCTCCTCTCAAACCTTGGGGTTGAGGTGACATCACTTATTGCCGGACTCGGTATTGGTGGTATCGCAGTTGCGTTTGCCCTCCAAGGGATTCTTTCTGACCTCTTTAGTTCCTTTTCACTCTACTTCGATAAGCCATTTCGGGTTGGAGACTACATCGTTATTGGTGAGCACTCTGGTACGGTAGAGCGTATTGGTATCAAAACCACGCGTATACGCACGCTGCAGGGTGAGGAACTTGTGGTCAGTAACGCTGAGCTGACCGCTACTCGTGTTCAGAACTTTAAGCGTATGCAGGAACGACGTATCGTCTTTAGTTTTGGGGTGACCTACGAAACAGCGTACGAGAAGTTAGAACAAGTGAACGCTATGGTAGAGAAAGCAGTGGGGCAGGCCGAAGGCCTACGCTTTGATCGATCGCACTTCACTAGTTTTGGTGACTCGGCACTACTCTTTGAGGTGGTGTACTTTATTGATTCATCTGACTACACGGCATACCTCAATGCGCAGCAGCAGATAAACTTTTCTCTCATGCAGCAGTTTGCCGAGGCGGGTATCGAATTTGCCTACCCAACGCAGACCATTTATCACCGAGCCATTAGCTAGATATAAAAAGTGCGGCCGGTGACCGCACTTTTTATATCTCGTCTGAGAGTATTTGTCCTAGGAATGGCCGCAGTGTTTCGCGGAATATTTGGGCACGAAAATGAAGGTCACCGGCAATACTTGATGCAAAGCCAAACCCAGTCTCCTCGATAAGGGTACGGTTTATATATGACAGGGTAATGGCATTAAGGCTGCCAGTACCAAGCTCCTCCTGATCACCTTTGGTGCTAATGAGGCCAATAGCCTCATTGTCTTCATTTATGACTGGTCCACCTGAGATGCCGTGCTCACCAACGGGACTGCCGCGAAGAGCTAGTAGGTCGCCATATTTCGTGCCGAAGGTATATATCTCTGCAATCGACGTGCTACTGGTGGCCTGAGTTACTGACAGACCTGCTGCAGTTTTGCTGGCTGGGTAACCGCCAATGGTTACAGTGGCATCAGTCAGGCTTTGGCTGACAAGGTCACTATTTACACTAAGAAACGGGAAGTGGGCTGGTGTTGGAGTGCTATCAAGCGTACTAGTGACGTAGAGAAGGGCGTAGTCACGCTCACCGGTTCCCTTAGGTACACTAGCGCTTATAACGGCTGCGTTGCGGTTTATCCATGCTGGTGAGATATAGAGGAGGTCAGCTAGATAGGTGGGTTCAGCAGGGCTGCCAGTACGTACCACGCATTTTGATTTACCCGCTTCTTCAATGTCCTCAAGCAGCAAGAACATAGCTACGTGGGCGTTGGTAAGAATGACACCACTGTCGCTCACAAAAAAGCCGGTTCCGGTAGTGGTTTTAACGTAGGTGTCGGTAGTGAAGGTGCAATAGATATTTACAAGAGCGTCGGTGAGAGAAGAGGCAGTTTCCGCATTGCCTGTACCTTCGATGACCGCCGCTTTTTGGTAGGCAGCATTTTTGATGAGAATGTCGGGCAGTAATCCGCCTCTTTCGTATGAAGAGGGGAGGGTTGATATTTCATCAGTTTCTTCTGCAGCTTTCTCAGCAATTTCTGTTGGTGTTTGCTCAGCTGGAAGTATGGACTCTATGGCATACGCTAACGAGTTGACCACACTTAAATAGCTGGTCAGCACTAACACCAAAATACTTTGTATCGCGCCTAGCATCGTATGCAGTATAACAAGGATTTTCTTAAGACTGGTCAGAGTCCGTTAAGAATGCTAGAATCTGCCTCACTTGCGGGTGTAAGCAAAGCTTGCAACCGCGGCGTTCGGAACTAATATAAAAGTAAACTTTTATATCGTTTCTCACTTGCGGGTGTAGTTTAGTGGTAAAACATCTGCCTTCCAAGCAGAGGTCGGGAGTTCGATTCTTCTCACCCGCACAGATACTTTACATACTATTATTTTTATAATAATGTTCGGTTTGAAATCGAAGCCTTTTGGCTTGTTAAGTTCCTCTTTTCATCAACCAAACCCAGAAAGGGAGTAGACTATGTCAGGACGTGTTCCTCCACAGACGAGATCTTCGGTGTCATTCTTCAGAGCTGGCATCGTTGCGGTTCTTTATAATCCGCATACGAACAAATTCCTTGCTGGTGAACGCGCCAAACCTCCCGCAGGCACTTGGCAATTTCCCCAAGGGGGAATTGAGGAGAATCAGACACCAATACAGGCCGCCCTTACTGAGGTGAGGGAAGAGACTGGTATTATTCTGGCCGAGGATTCCCTGTTGTTTGTGTCCTCCGGATGGATCTCGTATGAACTACCCGAACCGACTTCCTTTCACGGACGAGGGCAGACGCAGAAATGGTTTGTCTTCGAGTACTTAGGTGATGCAACGCTGAACAATCCTGTCGATAACGAATTTCTTCAAGTGGCATATATGGATTTTGACGACGTCGTAGACACTACCGCATCGTTCAGGATTCCTGCATATCAGCAATTCCATCAAGAGTTCATCAGTTGGCAACGAAACTAGGTTGCCATTTGATTCCTACAATAATAGCGTCTACGGAAATCGCCTGCCCGTGGGCGTTTTCTGTTTTTGAGCTAAAAGCAAAAGCGCCCCGAAGGGCGCTTTTGCTGTGTGTGATGGGAAATAGTGGAGTTAAAGAGCTCCACCAGTAGCGTTAAACCTCTTTCGAGGTAATACCTCCCGCTACCCCTATAGTATAGCATGTCAGTGTCGTATTATTGTCTATAGATTACACACATTCGTACGATACAAAAGAAAAACCAGAGCCATGGCTCTGGTTTTTCTCGCTCAAATAAACCTGCGGTTTATTTGACAGCGTCCTTGAGCGCCTTAGCAGCGCGGAACTTCGGCACGCGCATTGCAGGAACCTCGATTGATTCACCAGTGCGAGGGTTTCGAGCGGTGCGAGCGTTACGCATCTTTGCAGAAAAGATACCAAGACCAGCAATTGAAACTTCGTTGCCACTCTTAAGAGTATCAACGATAGAGTTGATCATGGTCTCAACTGCACGTTCTGCGTCGGCCTTTGTGGTGCCAAGCTCCTCGTGCACTTTGTTGATGATATCTGCTTTGTTCATATGTTTTGTCTAACAGTTATCTGGAGCACATATCGTTATGATGATGCGTGCTCGCCTGCGTGTAATTATGTGTGTCGCAATGTCTGAGTTTGTCGACTGACAGACTCTAGTTACGTCACGTGCCGTACTAATGGCTTAGGAACATTATATAGCAAGGTTTTTTGCCTGCAATGACTTGTGGAAACGTTTTTGTGTGTTGTGGTTTTTAATGCCATTACCGCTGCTGCTGACATACAACTTGTGCTAGAATGCGGCGATGTCAAAAGTGGCTATCCAAGGTGTGCGTGGTTCTTTCCACGACGAAGCGGCGGCACTGCTCGTTCCTGAGGCAGAAGTGCTGGAGTGTACCTCATTTCATGATGTGTTCACTGCAGTCGAAACTGAAGCAGAATTTGGTGTAGTAGCTATCGAAAACAGTTTACACGGCTCTATTAACCCGATTTATGGCCTTTTACAGCAGACTAAGTTGTGGGTAGCAGGCGAGACTACTTTAGAAATAGAACAGTATCTTATCGGTGCCAGTCAACGCAGTCTCGATGAGCTGAACACAGAAAAGACTGAAGTTAGAACCATGTTTCCGGCCTTTGCCCAGTGTGACCGTTGGCTCATGGAGCATTTGCCACTAGCACGCCGCGTTGAAATGTTTGACACAGCTTATAGCCTTCAGACGGTAGTGGACGAAAATAATCCCGATTGTATAGCGATTGCTGGTAAACATGCACAAGAAGTGTACGGAGGTGAAATACTGGCTGGACCGATCAATGATGATAAGCACAATTACACTCGCTTCGTACTACTGCAGAAAGAGCGCCTCGATACACCTGACGCCAACCGAACACTCCTCATATTGGTAACTGGTAACGAGGAGGGTGATCTCTATCACGCGCTTGGCATCTTTGCTAAAGCAGGCATAAATCTCTCGCGCCTGCATAGCCACCCGATACCGTCTGATACTCGCCGCTATATGTTTTACATTGACATAGAGGCTGGACTTCATGAAGAACGTACCGAGTTTGCTCTGAAGCGTCTTCAGGCCATCGGCTGCCAAGCTAAAGTGCTCGGTAGTTATAAAGTATAGAAAACGCCGCTCGGGAGCGGCGGTGTCTGGGCGATGGGTCGCCCAGACGTTATCTCCAATGATCAACGTGCAGACAGGGAAGATCGATGTAGCACCAAGTTGGAACCGGTGCCCCGATGGCTACACACCCGACTATCACCCACGGGTTCCAAGGCCAAAGAACTCGCTCTTTGCCTTGGCAGTGAAAACATTGTTTTGCCATGGCTAGAGGCTCCTTTCTTAATCAAACCATACACCCATCCAGCCCACTTGTGTATTTTGTATGGGCATAACAAAGGCCGGCACTACGTGCCGGCCTTTGTTATGTGTGTACGATTTACCGTGCGTAACTGACCACGCGGGTCTCACGGATAACATGTACCTTAATTTCGCCAGGGTAACGCAAGCGTTCTTCAATAGTGGCGGCAATTGTGCGCGCCAATTCGTGTGAGCCAAGCTCATCGAGCTGGGCTGGATTTACAAGTACGCGCACCTCGCGACCAGCAGCAATAGCAAAGGCCTTCTCCACGCCGGCGAGACCGGTAGCGATAGACTCAAGGTCTGTGAGGCGCTTGATGTAGTTCTCAATCGAATCGCGACGGGCTCCGGGGCGTCCTCCGGAAATAGCGTCAGCAACCTGCACGATGATAGATTCCGGTGTTTCGTACGGATACTCTTCATGGTGGGCGCGCATTGCCAGAATAACTGCCTCATCAACGCCGTATTTCTCTAGAATACGGATACCGATCTCCACGTGTGTGCCCGGTACTTCATGACTAACGGTCTTACCAATGTCGTGAAGGAGTGCTCCAGCGCGGGCAACAGCAACGTCAGCACCCACTTCTTCAGCAATAATGGCAGCAATATGTGCCATTTCAACTGAGTGCCAAAGGACGTTCTGTCCGTAGCTGGTACGGAAGTGTAGACGGCCGAGGATGGTAACGAGCTCAGGATGGAGATTTGGTACGCCGGCTTCATAAGCAGCCTTCTCACCCATTTGTTTAACAGTTTTAGCGACTTCTTTGCGGGCTGCTTCGACATACTCCTCAATCTTGGCGGGCTGGATGCGACCGTCTTTAAGTAGTTTTTCGAGCGCTACGCGGGCAATCTCACGGCGAATTGGATCAAATGACGAGAGGACGATATACCCAGGGGTGTCGTCGATAAGTACGTCAACACCGGTGATGCGCTCAAACGTGCGTACGTTACGACCTTCTTTTCCGATAACTTTGCCCTTGAGGTCGTCACTTGGTAGCTCAACGCTGGCGGTCATAACGTTGGTTGGTAGGTTGTTACCCACGCGGTGAATAGCAGAAAGAAGTAGGTTACGTGCTTTTTCCTCGTAGGCATCATCGCTCGCAAGGTCGAGTTTACGAATTCGCTCGACGAGGTCGTTTTCACGGTCAGTCTCGATCTTTTCGATGAGCTGCGTGTAGGCGTCTTCTTTGCTGAGGCCTGCAACGCTTTCTAATGTGGCATCAATCTCGGTTTTGCGTTCATCGAGCTGTGTTTTGATGGATTTTACCTCTTCGATCTTGGCGCGAACGGCCTCAACTTGAGAATCGAGGTCAATTTGGCGACTATCAAGAAGCTCCTCTCGTTTTTCGAGACGGTCTTCTTTGTGTTGTATCTTTTCTTGGATTGCTTTGCTGTCAGCTTTAGCAGCTCGTTCTATCTCTTCAGCTTTTTCTTCAGCCTTTTCGATTATCTTTATGGCTTTTTCTTCGGCTACAAGCTCTCGTTCCTTGATGTCGATTTCGAGAGATGATCGTTTTGAAAGTGCGTGGAGGTAGCGGAGGTAGTAGCCTGCCGCTAGACCGAGTGCCAAAGTCAGTGCCAGTGTCAGCAGTGGAAACTGTGGCGGCATGGTTTGGTACTAAGTTGAATAAAATGCTCCGGTTGTGTTTGTTCCTGAATTACAGTCAGTACATGAACAGTACCAGAATCCCAAGAGATAGCAACTACGCCCCAAGAGCTTTTGAGAGACAGTAGGGGGGTGCTTCGTTTTGGTATACTAGAGATATGAGTCCGTTAATCTTGCTCAAAGAACTCGGCTTACTTAAAGGGAATAAAACCCTACTTGATGTTGGTACAAAAGACGGTTTTTACGCATCAAAGTTTGTTGATATAGGCATGGAGGTGGACGCTATTGACGTTATGGATTTGGAAGTGGTTCCCACAGGAGTTAACTATGAAAAGATCAATGTCGAGGAATTTTTGATAAAAAACAATAAAACATATGACATTACAGTGTGTCGTCATGTTTTGCATCATCTTGACCATCCTAAAACAATCATTGAAAAGCTAAATGCTATCTCTAAGGTGTTTGTTTTTACTTGTTTTGGACCAAAAGATGATTGGGCTGGTCAGGTAAGTACCTTATCTCACAACGAAGTTCTAAGTATGTTTAAGCCAGAGACTATACGTCATCACTCCGAGGCTTTTCAATACGGAAACACATATGCAGGAGAGGAAAAATTTTGGCACATAAATACCTTTGTAATAAAAAATGGTTGATGTCGAGTCATGATTTGACCTAACAAAATACTCCAGTTAACTGGAGTATTTTGTTAGGATTGATGTTTGGTGATTTGGTCAACAAGGGTCAAGTTTCTAAGTAAAATTTATATTTTATATAAATTTATACTAAGAACTTTCTCCCCGGACTCGCGGATCGTCGCGGCGGGCTAAAGCCGCTCCTCACAGCGCTCTGCCTTATTGTCTGAGTGATCTTTAAAAACTTATTTAAAGATCACATCGACAATACCGTATTTTTTGGATTCCTCAGCGTCCATGAAGAAGTCGCGGTCGGTGTCTTTCTCGATTTGGGCTAGTTTCTGGCCAGTGGCTTTAGCAAGCATTTTATTCAGCGTGTCGCGAGTTTTTAGGATATGACGGGCTGTGATCTCAATGTCACTGGCTTGTCCCTGCGCCCCACCCCACGGTTGGTGGATCATCACTTCAGCGTTTGGCAAAATCGCACGCTTACCCTTCTTGCCCTGAGAAAGGATGATTGAACCCATTGATGCAGCCATACCGGTACAGACTGTCACCACGTCTGGTTTGATGTGGTTCATCGTGTCGACAATGGAGAGGCCGGCAGTGACACTACCCCCCGGTGAATTTATATAAAGGAAAATGTCTTTCTTCGGGTCCTCTGACTCAAGGAATAGTAGCTGCGCTACGACCAAATTGGCCATATGATCTTCAATACCGCCGGTCACAAAGACGATGCGCTCTTTAAGGAGACGGGAGTAAATATCGAAAGCACGTTCACCACCTTGGGTCTTTTCGATCACCATCGGCACTAACTGGCTCTGTATCTGTTCATTTTTTTCCATATAGTTCAAATTAATGTTTTCTGTCATTACGGTAACGAGGTTACTCTAGCAAAATTCGGCGTAAAAGAAAATCACCTGCCCATGTAGCGGCAGGTGATTTTCTTTTTTGCGGTTGGTTACTTTTGTTCTTCGAGCATTTTCATTACCGCTTCGTTCATCATGACGCTGGCGACGTAGACCCGTACGCGAGCTTCATCAGCGTCTTTGTACTGCTCCAGAAGTTGTTTCACTTGCGTATCAAGTTGCTCTTTGTCTGGGGTGACATCTTCCCGTTTTGCAATTTCATTGAGGACGAGTTGGAGACGAGCTCGCTTTTCAGCAGCCGGTGTCCATTCTTTGATAAGGTTCTCTTTGGTCTTCTTGATATGTGAGAGGTAGTCGTCCATCTTCAAGTTGGCTCGCTTGAGGTCCTCCTCCATTTGCGCGAACATTTGGTTGATCTCTGAATCAATAAGTACCTGCGGCAGGGCAAACGTACTATCTTCAATTATCTTGTCGGTCAGTTTCGCGCGGTGCGCGGCTTCAACCTCACGTTTTTTCTCAATTTCTAGGTGTTCGCGGAGCTTCGCCTTGAAGTCAGCTACGGTCTCAAATTGCCCCGGTTGTCCAAGTTCCTTTACGTACTCATCTGTTAGCTCCGGCAGTTCAATCTTCTCTGGATCAAATTCCTCCTCTTCCTCCTTAGCAGCTTCGCTCTCTGGAGTTGGTAAATCGGTAGTTCCTTCACCATGAGCGGGACCGTCATGCACCGTACCGTCTTCGTGTACGTGTTTAGCACCAGCGGCAGCCTTCTTCTGCAGGCGTTCGTAGGCAATCTTTTGGCGCATGATGTCTTTGATTTGATCTTCAACATCAGCATCGGTTACCTCAACTGAGGCTTTATCCTTATTAACCTCCGCAGCGGTCTTTTTATAATCAGGCAAAGTAATCTCAGGCACGACTGCTACGGTAGCGGTAAAGCCCATTGGATTATCAGGTGCAAGTTTAGTAATTGATACTTGCGGATAACCAATGACCTCTAGGTTATGTTCCTTGACCGCTTCAGGGTAGACCTTGGCAAGAGTGCGCTCAGCCATTTCGCTCAGGATACGCATCTCGCCAAGTTTCTCCACAAGAACCTTCTCCGGTACGTGCCCTTTGCGGAAGCCGTCAATCTCAATGTCTTTACCAAGGGCTGCAATAGCGCTAGCACGATGTTTTGCGAGCTCAGTAAAGGGTATCTCGCCGGTTATCTGTACCTGACTCCCGTCTTGTTTTTCGATTGTAAATTGTTTCACAAAATCCATAGTATATTCGAAGTTTAAAACTGAAAGTTGAAAGAGCGACATGGTCACCATGTCGCAACAGTCGGGGCATTAAAACACACTCAGCCCAAATTTTCCAGACGGTTCTAATTTTCCAGTTCTGCTTCGATGGCAGGGAGTTCAGCATCAAGGGAATCAACGTTGGTGCCAATGAGGTCTGACTCAATGGCGTCTATCTCGTCGGAGGTACTCATAGCGCCAAGGGTCTCCACCTCAGCCTCTGCTTTGGTACTTTCCGGCTCGTTATTTTCCTCGGCGGTTGGGCGAGTCGCTATCGGCACCACCGCTGGCGGTGTACTTTGCAAGAGTAACTCCCGCCCCCACCAGATCAGGCCACCCAAAATACCAATGAGAATAATAACAAGACCAATTAGGATAATGGTCATCGGTAGTCTTCCGGTCGTTGGCTCTGTTTCCAGTACCTCACTATCAGGGAGGTGTATCTGGTCTTCGGGTAAGTTATAGATGTTGTCAAACTGTTTCTCGTCCATGTTCATTTAAATAATTGTCTCTTCTGACTCGGGAGCTATGGTATCAGCAGAACTCGCACTGGTGCTCGCGGTTGAACTAGCTGTGGTTGTTGTAGCCTCTGGTGGATTTTTGAGGGTTGCAACACTGCGTAAGAGTTCGCTGTGCGCCTCAATAACTAATTGTTTTATCGACAAGAGGTGCGCGCGAAGGCCGCTCCACTTAAGGCGTGGTTCCAGAGAGGTGACTGTTGTTGCGGCCATCGTATCCGTTTCACTGGCTTTTTGCTTAGCATTCTCTAAGGCAATGCGCGCCGCTTCTAGGTGGCTGCGACTAGCCGTTACGTTGACGCCACCGGCCGCCTCCTTTTCCAATCGTGCGTCAAGACGATTAGCAATATTATCAAGGCGAACAATAGTGGCATCAAAGCGATTGCTCATATTGGCCACTAAGTTGGTGATTCGCTCTTGTGCAGAGGCCGAAAGGCCAGTGGTTACTGGCTCAGACTGCGCTTGTATATGCTGTACCCCAAAACCAAACAACGCCACTGTAGCTGCAACAGAAAAAAACAAAGACATTCCCCTTGGCATAATGTCTTAAGTATAAACCCGCCGTGGCCCTCTGGCCACGGCGGGTGTACACATACATCTTTTTTACGCTTTAAGCGCGGGTAGGATCTGTTTCTTTCGAGAAACGATCCCCGGTAGGATTTCAGTGTCTCCCTCTGTAGCAACCCCAAAAGAATTTGTGATCACTTGACGAGTGAGTTCGTTGTACGTGAGTACCGTAGCCTCTTCGTTCAAGATATCGACAATAAAGAATAATACTTCGTCGGTGTCTTCCTCTTCCGCACACACTTCCTGTATCGCGGTGATGATGCCTGCTTTACGCTCTAGGACGGAGGCAGGGTCAGTTGTCTCAACCACTGATATGCGGAAGTTCTTTTCGCCAACAGCATATTTTTTACTGTCCAGCTTAATGAGGCCGATATCAGTAAAGCTAGAGATGTCAGACTTGGCAGCAAACATCTCGCCAGCGTATTTGCTGATGTCGACGCCAAGCTGCGCAGCCAACTGTTCAGCAATGTCCTTGTCATGTGGTGTCGTGGTTGGACTACGGAATTCAAGTGTGTCTGAGAGGATACACGAAAGTACAAGTCCCGCTATCTCACTTGGCAGTTCTTTTGTGTGTTCACCCATACGGTCGTACATGACAGATGCGGTAGATGCGAGTGGTCGGACGGTTATCTCTGCCGGTAGGTCGGTTGTTAACCCGCCGGCGAGCTTGTGGTGGTCAATGATCTGTAGCACCTCAGTATCGTTAATGTTGTCAAACAACTCTTGCGGATTGTTGGTGTCGACGATAACAACCTTGTCTTCGCTGTTCACTGATTCCAGAAGCTCTGGAGTGTCAACTGACCAGTGACTGAGTACGAACTGAGTTTCAGAATTAAGCTCTCCAAGTACGTACGCCTTGGCCTCAAGAGCCGTGTGGGTATTTAGATACCACGCCCAGATAATGGCTGAGCAAGTGGCATCAGTGTCAGGGGATTGGTGTCCAAAAACTTTTATCATAGGCACAGATTAATTCTAACTGTTAGGCTTCTTTTGTTTCAGAGTCCTCCTCAGCCGCTTCAGCTTCGTCGGCCTCTTCATTCATGAGTTCCTCGGCTTCTTCCGGAGTGTCTATTTCTTCCTCTTCATCAAAGTCTTTGACATCGCGGTCACCAGTTGGCTCATCCTCAACAACATCAGTTTCCTCCTTGCTGGTCGTGGCAGATTCTTCTTCAATAGTAGCAACATCAGCACCTTCGGTGCTTTCTGGTGCAACCATGACCTCGTCACCCTCAGCTTCAGCTAGCTCTTCGCCCTTAGCGGAAACAATATCTATCTTCCAGCCAGTCAGCTTCGCAGCGAGGCGTACGTTCTGACCGCCGCGACCAATAGCCAGGGACTGCTGGTCAGGCGCCACTTCAACCACTGCGTGACCACGTTCACCCTCCTCTTCGTTCGGCTGCGATTCAATGCGTACCTCAAGTACTTGAGCTGGTGAGAGAGCGTCTTCAATGAATTCAGCTGGGTCTTCGGACCATTCAATGATGTCTATTTTCTCGCCACCAAGTTCACTCATCACCGTCGATACACGTACACCACGTTGACCGACGAGTGAACCAACAGGATCAAGGTGCTCTTCGTTAGCAAAGACCGCGATCTTGCTTCGGCTACCAGCTTCGCGGGCAATGGCCTTTACTTCTACGCTACCGTTTTGTAGTTCCGGTGCTTCAATGGTAAAGAGCGCCTCTAAGAAGTCTGGGTGTGAACGTGAGAGGCGTAAGTAGATGCCGCGCGCGGTCTCATCAACATGGAGCAAGATAGCGCGGATACGCTCTCCGGGGCGAAATCGTTCCCCAGGAATTTGCTCCTCATACGGAATAGCGCCGGTAACGCGACCAAGGTCGACGTAGAGGTTGCCGCGTTCAAAACGCTGCACGTGACCCATAACAATGTCACCTTCCTTTTGTCCAAACTCTTCAAGGGCAGCATCTTTTTCCGCTTCGCGGATCTTTTGGATAATGACCTGTTTGGCGGTCTGGGCGGCGATGCGACCGAAGTCATCTTTTGGTTCAAGCGGGAAAACCAGTTCCTCGCCCGACTGTACATCCTTTTTAATGAGGCGGGCACTATCGATCATCATATGCTTCTCCTCATCAAAACGAACCTTCTTATCATCTCCTTCTGACATCTCCTCGGCACTTTCTGGCGCTTCTTCACCTTCCTCTAGCTCATCCTCCTCTTTGATCATTGACTCATCAAGGACGATCTTCACTTGTTCAAAGATGGTGGTGCCAGTTGCTTCATCAAAATGCGCTCGGACAATTTGTCCGCGCTTTCCAAATTCTTTTTTATAGGCTGTAGCGAGCGCTTGTTCAATAGCATCGATCATGCGCGCGCGGGGAATACCACGCTCCTCCTCGAGTTCCCCCAGTACGGAATTTATTACTTTTAGATCAAACATAAAATATATGTACTTAATATATGTGAGACGTATACGTCTTTAGTTGTTAATGCTGAACAGATAACGCCCGGCCAAAAGGCCGAGCGTTATCAGTCAGTACGGACATAGTACCGTACAGGAAAGTAAGTGTCAAAGGGCCATTTATAGTCATTTTAATAAATTAAATCCTTATTTAGAGCCATTTTATAGAGAAAATATATTGACTTTTACTTAAAATATGCTATTATGGTAAATGGACAGGGGAGAGTCCAAACTGTAACTGTAATGCCAAGCAAGTAAAGGAGTATTGGCAATGCGTATCTGGGGACTGAGTTTTTTTTGTAATGCGGTTGTAGCGGGAGCTCTGCTGGTTGCCGCCGGTTCGTTCTTCGGCCTGTGGCCGGAGCGAGCTGCTCCGGTAGCGGCCAGTGTGCCGGTGCCGACACCGCGTCCCGCAGCTGAGGAAGTGGTGTTTCCCGATCTGGGTACGCTCAGCTTCATCACCGTTGATCCGGTCACAACCGGTTCGATTGACCGCAGCGGGGTAGAGCAGGAGTCCGACCGTTACTGGTTGGCCCTCGGTATCTACTTCGAGGCGCGTGGCGAAAGCTACGAAGGTCAGCGTAAGGTGGCGGAAGTTATCCTCAACCGCGTCACTGACAAACGCTGGCCGAATACGGTTGAGGGAGTGATTCGCCAAGGCGAAGAACGACTCAATCGGTGCCAGTTTTCCTTTATGTGTGACGGGAAACCGAATCACATCAAAAACATAAAGGACTGGCAACAGGTGCTGTCGGTGGCTGATAAAGCTCTGGCCGACCGCGCCGCCGGTGCGGAGGTGAGCACTTGTGCTCACAGCTACCGCGCCGACTATACCACCAACAAAAAGGCTTTGGCTTGGTTCGCAACGTTGAACCGAGAAGCAAAGGTTGGAGCACATATTTTCTATTGCGACCACGTGTCGTAACCGAATGTCCCTCTATCAAACAGTTCATTCGGTGAGTTTTGGAAAGTCCGCGGCGGAGTTTCCCAAAATTCACATTTGTGAGATCGGGACTAGGGTCGAGCGCGAAAGCCTCGACCTTTTTCTTTTTCTGTGAGCAACCAACGTAAACTAGCAGCAACAGTAATGCTACAATTACTACAAAGAGCGGTCTTTAGCTCGTTGGGAATTTTTTACTACTGTGCGAATACAAGATGCACAATTGAAACGGTTTGTGGTAGACGCGGGGTTGGTACCGAAGAAGGACCTTACTGCGGCCGAAAAAATTTCGAAAGATGAGGAGCGCACCCTCGCTGAGGCGCTTATTGCTGGCGGGTTTATGACCGAAGACGATCTACGGCGAATTGAATCGTACGTACTCGGCATTCCATTTGTCTCCCTTAAAGACCAGAAGATAGATTTTGAGATCCTCTCCCTCATTCCTGAACCGGTGGCCCGTAATCACAACATTATTGCCTTTCGCAAACAAGAGGGCACGCTAGAGGTAGCCATGCTCGACACAGCTGACCTCCCAGCTATCGATTTTGTAAAGAAAAAGGTGGGTCTTAAGATACTGCCACGCCTGACGGACACCGATTCAATGCGTACCGCGCTCTTGCAGTACCAGAAGACCCTTAAAGACGAGTTTGGTGACATCATCATGAAGGAGTCCTCGGCGCTTAAAGTGATTGAGGAAGAAGGCAAAGAAATGTCCGAGGCGGACCTTAAAAAACTAGCTGAAGATCTGCCGGTAGTCCGTATTGTCGACACCCTTTTGCGTCACGCCATTATTCAGGGTGCGTCTGACATTCATATTGAACCAATGGAAAAAGAGGTAGTGGTGCGGTACCGCATCGACGGTATTTTGCATGACGCGATGACGCTACCAAAACACGCGTCGGGAACCATCGTGGCGCGCCTTAAGGTACTCTCAAACCTGAAGCTCGACGAAAAACGTTTGCCGCAGGACGGTCGCTTTAAAATGGAGATGGATGGCCAGAAGGTGTCGTTCCGTGTCTCAACCCTACCGATCTACTTCGGTGAGAAGGTAGTGATGCGTCTCTTGCGCGAGAATCGTTCCGGTTTCAACCTTGAAGGAATGGGCTTTCACGGTACTTCGCTTGAGCGGGTACATAGCGCCATGAAGCAGACTACCGGTATTATTCTCGTAACCGGTCCGACGGGCTCAGGTAAGACCACCACCCTCTACACCATTCTGGACCTTCTTAATACTCCTGAGGTCAATATTTCTACTATCGAAGATCCGATTGAGTACCAGATGCCGCGTATCAATCAGACGCAGGTAAAACCGGAGATTGGTTTTACCTTTGCTTCGGGCCTTCGTTCGCTTATGCGTCAGGACCCAGACATCATCATGGTCGGTGAGATTCGTGACCAAGAGACAGCGAGTCTCGCTATCAACGCCGCGCTTACCGGCCACCTCGTATTAGCTACTGTCCACACTAACTCCGCTTCCGGTACTGTGGCACGCCTCGTTGATATGGGGGTCGAGACCTTCTTGCTGGCTTCGACGCTGCGTGTTGCGGTCGGCCAACGTCTCGTTCGTCGCTTGGGTGAAGCTAAGGAGAGTTACACGCTTTCTGCCAGCGAGAAAGCTGAGCTTGGTAAGCAGGTTGATCTCGATAAGGTCCTCTCAGTACTTAAAGACGAAGGTGTGGTCAAGAAAGATGCGACGTGGAGCAACGTCCCCTTTTTCAGACCAAAGAACATGGACGATGATAGTGCATACAAAGGACGGATCGGCATCCATGAGGTCTTGACCATCTCTCCTACTATCAAGGAGTCAATGATGAACGACGGCACGTCAGACGATGTGGAGGCTCTCGCCAAAAAAGAAGGCATGCTTACGATGTTAGAAGACGGTATTTACAAGGCCGCCCAAGGAGTGACGTCTATTGAAGAGGTCCTTCGTGTCATTAACGAATAATACATATGCAATTCACGTACACCGGTAAAGATACAGACGGCGCCGAGGTAACCGAGATAGTAGAGGCGGCTGATCGCTACGCGGTCTATGACATTGCCCGTCAGGCCGGTCACACGGTTGACAGTATCAAAGAGAAGAAGCGTTTTTCACTTGGTAAGATCTTCAAGGCTGAGACCATCGAGTACTACACCAGTCGTATCAAGACCGACGACATGGTCTTAATGACCCGTAACCTTGGCGCGATGCTCGTAGCTGGCCTTCCGGTCTCACGGGCGCTTTCGGTCATTGAGAGGCAAAGTAGTAACGCACGTTTGCGCCGTGTTATCGCTGACGTTCGTGAACGCATTCAAAAAGGAGAACAGTTCAATGAAGCCATTGCCCACCACGAAAGTATTTTTGACGACCTCTACGTTGCTATGGTTAGGGCCGGTGAAGAAAGTGGTTCGCTCGCTGATACCCTAAAGACCCTCTCGATCCAAATGGAACGTTCATCGAGCCTCAAAAAGAAGATCAAGGGTGCAATGATATACCCAGCGATCGTTCTTACCATCATGGCCATTATTGGTGTATTGATGATGATCTATGTCATGCCGTCGATCACGGGAACATTCAAGAAATTGGAGGTTGACCTGCCGACCATGACCAAGGTGCTCATTGCCATTAGTGATTTTATGGTCGCTCACACCATCGTAGTATTACTGGGAATGGTTTGTGGCGTGGTTGCGTTTTTATATTCACTTCGTACCCGAATCGGCAAACTCATTTTCCACTGGCTTATCATCCGCTTGCCGGTCATTGGTACTATGGTCAAAGAGACCAACGCTGCTCGGACGTCACGTACACTTTCTTCACTTCTTAGCTCCGGTGTTGATGTTATTCGCGCCCTTAACATAACCGAGGACGTGGTCCAGAACGTGTACTACAAACCTATTATTGCTGAAGCGGCGAAGCGGGTGGAAAAAGGAACCGCACTCTCCGAGGTATTTGTGGCGCATGAGAACCTCTATCCGGTCTTTGTGGGTGAAATGATCATGGTGGGTGAAGAGACGGGACAGATATCGACTATGCTCGAGCAACTCGCTACGTTCTACGAGAACGAGGTCGAACAAAAGACCAAGGACCTCTCCACCATCATCGAACCACTCCTTATGGTTGTGATCGGTGGCACAGTTGGGTTCTTTGCGCTCGCAATGATCGCCCCGATCTATTCACTAAGTGACAGCATTGGTTGATCATGCATATGCGAGTACGGATGCAACAAAGAGGCCTCTCACTCATTGAGCTCATTGTGGCGTCCGCCGTCATCACATTGGTGTTTGGTACGTTGTTCGTCAGCGTGCAGTACATGCTAGAACTCATCGGTACCAGTAAGGCCAAAGCGGGGGCGACGGCACTTGCAGTGGAAGAGCTTGAATACATTCGTTCACTACCATACAACGATGTGGGTACGGTAAGTGGTGTTCCAAGCGGCGCGATCGAACCAAACAGCACCACCACCCTTAACAACATCACCTACGCTCAGCGAGTGTTGATTGAGTATGTTGATGATGAAGCTGATGGTTTTGGTGGTAGTGATGAGAATGCTATCTTGGCTGATTACAAACGAGTCAAAGTTGAGATCAGTTGGCAGGGTAGGGACGGCACCGAGTCAGTGTCGCTGGTCAGCAATATTGTTCCGGTCGGAATTGAGACTACCGATGGCGGCGGTACCATCAAAGTGAACGTGTTTGATGCTAACGTATTGCCGGTATCAGGTGCTGAAGTGTATTTCTATAACGACACCACTACCACCACCATTAGTACTACTCGCTATACCAATGCCGACGGCGTTGCGTATTTGGCCGGTGCACCAGCAGCCGCGAACTACGAAATTACGGTTACCAGCAGCGGGTATTCAACTGATGGCACGTATGTGGCCACAACCACTAATCCGAATCCGACCACGCCGCCGGTAGCAGTGGTCGAGAGCGCCGTCTCGACCATGAACTTTCAAATAGATGAGCTTAGTGACCTGACTATTTTGGCCCTCGGTTTACCAACGACCGGTAGCTTTGCGGACAGCTTCAGTGACGATTCCTTGGTCGCAGACTATAGCAGCACTACTCGAAGTGCGGGAGCGATCGAGATTATGGATAATGGCGGTGTGTACTATGGTTCCGGTACGGTAACAAGTGCCACAACGAGTCCAAGCACTATCGACAGCTGGTACGCGGTGAACTTCACTGCTACCACAGCCACGTCGACCACGGTAACGGTATCGGTGCTGTATGACAATGCCGGCACACTTGAGCTCATACCGGACGGAGATCTGCCGGGCAACAGCACTGGTTTTTCTGGAAGTATCGACCTGCAGTCACTTGACGTGGCGACATACGGCACACTTGCGCTTATCGCGACACTCAGTACCACTGACACTGATGAGACCCCGTATCTGGCCGATTGGGAGATCGTCTACACTGAGACCCAAAGCCCTATCACTGGTGTACCGATTAGCGTAACGGGAGCCAAGACCATTGGCACAGATGCCATGGCCCAGCCGGTCTACAAGAATGTGTTTAGCGGTAGTACTAATGGTAGCGGTGAGTACGCGCTCAATGATATTGAGTTTGATTCGTATGACATCGAATTGGGTACCGGAGCGTATGACATCATTGAAGCGTGTCCAATTGTGCCAGTAGCCCTCAGTCCTAATACTGACGAGACAGTAGTACTTACCCTTGATTCCGCAGTGGCGGCGCACATTCATGTGACAGTAGTTGATCCGTCGAATGATCCGATCGCAAACGCCACTGTGCGGCTACAAAATACTGGCGTTGATGATACACAGAGTACGAGCCTGTGCGGACAGACCTACTTTGCTGGCGGTCTTTACGTGGAAGACGACTACACATTAACTGTCAGTAGTCCGGGTTACACTAGTGAAGTCGTAAGCGACGTACATGTCAGTGCCACTAGTAGTCTCAGTGTGTCACTCAGTTTGTAGTGCACTTGTATATGGTTCGATCTTTTGCAAAACAACATACAAATCATTCCGGACTCAGCTTGGTAGAGGCGATTGTGTACATCGCGGTGTTTACTATTTTGTCTCTCGTGGTCACCAATGCTATTCATAGTATGTACCAGTACAACGCCTATACGTTTGCGCAGGCATACCAAGTCCAAAACGCGCGTCTTGGTATCCAAGGTCTCATTCGCGATATCCGCGAAATGACCTTTGCTGATGACGGTAGCTTCCCGCTGGTGGTTATGGATAGTGACCGCGTTGGTTTTTATAGTGATATTGACCGTGACCAAAGTGTTGAATACGTAGAGTATTCGTACAGTGATTCCACTACCTTCACCAAAGAGGTCTACAATGCCACCGGCAGTCCCCCAGTCTATAACCTCTCAACTCCAGACGAGACGTACACACTCTCGTACTATGTGCAAAACAATCTGCAGAGCACCTCTACTTTTATGTACTATGATGCTGATGGTAACGAAGTAGCTTCCAGTACGGGTCTCATTGATGTGCGCTATATCACAGCCCAGCTCATCATCAATATTGATCCTATCCGTGACCCTGGTCAGTACATGCTTCGTTCCAGTGCGGCGTTGCGTAACGTAAAAGACAATCTATGATGTCTCGTCTATCACAATCTGGTTCACTGCTTGTACTCGTGTTGGTCTTCGGCTCCATTTTTTTTGTTATTGTCGCTAGTTTCATGGGTTTTGTCGTCACGCAGTCAAATATTCAAGACGAGAAGCTGGAGCAGGAGCGGGCACTGGCTATCGCTGAGGCGGGACTTAACTACTATAAGTGGTATTTGGCACATAATCCCGACGATACTACGCACGGAACCAGTACCGCCGGTCCGTATGTTGTTGACTACGAAGATTCCGAGTCCGGTGTCACTGGACAGTTTTCTCTTGAAGTTTCAAGTACTACCTACTGCGGGGTGGTTTCCAATATCGATATTTACTCAACTGGTTACACCAATGATGACCCAGATACTAAGCGCACGGTCTACGGGAGGTATGCTCGTCCGACAGTGGCGGAGTACGCGTATATCATCAATTCCAATGTCTGGGCTGGTGCTGATCGGACCATTATTGGCCCGTACCACTCTAATGGTGGTGTGCGCATGGATGGTACTAACAACTCAACTGTATCAAGCGGTCAGGAAACTTGGACTTGTACCAGTTCCTTTGGTTGCGGCTATAACCAGACCGTTGACGGAGTCTTTGGGGCTGGCCCTAATAGTGCGCTTTGGTCCTTCCCCTCAACACCAATAAACTTTACGGGCCTCACGGTTGACTTAGCGCAGATGCGCGACCGAGCCGAGAATGGTAATGGTATTTATATTCCTCCGTCGGGTGTGTACGGCTATCACATCACGTTTAATAGTGATGGCACTGTAACAGTTCGTGATGTAGACCAGACGTATAACTATTGGGGATACACCACAGAGGATGGTTGGCAGACTGAGCGGAACGTGATTCAAGACGATGATCCGTACGCCACGTATACTTTAAATGCTGAGTGCCCACTTATCTTTGTGGAAGACAAAGTATGGCTTGACGGTGATGTGCCAATGAAGGTATCACTTGCCGCTGCTGACACCGATACATACGGTGTTGACCACAGTATTATCCTCAATGGAGATATTACCTACACCAACGAAGACTCGGGCCTACTGGCCGTTGCAGAGGAAGATGTGTTGGTTGGTCTTGTAGTACCAAACAATATGGAACTGAACGGAATTTTTGTAGCCCAAAATGGTAGATTCGGTCGTAACCATTACACTACCAGTGGCAGTCAGGATGTTCTTAATATGCACGACTCATACGTAACTCGAAATTCGCTCACCATGAACGGCACAGTAGTTTCTAATGGACGAGTGGGCACAAAATGGAGTAGTGGCAGCACTTTTATCTCTGGCTTTAACACCCGTTACAACTCATACGATCGTGAGCTCGTAGATAATCCGCCTCCACTTGCCCCGCGCACCTCAGACGACTATAAATTCATTGATTGGCGAGAAGAATGACGTGGCGTCTCTGCAATATAAGAATGCTACAATAGTGGCATGAGTAACACAGCACCAAAACTCCTCGTGATGGGTAATTGGAAAATGAACCCGCCAACCATTGGCAGTGCCAAGGAATTAATGCTTGATATCCGCAAGGGTATTGGTCGTCATAAGTCAGAGGTTGAGGTGGTGGTAGCTCCTCCAACGGTGTATTTACCAGAAATGGAACGTATTACGCCAAGTCAGCGCATTCTCCTCGGCGCCCAAGACGTGCACTCGGAAAAGTCCGGACCGCATACTGGTGAGGTGTCGCTTTCAATGCTCGAGAGTGTTGGTGTTAGTCACATTATCATTGGTCATTCGGAGCGACGCGCAGCCGGTGAGACTGACCTTGAGATATATAAGAATGTACAAACGGTCCTTAAGGGTAAGGCGGTAGCTGTAGTTTGTGTTGGCGAGACCCATCGTGATGCGCACGGTAATTACTTTGGTGTTGTCGAGGCGCAGCTTCGCGCGGCTCTTCGTGACGTGAAGCCAATGTGGCTTAAGTACCTCACTATTGCCTACGAGCCAGTTTGGGCGATCGGTACTGGCGAGACTGCTACACCAGAGGATGCACACGAAATGCGCCTTTTTATACAGAAGATTCTTATGGACCGTTTTGGTCGCAGTGCCCTTAAAAAAGTACGGATTCTATATGGAGGATCAGTTAAACCACAAAATGCCGAAGCACTACTACAGGAAGGCGAAGTCGACGGTTTCTTGATTGGTGGCGCTAGTCTCAAAGCTAAAGATTTCACTGAGATAGTTAAGATTGGGGAGCGATATGTCAAAAACAACCCTTCCTAGTATCAGAGATGTCGCTGCGCTTTCGGGCAAAACAGTATTGCTACGGGCGTCACTTAATGTACCGGTCAAGGGTGGCACAGTCACCAACGCATTTCGTATCAAACGAGCGCTCCTTACTATCAACTATCTTCGCGAGCAGGGAGCGAAGGTGGTGGTTATTGGACATATTGGTCGTGAGCCGGAAGAAACCCTGCAGCCGGTCCATGTTGAACTGGAGCGAGCAGTAGGAGCAAAATGGTGTCCGTCAGTAACTGGCGAAGCGGTTCAAGCGGCGGTTCATTCATTACAAGAAGGTGAGGTGCTCCTCCTTGAAAACGTGCGGCAAGACCCTCGCGAAAAGGCTGGTGACGATAGTTTGGCAAAGGAACTAGCGTCAGTGGCTGACCTGTATGTAAATGATGCGTTCGCTGCCTCTCACCGCTCGCACGCGTCGCTCACAGGCATACCACAATTCCTTCCCAGCTATTTTGGTTTTAATTTTTTGCATGAATACGAGGAGCTGAGCAAAGCCATGGAGCCACAGCATCCAGCACTGTTCATTCTCGGCGGAGCTAAATTTGAGACCAAGCTTCCGTTGGTAGCTAAGTATGCAAAGCAGTACGACACCGTGCTTATCGGTGGGGCGCTTGCTAACGATGTCTACAAAGCGCGTGGTTACAACGTGGGAACCTCACTTGTGTCAGATATTGACCTTCGTAGTGAAGCTATTCTCACTAAAGAGAACATCGTCGTTCCAGCTGATGTGGTGGTCGATGGGCCACAAGGGAGACGTACGGTAGCCGCTACTGAAGTAACAGAAGGAGAATCTATTCTCGATGCTGGTCCGCAAAGTATTGAAGACCTGTTACCGGTAATTTCGAGTGCCAGAACCATTTTATGGAATGGTCCGTTAGGGAATTTTGAACACGGCTTTGCTGAGCAAACCGAAGCATTGGCACGCGCCATTGCTGCTTCAGGTGCCTATTCCATTATTGGCGGCGGCGACACTATTGCTGCCGTGGAGGGACTTGGTATCGAGGAGCACTTTAGTTTTATGTCGACTGCCGGTGGCGCTATGCTTACCTTTCTCGAGACCGGTACCTTGCCGGCTATCGAGGCAGTACTCGCTCGCAGCAACTAGTTTTCACCTAGGGCTGCTTGTATTTGGGTCGCAATAAGCGCCAACTCTTCGTCACTAGCTTCTTCACCCATAGTGAGGAAGTCACCAAGGCCTTTATCCGTGCTCTGCATCGGGTAAATTTTTATATGGACATGTGGGACGTCAAAACCTTCAACAGCAAGACAGGTGCGCTTGGCCCCCATGGCCTTATCGAGTGCCTTAGCAATGAGCTTTGCGGTTTTAAATAGATGAATGTATGTGTCGTCATCAAGATCGAAGGCGTAGTCGATCTCTTCTTTGGGAATGACCAGCGTCTGGCCTTGTACGGTAGGGAATTTATCCAAAATAGCCACACAGTGTTCGTCTTCATAGACAAAATGGGCCGGAATATCGCGATTAATGATTTGCGTAAAGATTGATTTTGACATATCGGAAGGTTACTGAAACTCCATGATATCATGTATCTCAATATGCCTCAGTACCGACTGGCCGACGAGCTACCTGATACGAGTGACCTTAAGAAAAAACTCCTCCACCACCGTGGCCACACCACTCCTGCCGAGCAGCAGCGTTTTTTATCACCCAATTACGACACTGATCGCCATGACCCATTTCTCCTACATAACATGGAGCTGGCCACGGCGCGCATACTGCAAGCGATTAAGGACGGAGAAAAAATAACTATATTTTCCGATTATGACTGTGACGGTATCCCTGGGGCTGTGGTGCTACACGATTTCTTTCAGGCCATTTTGTTCACCAACTTTGATAACTACATCCCGCACCGTCACTATGAAGGGTTTGGTCTCAGTACTGAAGCTGTCGAAAAACTAGCTGCGTCCGGTACCAAACTCATCATTACTATAGATTGCGGCACTTCAGATATAGAAGCAGTGGCCCGTGCGAGCGAGTTTGGTATCGATGTCATTATTACCGATCACCACGAACCAAAAGAAGAGCTACCGCCTGCGGTAGCTGTGGTAAATCCAAAAATAGGGGATACGTATCCGTTCAAGGAGCTGTGTGGTGCAGGTGTGGTTTATAAGCTCATTGAGGCGCTCCTTGAGCGCGGTGAGTTTAAGCTCACCTCCGGTTTCGAGAAGTGGTGGCTCGACATGGTAGGTGTAGCAACAGTAGCGGATATGGTGCCACTCGTGGGAGAGAACCGCGTGTTCGCGCGTTACGGTCTTGAGGTGCTACGGAAATCGCGTCGCCCCGGACTTCATCAGTTACTTCGCAAGAATCGACTTGATCAGCGCCGCCTCACTGAAGACGATGTCGGTTTTACCTTGGGACCGCGCATCAACGCCGCTTCGCGCATGGATGACCCCGAAGATGCCTTCCGTATGCTGGCTACAAACGATGAGACTGAAGCCGGTGGTCGTGTCGAACATCTTGAGCGACTCAATAGTGAGCGCAAAGGCTTAGTAGCGGCGATGACCAAGGAACTTAAAAAGCGTGTTGACGGTATGAGTGAGTTGCCGTCAGTCATTGTCCTTGGTAATCCCGCGTGGCGACCGTCACTCGTTGGCCTCAGTGCCAGCAGTCTTGCTGGTGAGTTTGGCCGACCAGTTTTTCTCTGGGGCCGCGATGGTAATGGTGTCATTAAAGGTTCGTGCCGGAGCGAAGGCAAAACCAGTGTCATCACGCTCATGGACACAGTCGGGGATTCATTTATTGAACATGGCGGACACCACATGTCGGGTGGCTTTTCGGTACATGAGGAGCAACTGTTTTCGTTGCCGCAGAGACTGAATGCTGCCTTTGCTGAACTTGGTAATGAGGCGCAGTATGATGAAGAGGTTGTAGTCGATGCAGCACTTTCACTTGATGCAATTGGTCCCGAACTGCTCACTACCCTTAAAGAGCTCGCACCGTTTGGGGTTGGTAACGAGAAACCACTGTTTGCTTTTGTGGATGTTGTGCCTGCAGAAGTGGCTATGTTTGGTAAGACTAAAGAACACGTCAAACTCGTTCTGCCGCGCCTGCGTGATCGACTGGAAGCCATCGCCTTCTTTAAAACCCCTAATGCATTCTCATACCAGCCAAAAGTAGGTGAGCCGATTACTATTCTCGCGCATGTTGAAGAGTCGTACTTCATGAATCGGCATCAGGTGCGCCTGCGTATCGTTGATGTCCTGCGGAATCTCTAACAACAACATGCTATAATACTCCAGTTAACTGGAGTATTATGACCAACGTTTCAAAACAAGAACTCAAGTCAGCTCACATACAACAACTGCAAAAGCAACTCACTGATCTCTTTGCGGTTTGTAACAGCAAAACAGCTGGAGAACTTTTTAATGAATTATTTACTGAGTCGGAACGAGTAATGTACATGAAACGGTTGGCGACCATCGTAATGTTAGATAAAGGTTATTCCCGATATAGAATATCGCAAACACTCAAGTTGAGTGAGACAACTGCCAGTGACTATGCTCTCAAATACGATGAAGGACACTTTGCGGCAATACTGAAATTGGTCAGTTCAAAGAAATTTGATCGTGAGGCATTTCTCAAGACACTTGAAACTGTTTTGCAGGGAGGTATGCCGCCAATGGGTAAAGGACGATGGAAGCGGGCACTAAAGTAACCCCTATATACTCCAGTTAACTGGAGTATATAGGGGTGTGTTATTATTGAGTTGATGGAAAAAATTATTGCGTATACAGACGGAGGTGCGCGTGGAAACCCCGGACCAGCTGGTGTCGGTATTCAGATTGTGAATGAGCAAGGTGACGTCATCAAAGAAGTATCGGAATTCATTGGTAACGCCACTAACAATTTTGCTGAGTACCTAGCCGTGGCCACAGCCCTTTCAACTCTTAAAAGCCACTTCGGTAAAAAGACCAAAGAGATGGCTTTTGAACTGCGCATGGATAGTGAACTGGTAAAAAAACAACTAAATGGTGAATACCAGATAAAAGAACCAGGGCTCGTACCACTGTTTATCGAGATACATAATTTACGGGTAGCAAACTTTCCAAACTTGACGCTTACCCATGTGCGCCGCGAGCAAAATAAAGAAGCCGATCGTTTGGCTAATGAAGCGATGGATAACGCGTAACTTGCTTTTTTCTAATCCTAGCGGTAGGCTTGTCCGTTGAAGTCTAGCCATTGGTGGCTGGACAAAAGAGGGAGAAACGCATTGTCCGTCGACGAACAAAACACGGCTACATTGGCCGCGCGCCACCTGAGTCTCGATGTTGAGATCGGCGCGGCGCCTGATCATTGTTGCCATTTGGTGGTGCAGATGAAAAAAGACAAATGTGCCATCCGTACCGAGATTGCTCGTCGCGTTTTGGCAGGTGATCCGGCAGCTATCGAGTATGCACGTCAGCGCCAGTGGGGTGTGGCACGTCGAATACACTGAAACGTCGGGCCGGCGCTAACGCGCCGGCCCCGAACAAGCCGCCTTTTACAGGCGGTATTTTTGTTACAATTTTTTAATGAGGCATTCTCCAGTAGTACTGTACGCAGCGATTGGTGGTTTTGTTTGTGGTATTGGAACCTACACCCTCTGGCCAGTTAGCTTACCGACCATCTTATATGTGGCTTTGCTGGCTCTTATTGCGGCACTGGTCTATCGGCGCTCGCGGGAACAGAGTCTCTTGCTGGTAACGGTTTTCTTGTTCGGTGCCGTTATTGGCCTTTTGCGCACGGACGCAGAAGCAGAGCACTTACGTACCCCAGCCCTAGAGGCACAAAGCGGCAGAGCCGTCACCATAGAAGGAACAGTCGCACGTGAACCGGACGAACGCGAGAGCATGACACAGCTCTACGTCAAAACGGAGTCTGCGCTGGTACTGGTACGTACCGAACCGTACGAGCAGTACCACTATGGCGACCGTGTGTCGGCTACCGGCCAATTAGAACAGCCGGAAGCCTTCGAGACTGAGTTTGGTCGTGTCTTTGATTACGCGGGCTATCTTAAAGCGCGGGGCGTCACTCAGGTTCTGTCTTTTGCTGACGTGAAAATTCTATCGACTACTGACAATGTGCTATCAATTGCGCGACTCTATGATGTAAAAAACCTTTTATCGGATTCAATTGAGCGGTACATCCCCGCTCCCGAAGCGGCGCTTGGATTAGGGCTACTCCTCGGCGAGAAGCGGGCGCTCGGTGACGAACTTGAAGAGATGTTTCGCCGTACCGGCATTATTCATATTGTGGTGCTGTCGGGCTACAACGTCATGTTGGTGGTGACGTTTATCATGTTTTTGTTTTCATTCTTTTTGCCACTGCGCGGTAGAGTTGTATTTGGTCTTGTTGCTATCGCTGCCTTTGCTATCATCGTAGGACTTTCCGCTACTGTCCTGCGCGCTAGTTTGATGGCCGGTCTCTTACTCCTTGCGCAGGCAACCGGCCGTGTGTACCTAGTAACAAGGGCACTCTTTCTAGCCGGCGTGCTTATGCTGTTGTGGCAACCGTACTTGCTAGTTTATGATATTGGCTTCCAGCTCTCGTTCTTAGCAACCCTTGGCCTGATTCTTTTGGCTCCCGCTATTGAAAAGCGGCTGAGCGCCGTACCACGTTGGTTTGGTGCGCGCGGTTTTCTCACCGCAACGATTGCGGCGCAAATTGCCGTGTCACCACTGCTGCTCTACCAGATCGGACAGTTTTCGGTCTTGGCGGTCTTGGTTAATGTGTTGGTGCTGCCGATGGTACCACTCTCGATGCTACTCACCTTTAGTACGGGGCTTGTTGGTCTTGTGTTTCCGAGCGCTGCTGCTGTACTTGGCTTGGCAGCGCAACTGTCGCTCTGGTACATCATCACGGCGGCTCAGTATTTTGGCAGCTTATCCTTTGCCGCCTTTGTGGTACCAGCTTTTCCGTTTGTATTGGTACCTCTCGGGTATCTGCTGGTAGCGCTGGCGTGGTACAAACTGGAACGCACTTCGCTTGATCCGTTAGCTTATTGGACAATTGAAGAGGTCGAGGCGCAGAGTGAAACAAAGACCAGTGTACCGCAATCGGAAACACTGGCTGCAACACCCATATTTTTTCGCTAAGTTGACACTATTTTATTTGCTGGTGTATTGCTGAATGAGTAGCAGGGCACGGTACAATTTATACAAACGTAGGGAGGAAAGAATGGACATAATCCTTTCTTCGCGACCAGTGTGTCGCGCAATCGCTATTGGTGTCATGTTGATCGTACTGGCTATGATCATTTTGCTCCGATGATTTGCTACAAAGCCCGCCGGCACAGCATTCCGGCGGGCTCATATTATTTTCTTAGGCTTAGACGCGGTTCGCTACCACTTCCCAGTTCAGGTTTTTGAAGACTGCGTCAATGTAGGCCTTCTTCTCACTTGGCGGGTAATCAAGCATGTATGAGTGCTCCCACATGTCGATACCGAGAACGATATCGAGGTCGGCTAATTGGCCAAGGTGTTGTTCATCGATCCAGGCGGTGACCAGTTTTTTCTCAGCGCGGTCGATGTAACACATGGCCCAACCGACGCCTCGGGTTGCTGCTACCTCTTTCATGTGCTCAACAAATGCTTCCATTGAGCTCCACTCTGCCTCGACCATACTTTTAAAATCACCATCAGGCACCGCTGTTGCGCCCCCTTCAAACTGCGCGAAGTAGTACTCATGGTTTTTCATACCACCAAACTCAAACCCAAGACGGCGCTGCATCTCTGAGCGCGCATAGGGATCGTTTACGTCTTTCAGTTCTTCGCGAATGTGGTTTACGTGTTTAACATAACCGGCGTATAGCTTGAGATGCTCATCAATTGACTGCTGGGAAATGCCATCAAGTGCCGGAATGGTAAAGGTCTTTGCTTCGTATTGCATAGTTACTGTCGGTTAGCCAATAAGGTCTTCGGATTGTATCATGAAACGAAAGTATGGACGCACTCGTGCAAAAACGCTTGGCTGTTATAGGGGCGCTTCTGGTGGGATTACTTACGGTTTGGCTACCGGAGCTTGGACTCGATCCGGATACCTTATTGGGGCAAGTAGTGAGTGCTCCGCGTTGCCCCAGTGAGCAACTGTGTGTGGCGTTCTTAGACGTGGGACAGGGAGATTCAATTTTTATCCAGTCGCCGGCTGGTGGACAGATGCTCATTGATAGTGGTCGCGATAGCCAAGTACTGCGCGAACTTTCGGCCGTTATGGATCGCAAAGATAGAGCACTTGACTACGCACTGTTAACACATCCGGACGCCGACCATGTTGGCGGCTTTCCGGAGGTGTTCAAGCAGTACGACGTGAGCGCGGTTATCCGCACCGAAAACGAGAGTGATACACCGGTCTGGCAGACGGTCAGCGAGGCAATAGCAGCTGAGGGGAGCAAGGTCACCTACGCTCGCCGCGGGCAGGTAATTGACCTTGGCGGTGGCGCATCAGTGGAGATACTTTTTCCAGACCGTGATATGTCAGAGGCGGAAAGTAATACCGCCTCGATTGTAGCGCAGCTTACTTACGGTGAAACATCATTTTTACTTACCGGAGACTCTCCCAAAAGTATCGAGGAGTATTTGGTTTTAACAGAAGGGGAACACCTTAAGAGTGATGTACTTAAGGTCGGTCACCATGGTTCACGCACCTCGACCTCGGAATTATTCCTTGATGAGGTCATGCCAACGTACGCTATCATCTCAGCCGGCAAAGATAATTCTTATGGACACCCACATATGGAAGTGACCGATCTACTCTTTAATAAGCGGGTGCAAGTACTAAGTACAGCTGAGGAAGGGACTATTATTTTTGTGAGTGATGGCACTACACTCCAGTTAGAATAATCAGACCTATTAATACTGCGATTAATCGCAGTATTAATAGGTCTGCGTTTGCGTGTAATTCACTGGCAAAACAAGAATACACAAAAAGGCCAGCGCTACGCACTGGCCTTTTTGTGTCTACCTAGCTTAGATAAGCTTGGCTGCCTTGAGGGTTTTGTAGGCACCGTTCTTGGCGATAGTGCGAAGGCCTTTAGTAGAAACGTTCACAATCACGTGCTTGCCAAGTTCTGGTACATAGATACGTCGCTTCTGCAGGTTTGGCTGGCGGCGAGTCTTGCCACACGGGTTAAACTGCGTCGCACGCGTGCGGTTAGAGTAGCGGCCCCCAATCTGGGTCTTTTTGCCGGTGATGTCACATTGCTTTGCCATATCAATAGATATTTAGTGGCGACATCCTACCACAAAGCCTTGAATATGCAAGCAAAGCCGCGTACCATGGAGGGCTATGGAATCACTGTTTATACTCACTGCCCTCATACTATCAATTGTTCTGCATGAAATGGCCCATGGATATATGGCCAACTGGCTTGGCGACCCGACGGCGCGCCTCCAAGGTCGCTTGTCGGCTAACCCACTTGTCCATATCGATCCGCTTGGTTCGGTCATCATCCCACTCTTGTTGTTTGTCTCAAGCGCCGGCATTCTCTTTGGTTGGGCTAAGCCGGTCCCGTATAACCCGTACAATCTCTCTGATCAAAAGTACGGTGAGGCTAAGGTGGCTGCTGCCGGCCCAGCGGTAAATTTACTAATCGCCTTTATTTTTGGAATGATGATACGGTTTGCGGTGCCGCTCGGCCTACCAGCAGCCTTTTTTGATATTGCTACCTACATTGTGTATATCAATATCCTCTTGGCCTTTTTTAACCTCATCCCGATTCCGCCGCTTGATGGCTCAAAAATCATTGTCGCTTTGCTACCGTTTGGTGCTGCCCAGAAGTATCGTGAACTTACCATGTGGGTTGAGCGGTACGGTCTTTTTGTCACCTTTGCCTTTATTTTTATCTTCATCCACCTCTTCTGGGCGCCATTCTCGCAGTTGGTATTCTCGGTCTTTGAGCTCTTGACAGGTCTTCGCGGATTATAGTAGGTTTGTGTTAGTGAATCTCGGCCGACCCAGCCGTGATAGGAGGCGTAGCCTTGAAACCGCCCTTCCCTCGAAGGTCGCGTCTCCACCCGCTCAACAGCGTCCAGTCGGCTGGTGAGCGAAATAGGGAGGATGGCGTGCCCCCGCCATCCTCCCGTCCTTACTGCCCGCGTCTTGCCGGGCTTTTGTTTTGGTTGCAAAAATGGCTGTATGTAGTAGAGTAGGCGGGCTATTTATGGCAACAATCAATCAATTAACCAAGCGTAAGCGTCGCGACACTGCGACCAAGACCAAAACAGCTGCTCTGCAGTCGGGTTTTGACAAGATCAAGAACCGTCCAAACAGCTACAACTCACCATTCAAGCGTGGGGTCTGTACGCGTGTGACCACCAAGACGCCGCGTAAGCCGAACTCTGCGATTCGAAAGATCGCCCGTGTTCGTCTTACTAACGGTCAGGAGATCACTGCCTACATCCCTGGTGAGGGACACAACTTGCAGGAGCACTCTGTGGTATTGGTACGTGGCGGTCGTGTTAAAGACATCGGTGTCAACTACACCGTCGTACGAGGTAAGTACGACTCAGCGGGTGTAGATGCGCGACGTCGGGGACGTAGTCGCTACGGCGCTAAGCGCCCTAAATCAGAGTAAATCGTTCTGTAGCTTTGTTGCACGGCGGTAATGTGACACTCACTTTATTGCCAAATAAAGCTCGCGCCACATTCCTTGTGCGCCGCGCTACAAAACAATTTCCACCTGATTTAAAACGAGTAACTTAATAGTTTATATTCGCTACAGATACCGATTGGTACTCGAAAGAGTGACCATTATGCGAAGAATGAAAATATGATGTGTCATACTTCTCATTTTTTCGCTCATAACTAATAACTAAAGTCATGAGACGACCAATAAAAAAACGACCCATAGTCACGCCTGACATCAAGTTCGGTGAGGTTGCTGTTGAGCGCCTTATCAACTACATCATGCTTCGTGGTCAAAAGGAGACAGCACGCAAGATCGTGTATGCTGCTTTCGATATCATTAAGAACGCCAAGGAGGGCGGGGGTGAGCCGGTTGAGATATTCAACACGGCGCTCCAAAACGCCGGTCCAATGATGGAGGTGCGTAGCCGTCGCGTCGGTGGCGCCAACTATCAGGTGCCGCGTGAGGTGCGTCCAGAGCGCCGCACTGCTTTGGCCCTGCGCTGGATCATTGCTGCTGCCCGCAAGCAAAAGGGCATCCCAATGCATAAAGCACTAGCAAACGAGCTTATGCTTGCTGCTAAGAACGAAGGTGATGCCGTGAAGAAGAAGGAGGATACGCATAAGATGGCTGAGGCTAACAGGGCCTTTGCCCACTTCGCCTGGTAGAAATCCCAGAATCGGCGCGGCGCTTTGTTGCCGCGCGAAAAATTATTCTCACTGGGCACTTGCCCCACTCGAATAATTTTTCGCTAGCGCCTCGCGCAGCATCCAATTCTGAAATTTCTCAAAAAACAAAACTGCTCCCAATTGGGAGCAGTTTTGTTTTGTATGATCACTGTTCTAGTAGTTGTCATTCAGATTATCTGAAATAGCAAGTTTGTTATACTATGAAACATGTCGATTGGTATCATTTTTGGTCTACTAACAGCATTGCTTCAGGCATTGTCGTATATTTTTATGCGACGCAGTCTACAAGATTTTTCTGAAAGCATGGCTTTCATGATGAATGCTTTAACAGGTGTCCTGATATGGATACCTTTTGCAATGTTTACCAATGGAGTATGGAGCGATGTTCTATATGTGCTACCGATTGCCATACTGAGCGCTATCTTGTCAGAAGCTTTCGTATTCTTCGCTACTGCTCGTGGTGACACCATCATTACAGGTGTACTTTTTTCTACATACCCAATATTTACAATATTTTTTGCATATTTATTTTTGCAAGAAAGACTTTTATTTTGGGCATGGATTGCGCTCGGGTTGGTTGTCGTTGGAGTTCTTATAGTAAGTTCTCCGTCAAAACGTGAGTGGGTAAAAGATAGGATTGCACACTGGCAATTTCACCTCATTGTGTGGCCATTAGTGGCTGCGGTTGCTGTCTCAATTTCTGATGTTGCAGGAAAACACATAATTGACCAGACATCTGCAGGAACATTTCTCATTGCTCTAGCTATAGCGGAAGTACCTGTTGGGATCGTATTCCTGAGGATGCAAAAACAAAGTCTGCGTCAATTAAAAACATTTTTCTCTCGCTTTGCTGAACATAAATATGCCTTTCTTTCAGGTTTACTTAGCACATTAGCAGTGTTGATGCTTTGGCTAGCATTTGAAATACTTCCGGCGTCAGTAGCTTCTCCTCTCACTGCGGTAACTCCTATTTTTGTATTTATTTTAGGAGTAACTTTCCTAAAAGAAAAAGTTACATTCAAAAATACCCTTGGACTTATTATCGTAACTACAGGAATTTTGTTATTGAGCCTCAAAGGTTTGTAGGTCAGCTACTGTAGACAAGTTGCCGAGGATTATTCCGATGAACTATAAAAGAACCTGATAAAATGATTGTATGGACATAATCTCACTTTCAGATTGGGTTGTAGTGTTTGCCAGTTTCATCACACCAGCTATTTTCCTGCCACAGATCATTCGTATTATAAAGCTCAAAGAGGCTAACGCAGTATCGTTGTTAATGTTGTGGGGATCGTTGTTCCTGCAAGTTAATATTTTTTTGAATGCTTACTTGCATAAACAACCTCAACTTTTGTTTACCATGGCACTAAGTATCATTCCTCTGTCCATTCTTATTTTTCTCGCTCATCTATACCGCAGACGATAGCAAAAAAGAAAACCTCGGCGCGTTACCGCTTCGTTACTTGTAAAGGATTAATAAATTAGTATAGTAGGCTAAATTAGTTCCAAACTCTGGGAGAAAGGGAATGGCCAAAATTAGGCATCTGACCCCTCCGGGGTTTAAAAGATTAACGTTAGATGGCGGTAGAGTTGCGTACAGTCCAAACACTGCCGTTCGAGATGTACACACGCTGTTCCTGAAAGACGCCGGCCCTATCGAATATCACGACCCAGGCCTGGACATTATCGGACACACACGGCGAGGACACCACTACTATTTCAAGACTGACCTCAAAAGTGCGTTCGACTATGTTACGTACGAACGACTCCATGCAGTTGTAGATGGCCTTGGGATTGACCTCAGGTTGCTGGAGCCGCGTGACCACTTCTTCCACGAACAGGGTGAAGGTGGCTTGATCCAAGGTGCGCCTGCGTCACCGTATCTGTTTGAGATCTATTGCCGCTTTGGCGGCTTAGACTTTGAGCTCGGACAGTACTGTGAAGCAGCGGGTCTGCACTGCACGCGATATGTGGATGACGTACTGCTTTCTTCGGACAAGCGTATTGGTAAGCGTGTAGGTCCGAGCGTAAGAAGGGTTGTTGGACGATATGGTTTCGTGCTTAACGACAGCAAGACCAAACGGGTCAATACCTTGGAAGAGCCGCTTGAGGTTTTAGGGTACGAAATACGCGGCACGCGCATCGATCCAAAAACGAAGACCATGCAAAAGCTGTACAGCTCTGGGTACGATGCTGACCAGAGATGGTCCATCCGGGCTTGGCGAAAACAGGTGCGCCGGTTGAATAAAAAAGCGCGGGAGTGAATACGACTCTTGCGCTTTTTCTCATACACGCTACTATTCCAGTAAGTGCTAAGCTGCGCACTGCTGGACCGACGAAGCGTTCTCGCAAGAGAACCACCTAACAATCAGAATTTTTGTGAAGATTGGCCACTTACAGCTAGTCTGAGCACCACGCGTTTCAGGGCCTCCAGGCGCTGGTCGCCTGCGTCACGGAAGTGCGGTCTGGGTGTCGGTCCAGTAACCCAGCTTAATCACCTAGGACATGTCCGGCGGCAGTAAATCTGCCGTTTTAATTTTGAGTCATATTCTCTAAATACTGGACTCATTTATTTTGAGACAAAAGAAAACCCCGGCGCACGACGCGCGCTGGGGCCTATTGTTTCATGAACCGCCGCTTGCTCCGGCGCAGTAGATGCCGACCGGACAGCCCTTAGGACCGTCCTCGTCCTGATGGAGCTCTTTTGACGCGCAAACCACGGCTCGGGCGCCAAGCGGGAGATTAACCGAGTTGACTGGGATTGAGAAGGGACAGAGAAGACCGTTGTGATTGAAGAAAGTCGCCCCATTGGCCCAGATGATGTCCGTGACTCGGCACTCTCCGCCATCGCCTCCATCACAGCAGCTTTTGCCTGTCACATCCATCAGCTGCTGGATGGTTCCCCGCTCGTGTAGGTCACGGTGACGATACCCATACTCGCCAAATTGCGGTGCTTTCGATTGGTTTGGTTCCTGCGCAAAACTCGGAGAATTAGAGATGAACGCTACGCCGGCGACCACAAGAACGGATAAATATCTCATCGCATCTTCCTCTCAATAGTTTGGACGATAGTCCTTTTTACTCCTACTTAGTCATTTTTGCAACTGCGTCTGAAAATCAACAAATTTTCTCAACTTTTTGTCTCAGTAGATTCTGTACTTCCTCAATACCGTATTCGTCAGTATCAATGTACACCCCATGTTGTTTCGCAAAGTCACGCAGGAAGGGCACCTCATCTTCGGCAGGATTCTGCTCTAATTTCAAAAAGGCCTCCCAGTCAATTCGCGGTTTACCTTGTTTCAGAAGGCGAGAGTTGTAGCGAACGAAGCGAGTCTCTGGTGAGGCATCTATAAATATGAGTAGGAGCTGTTCACCCCGCGTACTCGCCACCGCCTTCAAGGTTTCAAGGTCGACCTTACGACGGTTGCCTTCGATGACGATGTTCTGTGAGTCGATGTTTCGCGCTCGCTGCAGTACCTCTTTAGCCAGCCAGTCTTCGCCGCGCGTTTCGCGCAGGGTAACGTAGAGGTCTTGAAGCGTTGCTTTGTCGGTTGGATCAAGACCACGCTCGGTAGCGATATCGGAGAGAATCAAGGAGTAGCGCATATAGGCAGCGCCGTACTCACCAGTAAGGACATCAGTCACGGTTGTCTTGCCGCTGGCAGTTGGTCCCGCAATTCCAAATAGCATATCGGTATGATACTGGGATTGGTTTTCAATGCAACACTAGTTATTTTATTGCTTCCGTGAGCCGAACTTTTTGGCGAGGCGATAGGTGGTGAAGAGAATCAGGAGAAGTAGTCCAACTTGTACCAAGGCGGGGTGGCCAAGGATGGTTGAGATAACAAAGAGTATAAAGGTGACAAGGGTATGAAAGAGGTGTGAGATCAGTGACAAGAGTCCAGCAAAGAAACTGTTCTCACCTGCGTCACTTGTTGTGCTACGGGTGATGGTTCCAAAACCACCAGCGCCAAAACCCTCACTGGCAAGGGTATTGGTGGCAGTTGTTTGTTCACCTACGTCATTTTCAGTATTAGTCTGCTCTAAGGCGGCGCTTCGCTCACTGCGATACTCATCGAGTTGTTTCTTGGTGGTATTAATAACCTCGGTAACGCCGGCAAAAGCGCTGTGAGCACGATTGTCACTTAGGTACTGCTCTAAGCCTTCTGGCCTATCACCTCCCGATGTGTTTTGGGTGAGTGTGTTGGTCTTAGCGACTTCATTTTCGTCTTCGTTGGCTGCAGTCGCTGTCTCGGGTTCGTCGTAGGTAAGTGGGTCAGTGCCGTTTTCAAGTTCATCGCTATCACTCACTCCGTCACCATCGTCATCGGTGTCGGTTTGATTTGGAATACCATCGTTGTCGGTATCGATATCAGCAAAGATAGTGCGCGTCGATTCAGTGAGGGAGAGCGTGATTGGTTGTGAGGAGCTACCAACTGGCTCTAGCTGTGTACCGGAGAGTACGGCGCGAACGGTACTGGTACCAGCGGTTGGTGTCCAGTCGGCCCATGTCTCGATAATGCGTCCGGTGAGCGCCCCAACCTCGTTTTTACTAATAGGTTTATCGTTCACAAAAAATTCCACCGTACCGGAGAGGTCACTGCCGGTATTGTTGCGAACAGCTACGTAGATACGCACCGGCTCACCGACAATGATTACTTCATTTGAAAACCACAGACCTTCCACAAAACCGGCGTTATCGCTCGCGCCATAGGCAACTGATGTTATTAGAAAACAAAGGAGAATAGTAATGCAGAACTTCATATTTTCGTCGTCTCACGGTCCGTCATCTGGTCTCATAAACGGAAGGGAGTATAATGAACTTATTATACATAGTGATCTAGGGTTATGAATACTAAACTAACCGCCCTTCTTGTGGGCGTGATTGTAGTAGGTCTTGTAGGCTACATCTGGCTGCGGCCGGCCGCACCAGCGTCTGCTCCGAGTACTGACGCTGACAGTATGGAAGCTGAATCATCTGCCAGTCAACAAACTGCTGACACTAAAGACAATGTACCTCTATCAGGTTTCGGCTCGTTTATGAGCTTAATGGGTCTCGGTAAAAATCTTACCTGTGAGTTCTCCTCTGTTGCCGACGAGACAGGCGGTGCAGTAGCCGGCACGGTTTATATCTCAGGCGAGCGTTTGCGCGGTGACTTTGAGATGGAACAGGCTGGCACGGTCATGGAATCGCACATGATACAAGATGGTGAATACTCGTATACGTGGTCAGAGTCCGCAGAAGGAACCTTTGCACTAAAAATGAAGACAGATGACAGCACCTACGAAGCAACTCCAGCTGGAGGTGACAGTGTGCCGGCACGGCAAATGACACCAGATCAAGACGTGCGGTATGACTGCAAGATCTGGAGCGTTGATCAAGGTAAATTTGTGCCACCGGCTGATATTGACTTCATGGATATGGAGACCATGATGCAAAATATGGGCGCACAATTTAATGGTGGTTACGACCTACAAGTTCAGTAATATGGAAATACATTACCTTCCTATCATTATTTGTGCCGTATTGGCGATGGTTGTAGGAGCCATTTGGTACGGCGCTCTGTTTGGTCGTTTGTGGATGCGGATTATTGGCGCTGATAGTCTAAGTGAGACAGAGAAAGAAGCCATGCAAAAGCGCATGTGGAAAGACTACCTGCTTCAGGCCGCGGTGCTACTGCTCCAACTGTACGTTCTCGCCCACTTTATCAAAGGTTGGGATATCGTATCGGGGGTTGAGGTGGCGTTTTGGCTCTGGCTCGGTATGGTCATGCCGACCTTGGCTGGCAGCGCCATCTGGACAGCTGAATCGAGCAAAATGCGCTGGCTTCGCTTTGTTGTTCAGGCTGGCTACCAGTTTGTCATCTTCATGCTGTTTGGGTATATCCTCGGCAATTGGGGCTAAAAAGCGGAGCGTCTAACACAAAACCCACCGGTCAGACCGGAGGGTTTTTGTTTTTGTGGTCTTGCATTATTTCACGAACACTAGACAATAGTAGCCACGCATGAAAAAACACCGTCAGACTGAAAAGCAATTTTCACTTAAGGACGAACTCTTTAATCGGCGCAAGGTAGAACAGTTGGCTAAAGAAATTGAAGCGGTCTATCCCGAGTTTGCTACCAAAGCCTTTATAAAGGCAGTTCTCAAGGATTTTCCCGAGCAAGAACTCATGGAACGGGTTCGGGGTATTCGCGACCGGTTGCGAGAGTTTTTACCAAGTGCATATTCTGATGCACTCCCCATTATTCTTGCTGCGCAGCCACCAGTACTTGATGAAGGCAAAACTGATAATGACTTTGGTGACTTTATTTACGCCCCGTATTCGTACTTTGTTGCCACCTACGGGTGTACCGAAAAACATGTTGCGCGTTCGCTGGCAGCATTGCGTGAACTTACCAAACGCTTCTCAGCTGAGGGAGCGCTTCGCGATTTTTTAAACGCTTTTCCTAAAGAGACACTGGAGGCGGTAGAGAAATGGTCAAAAGATACAAACTATCATGTCCGCAGGCTTGCAAGTGAAGGTACGCGCCCGAATCTACCGTGGGCAAAGAAAATTACCGTGCCACCAAAAAAACTAGCACCGATACTGGACAGATTACATGCTGACCGAACGCGGTACGTGGTGCGCTCAGTTGCTAATCATCTTAATGATGTCACTAAGGTAGATAAGTCACTGGCCCTTAGGCTCCTACGCAAATGGAATAAAGAAAAACGACAAAGTGCGCGGGAGCTCTCGTACCTCACCAACCATGCACTGCGTAGCTTGGTGCGCGCAGGAGACAGCGACGCGCTTCGACTGATTGGGTTTGATACTGGTCATCTCAGGGTATCTGCTTTTACGCTTGGGAGTAAGAGCATTCGGGTGGGTGAGTCAGTTCCATTTTCGTTTACACTCACTTCGACCAGTCACAAAGAACAAAATGTCATGGCCGATTACATCATTCATTTTAATAAGGCTAGCGGCAAACTGGCGCCAAAAACCTATAAACTCAGCAAGTTGGTACTGAGACCAAATGAATCCGTGCACCTTGAGAAGAATCATACTCTCAGGCTTATGAGTACTCGCACGCTATACCCTGGAAAACATGTTCTTGAACTACAGATAAACGGTCGCAGTTTTGGAAAAAAAATTTTTTTACTAAAGTAAAAATGTGATGGTTTTTAGGTTAGATAAAAACTAGTATTTCAATCAAATCACGTTTATGCTACGCTCGTAGCAGGAAAGGGAGAGCAACCATGCCGTCAATCCGTGAAAAGCATCGCCGCACCTTGGATAAAAGAAGTCAGATAAGCTGGCACCGTAAGGGTAACCCCATTCAACCACTACCGATTCCGGCTGGTCGTATGGTGCGTATTAAATCCACTGGGGAAGAAACTATAGTATTGAGTGAGCACCCTGGTTATGGTTACACGCTTGAGAACCATCCGAACGAGTATTTTCCAAGAGAAGCCATCGATCCGATTGGTCGTTAGTTTATTTCGGGACTTTTATACCCAAAACCTCTTGCTTCAGCCGGAGGTTTTCTATTACTCTGCCTCCTAGCGTTTTAAGAGTCATGACAACACTACTGAGGCTATAAGTAAAGTTATTAAAAGCGCTAGGTACTATAGGAAGCATATTCTCGAGCTACAGATAAACGGCCGTAGTTTTGGAAAAAAGTCGTTTACACTAGAGTAGCAATACAATAAATTGTAAAGGTAAGGAGGGCGAGGCCAACTCGTCAACACTAGTAAGTAATACATGTAATTTTGTTTGTGCCTATGTATAGAGCTTTATTCTTGGCCAGCCTCGTCTTCATTACAGCTGTTCCGGTGGCTGAAGCCCGCAGTAGCTACAATTCATATAGCAGTAAGGTCGAGAGACTTGACGATGATATTGTTGAGGACCTTCCTGTACCAGTGTTATTTGGAGTCGATATCGATACGGTGACACCAGATTTTGGTGATCCACGTGGTGATGGTACACGTACACATGAAGGCCAAGACCTTGTCGCACCACAAGGCACACCAATTGTCTCACCGACAGAGGCAGTGGTACTGCGAATCGGCGACGGTGTAAGTTCCGGTCTCTATGTCCGCACTGCCAATCCGGGGGGTGAACAATTTGTCTACATGCACCTTGATGCCATTAATGAAGAGTTGGATGAGGGAGACGTTCTTGATGTAGGCGACTTCATCGGTACGGTTGGAGATACTGGTAACGCCAAAGGCATTGCCTACCATTTGCACTTTGAAATTAGAGATGGAGAGGCGCTTGATCCCTATCCTCGTTTGACAGACACGTTTACCTTAAAAGAAAAAGTATCTTTCCTCGAAGGCATTCTTGACGGAGTTGATGATAAAGATACGTACACAGAACTCCTCGTTGAGAACTTCCCTGCTGACTTTAAAGCAGCGCTGCAGGCCGGTTACGATCTGCCGGATGAATTCACCGAGGCACTTGAGGACGCCGGCGTGGTGACTGAAGCCAAGCTCCTAGAGACGCTGAACAAACTTATTGACAGCATCCCGACAGCGCTTCCAACGGGACTTACTGTTGGTGATCAAGGTACCGCCGTTTCACTCCTTCAAACGTACTTACTACTGCGTAGTGATGGACCAGCACACGCACAGCTACAAGCCGCAGGTGCCACTGGGTACTATGGCTCTATTACTACCGCTGCCCTGCGTGAATACCAAACAGAGAATGACCTTACAGAAACTGGGGTATTCGATTCTGCTACCAAAGCAGATATGTTGAAGTAGGGTTGTGGTATTCACACCTGCTTGTATCTGGAGTTTGAAACTTGCTTGTATAATTTTGGTACATGAAGCGCCCTTGGGCCAAGGAGTAACTTCCCCACACTACAGGTGATCATGCATTACTAGCTATGCAAACGATCATGGACAAAAAGAAAAAAGTTGCCAAGAAGGCAGTGAAGAAGGCCGCTAAAAAGAAATAAGGCTGACACTACTATAAAAAAGTCCGAGCAGTGCTCGGACTTTTTTATTGTGTCGCTTTCCAGCGTTTTAGATATCGCGACAGTACCACCGAGGTCACGAACAGACTTACCGAAAGTGCCAGATACCGTGGATCAAAGGCGTTGAAACTAAGTCCTTCCATCCGTAGCTCCATGACGTCAACGGCAGCGCCAAGCGCCACAAAGGTGGTAAGTCCGGGGATGATACCGACAAACGTTGCCAGAGCATAACTAGGCCACGATACCTTAAGTACCCCAGAGCCATAGTTGGCAAGGTCAAATGGTACGTAAAAGAGACGCATAAATAGTACCGACTCAAACGGGCGTGCTCGTAGCCACTCAACCCAATGGCCCATAAAGGTGTCCTCAAGGCGAAGGTCCTTACCAAAGAAGCGACCAATACTGTAGGCTAAGTTCGCTGACATGTTTTCTCCAATTACGGTGTAGAGAATGCCCCACCAGAGTCCAAAGAGTGCACCGGAAAGCGCGGTCAGGAGGGTGGCTGGAAAGAGGATGAGTGGTCGCAAGGCGTAGAGCACAATATAGATAAGTGGCCCCCACATCGACATGGTGAAGAACTCATAGAGCGACAATAGCATGTCGCGGTAGGTAAGGTGGTGTGAAATACGATAGTGCTGGAAGGTGTAAATGAGTGCAAGCCAGAATGTAAGAGCGATAAGTTTGGGAGCGTGTTTTTTAAGCAGGAAGAGAAAATCAGCCTTGAGGTTCCTCAGCTGCTCGGCAAAAAATACATCCGCTGCCTTCTTTATCAGGAGGCCATAGGTGGGGTAGGCAAAAATCAGTCGGCGAAGGCGCCAGAGTGATAACTTTTGATCGATAGCCAGTGTAAAGATACTAATGAGCTCACCGGCGTGCTGGCCGGCAATACTAGCTCCGAGTACGGTACCACTAAGGCGTCGCACGCTTACAATAACTACACCCGTTGTATTGTTGTCAGTCTTGGCGCGGTCGCTATCTTCATACGGTACCTCAATACGCATCACTTCCGCCTCTGAATATTTTTCCACTGCTGCTGCGTACGATAGTCCAACCTGAGCCATTTCCGGTTCGGTGTAGGTTACTTTCGGCACCGCTTTGTCACTATCAAAGCGCAGAAGTCCGCGACTTACTACGTGGGTGACCACCTGCCGCGCTACGTCGTTGGCAGTATGAGTGAACTTAAGACGTTGCGCTACATCACCAACTGCATAGACATGTCGATTGCTGGTGCGGTGCTGGCTATCAACCTCGATACCGTGCTGGTTAAACTGAATACCAGCCGCTTCGAGTCCTTGAGGGAGATTGGGTACTCGTCCAATGGCGACAAGCACTTTGTCAAACGCGGCTGTTTCCTGTCCGATTATCGTCTCACCGTCTTTGATATCAATCACCGCCTCGCGACCGCGTACTTCATTGATAAATGCACGCAAAATGACGGCGATATCGAGTTCCTTGAAACGTTCTTGTAGCAACTTAGCTACCGCCGGTTCTTCGAGGCGTGCGAGGGTAGTATCGATGGTTGCAATGGTGACCTTAGTTCCAAGGAGGGCAAAGGCATTGGCCATCTCTAGGCCAATAGGACCACTGCCGATGATAAGAAGTCGTTTTGGTAATTCCGTAAGCCCAAATATAGTTTGGTTGGTGAGAAGATCTTCTGTATTGAGTCCAGCAATCTCTGTTGTGCGTGGCGATGAACCAGTTGCAATAACGGCCTTTTTGAAACGATACGCAGTCCCATTTACCTCAACGACACAAGGAGCAGTAAATTTTGCTTCACCCATAACGGTAGCAATACCGTGTTTCTCAAGCTCGTCTACGCTTTCCTCGGCGCGGATAGCTTCTATCTTGGAGCGCACGTAGGGAAGTGCCTCACCCAGCTTGGCGTACTTCGGGTTTCCGGCGTAGTGCTCTTTGGCAAAATGGAGTAGGGCTTTACTCGGTACGCAGCCGGAGTTCGTACACTCACCGCCCATATGTTCGCGTTCAATAAGAAGTACGCGTTTGCCCACTTTGGCAAAACCGATCGCGGCGGTAAGACCACCGGAGCCGGCACCAATGACAACTACATCAAAATCTTTGTTCATATGAAAACGCGTATGGTTAGAGGTCCATACGCGTATCATACCGCATTCTTTCAGAAATTAGCTGCCGAATGCGTACAAGCCATCTAGCCGCTGTTTGGTAACATTACTGCCGTAACCGTCGTGGGCGAGTATGTTAGTGCTACTGGTAGCAAATGAGAGCGTAGAGGTGCCAAGTGCAAGTGGTGTTACCTCTAGGGTAGCTAGTACCGTACTTGTGCCGGTAAAAGGAGTGACAGTGCCGCACTGGTAGAAGATACGTCCTATCTCGTTATCGATGACCTTGGTGATGACAAAACGTTCTTCACATAGCTCCGGAGCAATAGTGAGGTCAGATACATATATATATGAGGGATCAAACTGGAGCTCTACCTCAGCAGCGTTTATTGGCCCAGTATTATCACTAAGGAGTATATCGATAGTATTGTCAGTGCGTTGCGCCGCTTCAATATTGACCGTTGGCGCTGGAGCCAGATACTCTGCTGCATTAACGAGAACCGCAAAAAAGAACATCGAACCAAAGATTGGTATAAGTACCAGAGCTGCAATCATAAAACCGCGGGTGGTCTCAGACTCAAAAGCAGCCACGATATCATCTACAACCTCCATAAGGAGGGAGATATAGGCCTCGACGTAATGCATAAGCGATGTTCTCATAATTTGTAAGTGGCAGTGTATTACCATACTTTAATTAGGATGTCAACTAGTACGTGTTAAGCTGACGTATGTTTCTTAGAACGGGGTTAAAAAGATTCATTTACGGTTGCTAATCGTGCATATATACCGTATAGTACTGCCGTCTAGCCTTCGGGCTATTTCTATTTCGTTTGCGCGGGAGTGGGTCGGCGCCGAAGGTGCCGACCCAAGTGCACAAATAGGGAGGGTTTATCAACTGACACACGTTACTAAGCAACTAAGCAACCAAATATTATTTATGGCGCGAGCTTTTCCACTTAATAAACTACGAAACTTCGGTATCGTGGCCCACGTAGATGCGGGTAAGACCACCACATCTGAGCGTGTGCTCTTCTATACCGGTATGAGCCACAAGATTGGTGAGGTGCACGACGGCGCGACGGTCACTGACTGGATGGAGCAGGAGCGTGAGCGTGGTATCACCATTACCGCCGCGGCTATCTCTTGTAACTGGACCAAGACCATGGTTGAGGACCGTACCAACACGGACTTGATGCACACGTTCAACATCATCGACACTCCTGGTCACATTGACTTTACCGCTGAGGTAAAGCGTTCTATGCGTGTACTCGACGGCGCAGTAGTGGTGTTTGACGGCGCTGCCGGCGTGGAACCACAGACCGAAACCAACTGGGGCTATGCTGACGAGGCAAACGTGCCACGCCTTTGTTTCATCAATAAGATGGACAAACTCGGCGCCGACTTTGATGCATCTATCAAATCGATCCATGACCGATTGTCTCCAAAAGCGGTTCGTATCCAACTCCCGATTGGCCGCGAGAACGACCTTTCCGGCGTTGTCGACCTTATAACCATGAAAGCGTATCGCTTTGGTGGTGAGATGGGTATGCAGGTGACTGAAGAAGAGATCCCTGAAAATCTCAAAGCTGAGGCTGACAAGTGGCGCGCTGAGCTTATTGAGAAGGTGGTGGAGCATGATGATGTGCTCATGGAAGCGTTCCTTGAGGGTAACGAACCATCACTTGAGGACCTTAAGAAGACTCTTCGTAAGGCGGTCATCGCGAACGAGATCTTCCCGATCCTTACCGGTTCAGCCCTTAAGAACATCGGTGTACAGCTTGTACTCGACGCGGTGGTTGATTACCTTCCATCACCACTCGACCTCCCTCCGGTTGAAGGTACCGACCCTAAGAACGAAGAGACTATCACTCGTGATCCTTCTGATGAGGCGCCGTTTGCTGCGCTGGCCTTTAAGCTTCAAGACGACAAGTTCGTCGGTCAATTAGCCTTCTTCCGCGTCTACTCTGGTACCGTTAAGGCGGGAACCTACATTTTGAACTCATCAACAGGAAACAAAGAGCGCGTTGGACGTATTGTTCGTCTTATGGCTGATAAACGTGAAGAAGTTGACGAGGTCTACGCTGGAGAGATTGCCGCTATGGTAGGTCTAAAAGAAGTAAAGACTTCACATACTCTCTGTGACCTTGATAAGCCAATCATTCTTGAGCAGATTACCTTCCCAGAGCCAGTGGTAGCAGTACGCGTTGAGCCAAAGACCAAGAATGACCAAGAGAAAATGGGTACTGCGCTTAAGCGCCTTTCTGATGAAGATCCGACATTCAAGGTTTCAACTGATGAAGAGACCCTCGAGACCATCATCGCAGGCATGGGTGAGCTTCACCTTGACATTCTTGTTGACCGCATGAAGCGTGAGTTCGGTGTTGAGGCTAACATTGGCCAGCCGCAGGTAGCGTATCGTGAGACCATCCAGCGCGAAGCTGAGGCTGAGCACAAATACATCAAGCAGTCTGGTGGTCGTGGTCAGTACGGTCACGTGAAGATCCGCATCAAGCCACTTGAACCACTAGGAGAAGATGAGACGGTAGCCAAGAACGTCACTCGTGACGAGCACTTTGAGTTCGTCAACAATATCAAGGGAGGTGTTATTCCTGGAGAGTACATCCCAGCGGTAATGAAGGGTGCTAAAGAGGCTATGGGACGTGGTTTTGTAGCTGGCTACAAGATGGAAGATGTGTCGGTTGAACTCTTTGACGGTAGTTACCACGATGTAGACTCAAGTGAGATTGCCTTTAAGCTTGCCGGTATCAACGCCTTTAAAGAGGCAGCAGCTAAGGCTAGTCCGGTCATTCTAGAGCCGATCATGAAAGTTGAGGTTCGTACTCCGGAAGAGTACATGGGTGACATTAACGGTAGTATCTCGTCTAAGCGTGGTCAGGTTGAAGGTACTGAGGAAATGGGTGGAAAGACCATTGTGCATGCCAAAGTACCACTCTCAGAACTCTTTGGGTACACCAACACACTGCGCTCAATGACTCAAGGTCGCGCTTCTATGACCATGGAATTCGATCACTACGAAGTGGTGCCACCAAATGTAGCTGAAGACATCAAGAAAGCCAGAGGTGTGAAGAATGACTAGGTGTCATTCTGCAAGAGGTTGTCGACAGAACCCTGCAAGCTTGCTTGCAGGGTTCTGTCATACAACCTGAACAGCTTCTGTAAGAAGAAGGCGGAATAAGCTACTAAGTCGGACTTAAGTAGTAAAACGCAAAACTACATTACACTTGTAATGTAGTTTTGCGTTTTACATAATTCCGTGGCACATTGTTAATGGATACAGAACGGACCTCATCTCGCTTCAGGCGTTGGTGCGCCGCTGGAGCAGGGAAACTCACGATAGCAAACACCAGCGCCGAGGACTGTTTCGTGAGGGAGCACACTTTGTCTGTCTTGGAATGTTCGATGAAGATATCGAACAGTAATCACAAAACCGGCGCGGGAGCGCCGGTTTGCTAGTTGTGCCGCAGTTGTAGAACTCGTCTGCGTAAGACATATAGGGCATTGTGCACCTTTCGCTTGAGCTTTTCATCGTGCATATTCTCAAAGACGATGATTATCAGAGCTTCAGCTCGCCGCCGCTTACGCCGGTATCGAAATGCGCCGTACCGGGAACTCTTTACTTGAAGATAGAGCTTCCCAAGAACGGAGTCAATCACGATGTCGATGCCGGATGAGTCCTCCTTTTGACTGGCAAGACGGGCACTGTACGCCCACGGGCAGTCAGCGATGACTTCCTTGACTGCATTGAGGCAGCGCACTTCGGCGCGTTGCCCCTTTTCGTTGGCTGTGCGGCCATTGTATTTATTTGATTGAACACGAGCAGATTCAAATGCTCGTTCCAAGGCGTCGAAACTGAGCATTAGGTCTCCCCTCGTTGCTTCTGTCTATAGGATACCGTTTTTTGCTAGCGATAACTGTAGAGACGTGTGAATTAATAAGGCCCCGAACCTGATGGTTCAGAGCCTCCGCGTCTGATTACTCCGACAGTGAGGCGGTGGCTGGGTCAAGATCAACGAGATTCACGGTGCGCCACTTGCCGCTGTGTTCTGGCGCTTGGACCTTGAGCCAACGGTAAGGAACCTCATCCCATGGGCGAATTTTGTCCGTCAGGTTATCGAGGACCAAGTTGCCTCTGGTTGTTCGAACGACCAGCACTGCGTGACCATCGCCATTTTTCTGTCGCACTACGCCAATTAGAAGGCTAGATAGCGGTATGCCGGCTTGGTGCAATAGTTGCCGCTTGAGCAGCGCGTAGTCCTCGCAGTCACCGACATCGCTCGGCAAAGCCCACCACTCATCGCGTCCGTAGACATCGATGTCGTTGCGAGGACGGACTGACTCGTTTACGCGCCGGTTGATTCCGCTTATTTGTAGCAGCATTCCCCGCGTCAAGACCAGCCTGTAATCTTTCGCATTCGACCGGCACTCTGCCGGCAGGCGCTGACAGAATCCATAGTGACCAATTGGCTGCGACGTGGGCCCGCCGATAGCCAACTGCTTTTGCGCAGCATAGCTTGCAGCAGTGCTGAACAGAAGAGCAGACAAAACTGCCTGAAGCAATCTGAAGAACATGGCTAACCTCCTTAAGTTTGGTGCCAAATTGTGATTTAAAGTACCAGAGAAACGGAAGCTGTCAAACAACAAGCGGCGTACGAAACACACTTGCAATCTTAAGGCGGCTCATGTACCATACCGCCACCGCTAACAGCTATTTTGCTGTGTGGGAGTAAATATCAATGCTCTTTCACACGTATGTGTGCCCAAAGAGAGTGTGTCGTTCTCGCGCCACTCTCCCTGAGTGCACGTGCACGGCTTTTTTATGCATTAAAAAAGCAGCTGTGTGCGGATTATTACTTACATTAACTTAAAGTTTATGTCAGATTTTGATCGTTCAAAGCCGCACATGAACGTAGGTACCATTGGTCACGTAGACCATGGTAAGACTACGCTCACTGCTGCTATCCTTCAGGTTCTCAATGCCAAAGGCGGCGACTACGGCGCTAACGTAAAGGCTGTTGAGGACATCGACAAAGCGCCAGAAGAGAAGGCGCGAGGTATTACTATTTCTCTTTCTCACTCAGAGTACTGGACACCAAATCGTCACTACGCTCATATTGACGCTCCAGGGCACGCTGACTACATCAAGAACATGATCACTGGTGCTGCCCAGATGGACGGCGCTGTGCTCGTAGTAGCAGCTACTGATGGTGCTATGCCTCAGACTCGTGAGCACGTACTCCTTGCAAAGCAGGTGGGTGTGCCAAAGATCATCGTATTCCTTAACAAGTGCGACATGGTCGACGATGAGGACATGATCATGTTGGTTGAGGAGGAACTTCGTGAACTCCTTACTGCCAATGGTTATGAAGGTGCTGATGCTCCGATCATCAAGGGTTCAGGTCTTAAGGCTCTTGAGGAGCCAAATGGAGACTGGGGTGCTAAGGTGCTCGAGCTCGTTGATGCGATGGATTCATACTTCCCAATGCCAGTTCGTGAACTCGACAAGCCATTCTTGATGCCAATCGAGGACATCTTCTCAATTGAAGGTCGCGGTACGGTAGTAACCGGTCGTGTAGAACGCGGTCAAGTCAAGGTTGGTGATGAGTGTGAGATCGTTGGTATCAAAGACACTACTAAGACCACTGTTACCGGTGTTGAAATGTTCAACAAGTCACTTGATTCAGCTCAGGCTGGTGACAACGCTGGTATCTTGCTCCGTGGTACAAAGAAGGAAGACGTTCACCGTGGTCAAGTCATTTCTGCTCCTGGCAGCGTGACCCCACACACTGAGTTTGAAGCTGAGGTATACGTCCTCGCGAAAGACGAAGGTGGTCGTCACACTCCATTCTTTACCGGTTACAAGCCACAGTTCTACATTCGTACCACTGACGTTACCGGTGAGGTAAGCCTCGCTGATGGTGTTGAGATGGTTATGCCTGGTGATACTGCGACCTTTAAGGTTAAGCTTGTAGCTCCAGTAGCACTTGAGGAACAGCAGAGCTTTGCTATCCGTGAGGGTGGTAAGACTGTTGGTGCCGGTGTGGTAACTAAAATTGTTGCCTAGCAACAATGTAAAGGACAGGGATAAGGTTTGATGGTTGCAGAAATGCTTTGGCGTTTCTTACACCAAACACTGAAACCTTAAACCTATAAACTAAAACCTTAAAATATGGCAACTACTAAAACAACAAAAAGCAGCGCCAAGGCGCCTGCTGGAGAGATTCAAAAACTCCGTATTCGTGTTCGTGCTTATGAACACAAGATCCTCGATACCAGTGTAAAGCAGATCATCGACACCGCCTTGCGTTTTGACGCCAAGGTTGTTGGTCCGATTCCGCTTCCAACTGAGATCAAAAAGTACACGGTAAATCGCTCGACCTTCGTTCATAAGGATGCGCGAGAACAGTTTGAGATGCGCATGCATAAGCGTGTCATCGACATCATGAACCCGAGCGGAAAGGTCGTGGAAGCACTGACCAACCTCTCTCTGCCATCTGGGGTGTCTATTGACGTCAAGATGATGTAGTTATTCTGGTAAAAATGGCGACCTGCTTTGTTACCGATCGGTAAAATAATGTTCGCTCGGCTAGTAGCCGCACTCACATTATTTTCCTCCGGTGCCTTGCATCTCATCCATTTTTCCTCAGAATAGTTCAACTTAGTTGCCAAAACCAAAACCCCGCGGCTTCAGCCGCGGGGTTTTGGTTTATTTTCAAAAAGAAAAGCCCTGCGACGTGACACGTTGGTGGTTACATCGCAGAGCTTCTTTATCTCACAGGCTATCCGGCCTAGCGGTCTTTGGCAGGCTTCGTAGTCCTACCAATGAGGGTTGCGATAGTTGAGGAGGAATCCGAAGGTTGTCAAAATCCTTTCACAATTCCTGCTTTTCATCGCAGCTTCCTTATGCGCGGAATATGTACAAAAAGATCACGAGGATCAAGAGAAGGTCTGTCCGCATGCTGACCCCTCCTACTTCGTACCATACCGCTCCAATGAGGCTTTTGTCAATCACATTGGTGCGCAACTTGCTAATTTGTCCAAAATCCGTATACTACCACCAGCTTATTAAAGACCTATGTTCGGTGAGGGAGTGCCTGCATTCCTGAGAACCAATGGGCACAAAATCGCGCTTGGTAATGCGTGAGCTGTGCTCGCGACTTGCCAAGTGCGATTTTGTTTGGGTCTTAATAAGAATTTATTAGGATAGTCCAAAGTAAATGAAATTTATTTTAGGAACCAAGGACGGCATGACGCAGGTCTTCGATGAGACCGGCACCGCCTCTCCAGCAACAGTGCTTAAAGTGGACCCACTTGTGGTCACCGCTCTTAAGACGGCTGAGAAGGACGGTTATGAGGCCGTTCAGGTTGCTGCCGGTGAGCAAAAAGAGCACCGCCTTTCTAAGGCTGAGCTCGGTCACCAAGGTGGCGCCAAGCGTTTCGTCAAAGAATTCCGTGTTCGCCAAGGACAAGCGGAATCACTTGATGGATTTAGTGAGGGACAGGCTATCGATGCGTCTATCTTTGCGGTTGGCGATGTCGTAGCGGTTTCAGCTATTTCCAAAGGTAAGGGCTTTCAGGGTGTGGTTAAGCGTCACGGTTTTGCCGGTGGTCGCGCCTCACACGGACAGAAGCACTCGCACCGTGAACCGGGTTCAATCGGTTCAACCGGTTTTGGTCGCGTCATCAAAGGCCTCCGCATGGCTGGCCGCATGGGTGGCGACCGTATCACGGTTAAGAACCTTAAGGTTCTGCAGGTGAATCCAGACCAAAATATCATCCTCATTAAGGGAGCAATCCCAGGTCGACGAGGGACATTAGTAGAAGTTCGTAGCGTCTAGCGTATGGAAACCAAGATCTTCAATAAAGAAGGAAAAGAAGCTGGCAAAGTTGCTTTGCCTGAGTCAGTGTTTGGTGTCGCATGGAATCCTGACCTCGTTCACGAGGTAGTGGTCTCTATGCAGTCCAACGCTCGTACCAGCGCTGCTCATACCAAGGACCGCAGTGAGGTTTCTGGTGGTGGTAAAAAGCCATGGCGGCAGAAGGGTACTGGTCGCGCTCGTCACGGCTCACGCCGAAGTCCAATTTGGACCGGTGGTGGTGTCGCTCACGGCCCACGTAGTGATAAAGACTACAGCAAGAAGATAAACAAAAAAGTACGCGCCAAGGCGTTTGCGAGCACTCTATCTAAGAAGCTCTCAGACGGTGAAGTCGTATTTGTTGACTCTCTTGCTATCGAGTCTCCAAAGGCAGCAGAGGCTAAGAACATTATCAAAGCCATTGCTGGTGGTGCTGGTAAGGAAGACCTTGCAACCAAGCGTAAAAATACTGCGCTTATTGTCCTTCCTACCCGCAATGAAGCGACAGAGAAAAGCTTCCGTAATTTCGGGAATTTCCTCGTTGCGCAAGTCAAGGACATCAATTCAGTTGATCTTCTGACATACAAATATGTCCTCGTGGCAGAACCAAGCGCTACTATTGAAGCACTCGAAAAGCGGGTAGCGTAAGGCTAATTGTTAAATTAATTAGAAATCATGGCACTCTTTAGTCGAAAAACGAAAACCCAAGAGAGCAAGGATGCAGCGCCAAAGGTAACGTCACACAAGAAAGCGCTTGTGACTGACCGTAACCTTGAGTCGGTCATCCAGAAGCCACGTCTCACCGAAAAAGCGGTTCAGAAAGGAGAGCAGAACGTCTACACGTTTGTAGTGCGACGCGATGCTACCAAGTACGATGTACGTGATGCAGTCAAAGCCCTCTTTGGAGTGACGCCGGTGAAGGTGAACATCGTCAATAAAGCACCACGTTCATATCAATCTCGCAGTAAGGGTCGAACTGTATCAGAGAAAGGTCTTAAGAAAGCGTACGTCTATCTTAAAGACGGCGACTCAATAAATCTGGTCTAGGTATATGAAAAAATACAAACCAACATCAGCTGGTCGTCGTGGCATGACCGTTGTCTCATACAAAGAGAAACTCTCAGGCTCTAAGAACCAGCCACACAAGGCCCTTGTAAAGGGTAAGAGTTCAACCGGTGGTCGTAACAGTCAAGGTCGTACCACTACGTGGTATCGTGGTGCTGGCAACAAGCGCAAGTATCGTGAGATCGACTTCAAGTTCGATAAGAAGGATATTCCAGCGAAGGTAGAATCTGTCGAATACGATCCCTACCGTAGCGCGTTTATCGCCCTTGTACTCTACAAAGACGGTGAGCGTCGCTACATCGTAGCACCACAGCGTATGAAGGTAGGTGATACCTTCACCGTTTCGGAGAAAGCAAAGGCTAAGCTTGGTAATCGTTTGCCACTTGGTAAACTACCAGCAGGTACCTTTGTCTACGCTATTGAACTAAAGCCGGGTGCTGGAGCTCGCATTGCGCGTAGCGCCGGTAACTACGCCGAGGTGGTAGCTCATGACGGTGGGTACACGCAGCTCAAACTCCCATCATCGGAGGTGCGCCGTATCCTCTCGACTTGCTGGGCAACAGTTGGTGAAGCCTCAAATGAGGAACACCGTTTGGTAAACATCGGTAAGGCGGGACGTGCTCGCCATATGGGTCTTCGCCCGAAGACACGTGGTAGCGCCAAGAACGCAGTTGATCACCCACATGGAGGTGGTGAGGGACGCAGTCCTCGTGGTCACAAGCGTTCACGCACCGCACAAGGTCGTCCGACTGGTAAAGGTCAAAAGACCCGTAAACCAAAGAAGTACTCAAACAAGTTCATCGTGTCTCGCCGCAAACCCGGCAAGCTCATGCAGAACAGGAAGAAATAATCAAAAAACCTGCGCCTTGCGCAGGTTTTTTGATTATTAGTAAGCGTATCACTATGCCTAGACAAAAGCCGCGCCCATAGGGCGCGGCTTTTGTCTAGGTAACAGAAAACCCGGCGATTCCTCGCCGAGTCTATTAGTTTTTTCAACCCCTTGTCTTCAGAGGCCGAGTTCTTGCACTGCTTTTGCCGCCTCATGCGAATCAGATGTGCCGAGCTGCGCCCTTAGGAGCAGTGCGCTTTTTGCGTTGGCGTCGCCTCTTTTTGCTTTTTTCTTGAGCTCGGCGATGGGGTGTTTCCCGTCATATTCGCCACCGCAAGCCTTGATATGCATGGAATGAACAAGATCACACATGCTATTCGCCTCCTTAGTTTTTGGGTAGAAGTCGAGAAAGTTCGTGGCTCTGCAAATGGCCAATATAAAGGCCCCAGCTCACCAAAAAGTAGGAAAACCACTCTGCGGTTGTCGTGGTGAATACCACACTGATTCCGTAGGTGTATGTCGCAACGGCAATAGTAAGTCCTTCAAGTAGACCGAAGTACAGATATCTCACCAGATCTGCGGCTCGAGACCTTGATCCTGACTTCCAGAAATGTAGAACAATCAATAATGCCAATGACACCATCATCACGCTGTTGGTTTGGGTGTACCTAAACCAAAAAGCTTGCATTGCAGGTGTCCATGGTTTACCCGCTATCATTTGCGGGGCCATCTCTGTCTGTAGTTCGTAGCAATACTGACAACTCACCAAAAAAGGTGCAAAAAACACGGCCACAGTGATTCGACGGAGCGTATGTTCCTTCATTGAAGCCTCCCTAGAACATGTTCTCTATAACCAATAAAACATGTCCGGCGCGTTTCAGCAAGAACATTGACAATCCCCTTAGTTTCCCGTAGTATACGGCCGTTCCAAACCTCGGTGTACTAAAGCCTGGCAGCAGCGGTACGCACAAAAAAGAACAAGATGATGTCGTTGTGTGACCGTTAATCGCACTGCGATACAAGGCTCTTTTTGAGTCGTTTATTCGTTACTACAATCTATGTCACGATCAGTATATAAAGGCCCATTCGTAGATGAGCGCCTGCTAAAGAAAATCGACGGCAAGAAGCCGGCCGAGGCAGGAGTGATCAAAACATGGTCACGTGATGCGGTCATCTCACCGGAGATGGTTGGCTTTACTTTTGGCGTACACAATGGCCGAGAGCACCTCTCAGTCCAGTGTACAGAAGAAATGGTAGGTCATCGTCTCGGAGAATTTGCCCCAACCAAGAAGTTCTATCGCCACGGCGGTAAGATGCAGAAGGAGCTTGACCAGAAGAAGAAGGAGGCTGAAATAGCAGCAGCTAAAGCAGCTAAGGCCGCCTAACGAAGTTTGCAGGTGACAGGTTTCAGGTTTCAGAAATCTTCAAAGACGATTTCTCTACAACCTATAACCTACAACCTATAACCTAAAATCATGAAAGCAGTACTTAAGAATTACCGCCAGTCACCTCGTAAGGTTCGTCTCATTGCAGACCTCGTACGCGGCAAGAAAGTAAAGGAGGCGTTGGCCACCTTGCAGTTTGTCGATAAGCGTGCGGCTGGTCCGTTTGCTAAGGTCATTTCGTCAGCAGCAGCCAACGCGGCTCAATCTGGCAAGAATGTCGACCACCTTACCATCAAAAAGGTCACTGTAGACAAGGGCGCAACCTATAAGCGCTTTATGCCTCGTGCCCGCGGTAGCGCGTCCCCAATTAATCGTCGAAACAGTCACATCACTGTCGAACTAGGCTAAAGCCTAAGTTAACAGGTGTCAGGTTTCAGGTGTCAGAAATTGTCGAATACGATTTCCCTATAACCTATAACCTATAACCTAAATTATGACACACGTAGCACATCCATACGTACAACGCATTGGAATCAACCGCGACTGGCGTAGCCGCTGGTTCGCAGCTGACCAAAAGCGTTTTCGTGAATATCTACGCACCGATGCTGCTATCCGTAAGTTGCTGGCAAAGCGCCTTAAAGGTATGTCAGTCGACACGGTAGAGATCGAGCGTGATGAAAAAGCCCTTCGTATCCTCATCAAGACCGCCCGCCCAGGGTTGGTCATTGGTCGTAGCGGCGAAGGAGCTACTAAACTAAAGAAGGATGTCGATATGCTCTTGCGTACCCTCAAACTTGAGGAGAAGCCAGAGCTTAAGATCGATATTGAAGAGGTTCGCTCACCAGAAACGAGCGCCACTATCGTCGGCCAGATGGTAGCGGAAGGTCTAGAAAAGCGCATGCCATTTCGTCGCGTGCTTAAGCAGACCGTTGAGAAGGTAATGGCTAATCGTGACGTACAAGGTGTTCGTATCATTGTATCCGGACGTCTTGGCGGAGCTGATATGGCTCGTCGCGAAGAGCTCAAGAAAGGTCGAATCCCACTACAAACCCTACGTGCAGACATTGATTTTGCGCGCGTAACTGCAGTACTTCCGTACGGTGCCATTGGTATCAAGGTGTGGATCTACCGTGGTGACGTCTTTGCAGATCGTCGCGCCAGTGGTGAGGCTGAAAAGCCAGCCGCGCGTCCTCGTCGCACCCCTCGTAACTAACGCGTATGTTGTTTCCGAAGAAAGTAAAACACCGAAAGTGGCAGATTGGTCGTAAGAGTGAGGAGGCGCTTCAGCGTCCTGAGACTCGCGGCGTCACTGTTGCGTTCGGCTCGTACGGCCTTAAGGCCACCTCACCGGCTCGCGTTAAATCAAATCAGATTGAGGCGGCACGTCGTGTTATCTCACGTACGCTTGGTAAGACCGGTAAGATATGGATTCGTATCTTCCCTGATAAGCCGATTACTAAAAAGCCAGCTGAGGTAGGTATGGGTAAGGGTAAGGGTGACCCAGACCACTTTGTATTTGAAGTAGCACCCGGTCGAGTATTATTCGAAGTAGACGGTGTCTCTGAAGAGGTGGCACGTGAGGCAATGCGCAAAGCAGCCGCCAAACTTCCTCTTAAAGGCCGTTTTGTAACTCGTGAAGAAACTAGGGCGTAGCCCAAGTTTCTCGCACTTCGTCCCTCGCTTTTAGCACTTCGAGAGTGCCTCGGGCACCTTCGAAAAACGAAGAGCGAACTAGCGAAATACGAAATATTATGAAAACAATGGCAGACATTCGCAAACTGAGCGACAAAGAGTTACAAGAGCTTGTTACTGAGCGTCGAGAAGAAATGCGCAGCGCGCGTTTCAACCACGCATCTCGTGATGTGCGTGCGGTTCGCGCAGCTCGTCACGAGATCGCTCGCGCACTAACAGAACTTACCGCTCGTGGTAAGGAAGCTCCTAAGGCAGAGACTAACTAGATGCATATGGCAACAGAAAAAGAGACTACAACTGAGAAGTCTGGCGGCCGCGTACTCCGCGGAATCGTCGTGGCTTCTAAGATGCAGGACACCTGTACCGTTGCGGTAGAGCGTTACGTCAAGCATCCAAAGTACAAGAAGTTCCTCCGTCGCACTAAGAAGTATCTGGTGCACGATAAGGGTAATACCGCTGCTGTCGGCAGCAAGGTCGAAATCAAAGAGACCCGTCCACTCTCGAAGCGTAAGCGTTTTGAGCTCGTAACTAATGCATAGCGTATGATCCAACCACAGACAATCGTAAAGATCACAGACAACTCTGGCGGTAAGATCGGCCGCGTCTTCAAGGTACTTGGAGGCTCAAAGAAGCGTTATGCTGAGCTTGGTGAAATGGTTGTGCTATCTGTACAGACCGCTGAGCCACGCAAGCAAACGAAGAAAAAGGACGTTGTCTACGGCGTCGTTGTGCGCCAGCGCAAGCCGTTTCGTCGAGCTGACGGTTCATACGTGAGCTTTGATGACAACGCTGTTGTGCTCGTCGACAAAGAAAAGAAGGAACCAAAGGCTAACCGTGTCTTTGGTCCGATTCCGCGTGAGATTGCGGACGCAGGTTATCAGAAGATCGTGTCACTCGCCCCTGAGGTGGTGTAGTGTCCCTCATTAAATCAACATATATATGAAGATCAAAAAAGGAGACACCGTGATCGTCCTCTCTGGTAAAGATAAAGGCAAGACCGGTGAGGTTATTGTCTCAATGCCAACAACCGAACAAGTCATTGTTGAAGGTGTAAACGTGCAGACTCATCATCAGAAGAATCGCCGTACACGTTCACAAGGACAGATTATCGAAAAGAGTGGTGCGATTCACGTATCAAATGTCGCTCTCTTAGAAGGCAAGAAGCCGGTCCGTGTTGGATACAAGACTGAAGGTGAGGGTGCTGAGGCCAAAAAGGTCCGCATTTCTCGTAAGACCGGCAAGACCATTTAATAGCGGGTAATGCATAGATACTATGGCAACTTCAAACATCAAAACCAAAGTACAGACTGCCTTTGATGCACTCAAAGAGACATTCTCGTACGCAAACGTCATGCAGGCACCGCGTATTGAAAAGGTGGTTGTTTCAACCGGTACTGGCCGTATTGACGACAAGAATCGCATTGCACTCATTGTTGAGCGTTTGGCGACTATCACTGGCCAAAAGCCATCACCGCGTCCAGCCAAGAAGTCCATCGCGTCGTTTAAGCTACGCGAAGGTGACATCATTGGCTATCAGGTGACGCTGCGCGGCGAGCGCATGCAGCACTTCCTTGATAAGCTCATTCACATTGCATTGCCACAGACTCGCGACTTCCGCGGTATTAAGGCAACAGCAATTGATGAAATGGGTAATATCACCATTGGCATCAAGGAGCACACTATCTTCCCAGAGACTGCTGACGAAGACATTCGTGACGTATTCTCATTGGCGATTACTATTGTGACCACCGCCAAGACTAAGGAAGAAGCCGAGGCACTGCTAAGGCACATTGGTTTACCGTTTCAAAAAGTAGAAGAAACTGCTTAGTTCTCTACTTTCGACTTCCAGAAAACAAAAAACACTCCCTTAGGAGTGTTTTTTGTTGATTTTTCGAGGAAATATTGTATTGTTTCGCCGAACGTTCTTCGCATCCAGGCATAGGAGGAGTTAATGCGAAAATTGCTGTTCCTCCTCTTTGGGCTGGGGGCATATTTTGCGCCCGAGGCTATGCCTCGGGACACACTGGTTCGCCAAATTGAATGGGTCTTGAGGGAGGTAACGTACGACTCGGTTGTAGCGTGGATATTGGTACTGACTCGTCGCTTTGTGCTGATATCAGCGCCGCAGTACCTAATGTTGTGGTTCTTGCGCCCGTTGGCGCCGCGCTGGGTACGGAAACGAGTAGACGCCCTATCCAAGCAGGTGGGCCAGTACGGCCGCGCATTCTGGCTGCTATTGAAGACACGGCTGAATATTCTGGTTTCAACACCATTTAGAATACTTCTGTCGCTCACCTTCAGCGTGTCACTGTTTGTGGTCGTGCACCATTACTTCGGTCATTTTGTGATCGTTATCATTGGTTTCTGGCCTTTGGTGCGACCATATGTGTTGTATGGGCTACGGTCCACGCAGCATTTCTTGTTCCGATCGGTTGCGTTTTTGGGTCTCCAGAAACTAGTACCGCCGGTACTCCAGCGTGTGCCCAAGTATGTCTACTCATGGGTGTATGGTCGGCTTCATGGAGTATATCGGTACCTCTTACGGCTTCAAATATCGTGGCGGCTGCGAATCGGGCGCGAGCTTGAGCGGCTGTGGAAGGCAGTCATATCAGAACCGGCTGGGGAGTGATCCTCGGCCGGTTTTTAATAATGTGCTAAAAATAGTGTATGTTCGTAAACAATTCTGAAAATACATACTCAGAGAAGATTACAGACCCCGTTTTGTTCTACGGAGGAGAGTTCGGATACTGTTTTTCCAACTTTGCTGCTTTTTCAGTAATGTGGCAAGAACGTTTGTGGCAGACATCTGAGCACGCATTTCAAGCCGCCGGTTTCGATGATGTAAGTATTGTTGAAGAGATAGCGTCTGCTACTTCAGCCCATGACGCACTTAAATTGGCTATAAAGTATCAGAATAAATTACGTCCATCTTGGGAAGACGAAAAGAGAGTCGTCATGAAAGATATTTGTCGCGCAAAGATCTCACAGCATCCATACATTGAGAAGACACTGCGGCAAACTGAAAATGCCAAATTGATTGAAGATTCACCTAAAGACAGTTGTTGGGGGCGAGGTGCAGACTGGCAAGGTCAAAATTGGCTTGGCCAAATATGGATGGAGCTCCGATCAGAACTAAATCAGGAATAGTCTTGCTATTTCCTTATTTTCACGTATAGTAGGCGCACCATAAAAGCGGCTTGGGAGTAGATGGGAGCCACTTTTGTGAAGGCGAGCAGCCAGAGGCTGCGAGCCGGATTATCAGCGGAGTCAGTCACTACATCTAGGTGATACTGCTCCACTGCACAACGTCATAGCAATATCTCACCGTAGCGAACGACAGTTCGTTTTGTGTGTTATGTACGAAGTGCTAACCATTAAACCTAATGGCACGAACATCGATTAAGGTTCGCGCGGAGCGCGAACCAAAGTACAAGTGTCGGGTGGTCCGCCGTTGTAAGCTTTGCGGACGAAAGCATGGATACATGCGAGATTTTGATATCTGTCGTATCTGCTTCCGTGAGCTTGCTAACGAGGGTCACATCCCAGGTATTAAGAAATCATCATGGTAAACGACACAGTTGGTGATTTCATCGTACAGCTCAAGAATGCTGGTATGGTCAAAAAAGCGACCGTATCTGTGCCTTTTTCAAAGCTTAAGCTGCACATCGCAAACAAACTCAAAGAGGCGGGTTATGTAGGCGAGGTTGCAGAAGCAGGCAAAGGGGCAAAGAAGACCCTTGAAGTCACCCTTAAATATAGCTCTGGCGGCGCGCATCACATCAGCGGTGTAAAGCGTGTCAGTAAGCCAGGACGACGCCTCTATAGTAAGGTCGCAGAGATTTATCCCGTTAAATTTGGTAAAGGGCACGTTATCCTTTCAACACCAGCTGGTATCCTCACCGGTGAGGAAGCACGGCAGAAGAATGTTGGTGGTGAACAGCTCTTTATTATTTGGTAGCCTATGAGTCGACTTGGAAAACAGCCCGTAGCGCTCCCAAACGGAGTTGAGGCAACGCTCGCTGATAGCGTACTTACTGTCAAAGGCCCAAAAGGGACTTTGACTCGCACTGTTCACAAAGACGTGAACATCACAATTGATAATGGAGTAGTATCGGTAGCACCAGCTGCCGAAACTGATGAAGCTCGCGCGCTTTGGGGCACCTTTGCTGCCCACGTGCGCAACATGGTGACGGGAGTTACCGAGGGTTTCACCAAAGTACTTGAAATTGAGGGAGTTGGATACCGCGCTGAACTGCGAGGTAACACACTCGTTCTGAGTATGGGCTTTTCTCACCCAGTAGAAATGGAACTTCCTGAGGGGGTTGCTGCTACGGTAGAAAAGAACGTTATCACTCTTACTGCAGCTGATAAAGAAGTGGTCGGTCAGTTTGCAGCCAATGTCCGTAAGGTCAAGAAGCCTGAGCCATACAAGGGCAAGGGTATCCGATACCAAGGAGAGTACATTATTCGTAAGCAAGGTAAGAAGGCCGTCTAACGTATGAAGAAAACACAAGCTAAGACAGCTCGCCGTAGCGCCCGCCGAAATCGTATTCGTGCGCGTGTGATTGGCACAGCCACAAAGCCACGCCTTGCTGTCTTTAAGAGTAATGTCGCTCTCTATGTACAGCTCATCAATGATGAGACTGGTACAACTATTGCCGCCGCAGATTCACGTAAGCTAAAAGGTGCTACCACTGCTGAGCGCGCTACTGCGCTCGGTACTGAGATTGCCAAGCTTGCAAGCACCGCTGGCATCAAAGCCGTCGTGTTTGACCGTGGTGGATATCGCTATCAAGGCAATATCGCCGCGCTTGCAGATGCTGCGCGTGCTGGTGGATTGGAGTTCTAAGCAGATTACAAGCCGAGTGCGTATATGCACTCAAGACAAACAACATGTCAGAAGAAAATAAACAGCAGGAAGCTACAACTGATACACCAGTATCAGAAAAAGAAGCGCCCAAGACTTCGCCCGATGCACCTGCTGCAGATGCTACGTCTGCAGAAGGAGCTCCCCGTGGTCGCGGTCGCCGAGGTGGTGATGGCGAAAAGCGCCGTAACCCTCGCCGCCCACGCCGTGGCGGTCGTCGTGACGAGCGTGCTCGTCCGGAATTCGATCAAAAAATCATCAGTATTCGTCGCGTTACGCGTGTGATGGCTGGTGGACGCCGCTTCAGTTTCTCCGTATCTATGGTGATCGGAGACAAGAAAGGAAAGGTTGGTGTTGGTATCGGCAAAGCCGGTGACACCCAGCTTGCTATTGAAAAAGCCATTCGTGACGCCAAGAAGAACATGATTACCGTCACTATGGATAAGGACCATCACATCCCACATGATGTTGCGATAAAGTACGCCTCAAGTGAGGTAATGATCTTACCGGCTCCAGGTCGCGGTCTCGTGGCTGGTTCATCAGTTCGTACCGTCCTTGAACTTGCTGGCGTTAAAGACGTCACTGCAAAATTGCTTTCACGCAGCAAGAATAAACTTAACAACGCACGTGCTGCTGTCGAGGCACTCAAGCTTCTTAAATCATAAGTATGCAGCTACATGAATTAAAGCCATCCACCAGTCGAAAGACCGCCAAGCGTATTGGTCGTGGTGGAAAGCGTGGTAAAACATCAGGTCGTGGTCATAAAGGTCAAAAGGCTCGTGCTGGTAACAGTACGGTGCCACAGATGCGTGAGACCATTAAGAAGCTGCCAAAGCTTCGTGGTCATGGTGTTAATCGTGCCGCAACCGTTAACGCGGAACGTGTACGTCCGGTGCCCGTGAACCTTAGTGTGCTCGAGAGTACCTTTGAAGCTGGTGCTGAGGTTAGTCCAAAGGCACTTGTGACAGCGGGTGTTATCAATGCCCGTCGCAAAAAGGCACCCCTCGTTAAAATTCTCGGAACCGGAGAAGTAAGCAAAAAGCTTACGGTCACTGGCTGTGAGGTATCAAAGGCCGCCAAAGAAAAGATTGAAAAAGCTGGCGGAACGGTAAACTAAGGTACAGGTCGACGGTTTTAGGTTATAGTTTTGTCACTCGACTGCTGTACACTGTACGTAGCGTGAGCACCTATGACCTACTACCTAACACCTACAAACTAAACTATGAAGACATTCATTCACAAACTCAAAGTCATCTTCACCGAACCAGCCATTCGCAATCGCGTTCTGTTTGTCATCGGAGCACTCTTCGTCTTCCGCGCCTTGGCAGCAATCCCAATTCCGGGTGTTGACCACGCGGTGCTGCAGCAGTTCTTCCAGAACAACCAGTTCCTCGGTCTTCTCAACATCTTCTCAGGAGGTGGCCTTGCCAACCTCTCGATTGTGATGCTCGGAGTAGGTCCGTTCATTACGGCGTCCATCATTATGCAGCTTATGACCGTGATGTCGCCAAAAATGAAGAGCCTTTACACTGAGGAAGGGGAAGCTGGTCGCGCTAAGTTTACGCAGTATTCGCGTATGCTAACGTTGCCACTGGCTGTACTACAAGCTTTCGGATTTCTCTCACTCTTGCAAAGTCAGGGTGTACTCGTTGGTCTTTCAACGTTTGCCTTCCTGACAAACGTCATCTTGATCGTTGGCGGCTCTATGTTGCTGATGTGGATTGGTGAACTCGTAACGGAGTACGGTATCGGTAATGGTGTATCCATCATTATCTTTGCTGGTATCGTAGCGGGTCTCCCCGCAACAGTAAGTCAGTTGGCCTTCGGCTTTAATGCCGCGCAGCTGCCACTCTATGTTGGGTTCGCGCTCGTGGCACTGGCTGTCATCTATGCGGTTGTCATCGTGACTGAGGCTGAGCGTGCTGTTCCAATAACGTACGCAAAGCAGAGTCGTGGTGGTAAAACGTATGGTGGAACCCAGAGTTACCTGCCACTTCGTCTTAACCAAGCTGGTGTGATCCCGATTATCTTTGCGCTCTCAATTTTGTTGTTTCCGCAAATGATTCTCAACATTCTTGCCAGCTTCAACATAAACGGTATCGATGGAGCACTGGCTGCGGTGCAGCAGTTCTCAAATAATGTGGTGGCATACGGCTCGGTCTACTTCGTGCTCGTATTCCTCTTCACCTTCTTCTATACCGCGGTGACCTTCGATCCAGATTCTATCGCTAAGAACTTGCAGCGTAACGGTGCCTTTATCCCGGGTATTCGTCCGGGTGGGCAGACGGCACTCTACCTAGGTAATGTCATTACGCGGCTCACCCTTATTGGCGCTACCTTCCTTGCGCTCATTGCTGTCTTGCCGTTTGGTATGCAGCAGGCAACTGGTATTACCGCGCTTGCCATTGGTGGTACCGCCCTTCTTATCGTCGTTAATGTGATCTTGGATTTGATTCGACGACTTGATGCGCAGGTTTCGATGCGCGAGTACTAATTCTGGCCGGTCTTTTTCCTAGAGAGCTAGACACTCCCTTGTTCAACGTCTCACCGTAGGTCTATCTACGACTCAACGTTTCACTTCGGTGCGTGACGTCGCTCTCTAAGAAAAATCCTCACCCAGAAACTAGTCTATTTCGTTAGGCTAAGAAAAAAGACCCTTGGACTACTCTGTCCCACTTGGGTCTTTTTTCTTGTCCGCCGCGTATCCAAAATAGTTTCTGTGCTTTGGGGTCAGCAAAATTTGTAAAAATTGTTACTGTAAGGAGTACCCGACCGGCACATCAACACGGACCTGCTCCCACTCGTCACGCTTTAGCCACTGCTTATAGTTATCAAATATGGTGAGCGCTACACTTTGCGGATTTTGCCGTGAGGTATCAATAATGAGATCAAAGCGCTGCGGATTATATGGATCGACACCGTATAGTGCCCTGAAACGTTCGCGTTCATTCTCGTAACGTTCTTTTACCTCGCGTACCACTTCCTGCATACTGCCGGTCTCGCCACTGTCGATGCGGCTCTGAGTAATTGCACTATCGCGAAATATACGAGCGGAAGCGAGGTCAATATCGAGTTCAAGATACACCTTGAACGACTCCGGTATCCAGTAGAAGCCGAGGCGTGAATCGATGACGACGTCTTTCTCATCACGCAGTTTACGCAGCTCCTCGTCCACTTTATCATCCAGTGTGTGGTCGGTCTTGGCGCGTTCGTTGAACTCCTCCAGCGTCAGGTGATGTTGCTTTGCCACTTTGCGTACCAAATCACCCGAAGAATACCGTGTATAGCCAAGAAGTTCAGCCAACTTGTCTGACGTGGATGATTTGCCACTGCCGGGCTTTCCAGAGAGGGTAATGATGTGTGGCCGATGCATGAGAGTAGCATAACACAACGATATTTTGTTGCATGTGGGGTAAAAGCTGGTACTCTAGGTGGTCATGGATACCGACAAGATCACTGGACATCTTATCTTGATCATGGGGCCAACCGGCAGTGGCAAGGGCAGCATCGTCCGCTTTTTGACGGAAAAATTCCCAGAGCTTCGTTATTCTGTCTCTTGCACCACGCGCGCTATGCGCCCCGGAGAAACTAACGGCAAAGAATACTACTTCATTACTGAAGAGGAGTTCGATAAGAAAGTAATGAATGGAGAGTTTCTTGAGTGGGCTGTCTTTAGTGGTCATCGCTACGGTACCCTTAGGTCTGAGATCGTCGATCGGCTCGAAGCAGGGGAAGTACTTATCACTGAAATTGAGCTGCAAGGGGTACAACAGTTACAAGCCATTGTTCCCGACGAGCACCGCACCCTCATTTTTATTGAAGCTGGTAGTTGGGAAGAGCTTAAAGCTCGAGCGCTAGCGCGCGCTCCTATCTCTCCAGAACATCTAGAGCTTCGCCATCAGCGCTATGTAGAGGAAGTAAAGTCAAAACCCTACGCCGACTTTATCATCGACAATACAGAAGGCAGGTTAGAATCAGCCAATCAAGAGATGGCAGAGATAGTTACCAACATTTTTAATACTTTAAGCACACAGCACAATGACACCTAAAACAGTTATCTTCATCGGGCCGCAGGGAAGCGGTAAGGGCACACAGATAGACAAACTCGATGCAGTGCTGAGCGCGAAGGATCCAACACGGCAGGTAGTAGATATTCAGACTGGACGCCGTTTCCGCGCGCTTGCCGCTAAGGGGGAAGGCTTCACGGAAGAAAAGATACAAGAAACTCTCAATACCGGTGTACTCCAACCACTTTTTCTCTCCACGACGCTCTGGGGTGACGCCATGCGTGAGCACGTCGACACTGACTGCCACCTCCTCATTGATGGGTTTCCGCGCGTAGTGGCTGAAGCCCATGTACTCGAAAGTGCACTCGCGTTCTATCACCGCCAGCCGGTTGATATCATCAACCTCGACACTCCTGAGGAGGTGGTGCGAGCGCGTATGGAAGGCAGAGCGCGTCATGATGACACACCAGAATCAATTGAGGCTCGCCTCACGTGGTATCGACAAGAAACACTGCCGGTCATCGAGTACTACCGCAATCGTTCAAACACCAACGTGCACGATATAAACGGCACTGATACGATTGAAGGGGTGCACAATCAGATTCTCAAAGCACTAAATCTCACTTGATTTTTTATGTATCATCTATGATACATAGACACTATGGCAATTACACTTAAAACCGAAGAAGATATCAAGAAATTGCGCAAGGGCGGGCAGATACTCGGCCGTATTTTAGATGAGCTCGAAAAGGAGGTAGTACCGGGCAACACCTCACTTGACGTTGATGATCGCGCTATGGAACTCATTGAGGAATATGGTGTTGAGCCGATGATTCTTGGCTATAGGCCCCAGTTTGCGCCGCGTCCGTATCCCGCTGCTACTTGTGTGTCTGTAAATGATGTCGTGGTACATGGTATTCCTAACGAACATCCAATCACATTTGCGGATGGCGATGTGGTTAGTATCGACCTTGTTATTGGGTTTGAAGGCATGGTTGTCGACTCCGCCCGCACCGTTGGCTGCGGTACCCTCAGCCATGAAGCGCAGGCACTGATTGATATCACTGCTGCCGCTCTTAAGGCAGGAATAAAGGCAGCTACGGCGGGTGCGCGCGTTAAGGCCATCGGCGCCGCCATTGAGGCGATGGTTCCTAAAGAGTATGGCATTGTTGAGGCACTCTGCGGACACGGCGTTGGTTATAACGTCCATGAAGAGCCAACTGTGCCAAATTTTGTTATGAAAGGTGATAGTCCAGAGCTCGAATCAGGTATGGTCATTGCCATTGAACCGATGATAATTGCTGGCAGCAAAGACGTGATCTTTGATGAGAGTGACGGGTACACGGTCCTTTCTGCTGATGGAGGGCTGGCTGCTCATATGGAGCACACCGTTTTGATAACTGCTAAAGGTCCTGAGGTGTTGACTCAAGGAAGTAAAAAGTAGTTTGTTTTCTTATTTTGTTTGTTATACTAAGTAAGTCCTCCCAAGACCCCGGTGTCAAAAGGCTTAATATCCTGGCGAAATAAGGAGGACGCCAAGGGCGCAATTGCGCCCTTTCTTTTTTTCGAATATACGTTATACTCACAGCGCATTAAAGACTAATAACTACCGATTAAACATTAAGTCAATCTATGTCGCGATTACCACACCAAGAACAATCCCTTGTTCTCCTCAAGCCAGATACAGTCCAGCGCTCACTCGTTGGGGAGCTTATAAAGCGTTTTGAGCAGACTGGCCTTAAAATTGTGGCCATGAAAATGGTCTATGCAACCGAGGAGCAGTTACTTGCTCACTACAACAAGGATGATGAGTGGTACCAGCGCAAAGGTGAGGGTATCGTCAAAGACATGGAGGCACATACTATTCCGGTTGAGAAAGAGGCAATTGAGTACGGCAAGGATATTGTACGCAACCTCGTAAAGTACATGATGGCCGCACCACTGGTGGCGATGGTCATGGAAGGTAATCAGGCTGTGGCGGTTGTTTCTAAGATTGTTGGCACCACTGAGCCATCTACGTCTGACGTCGGTACTATCCGTGGTGACTACACCGTTGACTCGTACGCGCACGCGACCCTTGAGAACCGCGGCGTACGTAACCTCGTTCATCAGTCTGAGTCTGTTGACGAAGCGCAGCGTGAGATACCACTTTGGTTCACCCCAGCTGAGGTTCTTAAATACGTGACTGCGCAGGAGCGGATTATGTATGACGTCAATTTCGATGGTACCAAGGACTAAATGAAATAGCACACCAACTGCTTTGTTGGACTACGAGAAAAGCCGCTCACCGTACATCTAGGTACGACTCGCGGCTTTTCTCTTGTCCGCCGCGCATTTGGCCCACTCCTTCATTTAGTCATACAGGTGATTTTGTGTTCCTCACTATACTGTTTGCTATAATACTCAAGGAACCACATCACGTATGTTCCGGTTAATTTTTTGCTCAGGGCTGCCTGCAATCGCGAGGAGTGATGAGAACTTGGCTTGCTAAGATTTCAGATACGAATCGGAAAGGGTGCCCACCTGTTTAAGGCAGGAGCATGCGTCTGTGGTTCCCATGAAAGACCCGCTTTAGAAAGCGGTTTTTTCATACCTGCCGCTCTTGATAGGTGCCTATGATACACTTATGGGGTTCATGTCGAGGCTGAATTTGACCATTTTTCTCATCACCATATCCGTATTTGCGGCGCTACATTACGTGTCTTTGGAACTCTACTTGTATTGGCGATTCCCGTGGCTTGATATCCCAATGCACTTTATTGGCGGCGCTGTGGTAGCGCTGTCTCCCTTTGCCCTGCGCGAACTACGGTTGCCGGTGCCACGTGTGTTGTTGTCACTGAAAGCCGCCATCATCTTTGTTTTTATAGTCGCGCTTTTGTGGGAGGTGTTTGAATTTTCACTCGCCATCGCATTTGCTAACAACTACCTGTTTGATACGCTTGGAGATCTGACGGTCGGTTTACTCGGCGGCTTTGTCGGTCACGCGGTTGCTACGCGCATTAATACATTTTCTCTATGAGTACTCTTGGATTCTACGGCGGTGTTGGCAGTGTGACGGGAGCGAACTTCATGCTTGATACTGGAGAGACCGCTATCTTAGTAGACTGCGGTCTTATTCAGGGGGATCGATTTGCCATGGCTGCAAATGCTGATCCGTTCCCGTACAATCCAGCTGACGCAGATATTCTTCTTGTGACTCATGCTCACGCAGATCATATTGGGAGAATTCCCAAGCTAGTACGCGATGGCTTTCGCGGTGCTATCTACTCAACCGAACCAACCAAGGCGCTCGCTGCCGTGATGCTAAAAGACGCATATAAGGTCATGCTCTACGAGGAGGAGCGCTTTGGCATCGACCGCTTATACGAAGAAGGGGATATCGACGCCGCGTTAGCACTCTGGAAGACTGTGTCCTATCACCAGAATCTGGAACTACCTGACGGTGTTACCGCTGTGTTCAAAAATGTCGGCCATATTCTTGGCTCCGCCTCTATTACCCTTAGCCGCGGTGGCAAACAGCTCGTCTTTACCGGTGACATTGGTAATGTGCCGCAACCGCTCTTGGACGCACCTGATGTGCCGCAGGGCTATGACTACATGGTGATGGAAAGCGTCTACGGCGATCGCTCGCACGAAGAGGTGAAGGAACGCACTATGCTCCTGAAGCATCATATTGAAGCGGCGCAACGTCGCGGTGGCACGCTCATTATTCCGGCTTTTTCACTTGAGCGTACTCAGGGCATGCTCCTTGAGATCAATGACCTCGTTGAGTCTGGTGCTATTGCACCAATTCCAACCTTCCTTGATTCACCGTTGGCCATTGCCGTCACAGAGCTCTATCGTACCTACTCGGAGTATCTGAGTACACACATACAGGAGCAAATTAAAGCTGGCGATGATATTTTTGAGTTTCCAAAGCTCGAGTTCACCCGCACAGTCAAAGACTCACAGGACATTGCCAAAGTGAAAGGCGCCAAAATTATTATTGCCGGTAGCGGCATGAGCCATGGCGGTCGTATCTTAATGCACGAGAAACGGTATCTTGAGGATAAGAACACAACTTTGCTCTTGGTCGGATATCAGTCAGTTGGAAGTCTTGGACGACTCCTCCAAGACGGTGCTAAGAAGGTGCGCATTGATAATGCTGACGTACGCGTTCGCGCTGAAATTGCCCGTATTCGTGGCTACTCTGGACATGCAGACCGAGAGCAGCTGACGGACTTTGTTGCTAAAGGTGGCGATAGGGCCAAACAAATATTTGTCACCATGGGAGAGGAGCACTCGTCACTCTTTTTGGTGCAACGCCTGCGTGATTACTTGGGAGTGAATGCGGTGGCACCCTCACTTAATGAGGAGGTAGAGATAGAATTTTAATTATAGAAAAGGTAATGTAGAATGCACATATTGGAAGTAATAGTATAAATTTATATGGAAGGAGCACCAGAAAGTATCCCTACTCCACAAAGTAGACTTGTTGAAGTTATAAAACATGCAAAAACATTAGAGGAAGTGGCTGCAATGTTCAAGGGATACAGAGCTATCACAGGTGAGGAAACAATACACGACCCTGAAACAGGAAATGATCTTCCTCTTGAACGTGTCGCTACCGCTATTAGTTCAGGTAGCGGCTCTGCCATGGCTGATGAAGTACCGGTATATATCATTCGTGCCTTGAATGAAGCTGGTCTAGTTTCTGGTTAGTAGTCTTGTGCATGTTGCATGAAAGCAAAAAGCTCGAAGTAAATCTACTTCGAGCTTTTTGTCATTTATCACCTATTTTACCTTCTCAACGATTCTTTGAAATGCGTCGGGTCGATCCTTAGCGATAGTGGCGAGGATCTTGCGGTCAATGATAATCTCTTTGTCTTTGAGCTGCTTGATAAAGCGGCTGTACTTCATCTCAAGTGGCTGCAGGGCAGCGTTGATACGAGCAATCCATAGACGACGGAAATCATTTTTCTTGTCTTTGCGGTGGGCAAAGGCGTAGGTTCCTGCGTGGTTGATAGCTTCACGAGCGGCACGCTTCTTCTTTGAGCGGTCAAAGCGGTATCCCTTTACCTGCTCAAGAATATTGCGGCGGCGCTTCTGGGCCATCAAACCTCCTTTTACTCGGGCCATAGTTCGTTAGTTAGTGGTTTGATAATTAAGCACCTGATTTAGGGAGAAAGCGACGGGTAACGCGCTTGCTAAGGGTGAGGCCCTGTGTTCGCTTGCGACGTAGGCGTTGCTGACCGGTCTGGCGGGCGTTAAAGTGGTTCTGCCCCGGTTTGCGGGCTATCAGCTTGCCATTTTTGGTCACTTTTATTCTTTTGGTGTAACTTTTATTTGTCTTCATACTCTGAAATATTGCTTCGGGGTATCTGCCTGAGAAGAGGCAAAGTGGGCAAAATATACCGTATTTCGCTGGCAAAGTCCAGTCCGTACGTAGCTATATCATCCCGCCTTCAAGGAGTTCGTCGAGAGACTTCTTTTTTGATTTGGCCTCATTCTCAGTAGCCTTTTCCGCTTTGGCTGGTTTTGGTGTCTTGGTCTCTTCAATAACTTTGCCTTGTTCGTATTTAGCTTTGCCGGCGCGCTCGAGAGTGGTGGTAAAACCTTTGGGACTTTTCTTTATCTCATCAGCTACTTTGTACTCGACAGGGACAATTTTAAGGAACCGCTCCAGTCGTTCTTTGAGAAACTCAGGCTCCATGTATTTATAACGGCCCCAGAGAAAGAGGTCGACTTTGACGCGATGACCCTCCGACAGCCATTCTGCGATACGCTTCGCTTTAAGCTGCTGGTCGTGTTCACCGGTACCGATCTTTACCTGCACACTCTTAGTCTCGGTGACATGTGACTTGGCTTTAACTGCGCTGGCTTTACGTTTCTTTTCATATTGAAACTGACCGAAGTCCATGATCTTGGCCACTGGCGGTTTTGCTTTTGGTGATATCTCAATTAGGTCCAAGTTTGCTTTATCAGCTGCTTTAAGCGCTTCGTCTACAGTGATGACACCAAGGTTTTCACCTTTGGCACCAATCACACGCAGTTCCTTCGCTCTAATAGCGCTGTTAATACGGATGTGGTCTTTGCTTAACTTGAAGTTTGGTTTTCTCAGAATAGGATGGGCTTAGTTGATTAAGATGTGTTGTGTGTACATTTCATACGCAGTTGTACTGGTTCGGTAGAATATACCACAGGTACCATAAAAGTGAAGTCAGTTCTGATATTCGCGTGGTACACAGCTTGTCTATTTTGGCTCGAAACGAAAATGGTATACTGAAACTCATCATGCCTCGTACTTCCAAAACGAGTGAGACTGCACCGGTTGCAAAAAAAACTCCACGTAAACGTGTCACCCGCACGCGAACTTCTAGTACCACTAAGCGAGCCGCCGTCGCTAAGACAACGGCGCGGCGTAAAGCCCCAACTACGGCTGCCGCATCAACCGCAACCACAAAACGACCGTTTCCTCGGTTATTGGTAGCGGTATTTATTATCGTGTTGTTAATCGCCGGTACGGGTGTGGTACTTGGTGTAACAGATAAAGGAGAGATAAATGTGGCTACGGTTGTAGAAGAACGAAATACTAAAGCCGCAGCGCAAGGTGAGGAGCCAGTAAATGTGCAGACAGTCTCAGTTCCTGCCGGCAACGATGCTGCGCCAGTAAATGGTGGACTCCGTGGCAAAGGTAAAGGAACCACTCCGTCGCCAGCGCCGCAACCAGAAGAAGCCACCATAACTGCTACTAGTAGTGATGACGCAATCTCAGAAGAGGATGACACTAACAATAATGAAGAGGTTGCTACGGAAGGAGAGGTTGCTGACGAAAATACTAATACCAATGACACTGACACGGCTGCTAACGACACAGCGAACACCGAGTCATCACCTGACACTGATTCCGCTACTGAAATCTAACTAGACGCAAGGTCACGCACGTCTGTACACGCATGTGAGCACATGCGCTGATACAGTGCGTTACAATACTCCTATGAAACAAGCACTTTCTAAGTACATTCGTGCCGCGGATTACATCGCTGCCATTCAAATTTATTTACGAGGCAACTATCTATTGGAGAAGGATTTAAAGCCAGCAGATATCAAAAGCCGTCTACTTGGTCACTGGGGAACCTGTCCGGGTATCAATTTCACCTACGCACACTTAAATCGCGCCATCATTGAGCACGACCTCAATATGATGTTTCTGCTTGGCCCCGGGCACGGTTTTCCGGCAGTACAAGCAAACTTGTTTATTGAGGGTACACTTTCTAAATATTACGAAGAAATACCGCGAAGCACCGCGGGCTTGGAGACCATGACCAAAGAGTTCAGCTGGCCCTACGGCTTTCCGAGCCACTCCAACCCTGAAGCTCCGGGGGTTATCCTCGAAGGCGGCGAGCTCGGGTACTCACTCTCGACTGCCTATGGAGCGGTCCTCGATAATCCTGACCTCATCGCGGCTTGTTTAGTAGGAGACGGTGAGGCAGAGACCGGTCCGACTGCAACGGCGTGGCATCTTAATAAGCTGCTTGATCCGGAGCACAACGGGGCAGTGCTCCCAATTCTTCACCTCAACGGCTACAAGATATCCGGCCCGACTTTCTTTGGTCGTATGAGTGACGAAGAACTAACCCATCTCTTTAAGGGGTACGGTTACGAACCGCACATTGTTGACGCGTACGTGGCTGATGACGTACATCAACAAATGATTGACACGCTTGACGCTGCCATTGAGTCTATTCGCTTTACTCAGCAGGCTGCTCGTTCTGGTAAGACCGTAGAACGTCCCTGCTGGCCAATGATTATTCTTCGTACACCCAAAGGCTGGCATTCAATCAAGGAAATTAAAGGCAAGCGCATTGAAGACAATCACTACTCACACCAAGTAATTGCTGATGGTGCTGCGCACGATGAGGAGGAACTCCGTCTCCTTGAAGAGTGGTTACGGTCGTATGACTTTACCGCGTTATGGAACGGTGAGCTTTTTGATCTTGAGATTGAATCACTGATACCAAAGCCGGAACGACGCATGGGAGACAACCCACATACCATGGGTGGGGAGAAGGTGTACAAACCGCTTACCCTACCGAAGCTCGAATCGTACGGAGAACCGTCAGTGTGTGACCTTTCTGATCCGCACTGTGGGGAAGTCAGTAGTATGGAAAAAATCGGTACATTTTTGCGTGATGTCATTGTTGCTAATGAACGGCAGCGTAACTTCCGAATCATGTCACCGGATGAAACCTACTCCAATAAACTTGGTGCGGTCTTTGAGGCCACGACTCGCACGTTCATGTGGCCACATAAGGAGTGGGATAAAGACCTCTCACATGACGGTCGGGTGCTAGAGATGCTCTCCGAGCATAGTTTGCAGGGGCTTATGCAGGGGTATGTCCTCACTGGCCGCCACGCTATCTTCCCGTCGTACGAAGCGTTTGTGCAAATCGTTGCCAGTATGGCTGACCAGTACGCTAAGTTCTTAGCCATTGCGCGTGATGTGCCGTGGCGCGGCGATATTGCTTCGCTCAACTACATCCTTACTTCTTCTGGTTGGCGTCAGGAACATAACGGCTTTTCCCACCAGAACCCCGGCTTTATCGACGGCGTTCTGCAGCGACAAGGCTGCTTCACCAATGTGTACTTCCCAGCTGATGCCAATACAGCTCTCGTGGTCATGGATCAGATGCTTGCCTCTAAGCAAGAGATCAACGTTATGGTGTGTGGCAAACGGCCGTTGCCGTGCTGGCGTACATTGGAAGAAGCCAAGGAGGACCTTGCGGAAGGGGTGAATATCTGGAAGTTCGCTAGTGACGAGGACCCACACATGGTCTTTGCGGCGGTAGGTGACTATCTCACCAAAGAGACACTAGCCGCTATCAACATCGTTCATAGTGAACTGCCGGCGATGCGCCTGCGATTTGTGAACGTCACCTCTCTTTCTGCACTCGGCATTGGACACACTACCTGCCGCGTCCTGCGTCATGACTTTGACTACTACTTCACTAAAGACAAGCCGGTTCTTATAAACTTCCACGGCTACCCGCAGACCATCAAGCAGGTACTCTTTGATTACGGTGAGGATACATCACGCATCAAGGTGCATGGCTATGAGGAGCATGGTTCGACCACCACTCCGTTTGACATGATGGTACGCAACAAGACTGACCGGTATAACTTGGCTATGGAAGCGTTTGCGGCAGCTGAGACACAGGGTGTTATCAAGGTTAAAGAGAAAGACGAACTCATCAAAAAATACGAACAAAAACTGGTCGAGCATCGTACGTACGTCATTGATAATGGTGACGACCCAGAGGACATAAGCAGTTGGGTATGGCAACCACGCTCATAGTGAATACAGGGAGCACCTCGAAGAAGTTCTCGCTGTTTGCCGACGGTATTCTGCGGGCGTCCGTGCGTCTTGAAGTAACACCTGCAGGGCACGAAATGTGTGTAAGTACAGAGACAGAGGAGCTGGTCTGTAGTCCCATAACACTCGATGCGTATGATAATGCGTTAGCATTTACCCTTACCACACTGCAGTCTCGCAGTGATATTGCTGACGTGTCTGCAATTGATGCTGTGGGAGTGCGAGTTGTTGCACCGGGTACGGAGTTTACTAAACACCAAGAGGTGACCGAGGCTTTCCTAGCTGCTTTGTCAGCACGTGAATCACTGGCGCCATTGCATATACCCCCAACACTGACCGCCATTTCACAGGTAACAGAAGCACTGCCGCAGGCTCGTATAGTGGCGGTGTCGGACAGCGCGTTCCATACTTCGCGGCCGGAATTTGTTTGGCGCTATAGCCTACCGCAGGCTGATGCTGATACGTACGACCTCCATAAGTTTGGCTATCATGGCCTCTCCATGGCGTCGATCGCGCGGCGCTTGCCAGAGGTGTTTAGTGCGGTGCCAGCTCGCACGATTGTCTGTCATTTGGGTGGAGGCATTAGTATGACGGCGCTTAGAGACGGCCGCAGTTTCGATACAACGATGGGGTTTGCTCCCGCTAGTGGCCTTATGATGAGTGGCCGTGGGGGCGACCTCGATGCGGCGCTACTGCTTGGCCTGATGGAATCAAAGCAACTGTCAGTAGCGGAACTCCACGACTACCTCAACCACCAGTGTGGCTTTACCGGTGTTGCTGGCGTATCTGATATGCGTTCGCTCCTTGATAAAGTAGCTGCCCATGACGCTGATGGGGAACTGGCGTTTGCTATGTTTACCCATCAATTCAAGAAAACCATCGGTTCACTTATCGCTGCTCTCGGTGGGCTTGATGCACTGGTACTTACTGCAACCGCAGCTGTCCGTAATCCGATGCTTCGTTTTGCGCTCCTTGAGCCGCTTAAACCGCTTGGTATTGAGGTCGACCGCCACCGTAACCAAGAAACGGTTAATACTGACGGACGACTGGAACACGCAGACAGTCGTGTACAGTTGGCCGTCATGACCACTGATGAGCTGGGAGAGATGGACCGTGTGACACAATCATTTCTTAAGTAAAAGCTGGTCAATTCGACCAGCTTTTACTTAGGGGTACATTTAGCGCAGCGACACCCGTAAGGCTTTATATAATCGTTCACGTATTCTTTCCCGTAATCATACGTAAGCTCCTCACCAGCTTTGATGGCGCGGCGAGCTTTTATAAATACACGCAGCTCATCTTCATCAAGTTCAGCTTCACAGTTAGGCCTACAGGAGTGATTGATGTACCGAGCTAGATTCTTGCGAGTAGTGCCATCAATGGTGTAGTCGTCATTGAGTTCAAAAAGATATTTACCGCCACGTTGATTGGCCTCATCGCTGGTTATCTTTTCACCAATATATTCAATGACCTCGTCACCTTTTTTGAAGTCACGAAGCGTACGCAGTCCAAGGCCGGCAGATGAACGGAATACTTTAAAGTCGTTTTTTGCTGACATAACGTTCCGGATTGTATCATGAAGTCTCTGGCGGTTGGTACAATATGAACATGGACACTCTTTTCAATATTCTAGTTACTCTCCTCTCCTTGGCTATTTCCTATATGGGAAGTGGAACGGCTCCGTCCGCTCAGCCGGAGCCGCACGCTTCTGTGGTCACCGCAACAGTCGTACGTGTAATCGACGGTGACACGATTATGGTTACCCAAAACGGACAAGAAGAACGGGTGCGGTATATCGGCATTGATACACCTGAACTGGACGGGGATGAGTGTTACGCCGCTGAGGCCACAAACCTCAACAGTTCATTAGTTTTTGGACACGAGGTTACGCTTGAGCGTGACGTTAGTGACCGCGATCAATACGGGCGTCTACTGCGCTATGTGTTTGTGGGCGACGAGTTAGTAAATGAACAATTAGTACGGGATGGAGCGGCTAAGGTGATAAAAATACAACCGGACACCGCTCGCTTTGATGAGCTGAAAGCTGTTGAGCAGACTGCGCGCAGTCAAAAGCTTGGATTGTGGGCCGCGTGTTATTAGTCGTCTGCGTCTAGGAGGATGCTCAGATCGCCAAGTCCAACTTTGCCATTGCCGTCGAGGTCACCGCGTAATTCTTGGGTGGTGATAAGCACCATCATCACACTGACGTCTTTAAAGTCGACAGTGCCGTCACCGTTAAGGTCAGGGTCTGGTCGCTCTGCCATGACGTGTACCACCCCTTGTTGGTCATGTGATTCTGCAACTTTTAGTCTTTCAACGGAGTCTGCCTCAACAGTGAAAATATAATCAATTGGCGTGTCGACTGAGAGAGAGGTCCCGAGACCGTCGTGTTTGAGAATGACTGGTTTGACGAGCATGATATTTGCGTCACCGAGGGCTTTCGTTCGAAATGTTATGCGGAGCAGTTCAGCTTCACCGGTAAAACCACCAGCTGCAGTGGTGCCGCCGCCGAAGTTAAGGGTCCCGTCACCATTATCGAACCACGGTCGTACCGCCCAGAGGTCAGCTACTGAAGTGTTGTAATCAATGCCGTCTATTGCCAGTACGTCTGGATCAAACGTGATGTCGCCACCAAAGACATTGGCCGGTACGCTACTGCGTACCATTATCCTGACCTCGAACTGCTCGCCTGCACCATAGGTGCCGCCAGCTGGCTCAAGAAACATTCCCGATTCATGGTGTTCTTCCTTGAGGATTGTGGAGCCGGTAATACCCAAGACCGCCAAAATGACTGCGCCAGTTAACATTCGTCCAAGAGTGAGATAGGGCATTAGTTTAAGTATGACACCCTGATGTCGTTATGGCGAGAGGTCTATCCACCAGATGTCATAAATGTAGTACTATGTACTGTATATGTTACGCGGTTTACTAGGAGCAGGGGTCATTCTTTTAGTTTTTACGGCTGGGTATTTACTCGGCGTGTCCAGTGGACATAACTCGCTTACTGACATGGTAGTTGATAGGGAAGGAGACGCAGAAACACATTCGGATTCTCCTAGCACCACTTCATCATTTGGTACTACCACCCTCAACACGACGACACTTACCGACGGCCAGCGTGCGCTATTAAAGACAGTTGGCGTCGATGCTGATTCAGTGACAATCACTCCAGCTATGTTTGCGTGCGCGGAAGCAGCTGTCGGTGCAAATCGTCTCGCTGAGATACAAAATGGTGACACGCCTTCAATTAGTGAAGGATTTAAGCTATACGGTTGTTATACCAACGATTAGACCTTGCCTACAAGAAATGCTGATAGAATAGAAATATGAGTACTGAAGCAAACAAAACCATACTTATTGCCGATGATGAGCCGGATCTGCGCGAAGCGCTTAAGGTTTCACTTGAGCAAGCAGGTTACACTGTCGTAGCTGCTGCTGATGGTGAGGAGGCTTTGGCCCACTACAACGCGCACGTTCCTGATCTCGTTATTCTCGATTTAAATATGCCAAAGTTAAATGGTATGGAGGTCCTGAAACAGATTCGTGCCGGCGAAGTTGATGGCGCACCCAAAGTACCCATTTGTGTTTTGACTGCCTACGATGATATCAATACGGTCTCCGAGGTGACCGTTATGGGCGGCTTTCAGACTGATTTTCTTCCCAAAGCTGACCACAGCCTCAGGCAAATTGTCGAGCATGTAAACGAGCATTTCGCTAGTTAAAAAGACCGGCCCGAGAGCCGGTCTTTTGCTTTGTAAGCTTTTGTTATATAGTGCGTCATAGAGTGCAATGAAGCTGTGTCAGCGGGACACCAACCTCCAAAGACCGATTCAGGTATTAATTTAAGAACACTATAATGAAGAAGATCACACTACTCGCACTGGTTGTGGTAGCCGTAGCCTTTAGCGCTATGGTCGCTACAGCGCAACCGGGCGACTCACTTTATTGGATGAAGGCCTACGTTACCGGCACACAAAGTTACGTTGCCAGCATTGACGATGAACTTGACCAGCTTGAGACCGAGCTGGCTGCAGTTGAGGCTGGTATCGCAGACGGTACCCTCACCCCAGCTGAGGCCGTGGCCGCCAAGGAGCATATTGTTAGCCGCATGAACAGCATCCAAGGTGCTGTTTCTGGCGCTGATAATGCCAAGCTGACGCCAGCACAAAAGGCGCAGCTCTCGGCTGCGCTCGATAGGCTTACCACCATTTTGGTGACCTATAAGGACTCCATTACCACCGTTGACACTATTGCAACCGCTGAGGAAAAGAAGCGTTCCGGCGGTAGTAGCAAGAAGTCGATTGCTGATGTAGTAACCGACACGGTAGGCACTCTTGAAGATCATGTCGAAGAGGTGACCGGAGAAGAGCAGGACGCATCTGATGTTATTGAAGATGAGTTTATGGCCGAGGAGGAAGAAATGTCAGACGACAACGCCACCTCAACTGACGATGGTACTGATGGCAGTATGTCTGACGATGATATGTCAGATGACACCATGGGAGGCGACGACACAATGTCTGATGATACGTCTACTTCAACCAACGACGGTACTGATGACACTTCAGACATGGACGACGATAGTAACACTGGCGAGACCACAGACAATTCTACTGGCGAAGATGAGCCAGTCGAATAGCGCTCCACCAAACTGACACAGTCTTAGGACACCAAAAAACCGCCCATGGGCGGTTTTTGTTTTGTTATGTGGAGATGGTGGAAATTGAATCCACGTCCGAGAATGATCATACACATACGTCTACAATGCATAGCTCAGCTTTGAGGTTTAAGTAATGTGATAGGAAACTGAGCCAAAGCTCACACTACCGAGTTCGTACAAGCTCGAAATCCTAGCCGAACAAGTGCCTGTGTCGAAACCCACCACAACCAGAAGTATTCATGGGTGGTTGTTTCGTCCACGTCGTTACTGCTATTTTTGGCAAAACATGTTTCATTGTCGGTCGACGTATAGCTATACGCCTCCTCCGCTTCAACATTTTTTACTCAAAACTACCAGCAACTTTGGTGGACGATGGGTTTCAACACAGGCACGTAGGATTCCAGAGTCCCATGGCTATTTCACCCCGTCATGCGTATGAGACATCAGCATGAGAAGCGTCGCATCGGCGAGCGAATGGTTACGCTACAGCGGGTGCGAATCCAAACGCGTTAGCGTATGGACTTGCAGTACATTTGTTTGCATCCTATACATTCATAGGTTTTAACGAAGGCCTATGACTTCGACATTACATATATCTATGGGACAAACCGTCGATGCCTGTCATCCCCAGTCTCTCTACCTTACGATTAATCGTAAGGTAGAGAGACTGGGAAGTTCAGATAATTTTTAATATAAAGAAACAAAAGAAGGGGAACCGGCGCGCTAGCGCGCCGGCGAACCGTTCAGCAGAGTAAATCTGCTCCGTCGTCGAGAAACGGAACGGTTTCCTTCTGCCCGATATGGAGGCTGACCCCCGGCAGTTTCTTTCTGCCGAAGTCCTCCAACGTGTTCCCGAAGTGAATCTCACGCCCCTGTTGATCAATTGTCTTGTCAGCAGGGACAGTAGGCGAAAGCCGACGAAGAGCCTCTTTGAGAGCCTCGTCGTCTTGGCGTATAGGACAATCTCCCAGTTTGTTCATCGTGTCTTCTCCCTCAGTTGCAGTGTGGTGACGGCGAGGCTGGTTGAGCCTCGCCGCTTGGTACAAAGACTGGTCTGGCTACCCGATTCCGAGAAACTCCTCGAGATCATCGAGCATACGGAGGTCATCCGCAATCGTGCACCCCATCCCCAGATGCAAGAAACTGGGAATGTATATGCCTTCGTCCGCGCTTTTGTCGGTCACTTTCGACCTACCTCGCTGCGGAACTTTCCCAAGGATTCTTCCCGTTGGGAACTCAAGTATTTCCGTCACCCCATTTGTGACCACTCCTTTCTGGTGCCGCATTTATGGTCACCACACTGCAACTGAAACTGAATGTGTAAAGAACACTAGGAGTATTTTAGCTCCCGTTCAAGATCACGCTTGGTGTCGCGGGCTTTGATTGACTCACGTTTATCGTGCGACTTTTTACCCCGCGCCACAGCGAGCGCAAGCTTGATATTCCGGCCAGCATTATACAATCGAATAGGCACTATTGTCAAACCCTTCTTCTCGCTCTCTGTGTGTAGCTTTGCTAGTTCCTTCTTTGATAACAGGAGCTTTCGTGGCCGCTCGGCGTCGTAGGTTTCACTTGTATTGGCTACTTGGAAAGGGGGAATGGAGGCGCCAACCAAAAACGCCTCGCCTCCACGGATGAGAACATGGGCACCGTCGAGCTTGCCTTTTTTGTTGCGCACCGACTTCACTTCAGTGCCTAATAGGGAAATACCCGCCTCGTAGGTATCGAGGAGTTCGTAATCGAATTTTGCTTTGCTGTATTCAATGTAAGTGGTCATATTGTGACTCCCGTACTATAGCAAATAACTCGCAAATTAGGGCAACTTCTGTATAATGACCGAACTATGTCACAGGAAAAAGAAACGGAAAAGAAACAGAAAAATACTGATAAAAAGGGCATTAAAATGCCAAAAAAGATGCCTGTTGGGCCGGGGAACTTCTGGAACAACATGCTCTCAACGATTTTGCTTTTGGTCGCGCTTACCTTTGCCTATACCTATATAGTAGAGACCAAGGAAGAGCCAGAGCAACTCTCACTTTCGCAGGTAGTGGACCAGATAAAGAATGGGGAAGTGGATCAGCTTGTGGTTCGTGGTAGCAAGATTGAAATATCATACGTCGACACCACCCGTAATTCAGGTGAAGCCAAGAAGGAGACCGATGCTGCGGTGACAGACACCCTTACCAACCTCGGACTCTCGGCGGATGAACTGCGCAGTGTAAAGATCGACGTTCAGAAGGAAACAGGCCTTACCTACTGGCTGGGCATTATGGCGCCGTTTATCTTCCCGCTGCTCCTCCTTTTGTTCATTGTCTGGTTCTTTACCCGCAGTGTTCGTGGCGCTGGCATGCAAGCCCTTAACTTTGGCAGTAGCAAGGCACGCGTTATTGATCCAAATGACGCTACCCAAAAAGTTACCTTTAAAGACGTAGCCGGCGCTAAAGAGGCGAAACAAGAACTTGAAGAAATTGTCGACTTTCTCAAGAACCCAAAGAAGTTTCTCGACATTGGTGCTGAGATACCAAAGGGCGTGATGATGATGGGCGCTCCCGGTACCGGTAAGACCCTTTTGGCGCGGGCAGTAGCTGGGGAAGCTGGAGTGCCATTTTTCTCTATTTCCGGCTCGGAATTTGTGGAGATGTTTGTCGGTGTTGGTGCGAGTCGCGTGCGTGACCTGTTTCAGATGGCAAAGAAGGCTGCACCAGCTATTATCTTTGTTGATGAAATTGACGCAGTGGGCCGTATTCGTGGTACGGGTGTCGGTGGCGGAAACGACGAACGTGAGCAGACACTTAACCAAATACTAGTTGAGATGGATGGCTTTGAGCCAACTGAGAAGGTGATTGTGATGGCCGCTACAAACCGTCCTGATGTACTCGACCCAGCCCTCTTGCGCCCTGGACGTTTTGATCGCCGCGTCACCATTGACCTGCCGGACCGTGACGACCGCAAAGCAATTCTCGATGTGCATGCCCGCAAGAAGCCGCTGGCGGAAGACGTGAATCTCGATATCATTGCGCAGCGTACCCCTGGGTTCTCTGGCGCTGACCTCTACTCCCTTATGAATGAAGGCGCTATTCTCGCCGCTCGTGAAAATCGTAAAAAAGTTGGCCAGTTTGACCTTATCCGTTCTATTGAGAAGGTGATGCTTGGTCCAGAGCGCAAGAGCCACGTCCTTAGTAAGCGCGAGCGCTTGGTGACCGCCTACCACGAGGTTGGTCATGCGCTGGTAGCGAGTGTACTGCCGTATGCTGATCCGGTGCAAAAGATATCTATCATTTCGCGCGGCCGCGCAGCTGGCTATACTCTCAAGCTTCCAGACGAAGACCGAAAGATGCACACCCGAAAAGAATTCATCGACGACATTGCCATGACACTTGGTGGATACGTTACCGAAGAAATGGTCTTTGGCGACCTCACTACTGGCCCTTCTAACGACCTCCAAGTGGTCGCCAACCTTGCTCGCGATATGGTGACCAAGTACGGCATGAGTGAGAAACTCGGCCCAGTGGCTCTTGAAGGCACCGGAGGACGTCTTATTGGTGGTGGCACCAGCGAAGACCGCGGCTACTCACCGCAGGTGGCAAAAGCCATTGATGACGAAGTCGCGCGCTTTATTGAAGAAGGAAAAGAAACTGCTCGCGAAATTCTCACTAAATATCGCAAAGCGCTTGATGTCATTTCTGAGAAATTGGTTGAAGTCGAAACACTGGAGCGCGATGAATACGAGACACTGCTAAAGCAGGAGGGTGTAATCATCCAAGACGCCTATAAGAAAATGCGTGAAGAGGAAGAAAAAACCGCTGATCCAAGCAAGACACTTGAGAAGAAAGAAGGTTCAGAATAGTTTTCCACAAGGCACACTTGGTGTTTACTATTGACGTGTTATAAAGAGCGTATCAGGAGGTCGTCCCGTCGAGGGACGACCTTTTCTGTGTAATTCCATAAAATTTATACACTTAGTTAAGGTCAAAATAGTATGAAAACCAAAGCCATTTCGTTTGACTACAAACACATCGTACTTTCAGTCGCTATTATGGGTTTGTTGTTAAGCGCATTATTCGTACCGCGTACATTCACGCACGCTCAAGTAAGTGATCGGAGTGTAGCTGATCTGCAAGCAATGATCGAACGTCTTCAAGATCAAATAGCTGCACTTCGCGAGCAGATGCAACAGCGTAATTACTCAGTCAATGTCCAAGAGATAATTGATACTGCGCGCCAGACGGCAACCAACGCCGTTTGTAGTGTAGAGTGGACTCGAAACTTACGTATTGGTGACGAAGGCGAAGATGTTCGTCGTTTACAGCAGTTTCTTAATGATCGAGGGATTACCGTTGCTTCTAGTGGTCCCGGCGCTCCTGGGGAAGAGTCAAACTACTTTGGTGAGCGTACTGCTGTCGCGCTGGCTCGTTTTCAGGAGCAGTACTCAGGTGATGTATTAGCACCGGCTGGTCTTGGTAGTGGTTCTGGTTTCTTTGGTTCACTTACGCGAGCTAAAATACATCGCTTATGCGAACCGACTGATTCAAACGATGTTATAGCTGATGAATTGGAACTCAGTTGTCCACAATATCAAGCGCCTCGTTGTGACTCAAATGAAGAACTGGTACGTGGCACTAAACAAGCTAACGGCTGTTACTCAGCACCACAGTGTGTTCCAATCGATACTGAGGAGGAGGACGAAACTTTAACCTTAAGCTGCCCAGTCTATCAGGCTCCATTGTGTAGTGATAACGAAACTTTATCTAGTGGAACACTTCAAGCTAACGGCTGTTACTTAGCACCACAGTGTGTGCCAGCAGACAATTCTGAGTCAACAGAAGAAGACCAGGAAAATACTAGTTTAGAGTCTGATGGTAACGAAGGAGATACTGTAAGCAATACCCCTACCTGTTCCGATGGTCAGAAGACTTACGAAGAGGGAGAGACAACTGACACTATCTACTACGATAACGGTCTAGCGCAAAAGCTATCCGATGCGGCATTTGTTTGTATCGATGGTGAATGGACTGTTCAAGGTGGTTCAGATCCTGCAGGTAACAGTTCAGCGGTTGGCGCTGTTCAAGGAGTAAGTTCTACCAATAAACGTGAGATGTTTAGGCAAGTATTGCAAGGATTTATAGAAGCACTCAAGGCCTTGTAGTCCTGTGTATAACACACAAAAAGACCTAGCATCGCTAGGTCTTTTTGTGTGTTAGTTCTTTTTCTCGTTTACTATCTTTCCATCTTCCATATAGATGATACGGTCTGCATCTGCCGTATACTCCTCTTCGTGGGTCACCATAACGATAGTCTGTCCACGTTTATGGATTTCACCTATTAGGTCGATTACTTGTTTGCCAGAGATGCTGTCTAGGTTAGCAGTTGGCTCATCAGCAAAAAGTATCTTTGGTTCACTGGCAACTGCCCTCGCTATGGCAACGCGTTGCTGCTCACCGCCAGAAAGTTCGGCAGGGAGGTTGTGGTACTTACCTATGAGACCCACAGAATCGATCGCTCGGTCGGCTGCTTGTTCAGCTTTCGCCCAGTTCATACCACGCATCAGAAGCGGCATCATGACATTTTCACGAGCTGAAAGGTCGGGTACGAGGGCGTAGTCTTGGAAGATGTAGCCTAGCGTATTAAGGCGAAATTCAGTACGTTCCCGCTCACTGAGTTCCACGACATTTTCACCGTCAATGAAGATGTCTCCCTCGGTCGGTTCATCAAGCGCTGAGAGTTGGTACATCAAAGTTGATTTACCAGCCCCGGACTTTCCCATAATTGCCACGTACTCACCGGCTTTAACTGAAATATCAATACCCTTAAGTACGTGGGTGACCACTGCACCTTTGCCAAATGTTCTATGAATATTTGTCGCTTCGATAATGTTCATATTATTTTCTGCCTAAGATAGCGTTTAGAGTGTTTTGCCTCACTATCATCCAAGCGGGAATAAAACCAGCAACTAAGGTGGTAATGAAAAGAACAATAAAGCGGAGCAATGTCTCGTTTGCTGGGGCTACCAGTACTCCGTCACTAAATGGAAAGGCGATAGGATTGCGTTCAAAATAGCCAATTAAAAATCCATAAATAAGAAGCGCACCCAGCGCAGAGCCGGCTAGAGCGTAGAATGCAGCTTGAATGACGTACGCAATTTCAATTGCCTGACGCTCTATACCAATACCTTTCAAGATACCAATGTGACGGCGGCGAGAGAGAGCATTGATGAAGATAATAATAAAAATAGTGATTGATGCTACTACAAGACCAATTGAGCCAATAAACGTACCAAGTAAATTCATAGTGGCTTTGATGTCAGTGATGAACTTTGGCTTTCCTTCCTCAAAGGTTTGTATCTTTGCGTAGGCATTGAGTCCATTGGTAACAAAAGCCTTTTTTAAGTCGTCCTCTGAGTAACCACTCTTTACGCGGATCACTCTTTGGTCAGCGTTTTGGTCAATGCGTCCAAAGAGCCGCCTAAACTCTCGTTCCGGAATATAGGTGTTTAGTGATACGTCATCCACCTTTGACTCAATGATTCCTTTAACAACAAACTCTTTGGATATGTCTCCAACCGTGAGGCGGACAGTCTCTCCGGGGTTTTTGATACCCAACGTATCGAACACGTCACCAAACTTATCAGCAGATTCTTCTAGGTAGTAGTAGCCTATTAGGATGTAACCTTCCTCATTGGGGTCGAGGTACTCACCACGAACTACATCGTCACTGATATGGGACATATTGTCTTCCAAAGCAGGATCGATACCAGTCACATTTACGGTGGCAATATCGCGTTCAGTGTTTAGGTTTCGCCTCTCTTTATAATTTGCTTCGAGGACAGCGTTACTTTTGTAGCGAATTGAATAACTATCTATCTCGGGGTATGAAGCAAATGAACTCACAATAGAGTTTGTTTCAATAATGGTTTTTTCTCCCGTTGGTTCTGAAAGGATGATGTCTCCAAGAGACTCATTGCGAACTGCTCGCTCCGCACCGGTAATGAGCCCAACCAATACCCCCGAAACCACGACCAGATTCAAAAAGGTGAGCATCATCACAAAAATGATGAGCGCAGTGGTCCAAATACTAGCGCGCTGTATTTGGCGCAAGCCAAGCAGTAGTCCGATTCGTAAACTACGCATGATAGTTACGGTGCGACAACGAGGTCCCCTTCAGTAAGTCCAGTAATTTCGACAAGCCCACTACTTCCTTCAAAACCGGTTTCAACTTTTGTCTCGACCTGTAGATCGTCTTTTAACAATAGTACGGTGCTGTAGTCGTCATACTCTTTGATATAGCGCTTGGGCAGCACGAGTACATCTGCCATAGAGTCAGTGACGATGTCGACATCTGCGTTAAGACCCGCTTTGATCCAGCTCGGTATGTCGGTAAAACTGAGTGTCGCCTCAAAGTAGGCAACACCGTCAATTTCAGTTGCCAGTGGTGATACAAAATCTATAGTAAGGGGTACACGCTCAGAGCTTTTGGCGTCAAACGTAGCGCGAGCCTCCTGCCCCTCATGTACTTTTGAAATATCAATTTCTGGAATGCGGACGGTCAGCTCAAAGGACTCTTCAGATAGGAGCGTCATGATCGGTTCACTGCCGATGGTTTCTCCGGCTACGATATCAAGGTCAGTGATTGTACCAGCGAACGGTGCTTTGAGCACTCGGTCTTGTACCGCGGCACTGGCTGCGGCTACACGGGCGCGTGCTTGATCAACCGTTGCTTTACTGCGCTGGAGGGCTTCACTACGTGGTGCCGCATTTTCTAGAGTCTGCTCCTTTTTGACAAGGTCAACCGCTTCAGCGGCAGCGGTAATGTTCTTGTCCGCTTGTTCTAGAGCCAATTGGTAGGCATTGAGATTGGTCACGTACGACGCACCATTCATATTAGGAATTGGTACACGCCAAATAGTACTGCCGTAGTGGGTATCTGGTGTAAACTGTGCTCGAAGACCACATTTACCCATCGGTTCGCTGAAGCTCGTTCCTGCTTCGAACACACCGGACTCAAGGCCAGAGAGTAGATATGAATAACCGGAGTTGGTACTAGAGCGATACATGTCGAGTTCGTACTCACCGGACAAGTCACAGAGGTAGGTGCCGGTAATGGTCGGCGCTACTGACGCTTTGCTGCCAGAGACTAAGAATGCCTCTAGGTCGCTTGAGTAGAGCGCACGCTTTGCATTGGCTACTTTTTCCTCTTCTTCAGCGGTAACACGAATGAGATTGGATTCAGCCTGACTGACAGTGGTGGTGGTTACGTCACGTTGCTCAACACTTGGCCCGTTAAGAAGCTCTGTGTAGTCTGCTTCAGCAATTCGCAGGGCCGCGACAGCCGCTGCCTGTTCGGCCAGCAGGGTATTTCGTTCGAGTGTGGCCAATACTTGGCCGCGCTCGACCGTGTCCCCTTTACTCACTTCCACTGTTTCAACACGGCCGGCAGTAGGGAAGGTAAGGTCAGCACTACCGCGAGCTTCCACTGTGCCTGATACCGACACCAGCTGCTCAATGGTGCCTGTTTCGACAGTTGTCACGACTAGTTCCGATTGCGGAGCCACAACCACTTTTAGTAGCCAAGTAAGAGCAATGCCAATGAGAGCCACTGCCACCACGTAATACCAGAAACGGTCACTCAAAACGAGTTTCATACCCAACTAGTATACCGCATTGTGTTGTTGGAGATAGTTTGTCCGCCTCAATGGACCGCAGCCAAGGACCACCGAGGTATATCAGATTCAATAGTTTGTCCGCCCGCTTGGACTCGAACCAAGGACCACCGAGGTATAAGCTCGGCGCTCTACCAACTGAGCTACAGGCGGATGTGAGAAGTACAGCACAAAAGTCTACTTTTGTATTTTCTTTGAATATCCTGCCTGCAAGATTGCTCTTACAGGCGGTGTGGCAAAACTATACCGCAATTAGTGTCTATTCTCAATTTTTGTTTTATACGGTACCTTATAGGTCTATGTTCATACCTACACCCGAAGAAGCTGCTCGCATTAAAACAGAATTTGGCACACCGGCTTTTGTGACCGATGCGGCGCGTCTTCGCCACAACGCCAAGCTTATCTTAGACGCATTTGCAGATTTTGACCTCAAGGTCTTTTACGCTATTAAGGCCAACTATAATCCGCATATCGTACGTACACTCAAGGAGGCTGGTGTGTACGGTATTGACGCTGTTTCACCTAACGAAGTCAAACACGCGCTTTCTATTGGCTACCAGCCAGAAGAGATTATCTATACACCGAGCAATGCCAGCAACGAATCAATGAAAATGGTCGGCGACCTTGGGGTTATGCAGAATCTCGGCTCACTGTCCGAGCTTGAGCGTTACGGCCAGATGTTCCCTGGCACCAAGATATCCTTTCGCATTTCTCCTGAAGTTGGTGCCGGTGAGTTCGAGAAAGTCAAAACAGGTGGTGAGAACACAAAGTTTGGACTCTTGATGAGTGATCTTGAGCAAGTAAAAAGCATTTGTCGTCATCATGATCTCACTCCGGTTGGTATTCATAGCCACATTGGTTCCGGCTTTTACGAACCAGGAGCATTTCGTCACTCGGTTGAGGCAGTACTTAAGGTGGCGCGACAGTTTTTGTCGGTAGAATTTGTAGACTTTGGCGGTGGTTTTGGGGTCAAGTATCGACCGAGTGAAACACCAATAGATCTCCATGCCTTTGCCGAGGCAATCAAAGCACCAATCGCTGACTACGAGGCAGAGACAAATCGGAAGCTTGAGCTGCGTATCGAACCAGGCAAGTTTCTCGTATCAACCAGCACCGTTCTAATGGCCGAGATCACCACTGTTAAAAAGAAAGGCACCGTCACCTTTGTGGGACTTAACTCCGGTTTTCATCACTTGATCCGTCCGGCCATGTACGGAGCGTACCAACATGTAATAAATGCATCGCGGCCGGAAGGTCCTATGAAATGGGTGGAAGTAGTAGGTAATGTCTGTGAGACTTGCGATGTGTTCAATGGGGGTATCGATCTTTCTGACCCGCAGGAGGGAGATGTTATTGCAATACTGGTGGCGGGTGGCTACGGCGCCTCAATGAGTAGCAACTACAACATGCGCGGTCGCGCAGCGGAGGTCTTGGTTGATGGTAAGGAGATGAAACTGACTCGTCGGCACGAGACGTACGACGACATTACGAGTCAGTTTTGTCCGCTATAGCAGATACCCTTTGAACGGGTCATTGTAGACATTTCGCACTCCCAAGTTGTGTAGGTCAGTTCGTACTGCTTTGATCATATTCGGTGAACCAGAGACAAAGTAGTGGGCAGTGTTAGCGTGTATTCTGACCAAGTCCCGTATAGCATTGTTGGTCTCATCGATAGTGCGGACATAGATAACGTTGAGATGAGGATGAAGTCTGTGCCAAGCATCAAACTCGGTTCGGTACACGTGGGTATTTGTTGCCGAATAAATAAGTGTAATAGGGCGCGGATCATGGCTATGGGCCGCGGCCGCAATAATCGAACGAAGCGGGGTTATGCCAATGCCGCCAGCAATACCAATGATATGGGTCGCTGTACGGGGGACACAGAATTCCCCAAACGGTCCGCGCATGAATAGCGTATCGCCGGAGCGTAGTTCCAGAAGTCTTTGTTTAAAATCACTATGGGGTTCGGGAATAGTGGTCCCGATTCGTATCACTCCTTCGTGCGGGGCGGAGGCCACTGAAAACGGACGCCAGTTCTTACCCTCTTGGACCCTCTTCGATAAACTGAAAATGGCATGTTGTCCGGGATGCCAAGAGAGTGTTGTGGTGGGCGAAAAGATGTACGAGTATGTTGTCTCACTTTCCTGTATTCGTTCTTTGAATACCAGTGTATGTCGTCTGAGGACCGACGCGTAGAGTAGCGGGTGTCGACACGCGCGTGTAAGTAGGTCTAACATTTAAATATATTGTAACAAATGTTCTTGGGCCTCACTCCATATGTAGGGTCTCGCCAAGATGTGACACTTTGTGCGCGATGAGCGGGAAGTCATGGCTGAGGTCTGGGTGTTCTCTTACCAATGTTTGCGCCTCATTGCGCGCTGCTTCTACCAGCTTAAGGTTCTTAATCGCCTCCATACCAAGGTCAGAGAGGCCTGACTGTTTTTGACCATAGAGTTCGCCGCTACCACGGAAAGTGAGGTCATGCTCGGCGAGCTCGAACCCGTTCTTGGCGGTGGTGAGGGCTTTGAGTCGCTCGCGCGTCTTGTCACTTTTACTATCTGTGACCGCAAAACAGTATGGTTGGTAGGTGCCGCGAATAACACGGCCACGCAACTGGTGAAGCTGTGAGAGACCAAAGCGCTCCGCTCCCTCAATGATGATATTGGTGGCGTTGGGGACATTGACTCCCACTTCAACGACTGACGTCGCTACGAGAATGTCTATGTCGTGATCAAGAAACTGTTGCATAACTGTGTCTTTTTCAGCTGGCTTCATCTTGCCATGTAAGACCGCTATGCGGGCGTTCTTAAACACATCTTTTTTAAGACGAGCGGCTTCGGCTTTGACGCTTTTAAGATTAAGAGCACTTTGTTTGTCGGGGTCCGGTTCGTCGATGCGTGGACAAATGACGTATGCCTGCCGACCGGCTTCAAGCTCACTCTGCACATGCTCATACATTTCTTTTTGCCCACCGGGGCCAACTACTTTTGTGATAACGGGCTTTCTACCTTTTGGCATCTGGTCGAGTAGGGTGATATCAAGGTCGCCGTAGATGGTAAGTGCTAAGGTGCGGGGTATCGGTGTGGCGGTCATCGAAAGTAAGTGCGGGATGCGGGCGTCTTTTTTAGCTAACGCTTTGCGCTGATTGGTACCAAAGCGGTGCTGCTCGTCAATGATAACGTAGGCCAAGTGCTTGAATTCAACACTTTTATAAATGAGCGCATGGGTGCCGATGAGTATCGGTATCTCGCCATTTTTCACCCATTTTAAGAGCTGCGCCTTACTTATCTTGGTTGGTTCGTTCGGATTTGTTTTGCTCGGGTACTTTAAACACCCACTACCGGTGATAAGCCCGATCTGGATTGGTAAGTGCTTAAAGAGTTCGATAAAACTCTCAAAATGTTGCTTGGCGAGTATTTCTGTCGGAGCCATATACGCAACTTGCAGATTCCCAAATTCTATTTTGGTGCCAGTCCCTTCTGGCGGTCGGCTCGTAGCTACTGCATAGGCGGTAGTGGCAGCTACGGCCGTCTTGCCACTACCGACATCACCTTCAAGAAGCCGCGACATGGCGTGATTGCCGCCAAAGTCTCTCAGTATCTCACCAACAGCCTTGTCCTGCGCTTTGGTAAGGGTAAACGGAAAGCGGTCAGTGAACTCAGCTACGTGTTCCTTACTCGTCTTAAAACTGTAGGTAGTAGCTGCGCTGACGGCCGCTCGCTCAATGGCCTTCTGCACCTGAATATAAAATACCTCCTCAAAGGCAAAACGCTTACGAGCACTTTCAGCATGTTCAGCTTTTTTTGGGCTATGTATCCATACGAGTGCAGTCTTGAGGACGGGTAGTTTGTAGCGCTGTAAGATAGCTTCAGGTATCGGATCATGAAGGGTATCGAGCACTCCTTTTTCAAAACATTTAAGTGTCGTGTGGTAAAACCACTTACTCGTCACCCCCTTGCTCTCGCGATATACAGGGTAGATGGTGTCATCAAGTCCTTCGGCTCCTTTGAAAATAGAATCATGCCGGTCGACCGGTAGGGAGTCGAGCTTCTCAACCTCCGGATTAGCAATGTAGAGCTTGTCCTCACTGCCAGTCACTTTGCCAGCGACTTTTACGTACAGGCCGTCGCTGTACATTTTGGCGAGATAGGGTTGGTTAAACCACATGATCTTAATACGGGCGCTACCGTCTTCAATCCAGCCCTCAGCGATCGGTTTTTTGCTACGCCATGCCTTGCGGGTCTTCAGTCCGCCGAGCTGACCGTAGACTACCGCGTCTTGTCCTTTCTCAAGGCCACCGACCGACTGAATATCACTGATGTCCTCATAACGAGCTGGCAAATGGTAGAGGAGCTGTTCAACGGTCTCAATACCGAGGCGTTTCAGTGCCTTTTGGTGGGGTGTATCGATGCGGAAGTGGTCGGTTAATGTATCGCTAAGTTGCATGGTGTTTAGATTTTAACAGATAAGAGACCAACGTCTCAGATATTGACTCTATTGTATAAATATGTTATAATCTCAATGAGCATTACGCTCTTTTGTTTTTCACAACGCTGCCTGTGTCAGGTAGCTTTAAACGGAGGACTGACAAATGCAGACCAACTGCCTTACGTACTCGCCCCTGACGGGTTTCTCCGCCGGCATTCAACTGGCGACCGGCCTGCTCAAGCAAGGCGGCGGTACGCTTTCGCCCCGGCTCTGCATTGGCGCCGGCTTTGTTCAGCTGGACAACCACGCTCCGGCATCAACCAAAGATGGAGTGCTTACCGAAGCAACTCTGAAAACGATCCGGCCGACCCATGGTCGCTCCTTCTCGGTCTTCTCGCGGCCGGATGATTCGTCAGCACTAATCGTGCTGATTGATATCAACTTGGCCAAGCAGCACGTGCGGCGGCGCATCGACCCTGCCGTCGTGAGTGCTTGGGTCACCTTCGAGACCGATGCTGACGTGATTATGAAGGACGGACCTTCTGGTCGCGCACTGCTGGAGTTCCGCAAGGAACACCAAGCCTGCCTGATCTTCGATCGCGACGGAGCGGTTTACCGCATCGTCAGGCAGGGGACTGCTATGGTGACTGACCCACTCACCTCGGGCCAGATGGCTACGGAGCGGGTGCGTCTGCTCGACGGCATGGTGCGGCGTTATAGTGCTGATGTGGAGGCTGCTAAGAAGCACGGGACTGAACTCCCGCCGATCGGTCGTCTTCACGGCGTCATCGGTGCGGCTGGTCGTCTGCTGACGGCCGCGGTGCGTGATGTAGCCGCTCGGGACATCTTGACGGATTTCCTCGCCGATCATATCGGCGAGGAGATGGCAGAAGGTACGCGCCGAGAAGTTTACGATCTCCTGACGGCGTGCCAGCATCCGAAGGCGGTCATGTTCATGTCCGGCTACGATAACGTGGTGTCTTTGGACACCAAGCGCAAAAGCGCGGAAAGCGCCATCAAGCGCGCCGAAGCCGACAAGAAGCGCGCTGAGCGCCGCGCTCGCGACCGCGCAGCATATGATGCCAAAAGCAAATATATTGGCGGTCGGAAGGCTCAGAAGTAAGCCTTCACAAAAAAGCCATCATCTAGACGGGTTCTTCGGAACCCGTCTTTTTATTTTCTAATTTATTGAGACTAGCTTATACTAAGCAGGTCATTTATTGTATTCACTCTATGCCCCAGAAAAAACCTAGCGCCAAAGCCAAAGCAAAAAAAGACCCAGCACGACCTTTAAAAAAAGGTGCACGGGTAAATTACGACAAAATGGCGCTCGCGCTACATAAAAAAATGCGTGGCAAACTTGAGGTGGTCAGCAAAGGCTCTCTCAAAACGCGAGATGACTGGAGCACGATGTATACCCCAGGGGTAGGGGCGGTGTCTTCACATCTTGCCAAGAAACCAAAAGACGCGCGTGAGTACACTATAAAGCGTAATACCGTGGCGGTCGTAAGTGATGGTTCGGCGGTACTTGGCCTTGGTAACTTAGGTGCGCTTGGCGCATTGCCGGTCATGGAGGGGAAGTGCGCAATCTTCAAAGAGCAGGCGAATGTGGACGCTTTCCCGCTGGTGCTTGATACACAGGAGCCGGAAGAGATTATCAAAATAGTGAAGGCCATTGCTCCAGGGTTTGGTGGCATCAACCTTGAAGACATCGCTGCGCCGAAGTGTTTTGAGATTGAAGAACGCCTCAAGGCAGAGCTCGATATTCCAGTCATGCATGACGACCAGCACGGCACCGCCATTGTAGTGTTGGCAGGTCTTATTAATGCTGCCAAGGTAGTAGGAAAGAAATTGGAAAAGATGAAAGTGGTAATAGTTGGCGCAGGGGCGGCCGGACAGGCGATTGCGTTGTTGCTGACGAAAGCTGGTGTGCAAAATATCATTGTGACTGACAGTAAGGGCATCATTGTTGCCGGCCGCCCTGGGCTCACACCACACAAGAAGGCGCTGGCGCAGGTCACAAATCCACACAAAATCTCTGGTGAGGTGCTCGATGCAGTTGATGGGGCTGATGTGCTCATTGGAGTCTCCGGTCCGGGAACTATCTCACGCCACCATATCGAAAAGATGGCGCCAGAGGCGGTGGTGTTTGCGCTCGCTAACCCAATACCGGAAATAAAGCCTGAAGACGCCAAGCGCGCCGGTGCGGCCATTGTGGCTACGGGCCGTAGCGATTACCCAAATCAGGTTAACAACTCATTGGCCTTCCCGGGTATTTTCCGCGGAGCACTCGATAAAGGTGTACGCGATATCACCGACGACATGAAACTTGAAGCGGCTAAGAAAATAGCAGCACTAGTCAAAAAACCAACCGCCGGCGAGATCATCCCTAGTATCATGACTGCAGGATTGGTAAAGAAGGTGGCGAGTGCGATTAAGTAATAGCCTTGTAGTTTCTGTAGTTTCTGATATGGTTGCTTTCAGAAATCGACCAAAAAGTGTCGATAGTAGGCTCTCAGTCAAGGAGACGTACCGATGAGATTAAGCAAAGATGTCGATTTCGACCGGAGCAATTTCGAGCATTTCAAGGGTGCGCTTGCCGCACGAGTCAACGAAAATGATTCGAAGTGGAGGATACTTCGTGCCGACGAGCTGACCAAAATCCAGCCAATATTCTCCGCCGACCGCACGGCAAGCAATGAAGTCTGCTTGGCCATTCTGTGGGACTATGGCTGCGAAATCGAGGACTCAGACTGGGCCGATGAAAATTTCACGTTCGGTGACCTCCACCGGCTGGCGTTGAAAAATCAGTCGCTGCCCGTCGCTGACTAGTCGTCTGGTCAAGATTTTCATGAAGCGCCGCGTTCGCGGCGCTTTATCTTTTGCTATCAAAGTGAATATGGTATTCTACCGTGCACAATTTCATATTGTTTGGAGACGTGGCTATGAAGCATGAACTGCTTCATGCTTCATCCGACCGTTCGTAAGAACGGATTGCCGCTGCGAAGCAGGCAATAGGGGGTGGAGTGAAGTCATGTCAAAGAGAAACGGAGACGTGGCTGAGTGGTCGAAAGCGCCTCACTGCTAACGAGGTAGGGGATAAAACCCCTCCAGGGTTCGAATCCCTGCGTCTCCGCAACTGCCAAAGCCAGAGCGAAAGCTCTGGCTTTGTTGCATGTTGCGAGAGACGCAGGGATTCGAACGGCGGACCCGGGGTCCCCTTGGGCCGGGGAGCCGCGTCCAGCGTTCTTATGAACAAAGCGAATTAGAAAAAACACGACGAATCCTGTACCCGTTGTACACCAACACACTTTACGTCCGGAATCGCAGTACCAACTTTGAGCTGGCGAGGCGTTTGCCAAGGGCGTCGTGTTTGTCGGGACGGTTTTTTGCCATAATGCGCAGTTCGCGCTCGCTATTACTTATCTTAGTGCGGTGCAGGCTAACGGTCTTGATGCCTTCTTCGGCAAAGACTTCCATAAGCTTGTCTTCCTGTTTGTCGGTGTTCTTGATAACAATGGTGAACTCGAGGAACTCGTGCATCTTATCGATGCGCCGTTCAAAGAACGGCAGGAACCACATGATGACTGATATGAAGCTGGTCACTGCTCCCGTGAGAGCAAACTGACCGGCACCCATGCCCATGCCAAGTGAAGCCACGAGCCAGATGGAAGCGGCAGTGGTAAGGCCGCGGATATTAAGACCTTCTTTGACTACAGCCCCGGCACCCAAAAAGCCAACGCCGCTTACAACTGCCGCAGCAACGCGCGCCGGATCGATGGAGGTACCGATCACGAGCGACATGATAGTAAAGAGAGATGATCCAGTGGCGATAAGGATCATAGTCCTAAAGCCGGCGGTTTTGTCGTGATATTCACGCTCAATACCGATGATACCGCCAACCAGTGCGGCTAACAGTATACGGATGAAATAGTCTTCGAACATAGGCTACATAAATGGTAGCACACACACTTAGTTAGTGCGCAAGCGCGATGGTGGTTAGTGAGGCCGGTTTTAAAGCCCGCAAAGTTTTTGCTGCTTCACTAAGAGTCGTTCCGGTAGTGGTGACATCGTCGAGGAGGAGTAGGTGAGTCTCTCGGTAGCGATTTGGGTTGGCAAGTGGATGTATAGCAAAAATATCACGTACATTGGTGCGTCTGGCTGCTTTATCAAGCTGTGTTTGTGGCGTTGTGTCTTTGGTGCGCAGTAGCACGCGCTCATCTAGGGACATCCCCGCCACTTTGGCCACTTTCGTTACCTGATTGTAGCCGCGCTTGCGTTGCCGTTGGCGCGAAAGCGGTACGGGCACCACTACATATGAGTGCGTTTGGTTCTTAAGCCATGTTCGTAGCAATCCCGCTAACAGGGCAGTGGCGTTTGCGTTCTCATGGTACTTGCACTCGTGCACGCAGGCTCGTATATCTGGATCAGCAAAGGAACTGAGTGCTAGGTGTCCATGGATCTGTATCGGGGCGTAGCGTGAGTGTATGTCGCTTACAGTAAGACTCTGCACTCGTCTATAGTCTGGTCGTGTTGGGAAAAGAGCTTCCAAGAATGTACTCACGAACCTCATGTCTATTGAATTTTAACATGGTACAATCTGGCAGATAGTCACTGTACGTATGGCCTTTTCATTGAGCACTTTTTTTACATCTAAACGCGCCGCCCCAGTTACTCGAGCGGTTGGTATCGATATTGGCAGCTCATCCGTAAAAGTAGTAGAGCTTGAACATACTGAACGGGCACTTATGCTCCGCACGTATGGCGAATTACAACTTGGCCCGTATGCTGGAGCTGAGCTTGGTGAGACAGTCAGACTGGACCAAAAAGCACAAACTGAAGCAGTGGTGGATGTACTTCGTGAGTCTAAAGCTGAGGCAAAAGACGGAGTATTTGCCATGCCCTTAGCATCAAGTTTCATGACAGTAGTGCCGGTTGTTGCGGCAAGTGATGAAGAGCTCGAAGCCAAGATAAATGTTGAAGCAAAAAAATTCATCCCGCTACCGCTCTCAGAGGTGACTCTCAATTGGACAACTTTATCTAAAGTTGGCGAAATAGAAAGTTCATCACAAGAAGTATTGTTAGCTGCTATAGAGAATAAAGCCTTGGGGGAATATAATCTGCTACTCAATTCGATTGGTATGACAGCTCAGCCGTCTGAGATAGAGGTCTTCAGCACCGTGCGATCACTGGTGTCAGAGTCTTCTGGGTATACTGCTATTCTCGATATTGGAGCTAAGACAACTAAACTCTATCTAACCTGTAACGGCTATGTTGAACGCGTACATCGTGTACCAGTTGGCGGCGCTGCGGTGACCAACAAATTGGCTCAGTTATTGAGTTTAAGCTGGACTCAAGCTGAGGAATTTAAACGTAGTTCTGGCAGTGATCAGGAACGATTACGAGATATACATAATACAGTTTCCGCAGTATTTGAATCTCCGCTACGAGAATTCGCCAGAGTTATCAGTCGCTATGAGGCAACCACGCAAATTCCAATTCAGAAGATAGTTCTCACAGGCGGCGGGGCGGCGACACTTGGCATCAATAAGTTGACTGAGACCGTGATGCAGCGATTAGTGGTTACCGCTGACCCCTTTGCGCACGTTGGATATCCCGCTTTCATGGAAGATGAGTTGAAACAGATTGGCCCCTCGTTCAGCGTTGCCCTTGGCGCAGCGCAGCGTTTGTTTATGTAAAACTGTCCACAGATTTTTGTACGCGTGAAGCATATTACAATCTATAATGTAAGGTAATGGCACCGACTAACAATGCCTCGTTCATTCCGAAGGGTCCAAGTAAAGGTTTGGGAACCAAAAGGGTTACTCGGCGTATTTATGTAGTCAGCTACATAATATACGTACTCTTTTTTGCTGCTTTGATTGCGGTGGTGGTGGTATATGGCTATTCGTCGTTGGTAAAGAAAAAACTTGATGCTTCAATTGCTGAACTTGATGTGCAGCGGAGTCAATTTGCACAAGATGATCTGAATAAGATTCGCAATACAGAAAAACGCTTACTTGTGGTAAGTGACCTATGGAAAAAGACAGTTGCTCCCTCAAGACTCTTTGCGGAACTTGAAAATATCACCTCCGATCGAGTCACATTTACCACGTTTGCGTATGAGTACAACGATAACGATACCTTCACCTATGAGGTTGAGGGGCGTGCTAAGAGTTTCAATGATATTGAATACCAGACCAGTGTTTTACCGCGTAGCGAAATACTCAGAAGTTCTAAACTTACACAGTATGATTACAGTGTAGAGACGAAACAGGAAGAAGGTGAATCATCCGATACTCTGGGGATTAGTTTTGTGCTTTCGGGTACCTTACCAGTATCTACATTGCCATATGAAGGACTCGCTGAGACTGCAGCGCTTACAAATCAGGTAGCCTCAGAGGCACGTCCAGCGCAGAATGACGATACTATTGATGCGGCGGCCGAGACCAGTGAAAATGCTGTAGAAGAGCCCACTAACCAACAGGAAGAGTAATATGAGAATGCAAGCGATTACACAAGTCATCTTAACTTTTATAGCGATTGCGTTGGTATTTTTGGTCGTGAAGCCTCGCTTAGCTTTAGTGCAAGACATGCAGCAGCAGATTGCCACATACTCTGATGCCATCGATAAGGCTACCCAATACAACAGTACTGTCTCCAATCTGAAATCACGTATCGACAATCTTTCAGCTGCAGATAAGGCAGCATTGCAAACGTACATGCCAAACCGTGTAAATGTACTCATGATCTCTCGGGATATAGAGGCCATGGTTGTTGAAAGCGGTATGTCTCTCGAAGACATTAGCGCTGATGATGCTGACACCTCAGTGAGCACAATAGTAGGTACTGCAGGAGGTGCCAACGATTTTGGTCTTGTTGATTACGACTCAATGATTGATCCTGAAACAGGCACTGCAGCTGTGTTGTCTGGTAGCAATCTCAAAACGGAAGCACTTCAGGATTTGGTCTCCCGCACGTTCACACTTACTGCTCTTGGCTCATATGATGAGTTTAAACAGTTGCTGATGAATATCGAGTCAAATACTTATCCGCTTCGTATTATTTCTATGTCGTTTGTCAGCGAAGAAGATTCTGACCTTACTTCATACGAACTTACCCTGCGCGCTTTTGCGTTAACAGAGACTACAGATCAAACACAATAGCTTATGACTTTTATTAAAAACATCATTATCGTACTCGGACTCATTGCAGTGGCTGCGGTGGGCTACTACCTTTTTGTGGTGGAACGTAGCAGCGGTCTTTCCTCGGCAACTTCTGGTACAGATGTCTCGCAGGCAGAAGTAGAGGCGCGTAGTTTTTTGATTCGCCTTACTGAGTTGCAGAAGATTGAGATTAACACCAGCATATTGAGTGATACACGTTTCCAAGGCCTGCAATCATTTTCACGCCAAGTCGTACCGGCTGCTGTTGGCCGAGATCATCCTTTTGAATCAACGAGTGGGTCATCTGATCGCTAGACCTTGATTCATGTATGGAGATATTGGATAGATTACAACAAGACGGAATACTCACCACGGAGATACGACAGCAGATCGAAGCTCGTGTAACTGAGGGGTTATCCACTGAAGCTGCCCTACTTTCAGCAGGTATTCCTACTGATACTGCCCGCACTGCGCTTGCTGACTACTATGGAATACCGACATTTATACCGACGGACGATAATAAGATAGATAGCGAAGTTCTTAAATATATTCCTGTCGAGGCCGCCAAGAACTATGAAGTTGTGCCGCTCAAAATGGAGGAAGATGTCCTCGCGCTCGGGGTCAATGATCCCGATAATATTCAACTCCGTGAAGCACTCAGTTTTATTAGTACCAAACACGGTGTTGCCTATAAATTTTATTTTGTCCTTGAATCTGACCTTCAGAAACTGCTCAAGGCATATGATTCGCTGTCTGGTGAAGTTGACCAAGCCCTGTCCACCCTTGAAGATGAACTTGATAAAGAGATCGCTGAGCGTAAACGAGGTGCCGCAGAGGAAGATGAATCTCTAAGTCAGGAACACATAAAAGAGGATGCTCCGGTCACTAAGGTAGTAGCTACCATATTACGGTATGCAGTCGATGGTAATGCCTCAGACATCCATATTGAACCTACATATAATAAGGTAAAAGTCAGATTTCGAGTAGATGGTCTTCTCACCACTAGCCTCGAACTTCCAGCGAATGTTCAGCCTGCGGTGGTGGCTCGTATAAAGATTCTCTCGTCGATGCGTCTTGATGAAAAGCGAAAACCGCAGGACGGGCGATTCTCAGCCACATTTGATGGCCGCAAGATCGATTTTCGTGTCTCGGTCTTGCCTACAAACCATGGCGAGAAGGTCGTGATGCGTATTTTAGATAATGAACGTGGAATCAGTACACTCGAATCAACAGGTATCTCTGAACATCACCTCAAGATCATTAGACGAATAATCAAGGAGCCCTACGGGATAATACTTATCTCCGGTCCGACTGGTTCTGGTAAGTCAACTACGCTGTATGCCATGTTGTCGGAGGTTGATCGTGCCACTAAAAACGTCCTCTCACTCGAAGATCCGATTGAGTACAACATCGATGGCGTTAGCCAGTCACAAGTGAAACCTGAGATCGGATATACCTTTGCTAGTGGTTTGCGCAGTGCACTACGTCAAGATCCTGACGTTATCATGGTTGGTGAGATTCGTGATAAAGAAACAGCGCAACTCGCTATCCAAGCTGCACTTACTGGCCACTTAGTGCTCTCGACCATTCACACTAATAACGCTATTGGCGTGGTGCCCCGCCTTATCGATATGGGTGTTGATCCGTACCTTATTGCACCAACATTAAAATTAGCAATCGCACAACGCCTAGCACGTCGTTTGTGTCCCGGTACTGGCAAGTCAGAGCCAGTAGAAGGCAGTATAAAAATGCTCATTGACAATGAATTTAAAACCTTACCAGAAAAGTATCGGGGAATGATACCTGAAATGAAAACGGTCTATCACCCAGAACCCTCACCTGGCTGCGCCTCAGGCACAAAAGGTCGCGTGGCTATCATGGAGGCGCTTGAAATAGATAAACAAATACAAGATATGATCTTGAAGGGTGCTTCAGAGGAAGAGATGTATCAAGAAGCACGGTCTCGAGGGTTTACTACCATGAAAGAGGATGCAATCATAAAAGCGCTTGAGGGCACTATTCCGTATGAGGAGGTCAGTACATTCGGTACCCAACTAGATGAGCAAGTGACCGATGTAACTATGAAGTCCTCACAGCCAGCTGTCGATAACCCCCCATCTATCACAGATGATGCAAGTATAATGTAGTCAATGCACCTTTTGCTTGTTGATGATGATTTGTTCTTGCGCGATATGTACGCGACCAAATTTTCAGAACTTGGTCACACGGTTGAAGCAGTTGTTAATGGTCAAGAAGCCTTGACTAAACTCTCTGAACAAAAGTTTGATGTAGTTTTGCTTGATATGGTTATGCCGGTAATGACGGGCATTGATTTTCTTCGTAGCGTAAAAGAGACCTATCCTGATATCGAAACAAAGTTCATTGTTCTGTCTAATCAAGGTGAAGAAAGTGATAGAGCTGCAGCCAAAGAAGCTGGTGCTGCTGGATATATTGTAAAAGCAGAATCAATACCGAGTGACGTGGTGGCTAAAGTTGAAGAATTGATCAAATCATAATTTTGTATGTCTAAAGTAGATTACAAACGCGCCCTCAATGACCTGATTGACATTCTCGTTGACGAGAAGGGTTCAGATATCCATCTCTCTGTTGGGTCACACCCCATGGTGCGCGTTGCTGGCTCACTAATACCGCTTGTTAAGATGCCAGTTGCGAGCAATGAAGACGTAGAAGGATTCGGGTTAGTACTCATGGGAGATGAACGGTTTGAACGGTTCCAAAAACAGCAAGAGATGGATTTTTCCTACGCTCACAAAGATGGTATTCGTTTTCGTGGAAATGCGTTTATTCAAAAAGGAGGAATGTCTCTTGCACTCCGTCACATTCCTAACGATATCCGAACACTTGAAGAACTTGATTTGCCACCGATCCTAGAAAGTTTTGCTCAACGACCGCAAGGGTTCTTCCTTTGTGTCGGTCCTGTCGGTCAGGGCAAGTCCACAACGCTTGCGTCTCTTATACAGATCATAAATACCACTCGAGCCGATCATATTGTTACTATCGAGGATCCGGTTGAATATATTTTTGAACCAGATAAAGCGCTTATTGATCAACGTGAAGTTGGTGTTGATACCAAAGACTTTCGTACCGCGCTCAACTCCGCATTTCGCCAAGACGTAGATGTAATCATGGTTGGTGAGATGCGCAATCCAGAGACCATTGCTACTGCCGTAACAGCTGCTGAAACTGGACATCTCGTACTTTCAACTCTCCACACAAACAACGCTGCTCAGACTATTGATCGTATCATTGATAGTTTTCCGGGCAGTCAGCAGGACCAAATCCGTGTACAGCTAGCCGGATCACTTATTGGTATTTTCTCACAACGACTTATCCCTCGCATCTCAGGTGGCATGGTCCCAACCTACGAACTGCTTATAAATAACAGTGCCGTATCTAACCTTATCCGAGAACAACGCACGCATGAGATACAGACGGTTATTGAAACTGGTCTTGAACAAGGCATGATAGATATGAATCGCTCTTTGGCAGATCTTGTTAAGAAAGGGGAAATCACTGTAGAAAATGCGTTTGCCTATTCAATTAACCCTAAAGGCTTAGAACGCCTCATGTAGCCTATGTTGTTCTCATATCGAGCTATTGACCAAAATAATGCCATTCGTGAAGGTACTGTTGAAGCTGTTAACATTGATGCAGCCATTATTACGGTACAAAAACGTGGTTACACTGTTGTTGCCATAGACCCGATCGATGAGAAAAAATCAGTCCTTGATCTTGAGATTAACCTGTTTCAGGGTATTTCAACTAAAGAGATAGTCATCCTTTCACGACAATTAGCAACTTTGTTTGATGCTCAGGTGTCTGCACTAAGAGTTTTCCGTTTGCTTGGAGCGGAAATGGAGAACCAACAGCTTCGCAGTGTACTTAATTCCATTGCTGATGATCTGCAGGCTGGTAGTTCCATTTCACGAGCGCTCGCTGCACATCCAGATGTCTTCTCTTCATTTTACGTCAACATGGTCCGTTCCGGTGAGGAGTCAGGCTCGCTTGACAAATCATTCTTATATCTAGCTGACTATCTTGATCGTACGTATCAAGTGGTGACCAAGGCACGTAATGCCCTTATTTATCCAGCTTTCGTGATCGGTGTATTCATTTTGGTCATGGGACTCATGTTGACCTTGGTGATTCCACGTATCAGTCAAATATTGACCGACTCTGGACAGGAACTTCCTATTTATACAAAGTTGGTTATTGGCATATCAAACATTGTCACCAACTATATAGGCATTATCTTGGTGTTATTGTCCTTGGTCGGCATTGGTCTCTGGCAGTTTCTTAAGACAGAAGTGGGGCGTCGCACCTTTGATGAGCTTAAGATATCAATACCGTATATTGGTGACCTGTATCGAAAATTGTACTTGACCCGTATCTGTGACAACCTCTCAACGATGCTGAGTAGCGGTATCACCATGGTGCAAGCGCTTGAGGTGACGTCAGAAGTAGTGGATAACCTTGTGTTCAAAGAGATCGTCAGCAATACGCTTATTGAGGTCAAAGGAGGACGTTCTTTTGCTGATGCTGTGGCTGAGTATCCGGAAATACCGGGAGTGCTTTCACAAATGGCCAAAGTTGGGGAAGAGACCGGTAACCTCTCAGAAATTATGGGTACACTGGCCAAGTTTTACAACCGTGAAGTAAATAATGCCGTTGATACCCTTATCGGTCTCATTGAACCGTTGATGATAGTTATGCTTGGTCTGGGTGTTGGTACGTTGCTGGCTTCGGTTCTGATGCCAATCTACAATCTGACCGGTTCCATATAGTTAATCCGGCTCTCCTGTAAAAAATTTGTTTTCCACACAAAGTGAACCGTCACCAATTTTTCCGCCGTATAATAAAGGGAATCCGCGTACACGTGGAGTCTGGCTGCTATCGAGACAAACAGCTGATGTTTTGATTGCAGTGTATTACAAATATAAGAATAGATATGATGCAAACATTAACCAAACGAGGTTTTACGCTCATTGAGCTTCTCGTAGTGATCGCGATCATTGGTATCCTCGCTTCGGTGGTACTCGCGTCACTTAACAGCGCTCGTGATAAGGGTACTGACGCTGCGCGTAAATCAAACCTCAATAACATTCGCGCTCAGGCCGAGATCGTCTACGACGATGATGGCGACTACGATGGCGTTTGTGGGGATAGTAAAGTAGGCGAGGCGGTCACTGCTTCTTCAGCTACTTGTAATGACACCGGTACAGCTTGGGCTGCTTCAGCGCCTATGGTCTCAACAAGCACCTACTACTGTGTTGACTCTACTGGAAGTGCAGTGGAAAATGGTACCGCTTTAGGTACAAACACTGTTTGCCCGTAAGTTAGTTGCGTACTACAACAAAAAGCACCCCGAAGGGTGTTTTTTGTTGGTTTGTGCCTAAAGCAAGCTAGTTGGTAGGGTAGAATAGTAGCTATGGAACTATTACCGCAGTCGCTACTGATGAGTATTGTATTTTGCTTCGGGGTAGCTTTTGGTAGTTTTGCCAATGTGGTCATTGATCGCATGAACACCGGTAAGTCTCTAAATGACCGCTCTCGCTGTTTTTCGTGCGGTCGGACACTTATGTGGTATGAACTGGTTCCACTGGTATCGTTTTTAGCACTAAAGGGTCGTTGCTACAATTGTCGCGCCAATATACCAACCCGCTTCTTCTTAGTTGAATTACTTTCCGGAGCCCTGTTCGTGTGGGCTTCTTGGGTATTTGGTGTTGGTATTGAATTTTTGTTAGCTGCTACATTACTGCTTATCCTTATCATTATTTGTGTATACGATCTGCGGCACTACATCATTCCTGACCGACTGTCACTGCTAGTTGCGGTTTTGGCTGTGGTCATAGTCTCTGCGCGTGCATGGCCGGATTTGTGGCAGATTAACCTGCTCTGGACATTCTTGAGCGGTATCCTTGGTTTTGCTGCCTATGGGTCGCTCTGGGTTATTTCGAAAGGACGATGGATTGGCCTTGGTGATGCTAAGTTGGCTTTTGGCCTTGGCCTACTGGTAGGTTTACACCTTCTTTTCAGTTTTGTCGTTTTGTCGTTTTGGCTTGGGGCGTTAATTAGTTTAAGCGTGATAGCCCTGCGACAGGGGACAACTAGTTTAGGATTAACACTACCACGGCTTACAATGAAGAGTGAGGTTCCATTTGCTCCGTTTATGATCGCAGCCTTCTTACTCACGTATCTCGGTCATGTCGACGTCCTTGTGCTTACCTATCATGTTATTTCGTCACTATTTTAACCCGGCCACCCAGCGACCAGATACTGTTTTGATACTAAGCAAAGCGGGTTTTTCGATACTGGAACTCATGGTCACCGTGGCGCTCATCACACTCATTACGGCTATTATTTTGGTGCGGTACGGAGCCTTTAATAATGTAGTTCTCCTAAAAAGTCAGGCCTATGAAATGGCGCTTGATATTCGGGAGGCTCAGACGAATGCCCTAAGTGTACGGAGTACCGGAACTGAATACAGACAAGCCTTTGGCGTCTACTTTTCACAACTTACACCTAATAAGTACCAACTCTATTTAGATAGCAGTGGAAACGGTAGCTATGATACAGGGGAAGAGCGGGACGTGCCATATCTTATTGATGCCCGATTTGCTGTTTCTGACATCTGTATCAATGGTTGCACAGTTTCAGTCGAAAGCTTGTCAGTTGCTTTTATACGTCCAGATTTTGACGCTCATTTTTATTCTAATGATTACGGAGGTACGATAACAGATGCAGAGATCACAATAAGTAGTATTACTGACGGAGGTTCTTCGCGAGCCGTTATTATTAATCCAGTAGGTCAGATAGAGGTACAATAAATAAAAATGTTTATGTATTCTTGTACCAGAAACAATCACATACAGCACTCGGCTACTTCTGCTAATGGCTTCTCGCTCATTGAACTCTTGGTCTCTATGGCCATCTACACGATGGTAGTTACTATGGCTATTGGAACAGTTTTGGTACTCATTGACGCAAATGCTAAAGCACAAAATATGGAGACCATTATGACCAATATTACTTTTGTACTCGAGAATATGACTCGCGAGATTCGAACAGGTCGCAGTCTGTATTGTATGCAAAGTGGTGATACAGGAGGAATTGGGACTTTAGACACGCAAGATTGTGATAGCAATTACGGGCAGGTGCTTTCATTGGTTGAAGGGGGGTCAAGTCTAACTGGTGGCAACGCAAATCCTCGGATAGCGTATCGTTATAATGAAACAGATATGTCTATTGAGCGACGTGTGAGTGACGGTCCTTGGGTCAGACTGTCGTCTGACGATGCTATCATTACCGGACTATACTTCAATGTGTATGGTACTGATGTTGAAGATGATGTCGAGCAGCCAACAGTTAGAATATGGGTGAGTGGTTTTTCAGGAGAATTGGGTGAAGTGAGGTCGCAATTTTCTGTACAAACGACAGTTACTCAGCAAATAGCAGACTTTGATTATGTTTCGCCATAAGTCCACAGAGGGGTACTCCATTGTTGAAGTGATGGTTGCGGTCACGGTACTTTTGCTTGCAATCGTTGGTCCTATCACTATTGCATCTAAAGGACTTAAGAGTGCCGCGTATGCTCGAGAACAGAATACAGCGTTTTTCCTTGCACAAGAGGCAATCGAGATTGTGGTGAAATTACGTAACGAGGGCATCTTAAACTATCAAGAGGGTAATACTGCGGATATATGGGACTGGACCGACCAGATAACAAATGTTGGCTGTACGAGCTTAGTCCCTTGTGGGGTGAACGCAGTTGATGGAGGGGGTTCCATGTCAGATTGGTCCATCTTTCGTTGCGACAGTACAACAGTGGGTAGCTGTGAACTTTATCAATCTGAGGAGACCGTTAGTGGAAATACATTTACCAAATATACTTACAATGAGAATGGTGAACTTTCTGGCTACGAACGTGACCTTTACCTGACTGTGTTAAATGATGAATATGTCGAGGTGCGCGTAGTTGTGCGCTCACCAAACACTACTCGCCCACTTGAGATAAATACCTACCTATACAATATCTATGATGACATCTAGAAATTTAACCCAAGATGGTTTTGCTCTCCTTTTGACTTTGATTGTTATTAGCGTGGTCTTAGCTGTTGGCTTGTCACTTCTACATATCACTATGAAACAGCTGACTCTATCGAATGTAGCGCGTGACTCAGAGATTGCTATCCATGCCGCCCGATCTGGCATTGAGTGTATGCAATATCAACGCCAGCAGCCCGGCAATCTCTCGCTGCTTTTAGATGGTGGAACTCCTCTCGGCCTTAAATGTTTTAATAGATCTGCAACTGAGAGCGAGGCCTATCGTGATGGCAATTTATATAACTACCGATATACTTACAACCTTGGGGCGGATATGTGCGTTGAAACCAGTTTGTATCTTATTGATGCTCAAAGTGAAACGAGTGATGTGACAAAAGATATCAGCACTCGTAATGAAGGTTTGCTAGAACTTACGTGTACAGAAGGGGCAGTATGTACCACTATATTCTCTCGCGGTTATAATCGTCGCTGTGATGATCGCGATTCATTTCTCACTGTCCAGCGTGAACTCACCATTCAATTTTAGTTAGCTTTGCCCTCCGTGGCTACCCATAGTGGGCTGTAGTACAATGCAGGGGCACTATGCCAAAAAAGAGTCCTCAAACTGAACTCAGCAAATTACGTCAGCTTATTGACTACCATCGTCGTCGTTACCATGAGGATGATGCGCCGGAGATATCTGACGAAGCCTACGATTCACTGGTGCGACAACTCAGGTCTCTTGAGGGTTCCACCGACGATTCTGAGGGTTCCCTTACTACCGAGGTCGGTGGCACTGTCAGCGAAGCTTTTGCTAAGGTCACACATACAGTGCGTCAATGGTCACTTGGTAACGTTTTTACCCCAAGTGAGCTGCGAGATTGGGAAGCGCGACTCTACCGCCATCTTGAGAGCGAGGACGTAACAGAAGCTCAGCTTACCTATGTGGTTGAGCACAAACTCGACGGCCTGAAGATCGTGCTCGAATACATCGACGGGGTATTGGTGCGTGCCGCAACAAGAGGTGACGGTGTCACTGGAGAGGATGTTACACACACTGCCCGTACCATTGATGATATTCCGGATCGTCTTGCGCACAAGGTTGATATCACCTGTGTCGGTGAGGTCATGTTATCCAAAGCTGAGTTTGAGCGCGTGAACCTAGAGCGCGAAAAAGCCGAGCAGCCACTATTTGCGAATCCGCGTAATGCAGCTGCTGGTTCGCTTCGCCAGCTTGATCCAAAGGTGGCTCGTTCACGAAAACTATCAGCAACCATGTATGACGTTGATGTCTTTGGTCCTCAAGACAGCGGGCTGTCAGTGCCGGAAAGCCAGTGGGGAGAGTTGCAACTCTTAAAACAACTCGGTTTTGTAACTAATGCACACAATAAGAAAGCCAAAGATATCGCGGCCGTATTGGATTTTTATGAAATATGGAAAGTAAAACATGACGAGCTGCAGTACGGTGTTGATGGAGTTGTTATCAAGGTAGATGCGATTGATTTGCAGCGGAAGCTCGGTTTTACTGCCAAATCACCACGCTACGGTACCGCCTTTAAATTCCCAGCTGAACAGGCCACAAGCGTAGTAGAGGCAATAGATCTCCAAGTTGGTCGCACTGGTGTTATTACACCAGTAGCACACCTTACACCAGTTCTTATCGATGGTTCGACCGTCTCACGAGCCACACTTCATAATGAGGATCAGATCAAACGTCTTGATGTCCGCGTTGGTGACACGGTCATTTTGCAAAAAGCCGGTGACATCATTCCAGAAATTGTAGAGGTATTGTTGCCACTTCGCCCCGCCAAAACTAAGCCGTATCGCTTCCCAAAGCGCGTTGAGGGATGTGGTGGTGATGGCTCTATTGAGCGTGTACCGGGTGAGGCTGCGTATCGCTGTGTAACGCTTGATTCAGATTTTCTTCGCCGCCAAAAGTTGTATTACTTTGTCTCCAAGACAGCCCTCAATATTGATGGCGTCGGCCCGCGTATCATTGATCTCCTCCTTGATACCGGTCTTATCACTCATCATTATGACCTCTTTACCTTGGAAGTAGGTGACCTTAAGGATCTGCCGGGTTTTAAAGAGAAAGCGGCGCAAAATGTCATCGATGCCATCACCGCCGCTCGCACCGTACCATTGCAGCGGTTACTCATTGGACTGTCAATCGAGCATGTTGGCGAAGAGACAGCACGTCTTATTGCGGAACATACTGGCTCATTGCAAAAGATACAAGAGGCGCGCATAGAAGAATTATCACAAATACACGGGGTAGGGCAGGTGGTAGCTGAGTCTCTAGTGCTGTGGATGCAAGATTCTACGCATAAAAAAGAGTTAGCTCAGCTCCTTCGACATATTGAAGTCACAGCACCGAAAAAAGTGTCACAAAAGGGCAGTCTTTCTCGGAAGACAATGGTTTTTACCGGTACCCTCAATACACTTACTCGTGATGAAGCTAAAGCGCTGGCGAGGCAAGCTGGGGCAGAGGTTGCCAGCAGTGTGTCTAAAAAAACCGACTATGTCGTAGCTGGAGCTGATCCAGGCAGTAAAGCCGAGCGAGCTGAAGAATTGGGTGTTGCAATTATTAACGAAGAGCAGTTCAGGAAGCTTCTTGGCAGCTAGATTGCCGCGCGTGAAAATGCTACTATGCCCACGATATGACAAAAGAGGAGATACTACACTTGGGCACGTTGTCCCGTATTCGTCTGTCTGAGGCTGAGGCAGAAAAATTACACACCGAAATTGATTCGATTTTGGCGTACGTCAGTCAGGTAAATGACATTGCAGCTTCGGGTGATTTAACTAAAAAGACGGGTGCAGTTCACAATGTCTTCCGCGTTGATGAGGTGGCAGCCACTACCAACGCAACAGCCGATGAATTGATCGCAGCCTTCCCAGAGAAGAAAGGGAGATTTTTGCGGGTTAAGAAAATACTCGACAATGACTAATATGAAGACCATTACAGAGCTACGTGAAGCGTATCTTGCCGGTACGTACACACCGACGGAAGCGATACACGCCTTTACCGAGGTCCTAAAAGAACACGAAAAGGAGGTACATGCCTTCCTTGAAGTGTTTGATGATCTCTTGGAGCAAGCAGCAGAAGCCGAAAAAGTTCTCAAAGAGCATGGCGCAGAGTCACCTGTTTTGACCGGTATCCCGCTTGCAATCAAAAACAACATTCTCATTAAAGGGAAAAAGGCGACAGCCAGCTCTAAGATATTGGCTGAATATACTGCCAGCTATGACGCAACTATCATCAGTAAACTCAAAGCGGCCGGAGCCATTTTTGTTGGCGCTACCAACCTAGACGAATTTGCCATGGGTTCATCAACCGAAAACTCAGCCTTTGGACCAACCAAGAATCCGCACGACGAACGTCGTGTCCCAGGCGGCTCTTCGGGAGGCTCGGCAGCAGCAGTAGCCATGGGTGCGGTACCAGCAGCGCTTGGTACCGATACTGGTGGTTCTATTCGCCAGCCAGCCAGCTACTGTGGTCTCGTAGGATACAAGCCGACCTACGGCGCTGTCTCTCGTTTTGGTCTTATTGCCATGGGTTCATCGCTTGACCAGGCTGGTCCGCTCACAAACTCGGTCGCTGACGCAGAGCTGATACACAGCATCATATCCGGTTCAGATGAGCTAGACATGACAACTATTTCACCAGATACGTATGCGGAGGTACCACTTAAGCAAACCTATACGTTTGGTGTGCCACGTGATTTTCTGGGTAGCGGTGTCGACGCTGATGTGATGGAGTGTTTTGAGTCACAGATCGAAGCACTCAAAGCGGCCGGCCACAGTGTGGTCGATGTCGAATTACCACTTTTAGAGCAAGGTCTGGCTGCGTATTATGTGGTGATGCCGGCTGAGGTTTCATCCAACCTAGCTCGTTTTGATGGTATGCGCTATGGCACGAGAGGGAAAGGGGAAGACCTACTCGATGACTATCTAGCGGCTCGCGCTGAAGGCTTTGGCGCTGAAGTGAAACGACGCATATTGCTTGGTACGTACGTGCTCTCAGCCGGATACTATGATGCCTACTATGGTAAAGCGGAGGCGGTGCGGGTCATGATGCGCGAGGAGCTGAACAAGGCGTTCAAAACTGTCGACGCCATCATGCTCCCAACCGCACCAACGCCAGCGTTTACCTTTGGTTCTCAAGAAGATCCGCTTTCCATGTACAAACAAGACATCTTCACGGTACCGGTCAACTTGACGGGTGTACCGGCGATCTCGATTCCAATGGGAACTGTGCAGCGTGACGAAAAAGCGCTACCGGTTGGGGTACAATATATAGCACCACATGGTGGCGACCAGCGACTCTTTGACATTGGCAAGCGTACCTACGACGAGACACGCTGATTCGCCGCCTAAGAGGCGATATGCAAGACGAGAACGACATTCCATTTAATGACTATTCTGTTGACTACTCAACGCTCGGCAGCTCTTTCTTTGGCGGCGGGTCTGGGAGTGGAGCTGGCGCCGGTGCGGGAGGAACAAGCGGTTTGGAAGCGACTTTTAATCACACGATCGACTTTCTTGTACATCTGTGGTCTATCATGACCACCCTCTCACTCCTTGTTTCAGCGTTACTGTTGTTTGCTGTCATTTATGCGTATATCCGTGCCAGTCAGTATGGTGAGCTGGCTACCGAATATGTGGTTGGGCAAGAGAAGAAGTACGCTGAGCTGTTCGGTTCGGGTAGCAAGAATACCCGCTGGGAGGATGTCCTTATGCATAGTGGAACCAACAACCCTAACGATTGGAAATTAGCGATCATTGAGGCGGACATCATGTTAGGAGAGTTACTAGATGCCATGGGACTTGGGGGCACTACCATTGGTGAAAAATTAAAGAGTGCCTCACCAAACTCATTTAAAACACTCGACCAAGCTTGGCGCGCCCATCGTGTGCGTAATGAGATTGCTCACGCCGGTTCAGATTTTGTACTTACCAAAAAAGCAGCTCAAGACACCATCACTCAGTACAAAATGGTATTTGAAGAGTTTGAGTTGTTATAACTGCGCGGTAGACGGGACTTGTCCTGACGGTCTCTAAACTCGCTGCGGCTCGTGAAGAGCCGCGGGACACACCTCATTTGTTCGTAAACTCACATCATTCCGGTGTTCAAGTCCCGACGGAAAGTGCTCAAGCACTTTGCTCCTACCGCACACGAAAACACCGGCACAGGGCCGGTGTTTTCTAACTGCGCGGTAGACGGGACTTGAACCCGCAACCTCCCGCGTGACAGGCGGGTGCTCTAACCAAATTGAGCTACCACCGCAAGTGAGCAATCAAGGAAAAACTTGTTTGTCTTTGACTTGCGGACGCAGCGGGGAAAGCTTTCGCTTACCACCGCAGTTGCAAGAGTATATACACTTTCTGCTGAAAGGTAAACCCTTGCCGTGTGCCGGGGGTGGGAATCGAAACGTACCGTTTCAGTACAGGTTGTCGCCGCAAGCGGCTGGCAACCTCTTCGATTCCTGCTCCTGTCCCAAAAAAGGGACAGATGCGCCACCACCGTCAACTGAAAGACTTAAGGTCTTTCATTGTGCCGGGGGTGGGAATCGAACCCACGACCTTAGGTTTATGAGTCCTACGCTCTAACCGTCTGAGCTACCCCGACAATGGAACTTGTGTTACACAAAGTGGCAAAAGCATACCATTCACCTTGGTATTATTCAACCAATAGCTAAGCCGTCTAAACGCTTTTCGGCTGCGCTGATATCTTCTGGGTAACCAATGGGAATCCAAGTATGTTCTTCTACAACGGCTACGGGGTATTGCTGCGCGTATCGTTCCAGCACCTCAGTTAGATAATACTCCCCATCGACGGGTGTTTGTGGTTCAAATTCAAAGATATGCTGGTCAAGAACCATAACGCCGGTTGATACTAAGTTTGATGGCGCGTGACTTGGTTTTTCTATCATTTCACACAGCGTTCCATCTGGGTTTCGTACAACCACTCCAAAACGTTCTGGAGTATCGCTTGTCATAGCGAGCATGGCGCGACTATATGAGGTGGCACGGGCAATATCCGCTTTCCCGTGTATATCATCTGCAAACATAAACAAGAAGCGTCCCTTAAGCATATCTTTGCAAAGCCATAGCGCTTTGGCAGTACCGTTCTGTTCTTTTTGTTTGACATACGTGACCGGACGGCCATAAAACTTTTGTCCGCAGTATTCCTCAATCATCTCACCCAAGTACCCCGTTACAATAATGAGTTCGTCCACTGCAGTTGGTAGCGCTTCAACGATATGATCAAGAAGTGTTTTGCCAGCAACTTTGACCAGTGGTTTGGGTGACGAATCAGTCAGTGGCCGGAGCCGCGTTCCTTTACCAGCGGCCAGAATGACACATTGCATACAGGAGGAGTATAACAAAGGATTTGAATAAATGCCGTTTTTACGCTATAGTATCGCCCACAAAAAGCATTTTAAGCGGGATAGAGGATGAGGTCGCTTAATACAGCAATCACATAGCGGGGTAGAGGAGAGGTACCTCGGGAGGCTCATAACCTCCAGACCCCGGTTCGATTCCGGGCCCCGCAACAAGAACGAAAGAGACTGGCTTCCTGCCAGTCTCTTTCGTTCTTTGGGTGCGGAGACCAGAGAGCCAATCGCTTGGCTCTCGTCGGAATCGAACAGTCGGAACGATGTGGCTATGCCACGAGTGAGACCGGGGAGAAAGTTCTTAGTAAAATGCGAGGAACGAACATTTTACTTAGAAACTTGACCCTCGATTCCGGTTCTTACAGAACCTGTATACTTTGCGTCAAACACTCAAAGTCTTGCGAAGCTCTAAATATGCGCTTCTCACCCCGCAACATTTAAGAAAAAAACTGTACAAATTAGCTGTGTAGTTTTTTCTTTCGGGCTGCTACAATAAAACCAATGCTTACACGTGGACACTTAGGGGTCATAGTCTTTACGGCCCTGTACCTACTCATCGGGGCAATGTACTTTCTGCAAAGTGGCAACCTCGAGTTCATTATCTACGTCGGTGTTTTGATACTAATCCTAGGTGGTGTCTTCTTGACTGCGCCGCGTAGTAAATTTCCAACGTGGATGCTGTGGGGACTGTCAATCTGGGGCCTCATGCACGTGCTTGGCGGGGCGGTCCATATTGGTGATCATGTGCTCTTTGCTCAGCGCATCTTTCCGCTTATTGATAGGGGTGGTGAATTCTATGTTTTGAAGTACGACCAAGTCGTACACGGGTATCTCTATGGTCTGGTAGCCATTATGTCCTACCACGTCATTCGCGCCGTGGCGGGAGTAAAGCGTCATGACCTCCTCGTGTTTCTCATGGCGGTGCTTATTTCTGTTGGTATCAGTGGTCTTAATGAGATCATGGAATTTCTCATATCTCTTAATATGCAAAATGGTGTCGGCGGCTACGATAATACGATGCTTGACCTGTGTTTCAATTTTGGTGGCGCACTTATTGCTACCACCATGTACTACTATTTCTATACCGTCAAAGACGGACCACGTATCTACCTGCGGTAATACAAAAAGCCCCTAGGGGCTTTTTGTATTTTGAGCCACCTCGCAGGATTGAACTGCGGACCTTTGCGTTACGAATGCAACGCTCTACCAACTGAGCTAAGGTGGCGGCGCACTCAATGGTAGTACATGCGGACTTTGTTTTCAATTTCTTTTTTGGTAGGATAGCGGGGCGTCGAGGCCCCAGTCAGCTAGGCGCAACACCAGCGCCGGGAGGCGTCGGTCGCGGGGGGACAATCTGAACCCGTCATGTTCCCCCGCCTTTTTGCCAATGTAGCTCAGTCGGTAGAGCGCCGCCATGGTAAGGCGGAGGTCTCCGGTTCAATCCCGGACATTGGCTCAATAAAAACAGACTCTCCTCAAGAGGGTCTGTTTTTATTGAGCCAATTCCTCCTTACAGGATCAGTACACCTTGTCAGTATTTCTATTCATAAATTCTAGAAATACTAGACAAAGTCTTGCGGCAGTCTCCCAGACTGCCTCACCCGGACATTGGCTCAAAACGCAAAAAGCCTCAAAAATAGCAAAGCTATTTTTGAGGCTTTTTGCTATACTCATGACCATGAACGATCCGCAGCTACGAATAACCGAGATAGAAGCGGCAATGCTGCAGCCGGATTTTTGGAATGACTCGCAGAAAGCGCAGGCAATGATTAAGGAGCTCCAAGAACTCAAGGATCAGGCCGACGGGAAGGGCAAGTATGACCGCGCCAACGCTATCTTGACCATCGTGGCGGGCGCAGGGGGAGACGACGCCGAGGATTTTGCGCGCATGTTAGCTGAGATGTACCAGCGATACGCTGAGCAAAAGGGCTGGTCTGTCTTTGTGCTCGACGAGAACCAAAATGATCACGGCGGGTACCGTAACTTAGTTATGGCGCTGGTAGGTAAAGAAGCGTATGGTACGCTGCAGCGCGAGTCAGGTGTTCATCGTCTGGTACGCATCTCGCCGTTTAATGCTAACGGTAAGCGGCAGACCTCGTTTGCACTGGTTGAGGTGTCACCAGAGGTGGAGGATACTACCGATGTGGACCTTAAGGAGGATGATCTTGATGTTTCTTTTGCGCGTTCAGGCGGGGCCGGCGGGCAAAATGTAAACAAGCGTGAGACAGCGGTTCGTATCACCCATAAACCGACTAACATATCAGTTCATGTCTCCAGTGAGCGCAGTCAGCAACAGAACCGCGAACGGGCGCTGTCACTCCTTGCAGGTAAAGTATTTGCCTTTATGGAGCAGCAGCGTGCGCGCGAGCTCAAAGGTCTTTCGGTTGAAAAGACGGTCAAGATCGAGTGGGGCAGCCAGATACGTTCCTACGTACTCCATCCGTATCAGCTAGTTAAAGACCATCGCACCAATACCGAAGTCCGTAATGTCGATGCGGTCTTAGGTGGCGACATTGAGGCGTTTATTGAGGCCGAAAAGCTACTCCAGAGTTAATTTTGGACACAGTCGCGCCACCAGAGTATAATGTCGGAGTAACACGTTATGATCTATTTCGATAAGGTTTCGAAGTACTACAACGCAGGGCAATCCATAGCCATTGAAGACGTTACCTTTCAGGTAGCGCCGAAGGAATTTGTCTCTATCGTTGGCCACTCAGGTGCCGGCAAGTCGACCTTGCTGAAGATGCTTATTGCTGAGGAACGTCCAACTACCGGTCAGGTATTCTTTGAGTCACTTGATATCCATCAGATACCGCGAGTGAAACTTCCCAAATACCGTCGCAAGATAGGTACCGTCTTTCAGGACTTTAAGCTACTCCCACACAAAACTGCGTTTGAGAACATTGCCTTTGCGATGGAGGCCAATGGCCGCGCTGATGATGAGATTATGGAGAACGTACCGCAAGCGCTCGCTCTCGTTGATCTTGAAGATAAATCTTGGAACTTCCCGCACGAGCTATCCGGTGGTGAGAAGCAGCGCGTGGCCATTGCGCGCGCCATTGTGAACCAACCGGACATCATCATCGCTGACGAGCCGACTGGTAACCTAGACCCAATCGCTACCTACGAGGTGGTGCAGATTCTTCGTAAGATTAACGATCTTGGCACTACCGTCATCATGACCACACACAACAAAGGGGTTATCGATGAGCTTGGCCGCCGCGTTATCACCATGGATGAAGGTCGTATTGTGCGTGATGATCAAGAAGGTAAGTATGTGCTCTAAGTCTAAGGGGTTGACGCGACCTTTTCTAGCTAGCCTAGCCACTTATGCACCGCGTTAATCATTTCGATAATTAGTTTTTTTAGGTATTCTGTAAGTAATCATGTGGACTGGTTTTAAAAGAATTGTTCGTTCAGGTTTCGTTGGTTTTTGGCGAAACGCTTTTGTGTCACTGGCGTCCATCTTTGTGATGACCGTAGCGCTGTTGGTTATCGGCGCCACGATGCTGAGTGACCAACTCCTCGGCGTTACCCTCAAGAACATTCAAGACAAGGTAGATATTAATCTCTACTTCGTTACCACTGCTTCGCAAGAAGATATAGATGCGCTTGTCGCACGCCTCGAAGCTATGGATGAAGTGACTGAGGTCCGCTATACCTCACGCGATGAAGCGCTTACCCAATTCCGCGAACGACATAAGAACGATGAACTCACCATCCAAGCGCTCGAAGAACTTGGTGACAACCCGCTTGGCGCTTCATTGGCTATCAAAGCGGCTGATACCACGCAGTATGAGAACATCGCTACGTTCATTGAAGAGCAGCGTGCCCTCGAAGAACCGCAGGCACCACTTATCGACGAGGTGAACTACTTTAAGAACAAAGGTTCGATCGATAAACTCACCGGTATCATCGGTGCAGCGCAAAAAGCGAGCGTTATTACCTTGGCAGTTTTGATGATTGCGGCGGTACTTATCACGTTTAATACTATTCGCCTTGCTATCTACACTACTCGTGAGGAAATCTCTGTTATGCGACTCGTGGGAGCGAGTAATACCTTCATTCGTGGCCCGTTCATGCTCCAAGGACTCATGTATGGTCTTATTGCCGGAGTAGTTGCCATCCTTATTCTCTATCCGGTGGTGCTCTGGATCGGTCCGGCCAGTGAGTCGTTCTTCCAATTCAATCTCTTTGAATACTTTGTAAATGATTTTGTACACATTTTCAGTGTCCTTGTTGGCTCTGGTATGGCGCTTGGTCTTATCTCCAGTGTGTTAGCAGTCTCTCGTTACTTGCGGGTGTAAATTCACGTTCTAAGTGTAATGAAAAAACGAACAGCGAAACAAGCGACAAAGAAGACCAAATACATCTTTGTCGTCGGTGGTGTTATGAGTGGGGTTGGTAAAGGAGTGGCCTCCTCATCGATCGCTAAGATACTCCAAGCGCGCGGCTTGTCTGTTACCGCTCTTAAGATTGACCCCTATATCAACGTCGATGCGGGCACTATGAACCCAACCGAACACGGTGAGGTATTTGTCCTCAAGGACGGTCTTGAGACTGACCAAGACATGGGCAACTACGAGCGCTTTTTGGGTACTGATATGCCAGCCATCAACTACATGACCACGGGCAGTGTGTACCAGTCAGTCATTCGCAAAGAACGCAATCTTGAGTACGGCGGACACAATGTAGAGGTGGTTCCGCACATTCCGCTTGAAGTCATTTCGCGCATTAAACATGCTGCCAAAAAATCGGCCGCAGACGTGGCGCTCATTGAAATCGGCGGTACGGTGGGTGAATATCAAAACATTCTCTTTCTTGAGGCGGTACGCATGTTAAAGACCGAACAGCCGGAGGATGTGGCAGTGGTCATGGTTTCCTACCTGCCGGTACCAGGTAGTATCGGTGAAATGAAGACCAAGCCAACCCAGACAGCTGCCAGACTGCTCAATAGCGCGGGGGTGTTTGCTGACTTCATTTTGGCTCGCGCTCCAGTTCCGGTTGATAAAAAGCGCAAAGAGAAAATAGCGCGCTTTTGTAATGTTTTGCCAGAGAATGTCATTTCAGCACCTGATGTAGATAGTATTTACGATGTGCCGCTGCGTTATGAGGCGGAAAAGTTGTCGAGTAAGATTTGTGATTTGCTCTCGCTTCGCTGCCGCACGACTTCAGATCTCTCTCGCTGGAAGCGGTTTGTGACCAGTTCCAAGACCGGCAAAGACACTGTTAAGATTGCTGTGGTCGGCAAATACTTTAATTCTGGGGACTTTGTCCTCTCTGACGTCTACATCTCGGTGCTAGAGGCTATTAAGTATTCGTCATATAAATTGGGACTTAAACCCGAGATCAGCTACGTGTCCTCACTCGATTTTGAAGATAAAAAGCAACTTAAACGACTTAAAGAATTTGACGGCATTTTGGTGCCGGGAGGTTTTGGTACCACCGGCATCACAGGCAAGCTCAATGTCATTGAGTATGCTCGCAAAAATAAGATTCCATATTTTGGTATTTGTTACGGTATGCAATTGGCGGTCCTTGAGTACGCTAAAAACAAACTACGTATGAAAGACGTCAGTACTGCTGAGATAAACCCTGATGCTAAACACTTAGTTATCGATATCATGCCGGAGCAGAAAGAGAAGATAGCCCAAAGCGATATGGGCGGCACCATGCGTCTTGGTGCATATCCTGCACACCTTAGTACCGGTAGTATTGTAAAGAGTGCGTACCATCAGGCTGAAATAACAGAGCGTCATCGTCATCGTTATGAAGTGAATCCGGCCTATATCATGAAACTCCAAGAGGGAGGACTTGTCTTCTCAGGCCAGTCACCTGACCGACGGCTCATGGAGGCGGTTGAATTGCCACGCGAAGAACACCCATTCTTTGTTGGTGTGCAGTTTCATCCAGAATTGCAAGCGCGGCCACTTGATCCGCACCCACTCTTCACTGCTTTTGTGAAAGCCGCGTACGAAGCCAAGTAGGGTATACTACATCTCTAAGTAGCTACATTATTAATACCTAAGCAACAAACCATATCTATGCATCAAGGAAACTGGACCTGTAGTGGCTGTGGCAAAGCCATCACTGAGCTGCCGTTTGAGCCCCGTAGTACCGACGGCCTCTTGTGCCGCGAGTGCCACCAAAAGGCTCGCGAGGAGCGCGACAAACAATCTGCGCCGACCACTGACCGAAAGATGTTCACTGGCGACTGGAAGTGTGCTACGTGCGGTGGTCCTATCACTGAATTGCCGTTTGAACCACGCAGCACGGACAACCTCAAATGCCGCGACTGCTTTATGAAAAGCCGGTAATGATTGATATCTATGTCTCGTCGTATTGTAAAGAAGATACTGCCAGAATACTTTGAGGAGATAGTCTCGGGCAAAAAGAAATTTGAATTCAGAGTCGCAGATTTTGAAGTAGAGGAGGGAGATGTCCTCGTCTTGGAGGAATGGACAACTTCAGACCCTGAAACAAGAGAAAAGACCGGTCGCGTGTTGAAAAAGCAAGTTGGTTACGTTAGAAAGTTTAATCCAGATGAATTTAAGCAACAGCAAGACCTCTTGGAACACGGCTTCTATATCATACAGATCGAGTAGATAAAACTAAGAACTTAGTTTATACACATGTTATACTAGGTTCGGTGGTTAGAAAATTTCTAGAAAAAAAGAAAGCAATTTCTTTACGCAAACAAGGCAAAACATACAATGAAATTTTGGATGTCGTCCCAGTTTCTAAATCTACTCTTTCGCTCTGGTTACGTGATGTTGGTCTGGCTAAAACTCAGAGACAAAGACTTACTGCTAAAAAATATGCGGCACAAAAGCGTGGTGGTGCCAAAAAGCGTGCAATCAGAATCGCGGAAGTAAAAGAGTTAAACAAACAAGGTCAAAAAGACATAACGTCTATTTCCGATAGAGAGCTATTCTTGCTCGGGGTAGCATTATATTGGGCGGAGGGCACTAAGCGTGCTGGTAATCGGCCAGGAACGATGGTTGATTTTGCAAATTCGGATCCTGCCATGGTACAACTTTTCGTTGTATGGCTTAAAAAATGTTGTGGTGTTTTACAGGAGGACATAGTAATGAGGTTACACCTTCATATTTCACACAAAGTGCGTGAGAAAAGTATTAAAAAAGTTTGGTCTGATGCTGTTGACTTGCCTTTGAAAAATTTTTCCACAACATTGTATAAAAAACATAATCCTAGAACCGTAAGAGCTAAAACAGGCTCTGACTACATTGGGTTAGTATCAATTAGGGTCAAACAAAGTACTAGGCTAAACCGTCGCATTATGGGATGGATTTATGCTATAATCGCGGCCACAAATCAATAATTGGCGGATCGTCTAATGGTAGGACCCGGGATTTTGGTTCCCGTTATCTAGGTTCGAGTCCTAGTCCGCCAGCAAATTGACTTTTACATTTTTACGTGCTTTAATTTTATAAATAGCACATCATACAAAGGACGAAGAAATGTATACCCCTGATGAACGCGAAGCTCTAAGGAACTATTACCTTGGTCGTGGCGAGGTCTTTCTCGGACCGATTGATCATGATCATGTGAATCAGGTCATTCTTGATCTGATCAAACACGCTGGCGCAAACGAAGTTAAGCTCGCGATCTCAAGTCCGGGCGGCCATACAGACGCTGGATTCAGGCTGGCGCAATTCATCGAACAGGAGTTTCCTGTGCCGGTTGATGCGAGGGTGTGGGGAGCTTGTAATTCTGCCGCCACCTATGCTTTGCTTAGCTGTCGGTCGCGCACTGCGCATCCTGAGTCCACCTTCGTTCTCCATAGGCAAACTGCCGGGATCGAGATTGAGTACAATCTCGACTACGAAAGGAAGGTGGATGAATGGAAGAGGGATAATGCTCAGCTTCACAAGCGGCAAGTCGCTTTCTATACTCGCAAGCTGAAGATCAGCAAGAAAGCCGTGGAGAAAGAGTTGCTTCGTGGCACTGGCATCGACGCTGAGATCTCAGTGAAGAAAGCGCTGCGCATCGGTCTCATCACCGGTATATCCACATTCTAAGCCAAACCGCCCATGCAACCGAAGATCGCTCTCTTCATTGCGGGCGGTTTTCATTTTTATATTAAAGTTCCAACATCGTCCCAGACGGTCAGCAAAATAGGGAACAGAAAGCATGCCTTTCTGAGACCATACTTTTTGCTAGCCGGACTAGGGCTTAAAGAGGTTGCCTGATTTTTTTAGAAGATATCGACAACCTATATTGCTCGTGTAACGAGAGAGACCCCCAGTCCGGCACCTCTGCTATACTTTTTATATGCAACAATTCTTAATTGGCGTGTTGGCCACCGCAGTTGTCTTGACTGGAGGTTACTATTTTTTTCATAACACTATTAGTAGTGAGCCTGCTATGCATGATGAATCCATGCATGCTCATGAGGATGGCACAATGCACGAAGACCATGAATTAGAGGTCGTTTATTCGGATGACGCGCCTATCGTTTCTCTCTATACCGGAGCCTACGGCAGTGCTCACATCAGCACAGACGGCTCGTACCGTTACATAACTTCCGATGGTCTGCCGGAGCATGAGACAGGCAAATTTCCAAATCCTGGGAATCCAAACACCATTAGCGAGCAAAACCACGACTACCGAGTGAGTATGTCACCGCAGTATCAAAGTACTGTTACTGATGCACCTATCCCCGGCGTGGCCTTAAATGGCATTCCGCTCGAACCCGGTACAGCAGAACGGTATCAGAATACCGACTGGGCCATTGAGGCGTTTGATGCTAACGGCATGGGTGGTCTGGGTATTGATTGGTCCAATGCGCACGTACAACCGGATGGTACGTACCATTACCACGCCGTTCCAAGTGGACTACTTAAAGACGCTCTATCTGACCAGTCCGATGACCTTATCCAGCTGGCGTGGGCTTCAGATGGTTTTCCAATCCTGTACTCTCAGTCAAATGCGTATCACTCTAGCTGGAGAGTAAAAAGTGGCACACGACCAAGTGGACCGGGCGGGGTATATGATGGCACGTACACGCAAGACTTTGAGTATGTGACCGGTCTTGGTGAGCTAGATGAGTGCAATGGGACATTCATTGGTGAACAGTACGTCTATTTCTTTACCGATAGTTTCCCGTACATTCAACGCTGCGTGCACGGTCTTCCTGATGATAGCTTCGATCGCTTTGGTGGTGGCGCTGGACCAGCCGGTCAAAACGGTGGTCCACGTAGTGGCCCGCCGCAAGCTGCAGTTGATGCGTGCTCCGGCAAGTCAAACGGAGCCAGTTGCTCCATCGGTACTAATACGGGCACGTGTCGCACCACACCTGAGAATATGTTTGCCTGCGTGCCTTAGAACAAGAGGTTTGTCACAAGACACCGTCGTAAAAGTCTAACGTATTCATAAACCAGTGTCTTGACGCCACGGTAAAAATATTCTATTTTCTTTGCGGATAAAACAGGAGAAAGTGAGGACTTCCATGTTGTACAATCTGGTCATCATCGGCGGTGGGCCGGCTGGCCTCAGTGCCGCTATCAACGGCGCTTCCGAACTCGACAATGTTCTGCTCATCGAATCTGGTCGCAAGACCAGGTTTACCGACGGGTCGGTAAAATACGAACGAGTGCTCGGTGGCCAAGCCATTGGCAGCGCGGCCATCGAAAACTACCTTGGATTCCCAGAAGGAATCACGGGGGCACAACTCATGTCTCTCGCCGAAAAGCAGGCGAGTCGCTTGGGGACCGAGATTGTGTGCCCAAAACACGCCAAAAGTCTCGAGCTCCTTCGTGACGGCACAAAGCTTGTCCGCACCAAAGAAGGGGGTGAGTATCGGACCAAAGCAGTCATTCTTGCCAATGGATTGTCGTACCGCAAACTCGACGCACCCGGCATCAAGGAGTTGCTCAATCGAGGTGTGCAGTATGGGGCACCGACTACCAACCCGCATCAGATGGGCAAGTGCACCATCTGTGTCGTCGGCGGGGCAAATTCAGCGGGTCAAGCGATCATGCACTTGTCGCAAAACGAGGACGCGAAGGTCAAGGTGCTCATTCGTGGCACTAAGCCAATCGAGTCACAGATGTCGAAGTACCTGGTCGACCGTGTCCATGCCGCCCCAAATGTTGAGGTGATGCAAGGGTTCTCAGTTGTCGAGGCAAGTGGTAATGGCAAACTCGAATGCCTAACGCTTGAAGATGTTCAAGGAACACGGTCCGCGCTCAAAGCGGACCATCTCTGCATCTTTATCGGAGCTCAGCCGAAGGTCGAGTGGCTATCGCCCGAGATTGTGCGCGACCAGCGTGGCTTTATCGGCACTGATGTGGCTCTCGACACCAGTCATGGCCCGAAGCTTCCGCAGGAAACCTCTATGTCAGGCGTGTTCGCTGCTGGCGACATCCTTTTAGGCTCGACCAAGCGGATTGCAGCTGGTGTGGGTGGTGGGAGCTCAGCGGTCCAGAGTCTTCACCGCTATCTCGCTGAGGCAAAACTGCCGTGTTCCTGACCTTTCATGCCACCCGGTTCACCGGGTGGCTTTTTTGTCTTATACAAGCATTAGCATGCTACCATTGGGGGTACATTCATAACTTGTCGCCTCTTATGTACAGATTGTTTCAGTGGTTCATAAATGCCGTTGTCTTGTTCATGTTTGTGGGCTGGTGGGTGTGGCCGTATATTCAAAGCTATCTGCCGTACGAAGACACTACTACGCCGGACGAAGTGTTGGCACTCGATTCAGAAATAGATGAAGTGCTGGAACAGGTCGAACCGAACTTCCAAGAACTCTATTACAACCCACTACCTATTCGACCATACGAGTTTTTGCGGGAGAGTAGCACTACGCCGATACCCAACCAAGACAATTACCTAAGCAGTGTGCAAAGTGTTGTCTATTTAACAATCGAAGATGCTGATGGTTGGATATATCTGGGCAGCGGTACTATCCTAACCGCCGATGGACTCATTATGACCAATTACCATGTCATCGATAATGCCGTAAAAGTCGTGGTCACTACTTCCGACGGACAACATTACCCAGTGACCGGTGTGGTCGCGAGCGATGAACTGCTCGATATCACGTTCCTCAAGGTCAATGCCGTCGACCTGCAACCGATTGCCGTTGGCGATTCGGACCTGGTTCGGATCGGAGATGAAACACTGGTCATTGGGCACGCAGAAGGTTTTATAAACACACTCTCGGTCGGTAATGTGGCGGGTGTTCGCAGCTATCAATCCCAAGGGATGGGAACAAATATCCAAATAACCAACCCGATCTCCAGTGGAAATAGTGGCGGTGCGGTCATCAATGAGTACGGTGCGCTGATAGCTATTCCCACGTGGTCGGTGGAGTATGATGCCAACATCGTGCAGGTCCAAAATCTCAATTTTGCCATTCCGATAAACGAAGCACTCAGCCTACTTAAGTCATAACGTATGAAACACGATTTTGCAGGACTTACGACAGCGGAGGCAAAAGAGCGCCAAGCGAAATATGGTTTTAATGAAATAGAAGAGAAAACCCTTTCGACGTGGCTTAAGGTACTCAAAAAATTCATCTCCCCGATACCGCTCATGATTGAGTTCGCGCTCGTACTTTCGGCCATTGTGGGCCGCTGGGAGGATTTTTCTATCATCCTCGTTCTGCTCGTCGTCAATATCACCGTTGATGTTCTCCAAGAGCGCAAAGCGAGCAAAGCGTTGGCAGCACTCACCAGCGCCATGGCGCCAACCGCGCTCGCGCTGCGTGACGGTAAGGTACAACAACTGCCGGCTCGCGAGCTGGTACCGGGGGACGTAGTCAAACTGGCCATCGGCGACATTGCTCCGGCGGACCTGCGGCTCCTTGAAGATACCCAGCTCACTGTCGACCAGTCAGCCATTACCGGCGAGTCACTGCCGGTTGAAGTCACGCGCGGTGACAACATTCTCTCCAGCGCCATTATTCAGATGGGTTCAGCTTTTGCTGAGGTGACTGCTACCGGTACGCACACCAAGATAGGTGAGAGTGCTCACTTAGTGGCCAAAGCAGAGCGCGAGGAGGGAAGTCATTTTCAGACGGCCATATTGCGTATTGGCCGCTTTTTGATACTGGTCTCTATTGGTGTGGTTGTCATTGCTTCAACTGTGCTCATTTTGCGCGGTGACCCGCTCTTGGAAACGCTCCGCTTTGCCATTGTCCTTACCATCGCTTCAATTCCAGTGGCACTGCCGGCGGTACTTTCGGTCACTATGGCCATTGGCGCTGCTACGCTGGCGCGGCACAAGGCCATTGTTTCTGACTTTAAGGCAGTTGAGGAACTGGCGGGTGTCGATCACCTTTGTATCGATAAGACGGGTACCCTGACCGAAAACGCCATTAAAGCGTACCCACCGACTCTCTATAACTCATTTTCTGAAGCAGAGCTCTATGTCTATGCTGTAGTCGCCTCGGAAGAAGAATGTATCACCGCCATTGAAAAAGCGCTCTACGCCCATGCAGAAAAGGAAGGGTACTTGGAGCATATCAATGATTACGAAATTGAGTCATTCACGCCGTTTGATCCCATTCGCAAAACTACTGAGGCGCAGGTACGCAAGGACAATACCAGTATTCATGTGGTGATGGGCGCCGCGCAAGTGGTAGCTGAGCTCGTTACGAGTACCGAACGGGCGACGCTTCGCAGCGATGTTGACACCTACGCTACTGATGGTTTCCGCACCATCGCCATTGCCATCAAGCGTGAAGGCGAAGAGTATCAGCTCGTTGGTCTCGTGCCGCTTATGGATCCACCACGGGCTGACTCTAAAGAGGTCCTGTCTGACATCCGCGAGCGGGGCATTGTGGTGAAGATGCTCACCGGCGACAACCATGCCATCGCATCCTTTATCGGAGCGCAGCTTGCTATCGGTAAGCGTGTTATGGAGGCTTCAAAGCTGCCGGCAATCTTTGCCCGTAGTTTCAAGGAAGCACACGACGACATCGTAGCCACAGATGTCTTCTCTGAGGTAGTTCCGGCTGATAAATACCGTATCGTTGAGTCGTTGCAACAGAACGACCATATCGTGGCCATGACCGGTGATGGCGTGAACGACGCGCCAGCGCTTAAGAAAGCTGACGTTGGTATTGCCGTCAAAGGCGCTACGGCAGCTGCGCAAAAGGCGGCTGACCTCGTACTCCTAGATTCAAGTCTGTCGGTGATTCGCAAAGCGATTGACCACGCACGCGATACTTTTGCGCGCATGCAGTCGTACGCCACCTTCCGTATCTCTGAGACGATTCGCATTGTGTTCTTTGTGGCGCTCTGTGTTGTCTTCTTTGATTTCACACCGGTCTCGGCTGCCATGATTATTCTTTTGGCACTCCTCAATGACATCCCGGTACTTGCTATCTCATATGATAATGTGCCGCGCTTTGCTGGTCCGGTTCGTTGGCGGATGAAAGAAATGCTCATCGTGGCGTCGGTACTCGGTTTCCTTGGTGTTATCTCATCATTCCTGCTATTTTCATTCCTTGATATTAGCGGAGTAGAGATAGCGGTCATCCAGACCATCATCTTCCTCAAGCTCGACGTGGCTGGTCACTCTACGCTCTACCTCACCCGCACCGGTCGCCGGCACTTTTGGGAACGACCGTTTCCTGCGCTTAAGTTCTTCATTCCGGCCTTCTCCTCACGCCTCTTAGGCACCGCTATTGCGTACTTCGGTATCTTTATGCCGGCCATTAGCTTTGGCACCATAGCTCTTATCTGGCTGTACGCTACGGTGTGGTTTGTCTTCAATGACTTTGTGAAGGTGGGCACGTACAAACTCATTGACCGTTTTAGTCATCCTACAGTGAAGCCAGCCAAGCCGCTTAGTAATAGTTAAGAGCGTGATGCAAAAGACCATCGAGAGATTTATAAAGTACACGTTTGTGGGTACGGCAACGTTTGCGCTCGACCTGTTGTTACTTGTTTTCCTGACCGACTATTTCAAAGTCCCGTACCTACCAGCTGCTGGTGTATCGTTCCTCATTGCGGTCTCGCTTAATTACGTGCTCAGTCGGCGGTATGTCTTTCGCGGTTCGCTCCGTAGTACCGGCAGCGGGTACCTGAACTTCCTTTCTATTGCGGTACTCGGCCTTCTCATTGTGCTTGCTGGTATGTATGTGCTCGTTAGCCTACTTGGACTGCCGCTTTTGCCGTCGCGACTTATCGTGGCGGCAGTGACCGGCTTTTGGAACTATCTCCTTAATTTGTTTGTGAATTTCAAAGTAGCCGGAAAGCACTAAAAAGGTTGCTTGGCAGCTTTAATATTGGTCCTAGGTGCGCTACTATGACGGCGTATGGAAACACTGGCGGAAAAGGTATTTGCTGAGATCGAAGAGGAGCGTAAAGAGGTGCGCCTTGGCGTTATCTTAACGAGCATCACGCTTCTTGGGCTTTTGACTGCGGTGGCGCTGCCATTTTTTGGTATTACCGGTCTGCTGGTTGTGGCCGCCTACGTGGTGGCGTACCTCGCCGGAGGCTTGCCGGCAGGCAAGGAGGCTATCAAATCGCTCTTTGAAGGTTCTATCAATATTGACCTCCTCATGGTCTTGGCAGCATTGGCCGCGGCCGGTGTCGGCGAGCCGCGTGACGGCGCTATTTTGCTGTTTCTCTTTAGCTTAGCAGGCACTCTTGAGGGGTACGCCATGGGTAACACCAAGCGCGCCGTCGCGGCCCTTATGGAAATACGCCCCGACGAGGCTAATGTGCTTAATGCCGACGGCTCTACCTCCCGCGTGCGTGTTGAGGAGCTTTTGCTTGGGCAAAAGGTAATTGTCCGCCCCGGAGAGCGCGTGCCGGTTGATGGGGTGGTGGAATCGGGTTCAGGCGCTATCGACCAATCGTCAGTTACTGGCGAGTCTGTACCGGTTGATAAGACTGTTGGTGACGAAGTGTTTGCCAGTACGGTCAATCAAAACGCCGTCCTTACCATCACCGTCACCAAGACCGCCGAGCAGTCGACCATTGCGCGCATGATCAAGCTCGTGACCGAAGCGCAAGAGAAGCGCTCGCCGAGCGAGCGCTTCAGCGACTGGTTTGGTCAGCGGTACACCATCTTTGTGCTTGTCGGTAGCGCTGCTGCCCTAGGTATCTTTTTGTTTATTGGCCTCCCAAGCAGCGAAGCGTTTTATAAAGCTGCTACGCTGCTCGTGGTTGCAAGTCCGTGCGCTATTGTTATCAGTGTGCCGGCCGCTATTCTCTCAGCCATTGCTGCTTCCGCCCGCACTGGCGTTCTATTTAAAGACGGCGCGGCTATGGAGAGTCTTGGCTCCATTCACACTATGGCCTTTGATAAAACTGGTACGTTGACTGAAGGCAAAATGCAGGTCACCGACGTGGTGTCACTAAGCGAGTACTCCGGTGCTGAGATTCTCGCGCTCGCTGCTGCTGTTGAGACACATTCTGAACATCCGCTCGCTGCCAGTATTCGCGCGCATGCCAGCAAGGAGGGAGTGAACGTACCGGAGGCGGTAAACGCTGAGGCACTCCCCGGCCACGGCATGACCGCTACTATTAATGGTACAGCCTACTGGATCGGTAACCGCGCGCTCCTGAAACGCCAACTACACACCTTAGCTAGTGAGGTAGACGAAAAACTAAAAGCCTTTGAGACCGCCGGCAAGACCACCGTCATCTTGGGTCACGCTACCGAGGTACTCGGCATTATTGCGATTGCCGACGCAGTCCGCAGTTCAGCGGCTGAGGCCTTAGCAGCACTTAAAGCGCAGGGAGTACAGGAAGTAGTTATGCTAACTGGCGACACGAGCGCTGTTGCAGCTGCTATCGCAAAAGAGCTAGGAGTTCAAAACGACTCGGTCCATGGCTCACTGCTGCCGGAACAAAAGGTGGCACTATTAGAGAAGCTAAAAGAGCACGGCACGGTGGCCTTTGTCGGTGACGGCGTTAACGACGCGGCTGCTCTCGCTACTGCCGAGGTAGGCCTTGCAATTGGCGTGGGAGGAAGTGACGTCGCTATGGAGGCCGCTGACGTGGCGCTTCTCTCTGATGACCTTGGTAAAATAGCGCGGGCGCACAAACTCGCCAAAAAGGCTAACACCATCATCAAGCAAAATCTCTACTTTGCCGTCGGCATCATGGCTCTTATGGTGCTGGTGACTATTTTCGGTCACTTACCGCTTCCGCTCGGTGTTATCGGCCATGAAGGCGGCACACTTCTGGTAGTCGCAAATGGCCTCCGCCTCCTGTTTGGAAAAGTATAAAGAAAAAAGCCGCGCGAACTGCGCGGCTTTCGAATTCGGAGCCGCCAAGCGGCCTCAGGGCGTGTGCCCAGCGCCCGCCTGCGGGTCGCGTCCGAGCTTGTAGCCCGTATAGGCACCTTTGTCCGGCCGTTGCCGGAACAGAAAGACCAGTCCGTCAAACCATTGCCACAATCGCTTCATGGCGTCCTCCTTCCTTCAGGCACATGTATCGCCTGATACTTCTATCCTACGCCTCCCCACGCACCCTGCAAGTAGGCGAGGGGATTAAGTACACACGTTTAGTTAAAAAGAGAAAGCTGTTCTGGTGATTTGGTTAACAAATAACCATCTTTAGCCAGTGCCTCGGCGACAGTTTCTAAGGTGTCCGGATCATGAAGCAGCGCTTGGGGGAAAGGGCCCGGTATCCAGACGCCCTCACTCAGCTCGATAGCGAAGGTTATGCATTCTTCCTTGTGTGCAGGGGATGAGAATGACATCATTGTGTACCTGCCAACTCCGTCAATCTCAAGGTCGTGTACAACGATGTCTACGAGTGTCTCCTTGCTTCTAGGCGCCATGCCCGTTCTCCTTTGATTATAGGGCGGTCCTCCCGTACAGTAACGTAAAGTAACACTTTCCGCAAAACCAAACCCTGTAGACTGAAGTGGAGTGTCGTAATTTTATAAAGGTTGTTGGCTTGTGGTAAGAAAAAAAAGAGCCGCCCAACCAACCCTTTCAAAGAGTGGTGGACTGCTTGTTGGGAGCCGCGACACATCAGAATTCGTCGGCGACGAACCTCCAGAGGGGCCATACCCAGATACCGAATCCCAAGAACAGGAACCAGTACTGGACCCACAGGTATCCGAGGGAAGGAGACTCCAGTTCACGGATGGTTCCGCGGATGTCATCGAGGGCCACCTGATACGTAGTCTCGACACGCGGAATCTCCTTGATTGCGTCCAGACGGGCAATGATTTGGTCGATGGAGCCAACCAGCTTGCCTAAGTCGTTGGCAGGGCTCTTGAAGATGAGGGCGGTGTGCCCCGTTGTCATGTTGTGGTGCTCCATCCCAACCCTAAGCTTCTTCATATACTCGAGCATGTCGGGTACATCAGCTGCCACTTGGGCTCGGTGTGCCACCGACTCGACGTCGCGAGTCAGGTAGTATCCCTGCATCGTCAGGAATACTCCAATGACGATGGTATAGACGAGAGAGAGCAGGGCTGCAATTTTCATTTCGAATCTCCGTAGGTAGGACTAGGTTTTAGGAACTTTTTTAATTATAGCACAAATAGTTTTTGTGTCAAAAAAAATGGTGTTGTGGATTACTAATAATTCGGCTAAGTTTAGGTAGTAAACTTTAGGTATGGTAGATTCGTCAAATATGCCTTCAAAGAAGCAGGCCGAGGTTCTGGCTTTTATTAATAATTTCCTTAGAAAAAAAGGCTATTCACCATCGCTGGTTGAGATAGCGGGTCACTTTGACGTGTCTGTGCCGACAGTACACCAGCACGTGAGTGCACTTAAAAAGAAGAACCTCATCAGCAGTCAGAAAAGTAAACGGCGTTCAATTGAATCTTATTTCAGTGACAGGCCGGCGAGTGCTGTGACCGTGCCACTGATGGGTATCATTGCGGCTGGTGGTCCAATTGAAGCCATCCGTGATGTTCGTCCAGTTGAAGTGCCGAAGAGTATGGTTCCGCTCGGTTCTAAATACTACGCACTTCGTATCGCTGGTGACTCAATGATTGAAGATGGTATTCCAGATGGTTCGATTGTGATTATTAGAGAGCAAAGTGATGCAGATGACGGCGACAGAGTAGTTGCTTATATTCCAGACAGAAATGAAGTGACATTAAAGAGGATATATAAAGAAAAAGGTCGGTTCAAATTGGTTCCGTCAAACAAAAAGCTCCAACCTTTCTATGAAGAAAATGTGGATGTACAAGGAAAGGTAATGGGTGTAATAAGTAGTGAGTTCTAATTATGAGAGCAGATGATATTATTAAGAGAAGCATAAAGACACCAAGTTTATTTTCTGGTGCAGCAAAAGAAAGTATGGGTGATTTTAAAATTATTGATTTGTTTGCTGGGATTGGCGGAATCCGGTTAGGTTTTGAACAACATGGAGGAGAAAGCGTCTTTTCTTCTGAGTGGGACAAACACGCTCAAACTACGTATCAGGCAAATTTTGATGAGATTCCGTATGGTGACATCACTCAGATAGAGCCAGAAGAAATACCAGCTTTTGATGTTCTTTTAGGGGGATTTCCTTGTCAGCCGTTTTCACAAGCTGGACTGAAGAAAGGTTTTGCCGATACTCGCGGAACTCTATTCTTTGACGTTGCTCGTATTGTTAATCATCACAGGCCTCGTGTAGTGTTCTTGGAGAATGTGAAAAGATTTAAGACTCATGACAAGGGTAATACTTTTAATGTTGTGAAGACTGTTCTGGAAGAGATGGGTTACGAAGTACATGCAAAAGTACTTAACGCAAGAGACTTCGGTGTTCCGCAAAATAGAGAAAGAATCTATATTGTTGCGTTTTTGGGTAAGACCAATTTTGAATTTCCTGAACCCCTTGGTGTACAAACTCGAGTGGGAAATATTTTGGAAAAAAATGTTGATGATAAATACACTATCTCAGATAAATTATGGGCTGGTCACCAAAGAAGAAAGAAAGAGCATGCCGAAAAAGGATATGGATTTGGCTATTCTATGTTTAATGATGACTCAGTTTACACAAGCACAATATCAGCTCGTTACTATAAAGACGGTTCTGAGATTTTAATTGAGCAGAAGGGGAAGAACCCAAGAAAATTAACTCCGCGTGAAGCTGCAAGATTACAAGGATATCCCGATGATTTTGTTATACCTGTGAGTGACGCTCAAGCTTATAAGCAGTTTGGCAACAGTGTAGCAGTGCCTGTTATTAATGCGATTGCTAAAAATGTAGTAAAGGAATTGAGAGACCTCAAAAGAGCGCCAAAAAAAGCAAAGTTAATTGACCTTGATTCGATTAAAGACCTTCACGTGAAGGCTGCTGAAGCATCCTTAGTAACTCTCAATAACTAAATTATCCCAGTAAGCATTGTATGCTCGCCATTGAGAATAGTTTCTAGGATTAGTTTGATACATTCCACTATCAAAAAATATCAGGCCTTCTCGGACCCCTTCGAGCCAATTCTCATACGTCATTGGTTCTCCAAAAACAATTTTTGAATAAACCCCTTCATTATTTTTTAGACATTTAAACCATCCTTTTTGATTGAATTTTCTTTCAACCTTTGCTTTCATCCAGTCACGATTCCATCTTGCTAAAATCAAATGCTCTTGCTGCATTGAGGATGGTATTAGTGTCGATTTGTTTTCTCGCTGGTCATGAGAAAAAGAATATTCAATTACTATGTTTTGTTCATCATCAATAAGTAGTATTTGTCCAAAATTGTTGTATTGGTCTATTTTGGGTATTGGTTCACCAGACCATGAATATCTCCCACCTTTTTTAAGATTAGGTTTTCCAAAAATTCTCAAGAAATCGTCTCGTTGTATCTCAAAAGTCTTATCGTGCCAAATATAACAACTGGCTGACCAGTCGCCGAAGGTAGTCTTTTGAGAGGTGTGATTTTTCATTTCATAGCCAAATAGGTCTGGTGTATTGCTAGCATTCCGAGCTATGCCCATTTGAGTTTCCAACCAATGACCCTCCTTACCAGCATGCTTTACATTTGCTGCATTCGTATCTGAGCTCTTGCCTCTGACGTTCTTATTAAATAGGTCAATTATTTTTTTCTTATCTGTATTCATTGCTATGAAAGTTACGCTAAAACATCTTTTGATACAAGATGTTGGTGTTTCAGCAACTGATCTTGATCAGTGACAGTTATTTTGTTTTAGTTATCTGAATGGCGTCCGATATCTCATATAAAATAACCCTTTCTAACAATAAAACTGAAAAGCAGGCCATTGATTTTTTACAGTCAGTGGATAAGCGTTTCTTATTACCGTCAAAAGAAGGTAGAAAGCAAATTGTTGAGGCTTTACAAATGGAAAAAAGATTCAGTAGAACATTTGACCTTTTTATACTTCCTAGACATACAAACAATGAACGTGAAATCACTATTGCTAACGCTAAAGATATTACTTTAGTAGAACTTAAAACAACTCAAAAATATTTACCTGAGAATCCCAAGGGTTTTTTCTTCGGTGCTACTCAAAATGAGTTTGATATGGCAAAGAAACTTGGAAAGCAATACAAATTTTGTTTTGTAAGTCTGCACCCAGAGTCACTAGGGTATAAGCTTGTTAGTTTAGAGGAGTTACAAAAATTGATAAAAACTCAGCGTACCCAATACCAAATTAATTTGAAGAAATAGACACTGCTGTAAAAGGTGTATACTTAGAGTAGTTTAAAAGCATAAGCTTTAATTGCTATGAATATGTATGCAAAACGAGTCGTGATGGCTCTTGGACTAGGTATCGTCTTTGCCTTTGTCGATATTTACCTCACCGGCACCATGAATCCAGAAGTGTGGGACACGAGCGGTCCGTTCTTCTGGTACATGTTCTTAAGTCGCGCGCCGATTGGTTTCTTTGTGGGTCTCCTTGGCGTAGTGACGCAGCATCCGCTGCTGCAGTTCATCCATATGCGCTATCTGCGCGGTATTGGCGTGGGCATTATTCTCTCACTTGGGTTAGCTGCCTCAGCTTTTTATGACGACGGCACTACGTGGGGAACATTCTGGATGATCGTCGGTATGGGTGCCCTCTACGGTCTTATTATTGATGCGGTGGTCACGCACCTTGTAGGGGACGGAAAGCGAATGCTCTCCTACGAAGCATAATTATGGAACCGAATCTTGAACAACAGCTGAAAGCCCAAGCGGAGAAAATCGACGCCATCTATGTATCAGTGGAAAAAACACGCAAGTATTTCCTTGTCGTGATGTGGGTCACGATTGCGATGGTGGTCTTGCCGGCCCTGGGTCTTCTTATCGCCATTCCAGCCTTTATTAACAGCTACATGAGTCAGTTTGACGGTTTACTATGAGTCGCAGTCCTCACGAACAACGCAATTTGGTACTCATTTTTCTTAGCGGGGTGGTGCTCGCAGCGCTCTTACTCTTTGTGCTTGAGCATGACCGTAACCTCCCGATGCCGGAGGGTATGCCGAGCAAAGACACAGCCGCCGAGGATGAGTCTAACGAACATACGAATGACACTGATGAAACGTGTGTCGGTATCAAAGACCTCTTTTGTTTGGAGACACCTACTGAGGGTGCCAGTGTCGGCACCACGGTGGCTGTAAGTGGCAGCGCGCGCGGCTACTGGTTCTTTGAGGCGAGTGCGCCGGTCAGTATCGTGAACTGGGATGGAGTCATTCTCGGTGAGGGATACATAACCGCCGAAGGAAATTGGATGACCGAGGACTTTGTGCCGTTTACCGGAGAAATAACCTACCGACCGGAAGAAGAACCATACAGCACCAGTGGCACCATTATCTTCCGCAAGGACAACCCGTCTGGATTACCGGAAAATGACGCTGCCTTTGAGCTGCCGGTGACCTTAGAGACGCAGTAGAGATGTAGAAGAAAAGCCCTCTAAAAGCCCCGCTGGCGCGGCTTTTAGAGGGCTTTTCTCGCTCGTGTTAAAATAGAAGTAACAGGCGCGGCTGACTGAAATTTTGCTGCCTTTAGCCGCTTGCCTTGAACGTTTAGGAGATTAAGTCAATGGAACTATGAAAAACACTATTATTGTCGTTTTGGGTGCGATCATTGCCGCTCTGGTCATCTTTATGGTGATGCAGGGAAGCTTTGATACCTTCACGGCCAACAACGAAAAAAGCAAGACCGACACTAAGAGTCAAACCACAACCACTACCGATATGACCGACGATGAAATGACTGACGAGCAAATGGATAATGAAGACACCTTACCAACGGAGACCAAGATCGGTACCTCGGTTGAGGGTAACGACATCATGGCCTATCACTACGGTACCGGTGAGAAAGAACTGGTGCTTGTGGGTGGTGTCCATGGTGCGTACGCTGGCAACACCACGCTTCTTATGAACGAGATGCGCACGTACTTTGCCGCTGATGGACGCTTGCCGGCGGATATTCGTCTGACCATCATCCCCGCTCTCAATCCTGATGGAATCGAAGCTGTGTATGGTAGCCCTGAGTTATCAGAATCAGTTACTCTCAAAGAAAATAACGCTACTGTAGCTGGTCGCTTTAACGCCAACAAGGTAGACCTTAACCGCAACTTTGATTGTGATTGGAAAGCAACCGGTGTCTGGCGTAATCAGACCGTTAGTGGCGGCAGTAGCGCCTTCTCAGAGCCGGAGAGTCAAGCAATACGTGACTACGTTATGGCCCACAAACCAGCTGCGGTGGTGGTGTGGTTCAGTGCTGAGGGTAAGGTGTACCCATCTGCTTGTAGTGGAGCACCAAGTACAGTCTCTACGAAGCTCGCGAGCACCTTTGCTGAGGCTGCGGATTATCCGGTGGAATCGAGTTTTGACGCGTACGTCGTGAATGGCGACATGGTCAACTGGCTCGCAAAAGAGAACATACCTGCTATCAGTGTGCTCCTTACCGACTACGAAACCACCGAGCTCAGCCAGAACCTTGATGGCGTGAAGGCGGTTATTAGCACCTATCTTGAATAACCGTGATGCCCGTGCATAGAAAGTGGTGGCTTTTTGGCCTTCTATCACTCACTCTCTTAGTACTAGGGACATGGCTTTTGTGGCCAGCGGCAGTACCGGAAATTGTTGAAGAATTAGAACCCGAGCCTGAGCCAGTGCTACCGTACACGACGGAAGTAATTGGTGAATCGGTTGAGGCCCGCAACATAACGGTGTACACCTTCGGCAATGGCGAGCATCACCTACTTCTGGTTGGTGGTATGCACGGCGGCTACGAGTGGAACAGCGTCGTTTTGGCGTACCAAATGATAGAGTATTTCACTGCTAAGCCGGAACTCGTTCCGAGTGACCTTACGGTAAGTATCATCCCATCCCTCAATCCTGACGGTGTGTATGCGGTCCTTGGTACCGAAGACCGCTTCACCGCCGCTGAGGCAGTTGCCAACGAATCAGACGCCATCGGCCGTTTTAACGCAAATGACGTCGACCTCAATCGCAATTTCGACTGCAAGTGGCAACCAGAGAGCCGTTGGCGCGGGCAGACCGTGAGTGCCGGTACGAGCGCATTTTCTGAGCCGGAAGCGGCGGCACTACGTGACTATGTGCTGCGCACCAAGCCTGAGGCGGTGGTCTTTTGGCACAGTCAGGCCAACGCCGTGTATGCCTCGGAGTGTGAGGAGGGAGTACTGCCGAGCACACTGGCGCTTATGAACACGTACGCTGACGCCGCTGAATATAAAGCCATTGCGTCGTTTGATGCGTATCCTGTGAGTGGTGACGCGGAAGGCTGGCTGGCATCTATTGGTATACCAGCCATTACTGTGGAGCTGGCTACACATGAAACCGTGGAGTGGGAGCGCAACTTGGCTGGTGTTAACGCCGTCCTTATGAACTTTAGTGCTATCGGACTATGATACAGGCTCTACAGCGTTTTATAGCGAGTGGCTTGGTTCTAGCTGTACTACTCTCGGCCGCGCCGCCGAGCGTTCGCGCGGCCACTTCGACAGATGAAGAAGAGCTTACCGCACAGCTAAGCGCCGTGCGCACGTACTTTGCGCGTTGGTTTGCTCCGGAGGAGGTAACACCGCTTTCGGTCGCGGACCTACGGTCAATCATCGATGCGGGAGTAACGTGGACACTAAACGCCATCGACGAAGATGGGCACTTTGCGTATGAATACGCACCGTACGAAGGTGCGTATGTCTTTGGTGACAACATCGTTCGTCAGGCTGGCACCCTCTATGTGCTTGGTGAGGTATACCGAAGACAGGAAACCAAGAGCACCAAACTTGAGACGAGCTTAGAGCGGGTGATCGAACATTTCACTGACCTTTCCAAAGCAGGCGAAGCATCAGGAACCGAGTTTCGTTGCCTCGTGGCTAGCGCCTCGGCAGTGAGCTGCAAGCTCGGTGCGAGCAGTTTGGCTTTACTTGGTCTCCTTGGTTACCTTGAAGTGCACGGAGGTGATGCGCCGGAGGAATACGCCGCGCTTGCAAAGGATTATCTTGCGTACATTCTTGCCTCCCAAAAAGACAGTGGCGGCTTTCGCGATGAGTACCGAGTAGGTGAGGGTTTCCGTGAGAGTGAGTCACCATACTCCAATGGTGAGGCGCTCTTGGCACTCGTACGCTACTACCAGTATGACCCAGTGCCAGAAATAAAAACCGCTATCGACAAGGCCTTTACCTACCTCAAAGATAAACCGTTTGAGAGTCCGCTTTATCTCTGGATCATGGCGGCCCTTAAAGACATGCAACAGCTTTGGCCAAACGCGGCTTATGTTACGTACGCCAAAGAGTTTACTGATTGGCGCACCTTCTACGCTAGTGGTTTTGATCGCTACAAGAACTACTGCGCCTATAACGAGGGCCTTACGAGTGCCTATGGTGTCCTTGAAGACGAAATAGATAGTGGTTACCTACAAACACTTCGCCATGAGATCAATACTTGGAACTACCGCAACCAGCAACTGCAACTTGGTGCGGCACATGAGTACCGACTGGTGGTTGGTGATACAGGTACTCAGTTTCAGCGCATCACCGAACCGAGTTTGGCGTATGGCGGTTTCCTTACGAGCGAACATACGCTGACACAGCGAATAGATTTTACACAGCATTGTCTTAGCTCTTACCTACAGACACTGCTTGATATCGAAGATGCTGAAATATAACCACCTGTATGTCGTATTACGTATATATCCTGCGCTGCGCTGATAATACGCTCTACACTGGTATCACCAATGATCTGGCAGCGCGGGTCACCGCCCATAATGAAGGAAAGACAGCCGCAAAATACACGCGGGCGCGGCGGCCGGTAGTACTGGTTTACCGTGAACAGGCAGCAGATAGAAGTAGTGCCCTGCGACGGGAACATAGTATTAAGGCCCTTGATAGACAGAGTAAAGAGCTTTTAATCAAGACTGGTGACTGCTGATTTTTCGATATCAGCTGCGCGTGGTAGGGTAGAGGGATAATTCGAAATTCAAATTTAGTATGCAAGATAATAATGAGCAAAATACCAACGTAGCTGGGGAAGTGAATCAAAACTCACAAGCTACGGACACCGAACCAACAATGTCAGAAGCAACAGTGTCGCCAACCATGGCCGGTAACGCTACACCTCAAAAGAGTAATTTGCTCTGGTGGTACCTTGGCCTCGTACTCGTCGGGACGCTGGTATTTGGAGTGTGGTACTTCATGCACGAACGCACTGAGAAAACACCGGATACACAGTCAGTTGAGCGAGAGTATCCGGAGGTTGTGGCTCGCGTCAATGGTGAAGATGTCAGTCGTGAAGATTTTTTGGAAGGTCTTGAACAAACCAAAGCAGCCGCTGCCTCACAAGGCGCTGATATGAGTGATATTGTCGTTGCTTCTCAGGTGGAGGCGCAGGCCCTTGATGTGGTCATTAACACCAAGCTCCTGCTTCAGGCAGCCGCTGACGCTGGCATCGCAATCACTGACGAGCAGGTCGACCAAGAATTGGCCGCTCTTCAGGAGCGTTATGGTGGAGAGGAGGGGTTCCAGGCTGAAATGGCAAAATACGGTGTGACGCTAGAACAGCTCCGCGTTGATGTTAAAGAACAGCTCACTGTAGATGCCTACCTTACTGGTACCGAGGAATTTTCCGGTGCGACGGTGACCGAGGAAGAGATGACCGCTTTTTACGACAGTCTTAGCAGTCAGGGCCAAGACCTACCACCGTATGAGGAGGTTAAAGCACAACTTGAGGCCAGCTTAATCGGACAGAAACAGCAGGTGGCAGTGAGTGCCATCATTGATCGACTCCGTACTGCAGCCGATATTGAAACCCTTTTGTAGGGTGTAGAGGTGAAGAAAAACGGCCGGAGCGAAGCTCTGGCCGTTTTTCACGTCCAAATCACAGGATGGTATTTTACAGTACCAGTAGTGCTACAATAGGCCTATGTCATCCATACGACAGATTCTCTGGGATACGCTTATCTTTGTCGCTGTGATCGGCACGATACTTTTTTTGTATCAGCTCTACGGCGGGAATATTCTCAATTATCTCTTTGGAGAACCACGCCAGACCATATTCATCGACGACTTATCAATCCAAGTTAGTTACGCTGATACTCCAGACGAGCGACAACAAGGACTTTCAGGAGTGTCCTCACTTCGTGATCGAGAAGGGAAGTTGTTTTTCTTCGATCAGGAAGGTTACTACTATATGTGGATGAAAGACATGAAAATACCGCTTGATATTTTTTGGATAAACAATGATCTAAAAGTTGTCCATATTGAAGAGAACGTTCGACCAGAAAACTTTCCGGCTCGATATACCTCAACTGAGCCTGCCCGTTTTGTACTCGAAATGAATGCCTTTTTTGCTCAAGAGCATAACATCAGTGTGGGAAGTCTGGTCACTATTCCGGCTGCTGATCTGCCGACCGACTTGCGCCAAAGCTTGCAATAAAATATTTTTGTTGCATAATAGAAATACGCGATGATCGCCTCATCTTTTTTGGGTGGGGAGGAAAGTCCGGACACGCCCATCATTTTTTTGGTGGAGTACGGTAGCGGGTAACGCCCGTCATACGTGAGTATCGAGGTGCGAGCAGTGACGTCTGACCCGAAAGGGAAAGAACTCCCTAGAGGAGTAATCACATGGCAACATGTGGGTGAAACGGCTAAATCCTTACCAGCGTGCAAGGCCGTATTCTCGTGCAATACATATGTGTGTGCGAGTCTGAGCCGCATGAGGTGAATGGCAACATTCATCCTAGGTATATGATCATCACCAACACCACTTGTGGTGTTGGTACAAAATCCGGCTTACGTGTCACCAAAGGCCCCCTTACGGGGGCCTTTGGTGTGATACAATCACCGTATTACTGAGGAGGAGGCACCTTTTTGGTGTTTAAAACGCTTTATAATTTATGTTTCATCCACACACAACAACGTCGACTACCGCAGATGACACTGTGGCTCGACTTTTAAAGACCATTTCAACACACGCTCTGGTCATTACGATAGCGTTAGCACCACTATTGTTTTTGCCGAGCACCTATATACCACTTGGGTACTCAAAGACCATGGTCATTCTAGTTGGTGTGGCTTTAGCTCTTATCTTTCAAAGTTTGGCCATGCTCCGTTCTGGCACCATGTCGGTGCGTCTTTCTACTCTAACCCTTTCGGTCTTAGCCATTATGATTGTGTCAGCTGCTTCAGCACTGCTTTCGGGTGACATTCGCGATGCTATTCTCGGTAACGCTTTTGGCACGCAGACATTGGCATTCCTGCTTTTGTGTGGGGTCATTATCTTATCTGGCCCTATGCTTAGAGGTGCTAAGGTGGCGGTTCTACGTTTCTTTGTTTTGTTTGCGTTCTCCGCTATTGCACTCGGTCTCTACCACGTCCTGCGACTATTTTTCGGGGCTGATTTCTTAAGTGGTGAGTTGTTCACCAGCGCTACGTCTTCTCCACTCGGTGGTTGGAATGATTTGGCACTCCTCTTTGGTACGGTACTCTTAGTGGCCATGGTTGCTATTGAGCAACTCCCACTCACTACTTTGTCGCGTGTAGTCCTTACAATCGCTTCGTTACTGGCGCTCGTTGTACTGGCGGTAGTTAATTTTGTTTTGGTCTGGTTTGTGCTTGGTGTCGTCAGTTTGATCGTACTTATGTACAGTCTGACCAAAAACCGTTTCACTGGTGGACAAATGAGTCTTGATGATTCAGGAAGCGGGGCTGTTCTATCGATCATACTTTCGACCGTGGTCTTTATTGTCTCAGCACTGTTTGTGGTTAGCGGTTCAACTGTGGGTGGATATATTTCAAACTTGACCGACACTAGCTACATTGAAGTACGACCATCACTTGAAGCAACGTTCGGTATTGCTCGATCGGTCATGAGTGAGCACCCAGTACTCGGTGTTGGGCCGAATAAGTTCATTGATGCATGGCGCCTGTATAAGGACCCTGCACTTAATCAGACCGTCTTCTGGAATACAAACTTTGAAGCTGGTAACGGATTTATTACGACCAAGCTCATTACTACTGGTGTACTTGGCTTTGTAACTTGGGTTGCGTTCCTACTACTTCTTATTGGCACTGGCTTCAAAGCTTTTGTGCGCGCAGACAGTCACGACCGTGTGTGGCGGTTTGTTCTCATTTCATCTTGGGTGGGAGCAGTGTTTCTTTGGGGTATGGCAATTGTATATGTGCCTTCGGCAGCTACACTAGTGCTTGCTTCAGGCTTTACGGCTGTCTACATAGCCGCGTACATGACCATGGTACCGGGACGAGAGTTTACTTTTTCTGTCTTTAACAATCGCAGTTTCGGATTGGTGCTGGTAGCCGTCTCTATGGTAGTTATCTTTAGCACTATTGGAACCCTCTACTACACCGGTCAGCACTATCTCTCACTATACAATTTCAATCGATCAATCGCTGAGGTTGAGCCGGGGGACCAACTGAGTGACCTTTTGACCTCAATTGCCAGCTCGTATAATTTGTCTCGAAATGATACCTATGCGCGTCAGATTGCCACGTATGACCTCTCGCAACTTAATGTACTCGTAGCCGGCGAAGTTACAGATGAGACAGCAGCACTCTTTCAACAGGCCGCTGCCGATGGTGTTAATGCTGCTGGGGCGGCCACTGGTGCTGATCCGACTGAACCGCAGAACTGGCAAGTACTCGGTGAGCTCTATAGTGTCATGACCTTGGCCGGTGTTGAGGGTGCATATGAGCGAGCCGAAGAAGCCTTTGCTACCGCTGCTACCTATGATCCATTAAATCCTCTTAACAAATTACTGCTTGCTCGTGCCGCTGCTCGCCACAATGATCTTGCGTCAGCACGAAGCTCCGCTAACGAGGCAATCGCTCTTAAGCCAAATTACGTCGATGCGCTATTGTTCCTCAGTCAATTGGATATCAATGACGGTAACGTTGAAGATGCCATTGCTCGCACTGCTGCTGTGGTCTCACTTGAGCCAAATAATCCAGCTCGTCGGTATCAATTGGGGGTACTCTATCAAGCAAATGGTGACCAAGAAAATGCCGCGCGCGCCTTTGAGGCGGCGATCGCTTTGAGTCCTGATTTCTCAAATGCGCGTTTCTATTTGGCACTCACGTACGCTCAGCTTGGTCGTTCGGCGGACGCTACTACACAATTGCAGCGTGTCCTTGAACTCAATCCGGGTAATGAGCTTGTGGTAGGGTTGTTAAATGAACTTGAGACGACAGGCACGATCACGCTACAAACTGAAAACAGCACGGAAGCAGTTACTGAAGGAGAACCGGTCAGTGTTTCTGAGTCAGGTCAGGTATCAACAACTGAGGCTCCTGATACACCGCTTGTTTCAACCGTGAATGCGGTAAGTAATGAGGCGGAGGAAACAACAGCTACTAGCACTGAAAACAACTAACAGGCGACAACGGCTGATATGGTGCGGCAGATGCTCAAAGTGGTTTACAAAGAAGTACGCGGCCTTCATCAGGCCGCGTACGTGCTTGGGCTATTTGCTTTCGGCTCGCAGCTTCTGGCACTCCTTCGTGACCGTCTCTTAGCGCACCAGTTTGGTGCCGGAGCAGAGCTTGATGTCTATTACGCCGCCTTTCGCGTACCGGACCTACTCTACGTACTGCTGGCGTCCACACTTTCTGTGTACGTACTCATTCCGTTTGTGGCGAAGGCGCGTGAAGCAGGGGGAGATGCGGAGGCTCGTCGGCTGCTCTCGCAAGTATTCTCTGCCTTTTTGCTTGTTTACATTTTTGTTGCAGTGCTTGTATTTCTGTTGGCTCCGATTATCGTACCGCATCTTTTCCCAGGTATTGCCGATACAGAAAGTTTAGTGATGTTGTCTCGTATTTTGCTCCTGCAACCACTCTTTCTTGGTATTTCTAGTTTGTTTGGAGTTGTGACCCAATTAGGGCATCGATTTGTGCTCTATGCCATTAGTCCGCTTATCTACAATCTCGGTATTATTTTTGGGGTGGTGGCATTGTACCCATGGTTTGGTCTGTCAGGTCTTGCTGGGGGTGTAGTACTTGGTGCTCTTGGCCATATGCTTATACAGCTGCCGTTGGTACAAAAGAGTGAGCTACGCTTTTCGCTGGTACGAAAGGTTGACCTCTCACGGTTACGCAGTGTGCTCATGCTATCACTCCCGCGGGCACTTACACTCTCGCTCAATCAGATCGTACTCCTCTTGCTTATCGGGTTTGCCAGTGCTATGACCGTCGGTTCGGTGTCTGTCTTTCAGTTTGCGTATAACCTACAGTCGGTGCCGCTTGCGGTCATTGGTGTTAGTTATTCGGTAGCTGCCTTTCCAATGTTGGCAGAGCTCTATGCCGGTAAAGATCATAAGGCCTTCTGGTTTCATATTGAAACGGCGCTACGTCATATCATTTTTTGGTCACTGCCGGCGGCGGCGCTTATCATTGTGCTCCGCGCCCAGATCGTACGTGTAGTGCTCGGTAGTGGTGCTTTTGATTGGTCTGATACCCGTCTTACTGCTGCGGTATTGGCGGTACTTTCCTTGGCCCTTGTAGCGCAAGCGGTCAATCTGCTTATGATCCGAGCGTTCTACGCTGGCGGTCATACGCGCAGCCCACTTCTTATTACCTTTGTGGGTAGTTTGTTAGCTCTTGGCAGTGCGCTTACGTTTTATACCCTGTATGTAGCACATCCAACCACACAGTATGTCGTCAGTGCCTTTATGCGCTTGTCTGATGTTGCTGGTAGCGAGGTGCTTGCTGTTGCGTTTGGGTACGCCTTGGCAACTGTTGTGCAGTCGGCTGTACTTGTCTTGGCGCTTTGTCGAACCTACCAAAATCGTTTTTCATCATTATGGCGGCAACTTATCAGGGCTTTTGCCGCCGCTTCACTTGGTGGTATTTCCGCCTACGCCGCACTTAACTTTTTGGTTGAAGGACTCAACACTGAGACATTCATCGGTATCTTTTTGCAGGGCTTTCTTGCTGGTGTCATTGGTATCGTTGGGGTAGTACTCGCATACGCTGGATTACGCTCACCGGAACTGCATGAGATATACACCTCATTCCAACGTCGGCTTCTGAAGACCGATGTCCTTGCCCCGCAAGAGGAAGTCCTCTAGTAGTATTTTGGCTGACTTTACGGTAGGCTAGTGGCACTTTACATGAGTAAGATACGAAATTTCAGTATTATTGCGCATATCGACCACGGCAAATCTACGTTGGCTGACCGCATGCTTGAGGTGACTAAGACGGTTGAGGCACGCAAAATGAAAGCCCAGGTGCTCGACTCCATGGATCTTGAGCGTGAACGAGGCATTACCATCAAGATGCAGCCAGCCCGTATGGCCTATCAGTACAAAGGCGAGGAATACATTTTGAATCTTATCGATACCCCCGGGCACATTGATTTTTCATACGAAGTCTCGCGGGCGCTCAATGCGGTCGAAGGGGTACTCCTTTTGGTCGATAGCACCCAAGGTGTGCAAGCGCAAACACTCAGCGTACTCCAAATGGCTAAAGACCTTGGACTGACGATTGTTCCTGTTCTGACAAAGGTTGATGTTCCGCATGCACGTATTGACGAGATCGGGGAAGATATCGCACGTCTCATTGATTGCAGCACGGCTGATATTTTGCGAACGTCCGGCAAGACTGGCGAGGGGGTGACTGATGTGCTTGATGCAATCATTGAACGCATACCACCACCAGCTGATTCCGCTCTTGATACGTATCGTGGACTCATCTTTGACTTCGAGTATTCCAATCACCGCGGCATCATTGTCTACCAACGTGTCTTTGATGGTATGGTCAAAAAAGGTGACAATTTAACCTTTGCTATTAGTGGTCGTAATTTTCAAGCGCTTGAAGTAGGTATTTTGGCGCCGGAAGAGCGACCAACAGATAGCCTTGAGGCTGGTGAAATCGGTTATATTGTGACCGGTATTAAAGAGCCGGGGGTGGCGTTTGTGGGTGACACCCTCACCAGTGCTAAGGACCCTGGACCGGCTCTTCCTGGGTATCAAGAAGCCAGCCCAGTGGTGTGGGCCAGTATCTTTCCTGAAAGCCAAGATGATTTTACAATGCTTCGCCAAGCGCTTGATCGCCTTAAACTATCTGATTCGTCACTTTCATACGAAGAGGAATCATCTGGGGTCCTTGGGCGCGGTTTTCGGTGTGGCTTCCTTGGTATGCTCCATATGGAAATTATCACTGAGCGTTTGCGTCGCGAGTTTAATATGGAGATTATCATCACCAGCCCTTCCATTTCCTATGAGATTACGTGGTCAGAAGGGAAGGTAGAGCATATTTATGCCGCGTCGCGGTTTCCTGATCATGGTGCGCACGTTACGGTGCGAGAGCCATGGGTGCTCGGACAAATAATCCTGCCGGGGGACTTTATGGGTAATGTTATGACACTACTCTATGAACATGAGGCTAACGTCATCGAGACTGAGGTGTTTGGTGACGGTCGTACATTTCTGTCGGTTGAAATGCCCCTTCGGGAACTGATGCGTGGTTTTTTCGATAAACTCAAGAACGCAACTAGTGGGTATGCCTCGCTCTCGTATGAAATTGCGGAAATGCGGCCAGCCAGTGTGGCGCGTCTTGATGTATTGGTTGCAGAGGAGCTCGTACCAGCCTTTTCGCGGGTAGTCGGGGCAGCGCGGGTTGAGCTTGAAGCAAAAGCAGTGGTTGAAAAACTGTATAACGTCATGCCGCGACAGCAGTTTGTCACCAAACTGCAGGCCAAGACCATGGGAAAGGTAATTGCCACCAAGAAACTCTCAGCGATGCGCAAAGACGTGACTGCCAAGCTCTACGGTGGAGATATTACCCGCAAAAAGAAGCTTCTTGAAAAACAGAAAAAGGGTAAACAAAAAATGTTGCAACGCGGTGTGGGGAACGTTCACATTCCGCCTGATGTATTCATGCGCATGATCAAAGATGACTAAACGTCATCTTTGATGAGCTTTTGTGATGTCTCTGGAGTGTACGACAGAGATAGCCAAAAGGTATACAGCCTCTGTAAGAGGAAAAACAACGCCCCTATAAGGGGCGTTGTTTTTAGAAGAGACCGAGGCCGCCAGAGTAGGTAAGTACCATACTGACCACGATGAGGACCGCAATGATGGCCCAGACCCACTTAATGGCTGTTTTGGTGTGTTTGTGATAGAGAAAACTCATAGAATAAGGGTGATTACGGCTTAAGTGCTACAATGGTACCACATGTCATTCCTGCATGCGAAACAAAAGAAGCGCTCACTTATCCTGATACGTATTTCAGTGGCCATACTTTCACTTTTGGCTATTTTACTTGGTTTTAGTGTGATTGAACGTCTGCGGGTTGAGCGTGAAATGGCAGACCGTCGCGAAGCAGCAGAGGCAGAACTACAACGCCTGACGGAGCGTCAGCAATCACTTGAGCAACAAGTTGAGTACTTAAGTAACGATCAGGGTGTTGAAGCTGAGATACGCAAACACTTTGATGTGGCTCGCGAGGGAGAGCAAGTGGTGGTGCTGGTCGGCGATCACACAGACGATTCGGTCACTGACAGCATGGAGGTTGAGGAACAAAATGAACGGTCTTTTTGGCAGCGATTATTTCCGTGGTATAATCGGTGAATATGGATAAAACAGTAACCATTTATAGCACCCCGACATGTCATTTTTGTCATGCCGCCAAAGATTTCTTTAGTGCTAACAACGTCGCTTTTACTGATAATGATGTTTCTGCTGATCTTGAAAAACGCCAAGAGATGATTGATATGACAGGCCAGATGGGCGTACCGGTCATTCGCATCGGTGATGATGTGGTGGTTGGTTTTGATGAGGGTAAGGTCAAAGAACTTTTAGGGATGTAGTCAGAGCAAAACACTCGCCTGATAGGCGGGTGTTTTTAAACTTTTTGGGGTCAAGTTGCTAAGTAAAATATTCACCTTGTGAATATTTATACTAAGCACTTCCTCCCCGGCCTCGATTTTTTCTCGCTAGGAAAGGCGAGAAAAATATGTCTCCGGCTCACAAAACTAGAAAACAGTCCCTGCGGACTGTTTTCTTTTACGTTTTGTGCCCTCACCAGGAATCGAACCCATTTGAAACAGTTTCCCAAACTGTTTCAATCCCGCGGACGGAGCGCTCTTGAATCAAGTGGGAACTTGTGCCCTGACTAAGAATCGAACTTAGATCGGCGCGTTAGGAGTGCGCTGTTCTATCCATTGAACTACCAGGGCAGTGTGCGCACTACTGTATCATAATTTACCTTGGTGAGTGGTATAATTGCCTCGTATGGAAAATACGGAAAATAAGCAACTGAAAGAGGCAATTGCGGAAAATGCTAAATTGATTGAGCAAAATAATAAGCTACTCAGAAAAATATACCGACAGAATGTCTGGGGTATGTGGCTTCGTGTTGTTTGGTACGCGGCTCTTATTGGTTTGCCGTTTGCGCTTTACTTCTACGTCCTAGAGCCTTATTTTGCTGCTCTTGGTTCTTCGTACGAAACCTTCTCTGCCGGTATTCAGGAGATTCCTGGTTTTAAGCAATTCAACGAGACTTTGCGCCAACATAAAGGTGAGTAAAGAAAAACCTGCAGCCATGGCTGCAGGTTTTTCTTTATGTTTGGGCAAATAGCGGGTATTTTATTTTGCCCCGCAAAAGCAGGACGGTTCTTTCTTTGTGCTTGGGGGCGGGCTCGAACCGCCGACCTATCGCTCTTCAGGCGAGCGCTCTACCAACTGAGCTACCCAAGCAAGTGCGGCCCATTTTAACCTTTTTTCAAGTTTTTTCAATGTCCACAGCTTGTCTGGACAGAATGAACCTTGGCGCTATAATGGAAACACCATGAAGACCACCAAGACAATCATGACATGGAGCAGCTTCTGTTCCTCCGCCACTGATTCTCCGCAGTAGAAGGTGGTATTTTGTCTGGTGACTCTAAACTAAATACGGAATTCCGCCTCCTGGGGCGGAGTTTTTAATTCCGAGGCCCAGAAGTACATGCGAAAGAGGAGAATGAGCATGAATGTAGAACCGACGCTTGAAGTCATCAAAGCTGCCATTATTGCGGCTATCAGTGACTTCGGTAAGCCAGATTCGTCGCTGCAATATATACGCGATGCTATCTGGAAAGTAGTCAAAGATTCTGACTACCGCACATGGACCAGTCGAGAAGGAAATGTCCTTCGCGTTGAGTTCACTCACTGCGCACAAAAACAAATTGATAGCGAGCTGGTCATTCCTGACCTTGTTATCAATCTGTAGTGCTGAAAACCGCCGGCCTTCTGGGCCGGCGATTCTCTTATTTATGAACGTGAGCTTTGACTTTAAGCCGCGTACTACGTTCTTTATCAACCTTTGGCAAAACTATTTCTAGGAGGCCGTGTTTTTCCTGCGCGTCTGCTTCATCAATAAGGACTTCTTCTGGAAGAAGAATAGTACGTGAGAAGCTACCCCAAAAGAGTTCGCGATGGTAGTAGTCTTCGTCTGCCGCTTCGCGTACTTCTTCGCGGCGGCCACGGATATTGACCATGTCACGGGTAATATCAATATCAAGATCGTCAGGAGATACACCCGCCACCAGAGCACGAATAACGATACTATCACCAGTCTGGTACATATCTACCGGCAACTCACCCTCCTGTCCCTCATCATGCTCCTCTTGGCCGTGCCATTCGGACTCCTCCTCGTACTCGTCGTCAGCCTGCTCAGACGCACCTTCTTCATTGAAATCAGCATCAAGTACTTCGTCGTACTCGTCCATGTTGGCGGTGCCAGTCAGGCGTTCGAGAAATGAGGGTTTTTTCATGATGATTATGATTGTTGCGAGTTACCTTTGGTGCTGCGACCAGAGAGGTGACTTGCTTCGATTAATTTGACCTTTTCAAAGACGATGAAGAGCACAATAATGCCCATCCATACAAACAGAAAGACGCCCAAAATGGTCTCTCCACTTGCATCCATTATAAAAAAGTTAAAAAGTGCGTGCAACACAATGGCAATGAACAACCCAATGGTGCCAGAAAGGAGTTTGAGGAAATTGTGTTTGTAAAACGTAAGGGCCAAAAAGGCCCCAACAGTACCGGACGCCAGTACGTGGAGTAGCGTAGCGCCTAAGAAGCGGAAAAATCCGGTTATAACGGAGTTTGCTACGTCGCCGGCAATGAGGGGGTTGAACATAAAGAGGCCGTTTTCAAGCGCCGAAAAGCCAAGGGCGATGGTGATCATGTAGATGATGAGGTCGATTGGCTCATCGACCGCTTTATGCCAGAGAATAATTAGCAGGGCTACGGCGTACTTGAGCACTTCTTCGATAATGACCCAAATAAGGATAAGGTACTGGTCGGTATACATCTCAAGCGCCCATTTTTGCAAGGGAAGGGCAATCGGCACCACCAACATACCAGAAATAAAAGCCAAGGCGATAAGCGAATACGGTTCAGGCCGTTCTTTGTCCTCACGAAGCCAAAACCACAACCAAAACAGGGCTGGCACAAGGCCACCGAGGAAGGCAATGGCGAAACTGGTGGAGTTCACGTCCATAGGGGTATTGTAGCACTTAGAAAGCCCCAGAAACTTTGTTTCTGGGGCTTTCTCTTAGTCTTGTTTTGGCCAAGCTGCAACCATGATCATTTCTTGGTCTTTGAGTTCAGTCGGGAGTTCTTGCCAAATCGCTTCGGTTACATACGGCATAAACGGGTGGAGAAGTTTAAGGGAAGTGACGAGACACTCCTTAAGCACATATTGCCGAGCGTAGCGAGCGGCGGCATCTTCTCCATTTAGAATTGGCTTGGATTCCTCAAGGACTTTATCAGCCAGATCGTGCCATACGTAGTGATAGGCTTTCTCAGCCGCTAGGTAGAGGTTGAACTTCTCAATGTCACTACTTACTTCAGTCACGGTGTCACTTAGGGTTTGTAGTATCTCTTGGTCGCGCTCAGAGAAGGTTGCCTCTGCAGTAAAGTCTGCATCAAGAATATTGTCGAGGGTAAAGCGGCTGATGTTCCAGAGTTTGTTGGCAAACTTTTTGTACGCGCGGACTTTGTCTTCAGAGAGTGGCATGTCATTACCAGGAGCAGCGCCAACAATAAGTGAAAGGCGAGTAGCATCAGCTCCAAACTTCTCGATCATATCTAGTGGGTCGATGATGTTACCGAGTGACTTGCTCATTTTCTTACCTTTTTCGTCACGCACGAGGCCATGCAAGTAGACGTTTTTAAATGGTACTTGGCCGACAAGGAACGTACTCATAAGGATCATACGTGCTACCCAGAAGAAGATGATGTCGTAGCCGGTCTCAAGGACGGTGGTCGGGTGGTAGGTTTTAAGGTCAGTAGTCTCGTTTGGCCAGCCAAGAGTTGAGAAGGTCCAGAGCCCAGAAGAAAACCACGTATCAAGCGTGTCTGGGTCTTGCTCCCAACCATCACCGGGGCTTTCTATCTGCACCTTCATTTCGCCGTCCTTATACCACACCGGAATACGATGTCCGTACCATATCTGACGTGAGATACACCAATCGCGGAGGTTATCAATCCAATGATAATACGTCTTATTAAAACGGTCGGGGAAGATGGTTGTTCCCCCTCCGGATACAGCTTTTTGCATCAGCTGTTTGAGGGACACACTGTCTCCTTCATGTACACCAGGAACTTCAGATGGTCCCATAGTGAACTCTTTGTTTACATCGACAAACCACTGTTCTTTTATTTGTGGTTCAATCATTCCTCCACCACGGCTGTTGGTAGCGACGTTGTGTACGTATTTCTCATCAACTTTTTCTACAAGACCTTTGGCCTGCATTTTCTCTACAATGGCAGCACGAGCCTTTTTAATGTGTTGCCCAGCAAATTCACCGGCAATTGGTAGTAAAATGCCACGCTCATCAATGATCTGCTCTTGTGAAAGGCCATGACGCTGCGCAATTTCAAAGTCAACCGCTGAGTGCCACGGGGTAATGGTCATAACACCGGTACCCATTTCAGGGTCCGCTGCTTCATCTTTGATTATAGTGGCGGTAATCGGTCCGTTTATCCATTCCACCTCAATGGTCTGTCCGTGTTCGTATTCTTTATAGCGGTCGTCGTCAGGATGCATGACCACGTACTTGTCACCAAACTTGGTCTCTGGACGCACGGTACCAATAGTAAATGGGCCATATTTAAAGTAGTAAAACGGGTCTGTTTGCTCGACGTAATCTATCTCGTCATCAGAAATGGTGGTTTGCATCTTTGGGTCCCAGTTCACAATGCGCGCACCGCGATAGATAAGACCAGCTTCGTACATCCGTACAAAGGCAGTCATGACCGCGTGGTACCGCTCGTCGTCGAGGGTGTAGGCATAGCGTGACCAGTCAAGACTCGAGCCCATTTTCTTGGTCTGACCAATGATGGTGCTCTTACTTTCCTCAGAAAACGCGATGATACGCTCAATGAGAGCTTCGCGCCCAAGGTCATAGCGCGTTAACTTCTCTTTTTTATAGAGTTCTTTTTCAACCTTTTCTTGAGTGGCCACTGCGGCAGAGTCGGTACCAGGGAGCCAAAGGGTACGCTTGCCTTGCATGCGGTTGTAGCGGACGAGAATGTCTTCGATGGCGAGCATCGAGGCGTGGCCCATATGGAGGGTGCCGGTTACATTGGGTGGCGGCAAAACAATAGAGAACGGCTCCGCATCAGCGGCAGTGACACCTTTTTCCACACATACATCAGGATTAAAGAAGCCGGACTCCTCCCACATCTGGTAGAGCTTGTCCTCGTGCTCAGCGGGGTTATACGGCTTTAAAAATACCTCTGGAATGCCAGTCTGCTTCTCCTTCATAGTAGAGCGATAGTAGCATGGAACAAAGCTAAAATAAACTAAAAACACACTGGTTCCAGCCAGCGTGTTTCCCCAAAATTCAATATCTAACTTACAACGCTCCGTCTCGTATAAACATAGTTTAAAAAGGTTTGGAGATAGCACTGGAATACTACTTTTTCGAAGCAATCCCGCTCTTAGTTCAATATTGGTGAACTCATGAGGTCCCTTTCGCTTTAGGTAATTCCGCCTGATGTTTAAACATGTTTTTACTTGGGCCATGTTCCCAGATCAGGTAGGGAATTATTAGACGCTGGGAATATTCAAAATGGCTTTCACAACAATGATAGTTATGATTCCAATAAATATTCCTTTTAAAGGAACACAGTCATTATAACATGCTACAGGGACCAGTTTCCAGTTGCGCGAATTGATGTGACTGCTTCGTCTGGTTTTAGTGCTTGTGTTGCGTGTGCGTGACCAGCCAAGGCAATCATAATACTGTTGTCGGTTGAGAGCTTAGGGTCGGGCAGGTAGAGGTCAACGTCCTGATACTCCTTCTGACAGAGTGCAGTTAATTGTTCACGTAGGTAACGGTTGGCTGAGACACCACCACCGAGAATGAATGATTGTGCCCCGTACTGCTCAATGGCCGTAGCGGTCTTTTTAAGTAGTACACCCACCGCAGCGTCCTCAAAGTCACGAGCTACAGCTGCCACCTCTTCTTCACTAAGGTTTTTGTCCGCTACAGCGTAGCGTACAGCTGTTTTAAGACCAGAGAATGACATATCAAGGTCGCCGGAGTCAAGCATAGGGCGGGGGAGCTTGGCAAACTCAGGGAGGCCAGCCGCGCGGGCTTCGCCCGCGCGGCGACTGATCTCTGGCCCACCGGGGTACGGCAGGCCAAGAAGGCGCGCCACTTTATCAAAGGCCTCACCAACGGCATCGTCACGAGTTTGGCCAATCTTTTCATACGTCTGCCAATCACGGAGTAAGACAAATTCAGTGTGTCCGCCGGAGACAAGGAGTGCTATGGCAGGGAATGATAGTTCCGCTAGGCGAGTACTATCAAATACAGATGCGAGCACATGCCCCTCCATGTGATTGGTGGCCACTACCGGCACATTCCATATTTTTGCTAAAGCTTTCGCAAAGTTCACCCCTACCCAAAGTGCCGGCTCAAGCCCTGGGCCACTCGTAACCGCAATGAGGCCAATGTCAGGAATAGTGTGGGTATCACAGTAGGTCAGTAGCTGGTCTGAGAGACTAGGTTCGCGTTCGAGTATAGTTGATACTTCTTCGCGCAAAGCTGAATTTACAGCCACATCCTGTTTTTCGATGAGCTTTGCTTCCGCCAGCGCTTCCTCAAGCATCGGTACTAGCGTGACAGCGTGCTCACGCTTAGCCATCATCGGGAAGACACCCCCGTACTGGCGATGAGTTTCGATCTGTGAAAAGAGAGCGTTACCGAGCACCTCGTACTTGGCGTTAGGAAAATCACCGAGTGCTTCTACCACGCTCACCGCCGTTTCGTCACATGAAGTCTCAATTGAGAGGATTTTCATCTCGCTACTCTACGGTAGGCTTAGAGAAATGTAAACGGCAGGTCGTTCCATGATTCGACGCGGATACTGGCGGCGTTGTCGTGACCACCGCCACCGTATTTCTCTGCCAGTTCGCGCACGTTCATAGCGCCTTTGCTGCGAAGTGAGCAATGTATTGCACCGTTATAGCGGTAGTAGACAATAGCGAGTGGCGCGCGGCCTTCGGTCTCATTCAGCTCTGACAATTTGTTGCCGAGGATAGAGCGATAGATACGTGAGGCATTAACGGCATAGAGTTCGTGACCCTCAAATGCTACTTTTTCGCGGAATCGGAGTAGGTTGTCGACCAGCTTATCTTCAAAGCCAGCAATGACGGCACCGTGCCTGATGAAGCTATCAAAACGTTCCTTGTCTTTGAAGTTCTCATTAAGCTGATCCCACGTCTCAAAATCCTGCGTGTATTCACCAAGAGCAGCACCAAACTCACGGTTGTGGGGCAGAGCGTTATTCCAAAGGTCGTGATCCTCTATATAGAGGAGGAGTTTTGGCACTTCAATATCTGGATGGAAATATTGCCAAGAAAGCACTGCTCCTGAGTGAGCGAGGTCAAAAACATTCTCTGGGAATGAAGCCACCGCTTCTTTGGCGCTCTCGTGATGGTCGATCACCGTCACTTTCTTGTTGGTCGCGACCAACTGATTGAGGATGTCCTTGCTATAGCTGTAATCTAGAATGTATATTTCTTTTCCTTCCAATCCTTCTGGTACTTTATCATCACGCTTTCGTGGTATATAGCTAGCGTCATAACCAAACTTCTTCCAAGCGGCGTAGGCGCTCCCGAATCCATCCCGACACTGGTCGTGGTAGATGATAATGATGTCTTTAAGTGGTTCCATGGTGGCGCAAGTTACTAACTCGCTTTGCTCCTAAGTACTTGCTGCCCCGGCTCGATTGTTTTGTTTCTGGTGGGGAAACAAAACATATCTCCGCCTGACACAGCTGTACGAAAGCAAAGCAGTTTGCTTTCTAAAAATAATGGGCCCAGTGTACCACTGGGCCCATTATTTTTACAGCTGTGTCCGGTACAAGACTTGAACTTGTGACCTCTACAATGTCAATGTAGCGCTCTACCAGCTGAGCTAACCGGACATTTGAATGTCGCCAATAGTAGCATATTGTCATATTAACGTCATGTTTGGGTCTATTACTGAGAATGTATTAAAGATGTTAAAATTTAAAAATGGAACAGTTTCAATCACTTGATGTCGTTAACCGAAATGTCGAGCAGTCAGGTATCAATAAAGAGCAATTCGAGGCTCTCAAAGACCGATTGTTTGACGAGTACATGAAGCAGCAATTGATCGAGGACTTTTTTGGTGAGCTCGAAGATTATGTTGGTCCAGAGGCAACAGATGAGATGAGAGCGGTTTTGGCAGAATGTGAAAATGATGAAGATATCTACGCAGCCTTGTCTATTCCGCATGAGCTCCGTGAGAAGAAATTCAGAGATTTTGAATTAGCACTTGAAACTGGCCACTCTACACCTGCAGAACTAATGCAAAGTTTAGTTTTGTTAAGTAAGAAATATGGTTTTGGCATTGGGTACCATACGTCACCATATGACATCAAGCCGGACGAGTCAGGTCGTTGGGATGTTAAGGCAACTGAACAAGATCACCGAGACAATGATATGCCCATGGCATATTATAGTACCAAGTATAGGCACTTATTTAAGAAGAAAGAGCCAAAATTCATCTACATAGTGAGAACTGAAAACGACACGCACAAAACAGACGGAAACTGGAGCCGTGCAGGTACTGTAAGTATAGTCGGGAGAGTCCCTTTTTCTGAAGTGTTTGAATACGTTGAAAAGACAAGTCGTGAGAGTGTTCAAAAAACAAAACAGGAGGTCCATGATGGACCTCCTGACGAGCCGCAGCTCAATTGAGTGCTGTATAGAGTGCGAAGGCGAATGCCTCGGTATCTGTCTCGGCGAGAATCTTCCGAATCCCGCGATTATGGCGTTGTTTGAGCACTGTCTCCAACTCAGCAGCCTTAAGGGGGAATTTATTTCCGCATCGGGAGCTAATCGAGTTGATCGCCAGCCGAACCCTCGCTCGGACTTCTGGATGCGGACCTCGCCAAGCCTCTTGATGGGCAAGTGCAAGGGCACGTTCCAGTTCCTGTTTGGTGATCTCCATGGTCGCCTCCCTTGAAGAACAGATTTTTATAATAGCATAAATAAATAGTAATGTCAATTATTGTTCTTCTTATGCTAATGTAAGAAACAGCTCTGCTTAGCGTCAGTATAGACACACTGCCCTCTCTTCAGTAGTTTTTTGTATGACGAAGAAAACAAATAAAACAACCGCCTCCACGGCGGCATATACTGGTGTGATTCCGCGAACCCCATTGCGGTTTTTGTGGTATGTAAGCCGAACTGCCAAGTGGTCTGCAATAATTGGTTTTTCTACTGTGCTCATCACCGCAACTTTGGCAACACTGATGGTGTTCTTTGTCCAAGAATTGATTCGTGCAGCGGAAGCGGGTGATGTGCTTCGCGTCATTCAACTTGGTGTTTTATACCCGATTGCCATTTTAGGAGTTCACATGTTGTGGCGTATCACGGGTTTTTTTGGAAGAATTTGGGCACTTGAAGCACAGAGAAATGCAGCAAACGAACTATTTTCGTACACCACGTTGCATAGCCATACTTATTTCATTGATCGCTTTGCAGGTTCGCTTTTGAGTAAGGTCACTAATGTCATTGGTGCTATGGAAAGTCTGGTAGTTGACATCATGTGGCACCATACTGAACGTATTGTTGCATTTATTGTGAGTTTTATAATCTTTGTACGCATTTTCCCGACCCTCGGCATTGTGTTTGCTGGTCTAGTGGCAACTGTGGTTGTCGTTAACATTTTCTTGGTGCCACGCAAACAAAGATTTTCGCGGTCATTGGCAGAAAGTAGAACAGCACTCCGAGGACAGATTGTTGATGTGTTTGGTAATGTAGCAGCCACCCGTCAATATGGTCGACGGGAAAAAGAAATTTTGAACATCCATCGCTTTACACAACATACTCGTGATAGTCAGTCAAAAAGTTGGCTCTATACAGAGTATATGCTGGTAGTTAATACACTCATCCTCACTGTTTTTTCGGTTGTAATGTATATGATTTTAGTGGATGAATGGGTGGCTGGGTCAATCGACACTGCTCAGTTTGTTACGGTAATGATGCTAATGTTTAGTCTGGCTGAGGGGATACTTTTTATCGGTAGAGCGTTTAATGATACAGCAACCTCCTACGGAGAAGCCTCAGAAGGACTGTCTGAACTCATTGTTCCACATGAGGTGGCTGATGTATCAAACCCAAGTCAGCTAGCGTCAGCGGAAGGTGTTATTTCTTGGAACGGGGTGACATTTGAGTACGGTGAAAATCGTGTGTTTAACAACTTCAACCTCACCATTCCGGCGGGGCAGCGAGTGGGTCTGGTTGGTCCGTCGGGAGCGGGCAAGACCACCTTCGTGTCGCTCCTCTTGCGCCAGCACGACATCAACGGCGGTAGCATTACCATCGACGGGCAGAATATCGCCGAAGTGACACAGGACTCCCTCCGAGAGAATATTGCAGTGGTCCCGCAAGAGCCACTGTTGTTTCACCGTACGATTCGCGAAAATATTGCCTACGGCAAGCCAGACGCAACTGACGAGGAGATCATTGAGGTGGCTAAAAAAGCCCAAGCGCATGAGTTCATCAGTGCTCTACCGGAAGGATATGAAACGCTCGTGGGTGAGCGTGGTGTTAAGCTCTCTGGTGGTCAAAAGCAGCGCGTAGCAATTGCTCGCGCGATGCTGAAAGATGCCCCAATTCTTGTCCTTGACGAAGCTACCTCAGCCCTCGATTCAGAAAGTGAGGTACTTATCCAAAAAGCCCTTCATGAACTCATGGAAGGCAAGACCGTGGTGGCTATCGCTCACCGTCTCTCAACGCTGCGTGAAATGGACCGCATTCTCGTACTTGAAAATGGTCAGATCGTTGAAGACGGCACCCACACTGAGCTTACAAAACAAAGCGGCACCTACGCTCGCCTCTGGGAACATCAGGCTGGCGGTTTTCTGCAAGAGTAACTTTTTCTGCCTGAGTGAAGTGACATATAGCATAGAAGCTATATGTCATTTTTATATGTGTGGAATCTTTGGGTATGTAGGGAACAAACCAGCACGGAAGATATTAATTGATGGACTGCGAACGCTTGAGTATCGCGGCTATGACTCGGCTGGTATCTTTACGCCGCGCGGCGGCGTAATACAGGCAGTTGGTCCGATAGCAGCGCTTGAAGAATGTCTCCTTGTCGATGACTCCAGTGTTGCCGGTATTGCCCATACCCGCTGGGCTACCCATGGCGCTCCTACACTAGCAAACGCACATCCACATCATGATGCTACCGAATCCATTTGGATTGTTCATAACGGCATTATTGAAAACTACCAAGAGTTAAAGGAGGAACTGGCGGCCGACGGCGTCACGTTCTATAGCGATACTGATACCGAGGTACTCGCTAAACTCATTGGTAGACAGCGAGCAGATACGCTGCAGGCAGCTGTTGTGGTGGCATTGGCACGCGTTCGTGGTACCTATGGATTGGTCGCAATGCATGTTGATAGACCTGACGAACTAATAGTGGCGCGTATGGGTAGTCCGATTGTACTTGGTGTCGGCTCGGGAGAACATTTTGTGTCGTCCGATCCAGCCGCGCTGCTGCCACATACTAAAACAGTGTTGTACCTTGAGGACGGAGAGGTGGCTGTGGTTAGTGCCTCTGCTTGTAACATCAGTACCTTGGATGGAGTACATAGACAGAAAGCCACCGAGACCATTGTTGGTGAAGCCGCGCAGCTGCAAAAACAAGGTTTTGCACACTTCATGCTCAAAGAGATACACGAGGCGCCGGAGGTCATAGAAAATGCCATCAGGGGGCGTCTGATGGCAGAAGAAGGAACTGTGAAATTGGGCGGCATTGAGCCGTATCTTGAGGTTTTTTCCAAGCTCGACCGATTGACCATCGTTGGTTGTGGCTCTGCGTACTATGCCGGTTTGGTAGGGAAGTACCTGCTTGAAGAATATGCCGGTTTGCCGGTCGAGGTTGAGTTGGCGAGTGAGTACCGATACAAACGAAACTACCATCTTGGCAACACAGCAGTATTGGCAGTTAGCCAATCTGGAGAGACCGCAGATACCCTCGCGGCAGTTCGTAAAGCTAAAGCAGCGGGTATTTTGACCTTGGGAATAGTAAATGTGGTTGGTTCAAGTGTGGCACGTGAGACTGATGCAGGTATCTATACGCACGCCGGACCGGAGGTGGCGGTAGCCTCGACCAAAGCGTTTTTATCACAAATAACGGTCTTTGCACTACTAGCTATTCTCCTTGGCCGTCAACGACAGTTAAGTGCAGAGAATGGCAAAGAGTTGATACAGGCACTCACTGAACTACCACAGAGTATACAAAAAACGCTTGCCCTCTCATCGTATATCGCAGAGATAGCAAAGAAGTACGCGCACACACGAAACATGATGTTTATTGGACGAACATTCCATGCACCACTTGCCTATGAAGGTGCACTTAAACTAAAAGAAGTCTCCTATCTTCATGCTGAGGGGTATGCTGGCGGTGAACTAAAACATGGTTCAATCGCTATGCTTGATGCCGAGTTTCCGATAGTTACGTTAGTCCCGCAAGACGCAGTGTATGAAAAGATGCTTGCAAATATCTCGGAGGTACAAGCACGCAGCGCGCCAGTTATTGCTATCGGCACCGAAGGTGATACGTTGTTGCCAAAGACGGTCGATGATGTGATTTTGGTGCCCAAGGTTCATGAAATGCTGCAGCCCATTATTTCTGCCATACCGCTCCAGTTATTGGCATATCACGTTGGGGTAGCTAAAGGACTGAATGTTGATAGACCACGCAACCTTGCTAAGAGTGTAACGGTAGAGTGATAATTACCACTCGCCGATATTTTCCATTGAGGTCCATGGCTCGCTTTGTGGTAGGGCTTCACCAGCTTGTAGAAGTTCGATAGAAATGCCGTCAGGTGATTTTATAAACGCCATCCGACCATCACGGGGTGGGCGGTTTATAGTTATGCCGGCGTCCATAAGTCGCTGACAGGCTTCGTAGATATTATCTACCTCATAGGCAAGGTGGCCAAAGTTGCGTCCGCCGGTGTATTTCTCGACAGCACCATCTTCGTCTGGCCAGTTGTATGTAAGTTCTAAGATAGGAGCTTTGGCCTCTTTAGCAGCGTCTATATCTTGCGGAGCTGCTAGAAAGACGTTGGTGTACTTGCCGGCCTCAGAGTCATAGCGGTAGGTTTCGATAAAACCGAGTTTCCCGCAGTAAAAATCTAGAGCAACTTCTAAGTTGTGTACGCGCACCATGGTGTGTAGGTATCTCATAGTTAGTATGTATTATTTACCGCAGTTAATAAGAAAGAGGCCAATATCATCGTCGAGCTGACGATCAGTGTGCGAGGTAAGGGGAGTGAGGATGATCTCTAGAGTAACGCCAACACGCATTTCTTTGATATGCCCGCCAAAGGCATTGTTGGTGGTGTCGGTAAAGACACCGTGAACGTGCACAAATGGCTCACCGTCTTTTAGCATTACGTTGCCAGTCATACTGACTACCTCAAGCATCTGGTCGTAGATTGTGAAGTGGTATTGCTTTTCACCTAGTTCGTAATAGCCACATTCAAGTTTGTCGACAGCGCCAATGCCACGGAAGTAGGCATTTTCTATAGCATTATCCTTGCAGTACTGTGTGAGGGTGTGTATCACCTCCTCACCTTTCTCTAGTACTACGATGTGCTCAGTGTCAGTAATTTTGTGTTGCATGGGTGCAGTATAACAAATCAAAGCGGGCTGACCGAAGGTCAGCCCGCTTTGATGTTTCTCTACCATCCTTAACTTGGAATGAAGGTAAGCGCCTTACCACGCTCCTTGCCACGGCCAGTGCGGCCAATGCGGTGCACATAATCCTCAAAGGTATTCGGGAGATCGTAGTTGATGACGTGTGAGACGTTATCAACGTGGATACCACGTGCCGCCACATCAGTAGCCACAAGGACACGTACCTGACCACTCTTGAAACGATTCAGTGAACGCTGGCGCTGACCATGGTTCTTATTGCCGTGAATAGACTCAGACGAAATACCATGTTGACTCAGTTCTTTACCGAGTTTCTCAACGCTGTGCTTCATAGCACCAAAAATGATAACGCGGGTGAATGACTCGTCACTAAGGAGCTCGGTCAGGGTCTCGAATTTATGAGTATGCACAAACGGTACTACATCTTGCTCGATACTATTCGTGACATCTTTCTTCTTTACCGACACAAAGGCGGGGTCTTTCATGAAGTCGTGTACGAGGGATTCAGTCTTGCTGTCCATAGTAGCCGAGAAGAAGAGTGTATGTCGTTCCTCTGGCAAGGTGCCAAGTATCTCTCGCATGTCATGAATAAAGCCCATGTCGAGCATACGGTCTGCTTCGTCGAGTACTACCGCAGTGATCTTCTCGGTTTGTACGACACCTCGGTCAATGAGGTCTTTGATGCGCCCCGGTGTACCGATAATGAACTGGTTTTGTTTACGCAGCTGACGTATCTGTGGACTGATACTCGTGCCACCAACACAGACGGTAGAGTAGAAACGGAAACTCTTGGTGAGTTTTTGTAGCTCCGCGTGTACTTGAAGGGCCAACTCACGGGTTGGGGTAAGGATAAGAGTTATTTCCTTGAAGTTCTTTTTCTTGTGCTCAATGAGTGGAATCAAGAAAGCAGCAGTCTTGCCGGTTCCGGTTTCCGCAAGACCAACAACATCTTGGCCATCTAGTATCTTTGGGATGACTTGATCTTGGATTGGAGACGGAGTGCTAATACCCATCTCAGCGATGGTCTTCTTAAGGCGACCATCAATAGCAAAATCTTTGAACTGATGGGTTGGTTTGTATACCTCTTCAGCCACCTGACGTGGATTCTTGTTTATAAATTGCGTCGGATCAAAGGTCGGCATCAGGCGCTTAGTGCGCGGGCGAGAGTTTCCTCGACCACGTGAAAAGCCACGTCGGCCACCACGAGATGAACTCTGGCTGCGAGGACGTGAGGAATGACTAGAAAACGTACGACGACGGCCGCTACGCGCACCGCGGGATTTGGTTGTGTCCATGTATTGAATTTAATAGGGAAGATACAGGAAGTATCTTCAAGCGTGCAGAAAGTAAAGTGGAGAAACGAGAGACTAATCAAGTATCTGCAGCTAATGAGCTCTACACCGGATTCAAAAGCGCCCGTATAATGCTATATTTTGCCCAATAAGTCAATATGGTTTAGGGCAAGGAGGTTTTTTGTTATTTACAAACCACAAAAATGTGCTATAACTAAAACTAGAAATCTGACACCAAAACAGAGGAGGCCTAGATGGCTATTCGTGAAGGACGTTGGCAGTGTTTGCACTGCCAAGCCGAAAATCTGGGTCGCCACAAAGTTTGTGTCGGTCTGGATGGGAAAGGTGGCTGTGGGAAAAAGCGGGGTAAGGTGAAATTTTACCTCCCAGCTGAAGCACCGCCGGTCACTGATTCAGCCCTACTGGCTCAGGCTAGAAGCGGACCAGACCAGACTCTTGCCGAAGCGACCTCAGTCACGCCTCGTGCAAACGATGGTCTGTACGTAGCTGCCAAGCTGGACACTCGAACACGACTGCAGACACAAACGAAGAAGGGCCCGCAGTTGTTTGGTCGAAACCCAGTCGACCTCATCGATCGCCAAAAAAAGCAACGCGACGAGCGGGTACGGAAGTTGAAGATTGTCGCCCTGTCGGCGGCTCTACTGCTCTGCGTGGTGGTCGTTGTCTGGCGTTTGTTCTTCAGCACGTTTACGGTAGAAGCGCAGGTTGAAAGCTTTTCGTGGCAACGTTCCGTTTCCATTGAGCGCTATCAGACTGTTCGTGAATCTGATTGGTCTATTCCAAGCGGCGGCACAAAGGTTGCTGAGGATTGGCGTATCAGACGCTACGAGGAGGTCTTCGACCGTTACGTGACCGTCACTCGTCAAGTGTCGGAACAGGTGCAAACCGGTTCCGAAACATACTCGTGTGGAAGTCGCGATCTGGGTAATGGTTTTTTCGAGGACCAAACCTGCACGCGTCCGACCTACACGACGCAAGATCGTACCGAGTACGAACAGCAGCCTGTCTATCGTGAAGAACCTGTCTATGACTGGTACTACACGTACGACATCGACAAATGGCTTCACGACAGGGTCGAACGCGCGGGAGACACGAACCAACGGCCCAAGTGGCCGGAGTACACGCTCGATGGCGACATCGAACGTGTAGCCAAACAGGACGAAAAGTACCTCGTTCGTTTCAAGACTGTCGAAGACGAAATCATCGAGCGAGAATACCCGCTCGAGAGCTGGGCTAAATTGCGAATTGGCCAGCAGTTTCAAATCGATCGCAATCGCGTGGGTCATATCCAAGCGATCAAGCCTCTCACCTGAGTCCCGAGCCCGCAAGCAATTGCGGGCTCGTTTTTTGCGGAAGGGGAGGGATTCGAAACTTACAGTTTCAGTACCCGTTGTCACTATTTTTTCAAAATAGCAAGCAACGGCTTCGAATCCACGCCACGCTTTTCTAATGAAAAGCTGCTCTCTCCTTCCACAAAGCAAAAGAGCACCAAACGGTGCCCATGCTTTGCGGAAGGAGAGGGATTCGGTCAGGAGTCGATTATTTTCATGAATGAAAATATATCGCTCACGACCCTGACTCATTCCGCTTCGCTCCATTCCGTCTTTCGAATCCCATCCTCCCATTTTAAAAACCAACCACAAGGGTTGGCTTCTAAAACGGGTGCGGTGAGATATTAGCCTTTGCTCGAACCTTCTTCGGGACAAAGACCTAACTTCGCACGCGCGGCGCGCGTGGTAGTTTTATACCTCTTTGTACGCTCCGTTCTCGTGGTGATACTAACGAAGCGACTCTCACCGCCTCGTCACCTCGGCGGTACGCCCTCCAGAAAATCCTTTGCACGTTTCCTTTCTTTTTTGCGGGGGGATTTTTTTTGAAATGGAAAAGGTTTTCTTTTGGGCGTCTTTCCATTAAATCGTGGAAAGGAGGTCGCTTCGCTCCAGTTCGGTGCCTCGTAGTATTTCCTATTCTTCTAAGGTAGTCCAGTGCTAAAGGGAGGCAACCCTCGGCATCCGCCTCGGGCTATTTCCGCTAGGGCTACGAGCGCCTAGATGCATAGGAGTCCTGCTATTCTTTTCCATTCCGCGCTGAGGCGCGGTGGAAAAGGCAGAACACATAGTATTGGGGAGAGGAGGGAATCCTCTCCCCAGCGTCGGGTTCCTCCTCGCAGAGGTCGGACAAAGTGTTCGGTCGTCGCCGACAAGGTAGTACGTCCAGCATCAAATGACTTCGTTTAACGTGCCTTCGGAGTCCACCCGACTGAAACCCCTCTCCTCTCTGCTCCCCGATTTCTTCTTGTCGCTTCCGCTACCATACTTCTATTACTTCGTTCGAGACGGCGCTCGTCCTTTAGTCCTGGACGCTTCCTAGCGGAAATAGCCACGAGGCTCATCTACGTTAGTGCTTACCCTAACCCTCCCATGCGCGCACTAGTACCGTCCGCTTCGCGGACGGTCTCCCGTTAGAAAGGTTCATAAACAAGCAAAAAGAACCAATTATTTGTGTATAATTCCAAATATGGAAATATTTTTTGGGCTTCTACTAACTCTACCTTATTTACTAGCATTACTTTTTACTTACTTTCTTAGTCACAAGCTTTTTAACAAATATTCGTCGCCAAATTTTGGTAAAGCATCACGATTCTTTTTCGCACTGGGCATCTTTCTAGTCATTGGTTTTGTAATCAGAAAAATAGCTCTTGCTGGATTTGGTCTTTTGTTTTCAGCATTTGGAGCAGGTGTTGTTATGGGAGCGTTGAGCTTCGTTTTTGGCATGATACTTGGGCCGGTCGTTCTAGTAGTTTGGTATGGTACAGCACTTTACTTTGCTGTTAGAGCGGCGAAAAAAGTTCCTCAACCTACTTCGTTTTCTCCAGGTGTAGAAACAAACATGACTGGTAAGTATAGACTTTACATATTAGTTTTTGCAGCAATTGTCCTTACAGTCGGAGTCCCATTGTTTTCTAATTGGTATTTCTACAGCACATCTATAGGCAATACTCTTGCAAAAACTTTTAACGAGCCAAGATTTTGCAAGATAATTTCCTACGAAGGTTCTAGCAATGAGTGTGTAAACAATCTCCTTTCTGGCTCAGAACTTTCGACCTCAGCACTAAAATGCTCTGATTTCAAAAAAGACTCTGATAATTTTCACGAGTGCACTATAAACAAAGCTATCGAGACAAATGATTCCACGCAGTGTGAAAAAATGTCAGATTATAAGTGGCGTGAAAAAGCCGAATGTTATCGAAATTTTGTTGGTTCGACGGGATGGAACAAATTCTGTTCTGAACAAGACACATGGGACAAGGCGATCATTTCAGCAAGGTGCCTAACTACCCCAACGGTTGATGACTTGTTCGCGTCAAGATTCTTAGATGGTGTTTCAGCACCAGCCTGGTTCAACGGTAGCGTAATACCTAACTATAGGAGTGAGGGATATGGCGACGCTTATGCACAAGAAACTAGAGATTGGTTGAAAGATTTAGGTGTCGACCCTAACACAAGAGATTCGATTGGACGGACACTTCTCATGTTCATGATGAGGTTTCAATCAAATGACGTATCGAAAAATGAGGCACAAATTGTACTGGATTTCGGAGTAGATATTGATGCTTTAGACAATAAAGGCGATTCAGCATTTGATTATGCCGTTAGAAGTGGGAACTTAGAAGTGATTGATTTTATTGTGGAAAATAGTTCAAAAATTTACGTTCCAAAAACGACGGACATTGGGTTGTTCTTAGAAAGTGATGATACCTGTAATTTTGATCAGCACCAAAGATGGAAAGACGCAATCTGTATTTACGGTGACGATAAAGGAGATAGAGTTGCAAGAGAGTACATAAACAGGGGCTGGTTAGTTGAGTATGCACCGAATAAAGTTAGGGTTGCAGACGATTTACGATAAATCACAGCCACATAACTTGAAAGTCCTGCATGAGTACGGATCACTGCTTCTTCTTTTTGCTACTAGCTTTTACATTTACAAACTCCCCCAAAATAAGTTCAGTTCGTTTCAACAGCTCATCGTAGGTGATTATTTCCACATCTTTAACGTTACTCCTGAACAGCTCGAACGATTTAAGTTGTTTTTTCTTCAAACTCTTGAGATTCCCGACAATCAAAACGACTTTTGGGTTGAATGACTGGAAACCTCCGTCTTTGGAAAGGATGTAAAATTCTTTTTGCAAGTTGTCTTTTTGGTCCAGTGCTTGCACCAAACCACCAGTCACTTCTTTACCGATGCTAAACACATCGGGTTTTCTGTAGGGGTCGATGGTGTCAATCAACTTTTTGAGCGGCGTTTTAATTTCTATGATAAAAACGTTTTTGGTAAGTTTGTTTTTGAAAAGAAAGTCAGCGACTCGTCCTCCTTTATTAAAAACATTTTTTCCACCAACATGAACCTTTCCCCCAAGAAGTACCACAGGCATAGAAAGTATATTTGAGAGAATCCAATGATTTTCCTTAAAAAACGTCTGGCATCGTTCTTCCAATTTATCAGTGTCAGTTTTCTGCTCAACAATTTTACGAAAATCATCTTTGACTTTCTGTAATTTAATAAAGTTTATCTTTTCTTCTGCTTGATAAACAATTTTCTCTTCTTTGATGTTTTCAGGAATGACATCAATCAATTTGCCAACGTCACTGTCTGAAAGTTTGTCGGCAGTGATTTTCTTTTCTTTGAAAAACAAAGAAAGCTCACCTTTGTTGTAAGCTTTTGCGTTCTGCATCCCACTCTGCTCGGTCGCGTAGCGACCTCACAAAACAGGAAGTTAAAATTTGCGGAAGGGGAGGGATTCGAACCCTCGGTACCCGATAAAGGGCACAACGCTTTTCGAGAGCGCCCCGTTCGACCACTCCGGCACCCTTCCAATTCGCTATTCTTACAGAATCTGTACGCCTTGTCGACATTCTCTTCCACGTATTTAGAAAATGAGCAGGCAAGGTCTTGCGCCAGTCTCCCAGACTGGCTCACTCTAGCATTTTTTGGTTTTTTTGGTATGATTTTGGCCACGTTTGATACCATTAAACGTAGTTTAATGGCCCCATCGTCTAACGGTTAGGACGCAAGGTTTTCATTCTTGAAATCGGGGTTCGATTCCCCGTGGGGTCACCAATTAGAGAGCTAGTTCGAGCACTCGAGAAGGCTCGAATCAAGCAAACAAAAATACGGCTTTAAAAGCCGTATTTTTGTAACGCCAAGATTTAAAGTTCGACACTCTACTCAACCGTAAAGTCAAACATCATTCCAGAATGTAAGTGTTCAGCGATATGGCAATGAGCCATCCAT